>JASGEM010000066.1:0-118598 GCA_049841235.1 Propionicimonas sp. | reverse complement strand
CTCAAGGGCGAGGTCAAGGACGTGCTGCTGCTCGACGTCACCCCGCTGAGCCTCGGCATCATGACCAAGGGTGGCGTGATGACCACCCTGATCGAGCGCAACACCACCATCCCGACCAAGCGGTCGGAGGTGTTCACCACCGCCGAGGACAACCAGCCGTCGGTGATGATCCAGGTCTACCAGGGTGAGCGCGACTTCGCCCGGGACAACAAGAGCCTGGGCAACTTCGAGCTGACCGGCCTGATGCCTGCCCCGCGCGGTGTCCCGCAGATCGAGGTCACCTTCGACATCGACGCCAACGGCATCGTGCACGTCCATGCCAAGGACATGGCCACCAGCAAGGAACAGTCCATGACTGTCACCGGCGGTTCGGCCCTGGGCAAGGACGACATCGACCGGATGGTCCGCGAGGCCGAGGCGCACGCCGAGGAGGACCGCAAGCGGCGCGAGGTCGTCGAGATGCGCAACGAGGCGGACGCGCTGGCGTTCCGCACCGAGAAGCTGCTGGCCGACAACGCCGAGACGCTGACCGATGACGTCAAGGCTCCGGTGACCGAGTCGCTGGAGAAGCTGAAGGAAGCGCTGAAGGGCGAGGACAACGACGCGGTGAAGGCCGCGATGGACGACCTCAACACCAAGGCGTCGGCGATGGGCCAGGCGATGTACGCCGCGGCCCAGGCCGCTCAGTCGGAAGCCGGCTCCGGCGAAGGCGACCAGCAGTGGACGCAGCCGCCGTCGTCCGACGACGATGTGGTGGACGCAGAGATCGTGGACGAGGACGGTAAGGAAGACAAGTGACCGAACCAGGAGCCCAGGAGAACCCTGAGGCACCCGAGGGCGCGCACGTGGAGGGGGGCCGGGCCGAGGGGTCCGGTCCCACCATCCATGACCGGCGGCGGGTGGATCCGCTGACCGGCCGGGCGCGCAAGCCGCATGGTGCCGGGGAAGGCAGCGAGTCCGCCGGCCCGGATCCGTCGATCGCCACCGACCCGATCGCTGCCGCCAAGGTCGCCGAGCTGGAGGAGGTGGCCGCCGAGCGGACCGCCGACCTGCAGCGACTGCAGGCCGAGTACGCCAACTACAAGAAGCGGGTGGACCGCGACCGCGGCCTGGCCCGGACCGGCGGGATCGAGGCAGTCGTCCTCGACCTGCTGCCGGTGCTGGACAGCATCGAGGCGGCCCGTGAACACGACGAGCTGGTGGGCGGCTTCAAGCTGGTCGCAGACGAGCTGGAAAAGCTGACCGCCAAGTACGGGCTGGAGATGTACGGCGAGGTCGGCGAGGCGTTCGATCCGCAGATCCATGAGGCCCTGATGCACATGCCCTACTCCGGGGAGGAGGAGATCGCCGTGACCGTGATCTCAGCCGTGATCCAGAAGGGCGTCAGATTGAACGACCGGGTGCTCCGCCCTGCACGGGTGGGAGTGGCCGATCCTTCCTGATAGCGCACGCATGAGAGAGGAGGCGCGATGAGCACGAAGGACTGGCTCGAGAAGGACTACTACAAGACCCTTGGCGTCTCCTCGGACGCCAAGCCGGAGGAGATCAAGAAGGCCTTCCGCAGGCTGGCCCGGGAGAACCACCCGGACGCCAACCAGCACAACCCCGAAGCGGAGCGGAAGTTCAAGGAGATCTCCGAGGCCAACGACGTGCTGTCGGATCCCGCCAAGCGCAAGGAGTACGACGAGGCCCGGCGGCTGCTGGGCGTCGGCTTCCGCTTCCCCGGCTCGGGCGGCGGCGGTCCGTCGATGGACGACCTCTTCCGCAATGTCGGCGACACCAACATCGGCGACCTCTTCGGCGGTCTGTTCAGTGGCGGAGGAGCCGGACGGCGGCCCTCGCAGGCCCGAGGGCCGCGTCGCGGCCAGGACATCGAGGGCGAGGTCACCATCGACTTCGTCCAGGCGGTGGAGGGGTCGACGGTGAGCATGCAGACGGTCTCCGAGGCCGCCTGCGACACCTGTCACGGCACCGGCGCACGGCCGGGCACCGCGCCGCAGGTGTGCCGTACCTGTCAGGGCAGCGGTATGCAGACCTCCACCTCGGGTGGGATGTTCTCGATCAGCGAGCCCTGCCGGGAATGCCACGGCCGCGGCCTGGTGATCGAGGATCCCTGCCCGACCTGCGGTGGCTCCGGACGGGCACGCTCGACCCGCACCATGCAGGTGAGGATCCCCGTCGGCGTGGCCGACGGCCAGCGGATCCGGCTGACCGGCAAGGGCGGGCCGGGTGAGAACTCCGGCGCATCCGGCGACCTCTATGTCACCGTGCACGTCCGACCGCACCCTGTCTTCGCACGCCTGGGCAAGCAACTCACCGTGACCGTTCCGGTCACCTTCGCCGAGGCCGCGCTGGGCGCCGAGATCGACGTCCCGACCCTCGGTGGGCAGAAGGTCCGGCTGCGGATCCCCGCTGGAACCCCGACCGGACGCACCCTCCGGGTACGCGGTAAGGGCGCGCCCACCGCCAAGGGCGAGCCCGGTGATCTGCTGGTCACCGTCGCGGTCCAGGTGCCGAAGACGCTGTCGGCCGAGGCCGCGCAAGCTCTGCAGGCCTACCAGGAGCTGGCCGAGGCCGGTGACCCGCGGGCGTCGCTCTTCGAGGACGCCCGATGAGCGTTCCACTGCCCGACCGGATCGACCCGGACGCCCCGATCTTCGTGATCTCGGTGGCCGCTCAGTTGGCCGAGATGCACCCCCAGACCCTGCGCGGCTACGACCGCCTGGGTCTGGTGGTGCCCGGCCGCAGCCGGGGGCGGGGCCGGCGCTACTCGCTGCGCGACATCGCCAAGCTGCGCCACATCCAGCATCTCTCCCAGGCCGAGGGCATCAACCTGGAGGGCATCCGCCGCATCCTCGCCCTCGAGTCGCAGTTGGACGACCTGCAGCAGCAGATCGTCCAGCTCACCACCCTGGTCGAGCATCTCCACCTGTCCGGCGGCGAGACACGGCTCTTCACTTCCACCCAGACCGGCGAGGTCCACCTGGGCCGTCCCCGCCCTCACATCCCCCGGGCGCTCACCCGCTGACCCGAGTGCGTCTCGCCGCTAGATGCCCAGGGCCTTCGCCTTCGCGGCGGCGAACTCCACATCGCCGAGAATTCCTGCGCGATGCAGTTCCGCGAGCTGGGCGATCTGCGTGAACGAGTCACTGGGTGCTGCCGGTGCGCCGAGCAGGCGATCCTTGGCGGCCTGGAACTCCTGATCGGTGATCGCCCTCGTGTAGAGAAGGTTCTGGAGATTCTGCAGGGCCCTGGCGGTCTCGGGGTTCGAAATCGCATTGATCTGCGCGGCGGACGTGGTGTCCGGGTTCGGTGAGCTGGCCGGTGTGGTCTGCGGGCGCTTGAAGAACTGGCCCACGCCGGCCGCGAAGGTCGCGACGTTCGCGGTTCGGCGCCTGGATTTCGCCACCTTGTCCTCCTCGGCCAGCCGCGCCTCGACGTCCTGCGTCGATGGGCCTTGGCCGCGAAGCAGATAGATGCCGATCGCGACTGTGGCCAGGCCGAACAGGATCGCGGCGACGTACATCGAGCCCATCCAGAGCAGAAGCGACCAGCTTGCTCCGCCCATCGCGACCGCACCGGCGAGATGTGATTGCGAGGATGCGGCGGCGAACGGCTTCCGTGGCGGTCTTCGGTCGCCGGTCCAGCGGAGGCCGTCCCAGTACCGGGTGCCGCCGGTGTCGGGGTCCGGATGCCAGCCCTTGCCGGTCGGAACAGGATTGCTCATCTTCTCCCTTTCGGCAGCGGCCCTGGACCGAGTGCGGATGTACGGTTCTGCGATGCTTCGCAGCGCCTCCGCAGGGTGGGATGCATCCCACCCCCCACGGGCAGCATAGTCATAGTCGGCCCATCGCATGGTTGATATGTCTCGAGCGCGTTGAGTGTGATGCGCGCCTTCGACCCACGGTCCGCTTGCGGCTTGCCGAGTTCAGCTCCCGGGGTGACGTAGCGCGGGGAGGACATGCTGGACGAGAAGTGGCGCGAGGGGTTGATCCTCTGCCGCGTTCGGATCGCCCAGCGGCAGCCAGCGGATCTCCTCGATCTCGCCGGACGCCTGGGGCACGCCCTGGCAGGGCGCGGTGAAGACCTCGGAGGTGATCGTCCAGCCGGGCTCGTTCGCGGCAGGGGCGGTGTAGCGACCGAGCAGTCGGACCTCGGCGGGGTCGAGGGCGAGACCCACTTCCTCGGCAACTTCGCGGACGGCGGCCGCCGTATGTGACTCGCCGGGCTCCACCTTGCCGCCGGGCAACATGAACACCGTCGTGCCGCGCTTGCGGACGATCAGCAGATCCCCCGACGCATTGCGCAGGGTGACCGAGACCACGAACAGATGCACGGGGTGGACCCTACCGGGCGCGGTGCGCCGAGAAACGCCGAATGATCGGCACTCATCCGAAACGGAACGCGCGGGCCCAGCCCGAGGGTGGGGTGGAACGCAGCTGGGCGGCCATGTCGGCGGCAGCGCGCTCGGGGTCTTCGTGGCGGCTGGTGAGCCGCAGGACGACTTGGCGGAATGGTTCGCCGCCCCTGGTCTCGAAGCTCATGGTGAGACCCTCACCCTCCCAGGCCGGCATCACCCGGGCCAGGCCGAGATTCGGCGGCAGCACGAGATCCAGCGGCCCCAGTCGTTCGTGCAGCAGCCGTGCGGTCGTCCTGCGCGGGGTCTCCCAGGAGAGATCTGCGGCGGCCCGTCGGATCTCCGCCTGGTACGGGCCGAGCGCGAAGCGGAGGTCCGGCAGGTTCCAGAACTTTCCTTCGTCGTCGTCCGTATCGGGGTAGGCCGCCAGCGGGCCCGCGAATCTGCCGACGAAGTCGCGGAAGTCGATCCAGTGCACGTAACGTCCATCCGCCGAGGTCACCACGAGCGGCGCGATCGAGCCGCACCCGGCTTCGCCGCAGGAGCAGCGATACACGGCGACCCGCCGTCCTCCGCCGCCGACCGGCAGCAACGGCGAGTCACTGCCCAGGATGTCGTCCGGGTCGAATCCGCCCCACCCGGGGGCGACCTTCGCGAATGGGTCCTCGCCGTCGACGAGGATGCGGACCACAGGTCGCTCCGCATCGTCGGGAGCGTGGACTTCCAGAGACAGCACGGAAACCCGGCCGCCCCGAGGTAGGTACTCGATCATCGAGAGGACGTTTCGCGGTACGCCCGGACCATCGCCAGACCGGCCCGACGGCCGGAATTGCAGGTCACTCTACGCGTGGACGCCACCGACGGGCCACCCGGGCACCAGCAGGGTTGAGATCGCTCGGCGGGCTGCGGCCTCCCGGAGACCGGGTGGGAGGGTCCGGCAGCCGGCCGGTCCGTCGGCTGATCAGCGGTGCCAGATCCCCTAGTACTGGGGGTACCCGGGGCAGCACCGGTTGTCTACGGTTGAGCGTGGAGGGCGCCACCTGATCGTCGTGGGCGTCAACGTTTGCGACGATCAGGTCTTCCGTCGGACGCCCCGACATTCACACTGACCCGAGAGGTGCTTGACCATGGCCGGATTCCTGTCGAACATATGGGACTTCCTCTGGATGTTCTTCACGATCTTCGTGTTCTTCGCATGGCTGATGGCCCTGTTCACCATCATCGGCGACCTGTTCCGCGACCGCGAGCTCTCCGGCTGGGCGAAGGCGCTCTGGCTGCTCGCGCTGATCTTCGTGCCCTTCCTCACCGCGCTGGTCTACCTGATCGCCCGTGGCAAGGGCATGGCCGAACGTGCCGGTGCCCAGGCGAAGGCCCAGCAGGCGGCTGCCGACGACTACATCCGTTCCGTGGCCGGCAGTTCACCGACGACCGAACTCACCCAGGCCAAGGCACTCCTCGACTCCGGCGCGATCTCCGCCGCCGAGTTCGAAGCCCTCAAGGCGAAGATCCTCGCCTGATCCCTCACCCGGAAGGCACACCGTGATCCACTACGAACTGCCCACCAGGGCGGATCTGCTCGAGTTGGGCGCCCCCCGCGC
Organism: Propionicimonas sp.; assembly: GCA_049841235.1. Classification (GTDB taxonomy): domain Bacteria; phylum Actinomycetota; class Actinomycetes; order Propionibacteriales; family Propionibacteriaceae; genus Propionicimonas. The sequence continues at coordinate 112,643 of JASGEM010000066.1, read as the reverse complement.
CGATGCGCTGTCGATCTACCTGGCGACCGAACCGACCCCGACCGGACGTGATCTCGCCTTCGCGACCGCGAAGAGCGCCGTGGACGAGGCGATCCGCGCACTGCGCGCCGCCGCACGGAGCCATGCCGACCAGGAGGCGTTACGCGAGCAGTGGGAGTTGGTCGCCGCGGACTCCGAACTCTGGGGCAACCTCGCCAGTTCGTTGGTGATCTTCCTCGCTCCCGGCTTCACCGACGAGTACGTGCTGCCGAACTCTCTGGAGTCCGACACGCACTTCGGCGGACGGTTCGACCTCGGTCCGCTGGTGCGCGCCGTGACCACCCCGCAGCGGGCCTTCGCGCTCACTCTTTCCAGCAGTGGCTGGAACCTGTGGCAGGCGACCGAATCCTCCCGCGCGGCGGAGTTCCCGCTGGTGGGCGAGCACGCCGAAGACGCCGCCGACGCCACCAACCGGATGAGTATCCGCGGGCGCAAGCTGCTACGCCGGCTCGGTGGCGACGAGGGCCAGAAGGTGCTGCTCGATCGGTACGCGCAGGTGGTGGCGCGAGCGGTGCGGGACGAGCTTGCGCCGGCCGACCCGACCAGTGAGGTTCCGCTGTTCGTCTTCGCCAACGAGCCGCTCGCCTCGATGGTCGTCGCCCACGGGTTGCCGGGGGAGATCGTCGTGGTGCGGGGGGCCGCCGACGAGTTGCGTCCCGACCAGATCGACCAGGCGATCCGCGAGCGGATCGGTGAGATCACCACCCGCCGGCTGAGCCGGGACGCCGACCGCATCGGCGACGGCTTCGCCGATGGTCTGGTGGGCACCGATGTGGCGCAGGTCGCTCGCGCTGCCGCAGCGGGCGCGGTCGGAACCCTGTACTACGACCTGACAGCCGACATCCGGGGCCTTCTCAACGCCGACACCGGCGCTGTCCGTTTCGATCCCGAAGGGGACGACCTGCTGGCGGCGATCGCGCTGCTGGTGCTGGCGAACGGTGGCGAGGTGCACGCGGTGCGGCCCGGTGAGGTCGACGCGAGCATCTGGAACGGTCGCCTGCTGGCAGGGCTGCGCCGGCCCCTGATCTGATGTGCGGGATTGGTCAGCCGCTGGCGACGGGTTCGCCGGCGGCCGACCACTGCGTCCGGACGGTGTCGGCCCCCGACTGAACGACGACGCTCAGCGCGGACGGGCGGTTCGGGGGCAGCGCCCGGATGGTCACCCGCCCGCTGGAAACCGGGGCGATGACCGTTCGGCAGGCTTCGGCGAGCCGCGGGTCGATGAGTTCCTCCGGTGACGACGATTCGCCGAGCAGGATGACCGTGACGCCCAGTCGCCGCAGCCGGCTGATCTCTGCGGTGAGTCGTGGATGCGCCAGGTGCGGCATTCGGATCCGGTCGCGGACCGCCGCTTCGGCGTGTGCCAGTTCGATCCTCAGTTCGGCGTCGATCGGCTCGCCGTCGGCCACTCTCCCCAGCACCGGCGTGACCAGGTCGCCGATCGCGGCCAGTTCCACCCGGGAAGCATCGATCGCCTCTGCCGCGGCGGCCGCTCGTTCGGCCGAGCGTGCGGCCGCACTGCGATGGGCGCGCTCCCTGCGCACGACCCACTGGAGCACCAGCCGCCAGACCACGCCCGCCACGACGCAGCCGATCGGGATGCCCAGCAGCCTGGCCACTTCGATGAACTCGGGCTGCTGCGGCAGCGCCCACGCCAGGCTTGCCGCGATCAGCAGCGTGCTGCCGATCGCTCCCGCGACGGGATTGCCCCGGGGGATCAGGAAGGCCACCAGGTAGGCGGCGAAGTTGAGCACCGACAGATCGCCGACCGCGTCGGCGGAAACGAACGCGGTCGCGCCCAGCAGCAGCGAGATCACCGGCAGCCAGGCTGCGCGGACGCCGGGTAGTGGATTCGCGCCGGGGGTGGTCAGCAGGAGGGCTCCGGCCAGCGCGGTCGGCAGTGCGACCGCCCAGACCAGCGGCATCGTCGCGGCGCTTCCGCCCACCAGGATCTGGAGGCCTCCGCACGCCCATACGAAGATGAAGGACCAGCGCGCCAGCGGCGTGCCCAGGCCGCCGGCGCCTGTGCCCGCGGAGGTCAGGTCGGCCATGTTAGAACCACCTTCGTTCCCTGGCCGGGGGCCGAGTCGACCAGAGCCGATCCACCCAGGTCGTCCATCCGGTCCACGATGCTGAGTTGCACCCCGAGCCGGGGACTGTGGGCATCTCGCATGAAGCCGATGCCGTCATCCTGCACGGAGACCCGGATCACCTCGTCCGACAAGGTGATCCGGACCTTCCGAGAGGCAGCCTCTCCAGCGTGCCGCAGGCTGTTCCGCAATGCCTCACCCGCGGCCAGGGTGACATCGCGGACCACCTTCCCGGGGTACAGTCCGCTGTCGCAGTCGGCCTCCAGGGTGAAGCCATCGTCGATCCCGCGCAGGTGGGTGGTGAGCGCGGCCAGCGCCTTCTCGCCGCTGAGCCGGGTGTGTTCCTCGGTCTCGGCGTGAGCGGACAAGCCGACCGCCGCGATCGCATTGCGGGCATCGCGGCGAAGTGGTCCGGACGCCGGGCCGTCGGTGTGCATCGCGGCGGACAGGGCCGACAGCACTTCGTCGTGGACGAACCGGGCCAGCACCGCATGCTGGTCGAGCAGCGCCGCACCCTTGACCTGACGCTGGTGCTGTCGTTGGGCCTCGCGTTCGCCGGCATGAAGCCGTTCCAGCTGGATCCGCACTCCGATGAAGATGGCGACGTAGACCACATTGCCCAGCTGGTAGGGGGTCTGAACCCTGATGGTGTCGGGCAGGTAGTGCAGCGTCAGCAGGCTGACGACCGCGGGGGTGAGGGAGAACGCCAAACCGGTGCCCACTGCCACCGCGGGCCGAAAGGTCAGCAGCAGCAGCGTGATCACGGCTGGCTCGACACTCCACAGCCAGGGCAGGGCTGAGGCGAGATCGGCACCGCGGTAGCCGATGATCCAGGCTGCCTGGAGCGTGAGGTAGCACAGCGGCAGTGCTCGCCAGAACACCGCGAGCACCGGCCGTGGCAGCCACATCCCGGATACCGCCAGCACCACGATGCTTGCGACGACCAGTAGCGCGCCCGCGTTCCACCACAGCGCGAAGTCGGCCAGCTCGTCGAGGTGGAAGACGGTCTGGTCGAGAATCAGGATGCAGCCGCCGAGCGCGATCAGCCAGCCGAGCGGCCGGTCGATGGCGTTCCACCGCACCGGGTCAGGCGCCGACGTCATGGTCCTGCGGGACGAGTCCGTCCTCCACTGCCCTGCGGTAGAGATCGACCTTGGTCGGTGCGGCGCGGTCGGCCGCGGCGTACTTCGTCCGGATCCGGCGGACGTGATCGAGCACGGTCTCCCGAGAGATGTACAGCAAGGCGGCGACCCGTTCCGCGGTCTCTCCGGACGCGTACAGGGTGAGGACTTCGGCCTCCCGTGGTGACAAGTGGACCGAGACGAAGTCGGGGTCGAAATCCAGCGCGGCTGCCCAGTCGGCGGTGACGACCGGCTCTCCCCGTAGCGTGGCGCGGATGGAGTTGACGATCACCTCGGGGGATTCGGACTTCCGCACTACACCGGTCGCGCCGGCCCGGGTCGCCTCACGGATCAGATCCGGCCGGTCGCCGGAGGTGTAGACCAGCACCGGAATCCCGCGCGCGGTGAGGGCGGTGATATTCGGGGTCGGGCTGGAGCCGTCAGCGAGCCGCAGATCCAGCAGGACGCAATCCAGCTGCTGGCTCTGGGTGAGCAGTTCCTCGACGCCGGCGGCAGCGGCCACGACATGGAGGTCGGATTGAGCGTCGAGAATCGCACTGACCCCGAGCATGATCGCGGGATGGTCATCGACCATCCCGATCCGCGCCTTCACTCGACCTCCTGCAGCCCCGCAGGGCACCCAGCGTACGGCACGCCCGGAAGGTTCGGCCGGTCCCACCGCAACGGTTCGTCCGGCGACGCACCGCCGAATCCGGCGAGGATGCCGGGCATGGTCGCGACCATGGCGGCGGCGGTGGTGACCAGGGTCGAGAACCCTCACTCCTCTTCGGCTGCGGGGTCCGGTATCTCACCCGGCTTGTACTTCGGCAGCCGAGACGCCGGGACGGCCGCGGCAGCACTCACTCCGGCCAGGATCAGCAGGCCGATTCGCAGCGCCTGCAGTCGCTTCTCCTCGTTCAGCGCGATGGCGGCGTCCACCTGGGCCGGCGACGCGGTGGTGGTCGCCAGAACCTCGCGCAGATCGTCATTGCTGATGAAGTTCACCTGATCGAGGTTCACCTGCGAGACCACCTGCGGCGGCAGCTCAGGATGCTCCAGCACCGCCTGGTTGATCGTGGAGCTGAGGATCGTCACCAGCACCGCGCCCATCACCGCGGTGCCGATCGCCGAGGCAAGGTTCTGGGTGGTGCCACGGATCGAGCCGACATCACCGGCCAGCTTCTTCGGTGCGGCGGTGACCAGCACGTTGAAGACCAGCGTGACCAAAGCCCCCTGCCCGATGCCGAAGACGATCAGGCCGAGAATCGTGGGCAGGGTCTGCCAGTTGTTGTTGACCACGAACGACAGCCACAACAGGGCGACGGTGGTCAGCCCGAAAGCGACCAGGCCGATCACCCGCGGGTCGTAATGCTTGTAGAGCCGCACGATCAGGGTCGCGGTGACGAAGACCGTGAGGTTGAACGGCATCATCGCCATCGAGGTGTCGAACGGCGTCCGTCCCTGCACCACCTGGATGTAGACCGGGATGGTGAAGTTCACCGCGGCCTCCATCGCGACGATGGTGAACATCGCATAGACCGCTGCTCGTTCACTCGCACGCCGCAGCACCGACAGGTCGACCAGTGGCACCTTGCCGGAGAGCGTCCGCCGCCGGGTCCAGACGAAGAACGACTGACCCAGGATCACACCGGCCAGGACGAAGAAAGGTGCCGGGGACAGCCCGGCCACCGAGAACGGCGCCGACGGCTTGGCGAAGAGCGGGCCCCAGTTGTTGAGGTTGTTGAAACCCAGGGTCAGCAGCACGATCGCCGCACCGATCAGCACCGAGGCGACCAGGTCGATCCGGATCTCGGGGTTGCCGCGATCCGAACGCAGCCTGAAGCTGAGCAGGAAGACCACCACCGCCAGGCCGAGGGTGATCATGAACAGCGGTCGCCACCCGACGAAGGTGCCCAGTGTGCCGCCGATCAGGAAGGCGCTGATGCCCGAGAACGCCCGTGCCGAGCCCAGCGACCCGACCGCGGTCGCCTGCTGCTCGCCTCGGTAGTTCTCCGCGATCAGCGCCACCAGCGACGGGACGATGATCGCCGCCGCGGCACCGGCGAGCACCTGTCCGGCGATCGCCCAGTTGATCGTGGGGGCCACGATCATGATCACCGACGACCCGCCGAAGACCACGATCACGAAGCGGAAGATCAGCACCCAGCCGACCCGCTGACCGAGTTTGGCGCCGGTCATCACCAGGGCCGCGACCGCCAGCCCGTAGACCACGATCGTCGAGCTCGCCACCGTCGGCGGCACCCCGAAGTCGTTCACCATGCCACCGAGCGAGATCGGCAACGCCGCGACATTGAACGACATCAGCACCTGGGCCAGGAACAGTCCCACCATGGGCGCCCAGGATGTGCGTTCGGCCTGCTGGGGAGCCGCCACGGCTTCACTCATTCGATCCTCCATGCTGCCGAGCTGACGATGCGAACAGGTTCAGGCCCAGCGCCTTCGACAGATAGGCGCTGGCTCGCTGGCCACGGACGCTGTTGCCGGCCGAATCCAGCCGGGGCGAGAACGCCCCTACCGCGCCCTTGCCGGGAGCGACGGCGACGATGCCACCCGATACCCCCGACTTGGCCGGTAGGCCGATCTCGAACAGCCACTCTCCCGAGCGTTCGTAGAGCCCGCAGGACGCCAGCAGCGCCAGGGTGTCGCGGCAGGTGTCGGCGGAGACCACCTGCTCGCCGGTGACCGGGTTCACCCCACCGTCGGCGAGGGTGGCACCCATCACCGCGAGATCGCGGGCGGTCACCGCGATCGCGCACTGCCGGGTGTAGATGTCGACGATCTCGAGTGGATCGAACTCCAGCCGGCCGTAGCTCTCCAGCAGCCGGGCGATCGCACGGTTTCGCTGATTGGTCAGCACCTCCGAGTGGTACACCTCGCCGTCGAGGTGGAGTTGCCTTCCGGCGAAGCGGGACAGGCCAGTGCGAATCCGTTCCCACTTCTCAGCTGAAGTGGCGCCGGCCACCAGCGCGGTGGTGGCGATCGCACCGGCGTTCACCATCGGGTTCATCGGGCTGCCGTCGTTGAGTTCGATGGCCATCACTGAGTTGAACGGCAGGCCGGTGTTGTTCACTCCGACCCGCTGGTGCACCAGTTCGTGGCCGATCTCGTCAGCGACCAGGGCGAACACGAAGGCCTTCGAGATCGACTGGATCGAGAACGGGACGTCGGCGTCGCCGATGCTGTGCAGCTCACCGTCCACCTCGGCCAGGGCCAGCCCGAACAGTTCGGGATCGACCTGCGCCAGCACGGGGATGTAGTCGGCGACCGTGCCCTCGGTGTCGGCCGCAAATCGACGGTGTGCCTGGCGGACGAGTTCGTCCACGCTCGCCGGCGCCGGCAGTTCGCCGGTGAACGCCCGCTGAGCGACATCGTGAAGATCAGTTTCGAACATCGTGGTCCTCACCGGCCGGTATGGGGTCTGTCTGGTCAACGGTTGGCGGCATCTGTCATCTACTGGTTTCTTGGTGGGTCGCTCAGGAGCGGCTCGAAGGCCTGCTCTCAGGCTAGGTAGCGGGCCTTCGTTGCGGTACCCCCACAACTGGGGGTGCGTTCGACCTTGACCGCGCCGCCGCGCCAGACGGCAGCCCTTGCGGGGACCCCCAGGCCTTGGGGCATACGCTGCCGGAGGGCTACTGTCTATCGTCGGTGAGGCCGAGGACCGCCTGTATCGTCACGCTCGGGCGGGCCGGGAAGGAGGCGGTATGAGCGCAACCCTGATCGTCCTTGTGCTGGCCGTCCTTGCCTTCATGTCGGGACGGATCCCGATCGGCGTGGTCGCGATCGGCGTTGCGGTGAGCCTCTGGCTCACCGGGGTGCTCGACCTCGGCGAGGCGCTGGCCGGCTTCGGTGATCCGACGGTGATCTTCGTCGCGGCGCTGTTCGTGGTCAGCGAGTCCCTGGACGCGACCGGGGTGACGGCGTGGGCGGGCAGCCAGGTGATCCAGCGGGCTGGAACAGGGCGCGCGGTGCTGTTGGTCGTGATAGGCCTGCTGGTCGCGGCCGTGACCGCTTTCATCAGCGTCAACGGGGCGGTCGCGGCGCTGATCCCGATGGTCGTGGTGGTCGCGATGCGGGCCAGGATTCCGCCGTCACAGATGCTGTTGCCGCTGGCCTTCGCCGCGCACGCCGGTTCGCTGCTGGCGCTGACGGGCACGCCGGTCAACATCATCGTGAGCGAACTGGCTCACGAGGCCGGGGCCCGCTCCTTCGGCTTCTTCGAGTTCGCGCTGGTCGGGCTGCCGCTCCTGGCCGGCACTCTTGTCATCACGCTGCTGTTCGGACGATTCCTGCTGCCACTTCGCACCCCGGCGAAGCTCCCGACCGACCTGTCGGCCCACGCGATCACCCTGCGGGCGCAGTACGACCTGCCGGAGGGCGGCTCGCTGACCAGCCCCGCACAGGGGATCGCCGAAGTCATCGTGGCGCCCCGTTCCGAACTGATCGGGTTGCACCTGTTCCCCGGCATGTCCACCCCCAGCGGCGACCTGGTCGTGATCGGTCTGCAGCGCGGCGGCATCGACCTGACCGGGACGAAGCCCGTGCTGCGCGCGGGAGACACCCTGCTGCTGAGCGGTGCCTGGGACGATCTGGAGCGGCATACCTCGGGGGACGATGTCGTGGTCGTCACGCCGCCGGCCGAACTGCGGCGGGGCGTCCCGCTCGGCCATGGCGCGAAGCGGTCGATCGCGGTGCTGCTCGCCATGGTCGCCCTGCTGGCCACGGGCGTGCTGCCCGCCGTGATCGCGGGTCTGCTGGCGGTGATGGCGCTCATCCTGCTGGGCGTGCTCACCCCCGCGCAGGCCTACCGCAGCATCTCGTGGACGACGGTGGTGCTGATCGCCGGCATGATCCCGCTCGGCACCGCGTTCATCAAGACCGGCACGGCCGACATGTTCGCCGACGGATTGCTCCGTTTGACCGGCGAGGCATCGCCGACGATCGCGCTGCTCGTGATCTGCGTGCTGACCATGGTGCTCGGCCAGCTCATCTCGAACACCGCGACCGTTCTCGTCGTGGCTCCGGTCGCGGTCGCCGTCGCGAACGAACTCGGGGTTTCGGTACTGCCGTTCCTGATGGGGCTGGCCGTCGCGGGCGCAGCCGCCTTCCTCACCCCGGTGGCCACGCCGGCCAACCTGATGGTGATGGAGCCGGGTGGCTACCGCTTCGGCGACTACTGGAAGCTCGGGCTGCCGCTGCTACTGATGTACCTGATCGCGGCGGTCTTCTGGGTTCCCGTCCTGCTGCCGTTCTGAGCCGACGGCCATGCCAGTACGACGATCGGGGCTGTGGGTCAGTAGTAAGGGTTCGGCTGCTCCTGAGCGATGACGGCGCCGGTGCCGTCCTCGACGATCAGCCAGTCGATGCCCTCGACCACCTCTGCGGGGAGCAGGGTGGAAAGCGCCTTGGCTGCCTGGCCGCCGAACTCGTCGCGGTCGGTGTCATTGGCGCCGATCTGGAGCGTGAAGTAGGCGAGATCGCCTTCGACCCGGATGTCCACGATGTAGCCGGCCCACAGTGTCGGATCGCTGGCAAGGATCTCGTCGGGCGTCATCTCCATGAAGATCTCGTAAAGGGCATTCTCGATGGCCTCCGCACGTTCCCGGTCCGATGCGGTGGGCTCCTCCGGCTCCTCCAATTCCTCAGCCTCTTCCGGCTCCTCGACCGGTTCCTCGCTCGGCTCCTCGCTGGGCGTGGGTCCGGCGGACGCCGGCTCTTCCTGCTCACCGCCGCAACTGCGTTCCACGGTCAACCGGGGAGAGTCCGTGACGGTGGCTCCCGCCTGCGGCAGTTGCTCACAGACCTCCCAGTTCGACTCGTCGACCACGCCGAACACCCCGCCGCCAAGCACCTCGACCTCGCCCCTGACACCGGCGCGCTTGATGTCGCTCAGCGCAATATCGAGCTTCAGCCCCACGACATCCGGCATGGTCGGCGCCTCAGTGGGGGAGCTGCAGCCGGCCAGGGCCAGAATGAGAACGAACGCGGCGATCAAGCGGCGCTTGGGCATTTCGAACCTCCCTCGGGTGGGATATATCCCACTGCTTTGGCAGGAGCATAGCCGCGACGGGCTCGTCGGGCGGAGAGTCGGTGACATTTGCTGAGCCCTTCCCTGTGCCGGGTACCACGGGTGCCGGGTCCGGTGTCAGCCCCGCCGGGAGCGGCAGGACTGCTCATCTTCCCCGTTGTGCAGCGGCTCAGAGGGTGGGCGCGGACGTGCCGGGCTCCTCCCGTCTATCCTTGGTGGGATGTATCCCACTCTCAGCAGGGGCGTGGCCGTAGTCAGCTTGATGCATGGCGGATATATCCCACCGATGGAGCAGGGGCGAGGTTGCTGCTGCACCACCTGGATTGATTCCGCCACCGACCCTGGATTGGGACGGCTGGCGAAGGCTGGTCCGCCAGCTCAAGGACGAGCGGGGGCTCTCGATCAACGATCTGACCATGCGGTCCGGTCTCGATCGCTCGACGGTCATCGAGATCCTGAACGGACGCCGAGGAGTCAACGACATCAGGATGACGACGTTGTGGGCGTTGGCGTGGGCGCTTGAGGTCGATGACTTCGCCGAGTTCATCGCCCCGCTGTTCGAGACGGTGGCGGGCGCTTCTCGTCCGGACAACGCGACGGGGACCGGGTCCGCCCGCGGTTGAGCGAAGGACGCCGCCCGGACGATGGCCAGCGCGCACTCCCCGGCCCGGGCCGGGGACCGGGATTGCTGGGAGGCTCAGGGCGTCGAGGTGATCGTCACCGGGCCTTGGCGGAGAACCGGTCTCTGATCCGCCCCAGGGTGGATTCCCATGGCTGCATGATCGGACCGGAGCCGCGACCGAGGGCGGGCTCTGCGATCAACCCGTGTCGTGGGCGCCGGAGAGGCCTGCCGGAGAGATTGGCCTCGATCAGCCAGGACTCGCCGTCGAGTTCGCGGACGAAGCCCAGGTAGCTACGGCGGCTGGAACCGACGGGGCGGAAGGAGCCGCGGGTCAGCGCCGGATGTTCCCGGCGCAGCGCGATCAGCCGGCGGTACCAGTGCCAGACCGATTCCGGATCCGCCCGCTGCTCGGCCGCGGTGAAGCCGGGGATGTCGTCCCTACCGGGTAGCCAGGGATTCGGACCGAAGCCGGCGTCATCGCCCCAGCGCATCGGAACCCGGGCGTGGTCTCGGGATCCCGCCAGCACCTCACTCCAGGCGGCATCCGGAGGGGTGCCGGCATCCACCAGATCCCGGTAGCGGTTCAGCGACTCGACGTCGCGCAGATCGTCCAGGCCGGTGAAGGACTGGTTCACCGCGGCCAGTTCCTGGCCCTGGAAGAGGAAGGGGGTGCCGCGCATCGTCAACTGCAGCGTGGCAAGTAGCTTCGCGATCGCCGTCCGGACGGATGGATCCTGTTCGGCGCCATGACCGACCTTGCTCAGCATGCGGGGGTTGTCGTGATTGTCCAGGAAGAGCGCGATCCAGTCACCCGGACGCAGCCTGGCCTGCCAGCCCAGCCAGAACCGTTTGAGGTAGTTCAGGTCGTAGCGATAGTCGTGCCACCGGGTGCGGCCGGGCAGGTCGAGCACGTCGAAGTTGAAGACCAGATCCATTTCCCCGCGGCTGGTGTTGCTCAGCAACCGTGCTCCCTCAATGCCGATGCCGGGGGTCTCGCCGACCATCACCGCGACGCTGCCGTCCGGGCGGGTGAAACCCTCGCGGCGCAGTTCGCGCAGGTGCTCGTCCAGGCGGGGGCCGTAGAAGTAGTGCTCGACGCCGGTGAACTCCATCAGCTCGCCGACGAAGCGGTTGCCGTCCGGTAGCCCGTCGGCCTTGGAGATGTAGTTGATCACGTCCAGCCGGAAGCCGTCGACGCCGCGGTCCAGCCACCAGCGGACGATGTCGGCGACCTCGGAGCGCAGGGCAGGGTTCGACCAGTTGAGATCCATCTGATGGTCGGCGAACAGGTGCAGCGCCCAGCGTCCTGCCTCCGGGATCCAGCGCCAGGCGGGTCCGGAGAAGAAGGAGTCCCAGTTGTTCGGCGGCTGGTCGGGGGAGCCCTCGCGCAGGATGTAGTAGTCGCCGTAGGGTCCCTCCGGGTCGGCGACGGCCTGCTGGAACCAGGCGTGCTCGGCGGAGGTGTGGTTGACCACCAGATCGAGGATGATCCTCATGCCGCGCCGATGACAGCCTTCGATGAGCTCATCCACGTCGGCCAGGGTGCCCATCTCGGCCATCACGTCGCGGTAGTCGCTGATGTCGTAGCCCATGTCCTGGTTGGGGGAGGCGAAGATCGGCGAGAGCCACAGGCAGTCCACGCCCAGCTCGGCCAGGTAGTCGAGCCGGGAGATGATGCCGCGCAGGTCGCCGATGCCGTCGCCGTCGGAGTCGCAGAAGGAGCGTGGGTAGACCTGGTAGAACACCGCCTCCCGCCACCAGGCGTCGGCCGGCTCCCCGTCCGGCGCCGGCTCGGCGTGGGCGTTGACCAGGCCGAGCAGGGCGTCCATCAGCCCGGGGCCGGTGAACCGCTGTGCCAGCCGTCCCAGGGTGGAGAGCCGCAGCCCTCCGGAGACTCGGAGCACGGCTGGCGAGACACCGCTCTGCAACAGGATCTTGTCGACGATGTCCCGTCCCAGCGGGGTGTCGTAGAGATCCCGCACCCGCTGCCGGGCGTGCAGTGCAGAACTTCCCTGGCCTGCCGCGTTCATGGGCTCACTGTAGACACGGCTGAACGAGTCTGCCTCATTCAGGCTGGATCGAAGCCGATCGTGGCTGTGGAGGGCAATCTGGCAGCAGGTCTGTTCGTGGCCTTGCCAGTGGCCGGTCAGTGCTGTCCGGACCTCGTGCCGCCAGAACGGTCGGCCGCGAGTTCCGTCCCGCAGAAACCGGGTGGTTCGGATCGGCTGCGTGACATATCCACGCAGGTCGCCGGAACTGCCCGGTTTCTGCGGGGCAGGAGCGACCGAAGGCGATGCCTCCGCCTACCGAGCGGACGTGCGCACCGGCGGTGCGGGCGAAGCCTGCGCCATCGCCGACGGGGCCGAGCTCGCTCGCCACGCGGCCCGGCACCCGGGTGAGAGTCCTCTCATGGTGTGCCACCGACGGGAGACCGTCCGGCACACTTGGGTGGTGACTGCGACGCGAACCGCCTGGAGCATCCGGGCCCGGGTGATCGCCGCCGTCATGATCCTCACCGGGCTGGCGCTGGTGCTCTCGGGCGTGGTGATCTACATCCAGGGCGAGGCCAGCACGCGGCAGCGGGTGATCGGAGACCTGGGCCGGGCGCCGGACGAGGTGGCGCGGCTCGCCGAAGGCAACGATCCGGAGACCGGCCAGCCGTTCACCGGTGTCGAGGCGCTGTTGCGGGCGAGCATGCAGCGGGTGGTGCACCCGCCGTCCGAGGGATCCTTCGCGATTCTGGGCAACCGGATCCGCTGGACGGCTCCCGACGGAGTGCTGCTCCGACCGGAGAACGACCCGGAACTGGTCGCGGCGGTGATGCCGCTGGCCGCCGGCGAACAAGTGGTGCAGGGCGATCTCACCACCGCGCTCCGCGAGTACCGCTACATCGTGGTTCCCGTGCGCGGGGCGGTCGGAGATCCCGCCGGTGCCCTGGTACGGGTCGCCGACATGGGTCTCGAGCGAGCCATCCTGCAACCGGTCTACCTCACCTACTCGCTGATCGCGATCGGGGCACTGCTCCTGGTGGCGATGTTGATCTGGCTGGTCGTGGGGCGGTTGCTGCGTCCGATCAGCTGGATGCGGCAGACCGCCGAGCGGATCACCGAGACCGACATCTCGCAGCGGATCCCGGTGCGTGGCAACGACGACCTCTCCGCGCTGGCGGTCACCGTCAACGGCATGCTCGATCGGCTGGAATCCGCGGTCAACGCCCAACGCGAGCTGCTGGACGACGTGGGCCACGAGCTGCGGACGCCGCTGACCATCGTCCGCGGCCACCTGGAGCTGATGGACGACGCGGACCCCAGCGATGTCACCGCGACCCGCACACTGGTGCTCGACGAACTCGACCGGATGCGCCGACTGGTGGACGATCTGCTCACCCTGGCCAAGGCCGAACAGCCCGACTTCGTGGTCACCGAACCGGTCGACGTCGCCCGGCTGACCGACGAGACGCTGGCCAAGGCCAGCAGCCTGGGAGACCGCCACTGGGTGCTCGATCAGCTCGCCGATGCCGAGGTGGGGCTCGATCCCCAGCGGATCGCGCAGGCGTGGCTGCAGCTGGCGGCCAACGCCGTCCAGTACTCCGAGCCGGGTTCGACGGTGGGAATGGGCAGCCGGCTGACCGGGGGCGAGCTGTGGCTGTGGGTGCGGGACGAGGGGGTCGGCATCCCCGAGGACGAACGTATCCGCATCCTGAGCCGCACGGTGATGGGCCGAGGCGGTACCGGAACCGGCCTGGGGCTGGCGATCGTGTCGTCCATCGCCGGCGCCCACGGCGGCCGGGTGGACGTGCAATCGATGACGGATGTCGGCAGCCGGATCTCGATGGTGATCCCGACCGCCGCTGCCCCACATGAGGAGGAGGACGATGAGCCAGATTCTGATCGTTGAGGACGAACCGCGGATCGCGGCCTTCATCGCCAAGGGGCTGAAGGCCGCCGGCTTCGCGACCATCGTCGAGAATTCCGGCTACAACGCCGTCAGCCTGGCGATCGGCGGCGAGGCCGACCTGATCGTGCTGGACGTCGGGCTGCCCGATATCGACGGCTTCGAGGTGCTTTCCCGGATCCGCGGGCAGGGCGTCACCACCCCGGTGATCATGCTGACCGCGCGCTCGTCGGTGGCCGACACGGTGGCCGGGCTGCAGTCGGGTGCGGACGACTACATGCCCAAGCCGTTCAGCTTCGAGGAACTGCTCGCCCGGATCCAGTTGCGGCTGCGCACCGAGACCGGCGAGGCCGCTGAGTCGGCGATGGTGTTGTCGCACGGCGACCTCAGCCTCGACCTGCGCACCCGCCGGGCGAGCGTGGCCGGACGCAGCGTCGATCTCACCGCGCGGGAGTTCACCCTGGCCGAGATGTTTCTGCGCAACCCGGGCCATGTGCTGAGCCGGGAGCAACTTCTCTCCGGGGCCTGGGGTTACGACTTCGACCCGGGCTCGAACGTGGTGGACGTCTACGTCCGCTATCTGCGCCGCAAGCTCGGCGCCGAGCACTTCGAGACCGTCCGTGGCATGGGCTACCGCCTGGTCTGAGGCCGCTCAGACATCGAGGGCCAGCCCTGTCCGCCGAGGACCTGCGCACGTGGCTGGCTCTCGACCATGAAGGCTGGCCCTCGGTGAGTGGGAGTGGGAACGTCAGTCGCCGGAGTCCGCGCTCTTCGGCGAGGGTGGCGTGACCGGGGAGGGCGGGCTGACCGGGGAGGGCGCCGAGCGTGGGGACTTGGGCGAGCTCGCCTTCTTGGTCGGCTTCGGCTTGGGCGCGGCCGGCGTCTTGGCCGACACCGGTGTCTTCGCGCTGACCGCCGTGGGGGCGGTGTTGGCGGTCAGGGTTGGCTTGCTGGGGGTGGGTGAGGCCGAGGGGCTGGTGGTGGGCGAGGCGGGAGCGGTCGCGCCGATCACGATCGCGGGCTGCGGATCGGCATTGGCCGGCATCCCGGAGTTCATCGCGATGATGCCCAGGGTGCAGGTGCCGACCCCGAGGGTGCCCGAGACGGCCCAGGCGATCGCGGATCTCGACAACGGCATGATGTCTCCCTTCGACGCCCTCAGGCTAGGCCCGCCAGATGAACGCAACCGTGACGATCCGATGAGAGTTCTCTCATCTGGCTCCGCGTTCCCGAGTCCTACCTGCGCTCTCTGGCCTTCGACGCTGCTGGGACGCTCCTTGCGATCTTTGAGGTCGCGGTTGCGACGAGAGCCCCCTCCCGAAGCTCAGGGCGCGCAGGCGGCGCTGCCGTCCATCGATCAGCACCTTCCCTAGCGGGCGGAACCGATGTAGTGCTCGGAGATCTCCAGACGCCGTAGCGCCTGGTCGGGCTCGGCGCCGGAGACCAGGCTGAGCAGCACGCCCGCCGTTCGCGCGCGCAGGTCCACTGCGTCCACCTGACGCTCGAAGGCGTGCTGCCAGGCGTCCAGCACCTCGGGGATCCGCGGGTAGGCGCTGCGGTCCAGGCTGGGCAGCACGGCCAGGTGGGCCAGGCAGCAGGCCAGGTCGTCCTCGCGCAGTCCCGGCCCTACCGAGTCGATGTCGATGAAGCGCAGGGTGTCGCCGTCGACGAAGATGTTCGCCTCGTAGAAGTCCCCGTGCGTGGGGACCAGAGGGCCATGCCGCCCCTGCCCGAGAATGTCGGCCACGGCGGCGGCAACGGCGTCGATGCGCGCTATCTCGCTGGGCAGTTGCTGGCGGGCGGTGGCGGCGTGGAAGTCGATGTTCTGGCTCCAGGATGCCCGCTTCGGCAGCGACAGCGTGCCGGTCGGGAGCCGGTCGAGCAGCGCGGTCAGCTCTTCCGGGGCCGGGAGCGCGGCCTGGCCGCGCTGCCACTGGACCAGCCGGTGAGCCAGGGATCGTCCGGCGATGCTCGGTGAGATCAGGACGCCCGGCGCCGGCCGGCTCAGCAGGGGGACGGTGAGGTCGGCGCCGGCCAGCAGGTTCTGGCGGGTGGCCAGGCGGTCGTCGTACCCCGGGCGCATCACCTTGAGGTAGAAATGCTCGTCGTCGGCAGTTGCGCGCAGCACCGCCCGTCGCAGCGGACGGTAGGCGAGTAGTTCGAGATGCAGTGCGCCGGTGTCGGCCAGCCGGGGCTCAGCGGCACTGAGCCAGCCCAGCACGGTGGCCGGGTCGCAGGCCGGTGCGAGCCCCGGCAGCCGTGGGTCGGCCGGATGCCGCCACACCCGCAGGGTGATGCCGTCCCGGCTGAGAACGGCCACCCGTCCGGAGACCTCGGCGGTGGTGGCGAGCAGGTGTTCGACGATGGTCTGCCCGTCGGGGCCCCGAAAGCTCACCGTGTAGATCGCGGTGACCTCCGACCCCGGACGGTAGTGGAGGTCGTCCAGCTCGGCGGTGAAGCCGGGCAGGACGACCTCCGGGTCGCCGGTGAGCGCCGCCTGAAGCAGGCCCGCTGCCGCGGGGGAGGTCAGCAGCTCGGTCTCTTCGGCGAACGCACTCACCAGGTCAGTCTCCCGAAGCCGCGCTCCGAGCGCTACGGGGGCTCGCCGGGCTCTTCGGCGAAACGGGGGACTTGGCCGAGACCGGCGACTTGGGTGAAGCGGGTGACTTGGCGCTGACCGGCGACTTCGGGGACACCGGGGACTTCGCGCTGACCGGGGACTTCGGGGATCGCGGAGACTTCGCGCTCACCGGAGACTTGGGCGACCGTGGGGTCTTGGCCGAGGGAGCCGTCCGGACCGTGTTGGCGCTCGCCGCGGTGACCGCGGAACGAGCGGACGGCGCGGTGTTGGCCGTGTAGGTCGGCGACGGCTGCGGGGTCTCGGACGGGTTCGCGCTCGGGCTGGTGGTCTGGCCCGGGCTGGGGCTCGCCGTGGCCGAGGGGTCGGGGGTCGGAGTCTCGGCCCAGGCCATGCCGATCCCGCCGAGTACGCTCAGTCCGATCGCGCCGGTGACTGCCCATGCGGCGGTGGAACGGGTGATCTTCATGATGGTCTCCTTCTTTCGGGGTTGGCTCAAGCCAATCGCACCCCGATGAGCCCGCCAGGAACTCAGCATGAGAGTCCTCTCACGCCTGGGACAACGCGATGATGCGGGGTCGCTCCATGGCTCCGAGCAACGCTGGCGCCGTGCTCGTTCGGGACGCTGCGGACTCCGCCGCTTCGCGACGGAGAGGCTTTGCGTCTAGGGTCAGGGGGTGAATTCCGTACTGGCGGGCCTCGGGCTGGGCTTCTCGCTGATCGTCGCGATCGGGGCGCAGAACCTGTTCGTGCTCCGCCAGGGGGTCCGGCGCGAGCATGTCGGGTTGGTGGCGGCCATCTGCGCGATCTCGGACGCCCTGCTGATCCTGCTCGGCATCTCCGGCATCGGCGCGGCCACCCAGACGTGGCCCTGGCTGATCGACGGCGTGCGCTGGGCGGGGGCGATCTTCCTGGTGGGCTATGGGGTGCTCGCCGGCCGGCGAGCGTTGTTCCCCTCCGGAGAAACGCTGGGAGAGCAGGCCTCCGAACCGGCTGGGTCCATTCCGCAGGGCGCGACGACGACCGCCACGACGACCCGTGCCAGGGTGCTGCCGGTGGTCATGACCTGCCTGGCGCTCACCTGGCTCAACCCCCATGTCTACCTCGACACCGTCTTCCTGCTCGGCTCGGTGGGCGCGACCCATGGCGATCAACGCTGGCTGTTCGCGGCCGGCGCGATGACCGCCAGCGTGCTCTGGTTCTTCTCGCTGGCCTACGGCGCGCGGTTCCTGGGGCGCTGGCTCTCCACCGTGTTCGCCTGGCGGATCCTGGACGGCGTCATCGCCGTGGTGATGATCGCGTTGGGCGTCTCGCTCGTCCTGGGATGAGGGCGCTCGGCGATCGGTAGGCTGAGGAGGCGTTGCGTCGCTTCATCCTGACGCTTGATCACTGTGCTGAACCCTGGCCCCGAAGGAGGGATGCGTGAGCCGGCTGAGGCAGAAACTGACCTGGGTCGGCCTGGCGATCCCGCCGATGCTGGCAGCCCTGTACGTCGCGGGGACGCAGATCCCCGGATCGGTGCTGTGGCCGTGGCACCCCGGGATGATCGATCTCGATGTCTACCGTCGCACCGGGCAACTGCTGCTCGCCGGGCAGGACTTCTTCAACGCGGAGGGGCTGCCGTGGATCTACCCGCCCTTCGCGGCGCTGCTCACGGTTCCCTTCGCCGTCCTCTCCTTCGAGGTGGCGGCGATCGGCTGGCTGGCGCTCTGCGTGGCGGCGCTGGCTGCGATCCTGTACCGGCTGGAGTTCACCGGCTGGCGGCTCAGCCTGGCGGTGACGCTCTGCGTCCTCTTCGTCGAGCCGGTCACCGAGACCCTGGGCTTCGGCCAGTTGGGCATCCTGCTGGTGGCGGCGGCCGTGCTGGATTCCATGCCCGGCCCGCGACTGCTACGCCGCCGGATCGCGCCCGAGGGCTGGCTGACCGGACTGGCCACCGCGGTGAAGCTCACCCCGGCGACGGTGGCCGCCTACAACTTCTTCGCCGGACGCCGCAAGCCCGGCCTGATCGCCTTCGCCGCCTTCGTGGCGGCGACCGGGCTCGGTTTCCTGCTGCTGCCGGCAGCCTCGCTGCACTACTGGGGTGGCCTGCTCGCCGGCGAGACGGGGATGAACGCGGGCATCGTCTACGCCACCAACCAGTCGGTGCTGGGCGTGTGGACCCGGCTGCTGGGCGAATCAAGCCGGGGCGGGCTGGTGCTCAGCGCGATGGTGGTGCTGCTGGGCGTGCTGGCCGCGGTCGTGGTGCATCGGGCAGGCGAGGTGAAGCTGGCGGTCTGCCTGGCCGGTGTGACCAGCCTGCTCGCCTCTCCGATCTCATGGTCACACCACTACGTCTGGGTCGTCCCGCTCGGCGTGGTGCTCTGGCAGGCCGGACGACTTCCCGGCTGGTACCGCTGGTTGGGACTGAGCTACGTCGTCTGGGGGGTGCTGGCCCCGTTCAAGTGGCTGCCCCGCGGTGACAATGTCGAACTGAGCTACGCGCCCTGGCAGCAGTTCGTGGTGAGCATAGGGGTCGTCGCCGGAGTTGTGCTGTTGGCGTCCGCGCTGCTGCTGCCTGGCCAGTTGAACGGCTCAACTACCGCGGAGGGCCGCGACCGGCTCGATGCGTGAGGCGCGGCGGGCCGGGAACCAGCCGGCGAGCAGACCCACCAGGGCGCCCAGGACGGCGGCGGCACCGGCCAGCAGCGGATCGATGATCGGCGTCCACTGTTGCGCCATCGCCACACCGACCACCGCGAAGACGCCGAGACTGGCGCCGATCAGGCCGCCGAGCAGCCCGATCACCACCGACTCCAGGATGAACTGGGAGGCGATCTGACGCCGGGTGGCACCCAGAGCGCGCCGCAGGCCGATCTCACCGACCCGCTCCATCACCCCGAGCATGGTGACGTTGGCGATCCCCAGGCCGCCGGCCAGCAACGCCACGATGCCGAGGATCAGGAAGACCATGTTGACGTCGGCCTGCACGTTCTCACCGAGTTCGCTGCGTCCACCGGGTGCCGAGACGTCGATGTTCTCCGGCGAGCCGGGGGACAGGGCGATCGCCGCCTGCTCGGCCACCTGAGGGCCGGCGCCGACCACGATCTGCACCTGCAGTTCTCCGGCGGCGGTGACGCCGAAGTCCGCGCGTCCGGCGCCCATCGGAATCACCACCGAGTCCTTCAGGTCGGCGCGGCGAGCCATCTCGTCAACGATCCCGATCACGGCGTAGGCGATGCCGTTGATGAAGATGGACGGCTGCCGGTCCACCCGGCCGACCCCCAGCCGTTCGGCCAGCCGGGCACCCAGCAGGGCGACCCGATCGCCACGCTGGTCATGACCCGCGTCGAAGCTGCGCCCGGTGATCACCCGGCCGCGGATCGCCTCCATCAGCCCGGACGAGGCAGCCACGACCGGGGGTGCTGCGGCGGCGGGTGCTGACGGATCGTTCACCGGCACCGCCGTGACCGTGCCGTCGCCGAGATTGACGCTCGCCAGCAGGGCGGCGTGGTTGACCCCGGCCAGGCGTTCCACCCGTTCGGGCGAATCCCAGGGCAGCCGGCCGGTGGCGACGGTGCTCCCGCCGCCGGTCTGCGCGGTCGCCGGAGTGATCACGACCTGCGTGGCGGCCACCGCATCGAACTGGCGCGCGATCTGCCCCGCGGTGGTCTGGGCGAAGCCGATGGTGGCGATCAGCGAGCCGATTCCCAGCACGGTGCCCAGAATCGTCATGATCAGGCGCCCGGGGCGCGCGCCGATCCCGCTGGTCGCCTCCACCAGCAGATCGGTGAAGGTGAATCGGTCCGCCCGGGCCGCGGGCGGCACCAGGGATGAGATGTCGACCGGCTCGGGCTTGCGCTTCTTCCGCCTGCGGCCAGGCTTCTCTACGGCTGTAGGGGATGACTGGTCCGCGCTCTTCGTGCGTCCCCACCGACGGCGGGACCGTCCAGGCTCAGGGGTCGTATCGGTGGGTGCTGGTGGAAGGCCGGCCGGGCTTGCCGAAGCCTCCGGCGACCACTCGCCGCCGACAGGCTCCGTTCCTTCCGCTGCCTCGGCATCGCCCGCCAGGACAACAGCGGCGTCAGCCGCCGACGGGCCTGCGGCCCGGTCGTCTGTGGGAGACGCCTTGCGGCGCAGCCAGCTCATCAGGCGGCTTCCGTCAGGCGGCCGTCCAGGATCCTGATCCGGCGGGCGGCGCGCTGGGCGATGGTGGGGTCGTGGGTGATGACCACGAGGGTCAGCCCGTCGGCATTCAGCTCCTCGAACAGCGCCATCACCTCGCGGGAGGTCGCCTGGTCGAGGTTGCCGGTGGGCTCGTCCGCCAGCAGCAGCCGGGGACCGCTGACCACCGCGCGGGCCACCGCCACGCGCTGCCGCTCGCCGCCGGAAAGGGTGCCGGGCTGAAAGTCGATCCGATGACTCAGCCCCACCCGCTCCAGCGCCGCGCGGGCACGCGGCTCGCGCTCAGCGCGGGGGACGCTGCTGTACAGCATCGGCATCAGCACGTTGTCCAGCACGCTGCGGTGCGGCATCAGGTGGAAGGCCTGGAAGACGAAGCCGATCACCCGGGCCCGGACCGCCGCGCGTCCGTCCTCGCTCAGGTCGCCGGTCTGGATGCCGGCCAGTCGGTACTGTCCGACGCTCGGGCGATCCAGCAGCCCCAGGATGTTCAGCATGGTGGACTTGCCCGATCCGCTGGGGCCGACGATCGACGCGTAGTCGCCCTGGCGCAGGGTGAGGCTGACATCCTTCAGCGCCTGCACCTCCGGCGGACCGGGGAAGGCCCGGGTCACGTCGATCAACTCGACCAGCGGATCGCTCACGCGCCGACCACCACGAGGTCACCGGCCTTGAGGTCGCCCTCGGTGGGAGTCACCTCGACGTAGCCGCCGGCGGCCAGGCCGGTGGTCACCACGACCAGCCGGGTGGTGGCCTTCTCGTCGCGGGGATCGCCCTCGACGACCTCGACCCGGGATTCGCCGCCGGGGCCGGCGGTGAGCGCGGCGAAGGGCACCGACAGCACATCGCCCTCGGTCGCGCCGACCGGTATCTTCACCCGCACGTTCATGCCCTGGATCTGCTGGATCATCTCGGTTTCCAGCGGGTCGGGGGTAAAGGTGATGGTGGCCCGGCTGGCGCCGCTCTCGGTCTCGACCTTGGCGATCACGGCCCGGTGCTCGGTGCCGTCCGGCAGCTCGAAGAATGCCTCGTCTCCCACCTCGAGCAGCTTGGCGTCGGCCTCGGCGGCCGATCCGGTGAGTTCGATGGTCGCCCCGGACACGCTCATCACGGCACCGTCGATGGTGCTGCCGCGGGAGACATTCACATTGTCCACCCGGCGGGGAAGCTCAGTCAGGAACAGAACCTCCGACTCCGGAAGGAAGGGCCTCGCGTCGTTCCGGGCACGGGTGAGTGCACGACCGGCTTCCTTGCGGGCGGCTTCTGCGGACTTCAACGCGGCCTTCAGGTAGGAGGTGTCCGGCTTCTTCAGTCCCTCCGTGCGCTGCACCTTGGCCAGCGCCAGCGCGTCCTTGGCATCCGCCACCGCTTTCCGCGCCATCGCCATGGCAACGGAGTCGCTGGGGTCCGTGGCCTTGAGAGATGCCTGGGCCACCGTCACGTCGCGGGCTGCCGAGTTGACCGCATTGTTCAGTTGCCTACGGGTGGCTGCGGAGACCTTGCCGCCCTCGCGGAGTTGCTTGCGCGCGTCGGCGACCGCCTGGTCGGCGTCGCGGACGTCCTTCTGAGCCTGCGTCACTCGGCTACTGGCGTCCTTGTCGACCGGAGGCGTGTAGCCGGCGTCCTCGTACAGGGTGCGGATGCCGTCGGCGAGTTCCTTGGTGAAGTCCTCGCCCTTGCCCACCTTGATGCCGATCGCGTTGAGCGCCTTCTTCAGCTGGGCGACATCAGGCCCGGAGGATCCGTGGCGCAGGGTTCGGTAGGCGGGCAACTGGCCGGAGAGGACGAAGACCGGCCGTCCGGCGATCTCAAGCACGATCGAGCCAGCCTCCAGATCGTCGCCGGTCTTCGGGACCCGCCCGGTGACCACGCCCGCACCCTCGCCGGGGGTGAGCTTGACCTCGGTGGCGTCCGCGTAGCCGACCTGCCCGCGCAGGGTGACGTCATTGCTCAGTTCGCCGAACTCCACCGGCACGGTGATGTAGCCGGGCTTGGGCGCGTTGGCGTTGGCGGCGGCGTCCGCCGGCGAGATGACGAAGCGGCCGATCACCAGGCCGGCGACCAGGCAGAGCACCGCTATCAGGGTGGTCACCCAGAGGGCCTTGTTGCCGCGGAAGATCCGCCCCAGCCCCTTCACCCGCGACGTGGCTTCCGGCTCCGAAGGCACCTCGGCGTCGGGTTGGGGCTCCGGTTCCTCGAGCAGGGAGTCGACCAGCGTGTTGTCCTCGTCGGGGTCGTTCTTGCGTGCCACTACTTCCGTCCCTGCTCGGCGCGCGCCTTCATGGCGTCCAGCTCTTCGGAGTGGTCGGCGATGAACTGCTCCTCGGCGGCGAACTGGATGCGCAGTTGCTGCTGGCGGTAGTCGGTCTTCTCCCGGCAGGCCAGGTCGGCCAGCGCCAGCGGGACCTCCTGCTCGGCGATCTTGGCGAACTCGGGATCCTTCATCGTTCCGAAGTTCGGGTCGCCCTCGCCGTCGCCCTGCGGCGCGTTCTCCCAGTACTTGTTGATCAGCTGGTAGATCGAATCCTGTGCGTCCATCTGCTTGGCGAAGCCGCCGAAGCCCGCGTCGGTCATGCAGGCGGACCAGTCGGCATCGAGCTTGGCGAACTCGGGGTTGTTCTGCACCGTCTGATAGAACTGTTCGATCGCCGCGATGATGGACTTGTTCTCCTCAAGTTCCCAGGGGTTGTCTCCCTGCACCTCATGCTGCGCGTAGCCGTAGCAGCCCTGGTTTCGCCAGTCGTACTGGACGTCGTCCTCACCGGGCTGGGGTTCGATCGGCTTGCCGTAGAGGGCCTCGTAGTAGGCCTGCTGCTCGGCCTCGGTCAGGCTCTCCACATACTCCTGATTCGGATCGGCGGGCGCGGTGGGCACCGGCATCGGCTGCGGCGCGTCGCCTTCTTCCTGCCACGGGTTGTTGACCGCGCCGTAGCCGTACTTCTCCACCCAGTCGCGATCGTCCGGCCGCCACTTCTCCTCGCCGTCCTCGACGGGAATCGGGGTCTCGCCGGTGAACGGGTTGTTCGGGACGTACTCGAAGCCCTGGTCCGTCATGCAGGTGGCCACGAGCTCCTCGATCTTGCGCTGCTGCTCGTTCCAGTACTGCTGCTGCTCCTCCGGGGTGGCGTCCGGGGAAAGTCCACCGCTGTACAGCGCCGCCAGGTACTTCGACAGCGGCGAATCCTCGTAGTCGAGCTTGCCGTCGCCGCCACCATCGCCACCTCCGCAGCCGGTGAGCACGAGCGTGGCGGCCGCGATGAGGGCGACGAAAGAGCGAGTTCTGGCCATGGAGCTTTCCTTGGTCGATGGGACAGCTGTCAACTTACTGTGCACGGCTGCGACACCGCGTCGTCCGCATGGACGAGGGTGCATCCCCCGCTGGGCTGACCCAGGACAGGTCCTGTCCCGCGCGTGGGGGACCAGGGGTCCAGCGTGGCCGGCTTCATGGTCTGACCTCATCACAGCAGCCTTAAGCCGGGACGGTGACAGTGCTTAAGAACCGATAAAGAACCGCGGATTCGATGCGGGGCGGGCAGCCGCGGTCCCGTCACTTCTTCTTGGTCTGCTCGGCGCGCGCCTTCAAGGCATCCAGCTCTTCGGAGTGGTCGGCGATGAACTGCTCCTCGGCGGCGAACTGGATGCGCAGTTGCTGCTGGCGGTAGTCGGTCTTCTCCCGGCAGGCCAGGTCGGCCAGCGCCAGCGGGACCTCCTCCTCGGCCATCTTGGCGAACTCGGGATCCTTCATCGTTCCGAAGTTGGGATCCCACTCGCCGTCGCCCTGCGGCGCGTTCTCCCAGTACTTGTTGATCAACTCGTACATCGAGTTCTGCGCGTCGGTCTGGGTCGTGAAGGGTCCGAAGCCGGCCTCGGTCATGCAGGCCGACCACTCGGCGTCGAGCTTGGTGAGCTCAGGGGTGGTCTGGAGGGTCTCGTAGAACTTCTGCAGCGCATCCATGATCGACTTGTTCTCCGCGGAATCCCAGGGGTTGTCTCCCTGCACCTCGTGCTGGGCCCAGCCGTAGCAGCCCCCGTTCTCCCAGCGCCATTCCTGAGG
Source organism: Propionicimonas sp. (assembly GCA_049841235.1). Classification (GTDB taxonomy): domain Bacteria; phylum Actinomycetota; class Actinomycetes; order Propionibacteriales; family Propionibacteriaceae; genus Propionicimonas. The sequence continues at coordinate 88,038 of JASGEM010000066.1, read as the reverse complement.
TTCGTTCGGATCGGCTTCCGGATCGGCCTCCTGCTTGCCCCAGAGCGCCTCGTAGTAGGCCTGCTGTTCCGACTCGGTCAAGCTGTCGACATACGGCTGGTTGGGGTCGGCCGGGGCTTCGGTCGCCTCGGGCGTCCGGTTCTCCTCCTGCTCCCGCCAGGGGCTGTTGACGGCGCCGTAGCCGTACTTCTCCACCCAGTCGCGGTCGTCCGGACGCCACATGTCATCGGTGTCGGTGTTGACCACGACGTTGTTGTTCTGGGTGTTCGGGACGTACTCGAACCCCTCCTTGGTCATGCACTGCGCGACCAGTTCCTCGGTCCTCCGGTTCTGCTCGTTGTAGTACTCCTGCCGCTCCTGGTCGGTGGCGTCGGGTGCGAGGCCATCGCTGAAGATCGACATCAGGTACTTCGAGAGCGGCGAATCCTCATAGGTGAGTTCGCCTCCCTTGCCGTCGATACCGCCACAGCCGGTGAGTGCGAGAGTCGCGGCTGCGAACAGCGCGACGAGGGTGTGGGTTCTGGGCATGGCGTCTTTCCGATCGGTGGGCTCCACGCCAACCTACTGTGCGGCGGACCACCGCCGCGTCGTCCGTTCGGACGAGCGTGCGTCCTCCGCTGGAGCGACCGCCACAGGCGTCCGTGTTGCGCGGGAGATCCGGCGCAACACGGACGCGTGAGAAGGCGTGGCGCTTCTCAGGTCATCCGCGGTGGCGAGGTCACCGTCCGGCCTGCTCGGCTCGGGATCTCAGCGCTTCCAGCTCCTCGGCGTGGTCGGCGATGAACTGTTCCTCGAGGGCGAACCGGGTCTGGAGGTAGCGCTGGCGATAGTCGGTCCGCTCGCGGCAATCGAGATCGACCAGGGCGAGTGCCACCTCCTGTTGGGCGATCGCGGCGTAGGCCGGATCGTCCAGGGTGGCGAAGCGGGGATCCTTCGTGCGGGGGTCCGGCTCGTCGGAGTCCTCGTCGGCGGGGAAGTAGGCGTTGAGCAGCTCCTCGATCGAGGCGGGTGCCTCGCGTTGGGCCGTGAACTCCGGATGGTTGCGTTCGGCCATGCAGGCCGCCCATTCGGCCTCCAGCGGCGCCAAGTCGGGATGAGAGGCCATCTCTTGGGGAAAGCCCATGATCGCGTCGATGATCGGCTGGTTCGCGGCGTCCCGCCACGCCTGGTAGCCCATCACCTCGTGCTCGGCGGCGCCGTGACAGCCGCCCTTGCGCCAGTCGTACGCCTCGCCCTCGGTGAGCTCGGGGCCGAAGAGCGCCTTCTGGTAGGCGGCCTCCTCGGCCTCGGACATCGGGGGCTGCTCCTCGTCGGAACCATCGTCAGGCCCGGCGTTGCGAGGCGGGCGCCCCGGATAGTTCAGCATTCCGTAGCCGTAGCGGGAGACCCACTCGCGATTCTCCGGCTCGAACTGCGGCTCGTCGATGTCAGGTGCGACTTCCTCGTTCACGCGCCGAACCCGGTGTTCGAAGCCCTCCTTCGCCATGCAGGCCGCGATGAGTTCATCCAACCGGTTCTGCTGCTCGGCATAGTGCCGCCAGCGCTCCTGTTCGCTCGCGTTGGGCGGGAGCCCGTCGTTGCTGATCAGGGCGCGGTACGGGTATAGCGGAGAACCGGCGTCGGTGAGTTTCTCGCCGGCTCCCGGGCCGTCCGACGGTCGATGGCCGGGCTGGTCGCTGGGCCCGGATGGACCGGTGCACCCGGTGAGCAGAAGCGTGGTGGAGACCGCCGTGCTCGCGATACGCGCGAGCACGGCTCGACGGTGTGACAAGACTGCTCCTTTGCCTGGCTCTGTCCCCACGCTACGCGCGCCCGCAACAGAGCTGTCGTTTGCCCCCTTTCGTGGCGCATCGCGATCTGTGGAGTCGGTCTGCGGATCCCGGAATAGCGGACACGATAGGATAGTTGAGTCTAGTGGACTCAATCTTGACTACTTTCCGGCCGAAGAGGCCAATGACAAGGAGAAATACACCAGATGGATACTGCGAAGCTCACGGCCCGGTCTCGGGACGCGGTTTCGGCCGCCGTCCGGATCGCGCTGACCGCCGGCAACCCCAACACCGAGCCCGTCCACCTGTTGCACGCGTTGCTGATGGTGCCGGAGAACACCGTGGGGCCGCTGCTGGCCTCGGTCGGCGTCGACCCCGCCGTGGTGGACGCCGCCGCGCAGGGCGCGATCAAGAAGCTGCCCAGCGCCCAGGGCTCCTCGGTGAGTCAGCCCGGCATGTCCGGGCCGCTGGCCCGCGTCCTGGCCGATGCGGAGAACCGCGCCGAGCAGTTGGGCGACGACTTCGTCGCCACCGAGCACCTGCTGCTCGGCCTGGCGTCCGTCCCGTCGGACGCACAGAAGATCCTGACCGACCTCGGCGTGAAGGTGAAGCCGCTGGAACAGGCCTTCAACGAGGCCCGCGGCGGCAAGCGGGTCACCTCGGCCGAATCCGAGGGCGGCGAATCCGCGCTCGCCAAATACTCCGTCGACCTCACCGAGCGCGCCCGGGAGGGCCGGCTCGACCCGGTGATCGGACGCGATTCCGAGATCCGCCGCGTCGTCCAGGTGCTGGCCCGTCGCACCAAGAACAACCCGGTGCTGATCGGCGAGCCCGGCGTCGGCAAGACCGCCGTCGTCGAGGGCCTGGCGCAGCGGGTGGTGGCCGGCGACGTCCCCGACTCGCTGAAGGGACGCCGGGTGGTCTCCCTCGACCTGGCCTCCATGGTGGCCGGCGCGAAGTACCGCGGCGAGTTCGAGGAGCGGCTGAAGGCCGTCCTGAACGAGATCCGGGACGCCGAGGGCAAGGTCATCACCTTCATCGACGAACTGCACACCGTGGTCGGCGCCGGGGCGTCGGGCGATTCCTCGATGGACGCCGGCAACATGCTCAAGCCGATGCTGGCCCGTGGCGAGTTGCGGATGATCGGCGCCACCACCCTGGACGAGTACCGCGAGCGGATCGAGAAGGATCCGGCGCTGGAGCGCCGCTTCCAGCAGGTCTTCGTCGGCGAGCCGTCCGTCGAGGACACCATCGCCATCCTGCGCGGGCTGCGGCAGCGCTACGAGGCGCACCACAAGGTGACCATCACCGACGGCGCGCTGGTCGCCGCGGCCACCCTGTCGAACCGGTACATCACCTCGCGTCAGCTTCCCGACAAGGCGATCGACCTGGTGGACGAGGCCGCCTCCCGGCTGCGGATGGAGATCGACTCCTCTCCGGAGGAGATCGACCAGTTGCGCCGTGACATCGACCGGATGACCATGCAGGCCTTCGCCCTGGAGAAGGAGGAGGATCCGGCCTCCAGGGATCGCTACGAGCGGCTCACCGCCGCCCTGGCCGATGCCAAGGAGGAGCTGCGCGGCCTGGAGGCCCGCTGGGAGGCCGAGAAGTCGGGCCTGAACCGGGTCGGCGAGATCAAGGAGCACATCGACAAGCTGCGGATCGAGGCCGAACGCGCCCAGCGCGAGGGCGACCTCACCAAGGCATCGGAGATCCTCTACGGCCAGATCCCGACCCTGGAGGCCGAGCTCACCGCCGCCACCGAGGCCGAGCAGCACACCACCCCGATGGTGAGCGAGGAGGTCTCGGCCACCGACATCGCCGAGGTGGTGGGCAGCTGGACGGGCATCCCGGTCGGCAAGCTGCTGCAGGGCGAAAGCGAGAAGCTGCTCGCGATGGAGGACGAACTGGGCAAGCGGCTGATCGGCCAGCGCGAGGCCGTCCGCGCGGTCTCGGACGCGGTGCGCCGCGCCCGGGCGGGGATCTCCGACCCGAACCGTCCGACCGGCTCCTTCCTCTTCCTGGGCCCGACCGGCGTCGGCAAGACCGAGCTGGCCAAGACCCTGGCCGCCTTCCTCTTCGACGACGAGCACGCCATGGTGCGGATCGACATGAGCGAGTACGGCGAGAAGCACTCGGTCTCCCGGCTGGTCGGCGCGCCCCCCGGCTACATCGGCTACGAGGAGGGCGGCCAGCTCACCGAGGCGGTGCGGCGCCGTCCCTACTCGGTGGTGTTGCTGGACGAGGTGGAGAAGGCCCACCCCGAGGTCTTCAACATCCTGCTGCAGGTGCTGGACGACGGCCGGCTGACCGACGGCCAGGGCCGCACGGTCGACTTCCGCAACGTGATCCTGATCATGACCAGCAACCTGGGCTCGCAGTTCCTGGCCGACCAGGCGCTGGACGCCGAGACCAAGAACAAGGCCGTGATGGGCGTGGTGCGGCAGTCGTTCAAGCCCGAGTTCCTGAACCGGCTGGACGAGATCGTGATGTTCGAGCCGCTGGGCACCGAGGATCTGACCCGGATCGTCGACATCCAGCTGGATCGGCTGAACGCCCGGCTGGCCGACCGCCGGATCTCGATCCAGGTCACCCAGGCCGGCAAGGACTGGCTGGCGCTGACCGGCTTCGACCCGGTCTACGGCGCCCGTCCGCTGAAGCGGCTGGTGCAGACCACCATCGAGGACGGCCTGGCGAAGCGCGTTCTGGCCGGCGAGGTGACCGACGGCGACACCGTGCTGTTCGACGTGAACGCCGACAGTTCCGGGATCGAGGCTGTCCGGGTCTGATCCCACCCCGACCGGTGTCCGGTGATCGACCAGATGGAACTGCTGGCACCGGGGCCCACGGGCCCACTCAGAGCGCCGGTCGGGAGAGCCGGGCGATCGCGGCGACCAGGTCTTCGGCGGATCCAGGACGGAACGGGCCGGCGGCGCCGTAGTAGCGGTGGGCGTCGCCGACCTCGTAGCCGCCGAGCGGATACTCCGACTCGGTCGGCAGGTATCCGGGGCAGCCGTTGGTGTATCCGGCGACCATTGCCTCCGGACGTCCGAGGGCTTCTCGTATGGCGGCGGCGACCGCGCTGAACGGTTCTCCGGGCAGGGCGGCCAGTCTCAGGTCGCCCCAGGCCAGCAGGCTGACCGTACCGCTCCAGATGGTCGGCCCAGGATCCGTCGCCTGTTCGTCCGCCCACTGTGCCCATCCGGTGTAGAGCGCCCGGTCGGCATCGGTGGCGGCCGAGCGGGCGAGGTCTCCGAACTCAGCGGCCAGCCCCGCAAGCGGACCTTCCGGCTCCACCGCCAGCGAGACGGGTTCCCGGCGGGCCCAGACCTCTTCCGTGATGGATGGTGTGAGTGGTGCGGAGATCACCGCGTCGGCGAGCACGCTGCCGATCCGTTCGGCCGCGGCGAAGGTCCGTTGGGCCGTGACTGTCCCGCGCATCGAATCGACCGCGGAGTGGCCGGTGTTGACATCACCTGCGCAGCCGGTGAGGAATAGGCAGATCGAGCCTGGGTGGGCCTGTTCGATCAGCCGGCGGACGACGCCGGGATAGTCGGCGGTGTATTGACGGTTGGCGGGGCCCAGCACCACCGGATGGCAGGCGTGGCTGATGACGGTGGCGACCCGGCCGTCGGCGGTCTCCAGCGCGGCAACCGGGATCAGCCGGTCGACCGGGCCGTCTGGGCGACGGCGGTTCTTCGCCACCTCCGGATCCCTGGCCGTCCCCAGGCGCAGCTTCACCTCGGTCCGCCGATCCAGGGCGGTGACGACCGTGGCGGCCGCCACTCGGACGGCCTTGTCCAGCCACTCGGTGTCCACCCGCCGTTCGAGCCGGCCCGGCATGCAGGCCGGGCCACCATGGGTGTGGATGGCGTGGACGAGGAGGTGCTCGGACGGCAGCGGCACCAGCGACCGGATCGCCGCGCAGGTCTGGTCGTCGAGTCCGCAGAGATCCAGGGTGACCACGGCGGTGTCATCCACGGCGAGCGCCCGCACAGTGATCGGATCGTGCGACCCGGTGGCCGGTTCACTGCGGGCGGCGAAGCCCGACAGATATCCCCGGGCCGGGGTGATGTCGGAGACGGCGACGCCCGCGCGCATCTCAGCTCCTTCCGCCGACGAGTACGTCCCGCAAGCCGAGCGTGAGATCGCCGGGCCTCCAGTCGAAGGCGACCAGGTCGGCTCGGGCGCCCGGCCGCAGCACCCCGCGGTGGGGATCCCCCAGTACCCGAGCGGGGTTCCGGGTCGCACACTCGACCGCGGTGGCCAGACCGTCCTCGGCGAGGCCGGCGGCGAAGGCGACGCAGTCGGCCAGGCGCGCCGCGGAGCCGGCAAGGAAGGGTGTCCCCAGATGTCCCAGTCGGCCGGAGTGCTCCAGTCGTACCGTGCCGCCGACCGGCTGGACGTAGTCGCCGGGCGGCATCCCGGCCAGCGCGACAGCGTCCGAGACCAGGATCACCAGGTCGGGGGTCTTGGCGCGCAGCATCACCTTGAAGGTGTCGGCCGGCAGGTGATGGCCGTCGGCGATCAGCCCGGCGGTCAGCCGGTCGTCGGCGAGTTGCGTCCACAGATAGTTCGGATGCCGGGGAAGAACGGCGTGTGCTCCGTTGCCCAGGTGGGTCGACAGCGTGGCCCCGGCGTCGACGACCGCGGTGAGCTGCTCCGGGCTGGCATGGGTGTGGCCGATCGCCACCCGGACGCCCCGGGCGACGAGCCCGGCGGTGTAGTCCGGCGCGCCGGCCCAGTGAGCGCTGATGGTGACGATCCCGATCAGCCCGTGCGCGGTCGCCTGCCAGCGATCGAACTCAGTCAGGTCGGGTGGCCGGATCTGCTCCACCGGATGCACCCCGCGCGGCCCCTCCTGATCGGAGAGGTGCGGGCCCTCGACGTGGATCAGCGGAATGGCCGCGGCCACCGCCGGATCGGACTCCCGGGCGGCGACGATGGCCGCCAGCGAGGTATGGATGGCCGCTTCGGAGGCGGTGATCACGGTGGGGGCGAAGCTCGTCGTGCCGGCGCTTGCGAGCGCGTGTGCCATCCCGGCGACGGCCTCCGGGCCGACCTGGTCGCCGTTGACGTCGAAACCGCCGTAGCCGTTGACCTGCAGATCGATGAATCCCGGTGCCAGCCAGGGGTCGTCCGCGGAAGGGGAGACCTCCCGGACGGCGGCGATCGCCTCCCCTTCGGTGTCCACCTCGACGGTGCGGCCGTCCGGAAGCCGACCTCGCACCGTCGTCATAGCGCGCGGATCCGTCCGATGAACCGATCGATGTGACGCTGGTTGGCCTCGTCCCCGCCCGGTGCGTTTCCGCTGCGCCAGATCGGCGGGTCGACGTCGCGGTCCACCAGCTCGGCGACCGCGTGCAGGACCAGGCTGTGCAGCAGGAATGCGCTGAGCACCGTCGAGACCGGAGCCGTCCGCTGACTGAGGCCCGGGACCTCAATGATCGCGTCCCCGATCGGCACCTGCGAGTCCAGATGCAGGTCCACCACGTCATGCAGGTTCGCCCGGCTCGGGTGCCGGGCCGGATGATCGGGTGCGGTGCCCTCGGCGTGTTCGCGGGAGCTGACGCCGATCAGGCGGACGCCGCGTTCCCGGGCGGTGAGCGCCGCATCGATCAGAGCGGCGTTCATGCCGTACGCATTGACCAGGATGAGGAGATCGCCGGCGCCCAGCCGGGCGTTCTCGATCACCACCCGACCGTAGCCGGGGGTACGTTCCATGGCCATCGAACGCAGTGCGCCCGAGGAGAGCAGGGTGCCCTCGTCGAGGATCGCCGCGATGTGCATCAGGCCACCCGCGCGGAAGAACAGCTCCTGGGCCGCCAGATTCGAGTGCCCGCCGGGTCCGTAGATGTGCACCAGCCGGTCGGCCGCCACCTGTTCGGCGACGATTCGGCCCGCCTCGGCCAGCGAGCCGGCGTTGGCGCGGCTGACCGCGTCGAGGCGTCCCTTCAGGCCGTCGAGGTAGCGCTGGACGAGTTCATCGGCCGAGATCGACATCGGCTCCCGCCTCCTGGTCGAAAATGAACGTCGCGTTCGGATGGGTGCGCAGAATGGACGCTGGCAGGGCGGTGGTCACCGGGCCGGTGAGGGCGGCGGTGACCGCGGCACGCTTGCTGGCGTCGGGTACCACACAGACGATCGCCGCCGCTCTCATCAGTCGTGGCACGGTCAGGGTAATGGCGTGGGTGGGGACCTCGTCCAGGCTGGCGAAGCCGCCGTCCTCGACCTGCTGCTGGCGGCAGGTGTCGTCGAGCTCGACCACCTTGGCGTCGAGGGGATCGTCGAAGTCGGCGACCGGAGGATCGTTGAAGGCGACGTGGCCGTTCTGGCCGATCCCGCAGACCACCAGATCCAACGGCCCGCCGGCCAGCAGTTCGGCATAGTCCGCCGCGGTCTCCTCCGGGTGGGGACCCGGCTTGATCGGATGGAAGGCGTGGAAGGGCACTCGGGAGAACAGCTGGTCCTGGAGCCAATTGGCGAACCCGGACGGGTGGTCGTCGGGTAGCCCGAGATATTCGTCCATGTGGAAAGCCTCGATCCGCGACCAGTCGACGCCATCGGTCGCCACCAGCTTGGCCAGTGTCTCACTCTGGCTGGGCGCGGCGGCGAAGACCACGCGTACCAGCCCGTCGGTGGCAGCCAGTCGTTCCCGGAGGATCCGGGCGATCGCGGTCGCGGCCGCCTCGCCCATCGCGCTCCGGGTGGGCAGGACCTGGACTGTTTTCACTACGATCTCCCTTCGAGGTCGGTGGGATGGTGGGGACTGAACGTGGTGCCGGCGCGTTGTGGATCGTCGCAGGCGAAGAGCTGGGCCACCTCGTCCGCATCGAGTACCCGGTCGTAGATGCGCAGTTGCCGCAGCTCTCCGGCGAAGTCGGTACGCGCTCCCGCGCCGACCCGAAGTGGGCCGGCTGCGATCGGCCCGGTCTCGGCCGAGCGCACCTCGGCGACGATCGCACCGTCCAGATGGAGCCGGTGGACGCCCAGCCCGCGCGAGGCCACCAGGTGATGCCAGCCCGGGCTGAGGGTCCGGTCGCCGGTGACCACGTCTCCGGTACGCATCGCGTGAACGGTCCCGGAAGGCAGGCATCCCCAGACCAGCGCGCCGTCGTGGATCGCCAGGCCGGCAGCGCGGCGATAGAGCGCCTCGGGAGTGGTGTCCAGTTCGCCCACCTCGACCCACGACTGTCCGCCGCGGTACTGGTGTACCTGGGCGTGGGGCAGGGTGCCGCCGTAGAGCGCGCCGTTGTAGACCGCCAGCCCCATGACCTCGGTTTCGGCCCCGAGCCGGCCTATCGATTCCCAGTCATCGTCCCCGCGGGCGAACACGTAGCCGTTCGGCCAGGTGCTGGCCAGGATCCGGCCCTGCCAGGTGGTGAGCGAGTAGACCTGGGTGGTGTCGGGCTGCATTCCGTAGCAGCGCCAGTCGTAGGGTGCCTCCAGTGCGAAGACCCCGCCGCCGCCGGCCGCGTCCCGCTGGGGGACGACGATTCCGGCCCGGGTCTGGCTGATGGCGGAGTCCGGATCGGCGTGGTCGTTGCCGCCGGCGACGAGCCGTCCCGCAGCGCTTCCGAGGGTGAGCACCCGCCGTCCCGGAGATCCCACGGGACGCCAGCCGGTCTCGTCGAGGACGAAGACACCCTCCTGGTACATCGCGGCCGCGTAGAGCCGGCCGTCGTGCACGACCAGCGAGGTCACGGCGTCCGCGCCCTGAAGCCGTCCGGTCGACTCCCAGGTGTCCGCCGAGGTGAGGCGGAATATCTCGCCGCCGGGCTCGGGATTCTCCGGAATCGACATGGCCGAGCCGCCGGTGCGATACCGGGAGACACCCGCGTACAGGTGTCCGTCGAAGCTCGCCAGCGCGTTGACGCAGTTGGTGTCGCCGGCGCCGGGCAACGCCACCCATTCCCCGCCTCGATAGCGATGGACGCTGCCCCGCCCGTCCCCGCCGACCGAGCCGGCATAGAGATCGCCGTCGTGAACCGCCAGGGCGAGGACACCGGCGGAAAGGCCGGGCCTGCCGAGCGATTGCCAGCGAGGGTCACTACCCCAGTCGGCTCCGAACTCCACGGTCGCGAGATTGTGCTGGCTGCTGGTGGAGGCGCCGTAGACCAGTCCGAGTTCGGCTCCGTGACGGGTGCGCAGGTCGAAGGTGGAGAGAAGTGCGCCCAGCGTGTCGGAGATCCGATCCGGCACGCGGATCCAGACCGACCAGGTGAACTGCTCGCCGACCTGCGTTCCGTCGGCCTCCCGGGCCTGCGCCCAGTAGCCGGTCCAGCCAGGCACTGCCATCGTTCGTCTTCCTTTCGTCATTCCCGGTTGGCAAGGGTGTTTCGGTCACCGGGTTGTCGCTGCCGGCCGGTGGGCACCGAGGCCAGCATGGTCTGGGTGTAGGGGTGCTGAGGTGCGGCCAGAATCGTCCCCGCCGGGCCGGCCTCGACGATTCGTCCCTGCCGCATCACGGCCACCCGGTGCGCGATGGACTCCACCACCGCGAGGTCGTGCGAGATGAACAGCAGCGCCGTGCCGTGGTCGGCCTGCAGGCGAAGCAGCAGGTTGATGATCTGCGCCTGCACCGAGACGTCCAGAGCACTGGTCGGCTCGTCGCAGACGACCAGCCGTGGCCGGCTCGCCAGGGCTCGGGCGATCCCCACCCGCTGGCGTTGCCCGCCGGAGAGCTCGTGCGGGTACAGGCCGGCCAGTGCGGCGCCGAGGCCCACTTCGTTCAGCAGTTCATCGACCCGGGCGGTGGTCTCCGCGGGTGGCCGGCCCTGGCTGCGCAGGGGTTCCGCTATCGACCAGCCGATGCTCCGGCGAGGGTTGAGGCTCTCCGAGGGGTTCTGGAAGACCATGTGCGCCTGGGCTCTGGCGCGTCGGAGCTCCCCGCCCTTCAGGCCGGCGAGGTCGCTGCCGTCGAGCAGTACCCGGCCGGAGACCGGGCGCAGCAGTCCGACGGCGGCGAGGCCGGTGGTGCTCTTGCCGGAGCCTGATTCCCCGACCAGGGCGAGGGTTTCGGCGGCGCCGATGTCGAAGGAGATCTGGTGGACCACGGGCGTGCTCCGCTGCTGCCCGTAGCTGACGGTGAGGTCCTGGACCCGCAGGACCGGCTGGCCGGCCGTCACGGCAGCCTCCTGGTCGGGACGGAGACGACCTGGGTCGCGTGTGGCGCGCCGGCGTGGTGGCAGGCGACGAGCTGGGTCGCGACCGGACGAAGCTCCGGACGGACCGCGGCGCACTCGGCGGTGGCGTGTTCGCAGCGCGGCCGGAAGGCGCATCCGATGTCGGGATGCCCCGGGCCTGGCGGGCTGCCGTCGATCACGCGGAGCGGGCCCCGTCCCCGGCCCAGCCACGGCGCGCATTCCACCAGAGCCGCGGAGTAGGGGTGTTGAGGTCGATCGAGGACGTCGCGTGCGGCGCCCAGTTCGACCAGGCGTCCCGCGTAGAGCACGCACACCCGGTCGGCCAGTTCACCGATGACGGCGAGGTCGTGGGAGACGAAGACGACGGCGACTCCGAGTTCCACTCGGAGTCGGGCGAAGAGGTCGAGGATCTCGGCCTGGATGGTGACGTCGAGCGCGGTGGTTGGCTCGTCCGCGATCAGCAGACTCGGCGTGCACGAGATCGCGATCGCGATCATCACCCGCTGGCGCTGGCCGCCGGAGAGCTGATGCGGGTAGCGCCCGGCCAGGGTGACCGCGTCGGCCAGCCCGGCCTGCGTCATGGTCTCGATCACCTTGTCCCGCAGGGCTGCTCCCGAGAGGCCCAGGTGCAGCCGGAGGGGACCCGCGACCTGTTCCCCGACCGTCATGGTCGGATCCAGGCTGGTGCTCGGATCCTGGAATACGAAGCCGATGTTGCGGCCCAGGATCCGGCGACGGCTCCTGGCGTCCGCGCCCATGATGTCGTGGCCGGCGACGCGGAGCGAGGCCGCCTCGACCCGGGCGGTGCGGGGGAGCAGGTCAGCGATCGCCAGGGCGGTGGTGCTCTTGCCGCTGCCGGATTCGCCGACGATTCCGACCACCTCACCGGGCGCGACGGCCAGGTCGATACCGCGGACCACCTGCCGGGCTCCTTCGCGGGTCGTGAACGAGACCTTCAAGCCGTCCACCTCGAGCATCGGCTCCGAACCGGGGCTAGGCATCGCGGCCTCCCGACCGGCTGCTGGTCGGATCCAGGACATCGCGCAGCGAGTCGCCGATGAGGTTCACCATGATGACGATGGCGGCCAGCACCAGCGCGGCCGGGAGCCAGACCCACGGCATCCCCTTGAGGATCACGGGGTCGAGCGCGGTGGAGATGATCGATCCGAGGCTCGCCTCGGGCGGCTTGATCCCGAGGCCGAGGAAGCTGATGGTCGACTCCATCAGGATGGCGATACCGAGGCCTAGCGTGGCCGCGACGATCAGGATGGGAGCGAGGTTCGGCAGGATGTGGTGACGCAGCACGCCCAGGTTCCTGGTACCCGACAGCCGGGCCGCCGCGACGTACTGGCGCTCGCGCTGGGTCAGCGTCTGTGCTCGCACCACCCTGGCGGTGGCGGGCCAGCCGAGCAGCCCGATCACCAGGATCACCGTCGGCACCCCGGGACGGAGCAGCGCGATGAACACGGTGACCAGGAGCAGCAGGGGAATGCTCATCATGGCGTCGATCAGGCGGGACAGGATTACGTCGATCACGCCGCCGAAGTAGCCCGCGATCATGCCGAGCACGGTGGCGATCGCCACGTACAGGCTCACCGCGCACACACCGACGATGAGCGAGGTGCGGGCGCCGACCAGGACGCGCGCGAGCACGTCGCGGCCGGAGCCGTCGGTGCCCAGCCAGTGCTCCGGGCTGGGCGGATTGCCGATCCTGGTCAGACTGGTGTCGTAGGGGCTCACCCAGGGGAGGATCGGTCCGATGAAGGCAGCCAGGACCACGAGTGCCAGGCCGAACCAGCACACCGTCACTACCAGACCCTGGCCGAACACCAGCTCCCGCAGGCGGTTCCGCCGCGTCGAGTCGGCGAACGCGGGCTCGACGTCCCGCCTCGTCGCGGTCATGCCAGCCTCACTCGTGGGTCGGCAACGGAGTAGAGAATGTCGGCCAGCAGGTTCACGGTGAGGGTGGTCAACGCCACCAGCACCACGACGACCATCAGGACCGGCGCATCCGCGGCCTGGGCGGACTTGATGATCAGGCTGCCGATCCCGGGCCAGGCGAAGACCTGTTCGGTCACCACCGACGATGCGATCAGGTCGGGGATCATCACCGCGACCAGGGTGATGACGGGCAGCGAGGCGTTGCGCAGGCCGTGGCGGCGGATCACCAGCGACTCCGGAGCCCCCGTCGAGCGGGCGGTACGGATGTAGTCCGAGGCGAGGACCTCCACCATCGCCGCCCTCGAATAGCGGGCCAAGGGAGCCGCGTTGGCCAATCCGAGGACCAGTGCGGGAAGCGCCAGATGCCGTACCACCATGGCGAAGGTCCTGGGTTCGCCCGCCACGCCCATGCCTCCGGTCGGTAGCAGCCCGAGCCGGATGGCCACCACGTAGATCAGCACCAGGCCCACCACGAAGGGTGGCGTCGCCACCACCGTCACGACCGCCGCCGACAGCGCGCGGTCGAGACCCCCTCCCGGGTTACGAGCCGCGAGGACTCCGGCGGGGAGTCCGATCACGAGCGCGACGGCAAGTGCTCCCAGGAGCAGGACGATCGACGGGCCGAGCCGGTCGGTCACCTCGGTGAGCGCGGGACGGCCGGTGACGATGGAGTAGCCCAGATTGCCCTGGAACACCTGTGACAACCATCGGGCGTACTGCACCGGTACCGGCTGATCCAGCCCGAACTCCGCACGTGCCCGGGCGAGGTCCGCCTCGGACATCCGCACCAGGGCCTCTCGATCCAGTCGCGCCGTCAGGGGGTCACCGGGCGTCGCCGACATCAGGGTGAAGGCGACGATCGAGACGATGAAGAGCGCAGGGACGGCCTGCAGCATCCGGCGGAGGACAACCCGAGGCAGGAGGCGGATCGTCCCCTGCCCCGGGTTGTCCTTGGTCACGACTGCACCCACTCCGATGCCCGCATGAAGCTGTGCCGGTCGAAGGGATAGATGGTCACGCCCTGGAGCGTGTCGGCGACGCCGTTGAGCAGGATCGGCTGCCAGAGGTAGATCGCGTCGGCCTCTTCGTTGATGATCCTGGCCATCTCCAGATGCACCTTGGCCTGCTCGTCGGGGTCGACGATCCCGCGGGCCTTCACGAACAGCCCCGCCAGTTCACAGTTCTGGAGACCCGTCTGGCGCCGCGGGCCCTCACAGGATCCGTAGCTGCCGGAGCTGTAGTCCGGCCCAAGGCCGAAGGTGCCACCGAACTCGAAGTCGAGATCCCACTCGTCCCGACGATCGGGGTTGGTGACCATGTCGTCCCAGTTGTCCACTTCGAGCGGGTTGAGGGTGGCAGTCACCCCCACCTCAGCCAGTTGCTGCTGGATGATGGGGAGTGCCTCGCCGGCGTAGGGTGCGTCCTTCCAGTACACCAGTTGGAGCTCGGTGGCCGGATCCCATCCGGCCTCGGCGAGCAACTCACGGGCGCGGTCGGGATTGAAGGGGTACTGCTCCAGTTCGGGGAAGTTGAGACCCGGCGGGTTCCACAGCAGGTTGGCCTTGCCACCGAGCACCTGATCGATCAGTCCCTGCCGGTCGATGCCGAAGTACAGTGCCTGCCGCACCCGGCGGTCGGATAGCGCGGGAGCCTCGGTCCGGGTGTACAGCGCCACCATGCCGACCGACTCGCTGTCGACCAGGCTGAGTCCTTCGACGCCTTCCAGCGTCCCCCGGGCGGTCTGGGAGAGCCCGAACGCGAGGTCGAGATCACCGGACTCCAACTGGGCCGCGATCTGTGGGCCGGGGAGGATCTTCCAAATGATCCGACCCGACTTCGGCGCCCCTCGGAAGTAGTCGGTGTTCGCGGTGAGCTCGACATACTGATCGGCGACGTATTCGGTGAGCCGGAACGGGCCGGTCCCGACCGGCTCGGAGACGAAGGCACTGGCCTCGATGGTCGCCGCGGTCTCGTCCTTGAGTTTGTGTTCCGGGACGATCACGTTCGGGGCGTTCGCCATCGCCGCCAGGAAGCCCGCGTTGGGTTCGGCGAGGGTGATCTCCACGGTGTGTTCGTCCAGTGCCTTCGCGCCCGAGAGCTCGGTTCCGTTCGCGGCGGTCTCCTCGGCGCCTGCCACTTGGCCCCACGCCATCGGCTGGCCCTGGTAGGCCGAAGCGTTGGCATTGGCCCACCACGCGGTGAAGACGACATCTTCGGCCGTGAACGGCTCGCCGTCCTGCCACTTGGCCGTGTCGTTGAGGGTGAAGGTGAAGGTCCGGGCATCGTCGGAGACCGACCATTCGGACGCCAGCCCGGGCTGGATCGTACGTTCGTCCTCGGCGAGCGTCACCAGGGGATCGTAGATCAGATAGAGCAGCGGATAGGTGTTGTCGGTGGCTCGGATCGGGTGGAAGACCGGGACGATCGGACCGTCCCGGGTCACCCGGATCGTACTGTCGCCACCGGATACTTCGCCAGAGCAGCTCGCGAGCAGTGCGACAGCAACCAGCGGGGCGGCGATCTTCATGATGCGCATGCGATCCTCCTGATCATGTAGGCCTTCTTCGCCAGGCGCGCTTCTCGTCGAGGGCCGGTGGTGCCTTCTCGCGCCGCAAGCAGTCTGTCATGCAACCGGATGCACGTGCAACCGGTTGCATGATACATTCTTGTAACGAATCCCTTACTGGCGTGGGTCGGGCGAGACTAAGGTTTGCGTGGTGAACGGCAGGAGGCAGGGGCTTGCGTCGGTGACCATCACCGACGTGGCTGTCGCTGCCCACGTGTCGCGTTCGACGGTGTCTCGGGTGTTCTCAAGGCCCGATCTGCTGCGCCCGGAGACCGTTGAGCGGGTGAAGCGCATCGCCTCCGACCTGGGCTATGTGCCGAACCCGTCGGCCAAGGCCCTGTCGACCGGGACGATGTCCGCGATCGGTCTGGTGGTGCCCGACATCGCGAACCCCTTCTTCCCTCCTCTGATCCGGTCGGTGGGCGCGCGCGCGACCGAGTTGGAGATCGCGGTGCTGATCGCCGACACGGAGGAGAACCCCGCCCGGGAGGCCGCCGCGCTGGGGCTCCTCACCACCCGCACCGACGGGGTCGTCCTGGCCTCCTCCCGGCAGACCAAGTCGGCGATCGTCGAGTGGTCGCGACGGATCCCGCTGGTGTTGGTGAACAGGGATATCGCCGGCATCCCACGTGTGCTGGTCGACACCGGCCGGGGCGTCGGACGGGCGGTGGAGCACCTGGCCGAACTCGGGCACACCCGCATCGCCTACGTGGTGGGGCCCAGGCATTCCTGGAGCAACCGCGAGCGCCGACGGGCGATCCTCCAGGCGGCCCAGGAGTTCGGCCTGCAGGTCACCCTGATCAAGGGGTTCGGGCCAACCTACGACGACGGCATGCGTTCGGCCGCGCCGGTGCTGGCCTCGGGTGCGACGGCGATGATCGCCTTCGACGACCTGATGGCGCAGGGAGCGATGGCCGGCTTCGTCAAGGCAGGGATCGACGTGCCGGGGGAGATGTCGGTGGTCGGCTGCGACAGCTTTCTGGCGACCAAGACCTACCCGCAGCTGACATCGGTGCAGTCCCGCTCGGAGGAAGCCGGTCCGATCGCGGTGGAGTTGCTGCTCGGCACGCTCGACCCGCATGCCCGTGTGGTGATCAGCGGTGACCTGGTGATCCGGGAGACCACCGCCCCGCCGGGACGACGCACGCTCCCACCGCATCCTGGCACGGTCTCCCACGACCTCACGACGGCTGAGGCCGTCTGAAGCGGCTTCGCTGCGTCATCCGCAGCCGCGGGTCGGAGTCCCGAACCGGAAGTCGGGCGATCAGTGGTGGGCAGCGGAGGTCGCCGGGGTGTTGCTCGGGTCCCGCGGCTCTGGACCGGCCCGCCCGCGGGTGGGTATGGTGAACGCGGTCGGAGCAGACGGCGTCGAGGAGTTTCTTTGTCTGGATAGGTCGGAGCCAGTGCGCCTGACCCCCGCGCGCCGGCCGAGACCCCGCCCAGCAAGCATCGTCCATCGCGGATCGGTGCGGCGCTGAGAGCGTCCGCCGCAAGCGATCCGTCCATCACCGGAGTTGACCGTGGCCGAACCCACACCGCTGATCGTCGATGTCGATACCGGCATCGACGACTCGCTTGCCCTGCTCTACCTGATGGCCAGCCCGGAAGCGGAGATCCTGGGCATCACCTGCACGGCAGGCAATGTGCCGGCCCGTCAGGTGGCCACCAACAACCTGGCCTGGCTGGAACTGTGCGACTACCCGGAGGTGGAGGTCGCGCTGGGGGCCGAGGTGCCGATCGTCCAGCCGCTGGTGACCACCGAGGAGACCCACGGCCCGCAGGGTATCGGCTACGCCGAACTGCCCGCGCCGACCCGTCCGGTCTCGTCGCGACACGCCACCGAAGTATGGATCGACAACGCGCGGAAGCGCCCGGGCGAGATCACCGGCCTGGTCACCGGGCCGCTGACCAACCTGGCCCTGGCCGTCAAGCTCGAACCGGAACTCCCGCTGCTGCTGAAGCGGATCGTGGTGATGGGCGGCGCCTTCAACCACGCCGGCAACACCCGGCCCACCACGGAATGGAACATCGCGGTCGATCCGGACTCGGCCAAGATCGTCTTCGATGCCTTCTCGGTGGTGCCGGACGACCGGCGTCCGGTGATCTGCGCGCTCGACATCACCGAGCGGATCGAGATGCACCCGCGCCACATCGCCGAACTGGCCGAGGCGGCGGGCAGTACCCCGGCCGAGATCGTCTCGCCCGAGGACGAACCCGGCACCCGCTCGACCGCGTCCAATCCGGTGATCCGTCACCTCAGCGACGCGGTCCGGTTCTACATGGAGTTCCACCGGCTCTACGACCAGGGATACCTGGCCCACATGCACGACCCGTTCGCCGCCGCGGTCGCGCTCGACCCGAGCCTGGTCCGCGTCCGTCCCGCCACGGTGGACGTGGAACTGGCCGGCACCCTGACCCGCGGCCAGACGGTCGCCGACTGGCGTGGCATGTGGGGAAGGCGTCCCAACGCCGACATCGCGGTCGACACCGACCCCGCGGAGTTCTTCCGCCGCACCATCGAGCGCGTCGGCGCTCTCGCCCGCAGTCTCGCCTGACCCAGCAACGCCAAGGAGGATGCAGTGACCAGTACCAGCAGTACCGATACCGCGCGAACGCGCAACTTGATTCTGATCATCGCCGGCACGCTGATCGTGCTGGCGACCTACCTGTACCTTGTGGTAGCCCAGCCGACCGGACTGGACGAGACCGCCACCGGCAGCGCCGGCCTGATCGCCATGGCGGGCTACCTGATCGGCGCGGTCCTGCTGGCAGCCGGGTCCATCCACCGGCTCTCGACCAACACCATTGCGATGATCCCGGTCGCGATCGCGTTGAACATCGTGGTCGGCCAGATCGTGTCGGTGATCGGGATTCCGGTCTACCTCGATTCGATCGGCACCGTGCTGGTGTCGGCGCTGGCCGGCCCGGCAGCTGGGGTGGTGACCGGCATCCTCACCAATGTGATCTGGGGTCTGACGCTCAGCCCGCTTGCGCTGCCGTTCGCGGTGGTGCAGGTCGTCATCGGCGTGATGGCCGGCTATGCCGCCCGGATCGGCCTGTTCCGCAAGTTGTGGACGGCCCCGATCGCCGGTGCGGTCACCGGTGTGGTCGCCGCGATGATCTCCGCCCCGATCGCCGCCTTCATCTTCGGTGGAGCGACCGGTGGCGGGACGGGTGCGCTGGTCGGCATGTTCCAGGCCTGGGGGCAGTCTCTGCTCGCTGCCACCACGCTGCAGGGTCTGCTCTCGGATCCGCTGGACAAGCTGATCACGTTCACGGTGGTCGCCCTGATCCTGACCGCGCTGCCGTCCCGGTTCATCCAGCGTTTCCCGTTCGCCCGCCAGTACCGGGTGTTCAGCAAGCAGGCACCGGAGACCCAGGCCTGAACCAGTGACCTCGTCCCTGTACGTCGACCGGACCTCCCCGATCCACCGGCTCAACCCGGTCACCAAGCTGGTCGCGCTACTCAGCCTGCTGGTGATCGTGTTCGCGATCCCGCAGTGGTGGGGTTCGGCGATCGTGCTGCTCGTGGTGATCCTGCCGGCGGCGGTGATCGCCCGCTGCGGCGGACAACTGGCGAAGATCGGCGGCATCATCCTGCTGCCGATCATCGTGGTGCTGGTGATCGTCCAGGGGCTCACCTTCCCCGGTGGTCAGACCCCGGTCTGGCAGTGGGGTTTCATGACCGTCACCTCCGAGGGCCTGATGTTCGCCCTGACGATCGGGATGCGGATCATCTGCCTGGTGCTGGCGTCCATCCTGCTGGTACTGACCACTCACCCCGGTGACCTGATGTCGGCGCTCACCGAGCG
The DNA here is from genome assembly GCA_049841235.1 of Propionicimonas sp. Classification (GTDB taxonomy): domain Bacteria; phylum Actinomycetota; class Actinomycetes; order Propionibacteriales; family Propionibacteriaceae; genus Propionicimonas. The sequence goes on along the minus strand of JASGEM010000066.1, from coordinate 68,804 downwards.
GGGGATGTCGCCGAAGTTCAGCTACATCATCTCCTCGACGCTGCAGCTGATCCCGTCCTTCCAGGATCGGGCGAACGCCATCCTGCTGGCCCAGCAGGCTCGCGGTCTGGCGATCCCGCGCAATCCGCTGCGGCGGGCCGGGGTGCTGCTGCCTCTGCTGGGGCCCCTCGTGCTGGGCATGTTCACCGATGTCGACGAGCGCTCGACCGCGATGGAGGCCCGCGGTTTCGGCTCCGCCGCGAAGCGCACCTCGTTGATCCCGGTGCCGGACAGCCGGCCGCAGCAGGTGGCCCGCTGGCTGATGCCCGCGATCGTCGCGGTGCTCGCCGTCGGAATGGTCGGAGGGCTGCTGTGATCCGGCTGGACGACGTCACCTACACCTATCCGGACGCCCCACGTCCGGTGTTGGAGGGGGTCTCGCTGACCGTCGCGGCCGGCACGATCACGGGCGTGGTGGGCGCCTCGGGGGCGGGAAAGACCACCCTGGCAAAGATCATCGCCGGGTTCCTCCCCCAGGTGGACGGCGGTGAGCTGACCGGCACGGTCGAGGTCGGCGGAAGGGACGTCGCCGCGCTCAGCCTGGCCGAAGCCGTCGCCCAGGTCGGTCTGGTGATCCAGAACCCGTTCAACCAGATCTCCGGCGCCCGCTACACGGTGCGCGAGGAGATCGCGTTCGGGATGGAGAACCTCGGCACGCCGCGGGAGGAGATGGCCCAGCGGGTGGACGAGGTGGCCGCCCTGCTCCGGATCGCCGACCTGCTCGACCGCTCGCCCTATGCCCTCTCCGGGGGCCAGATGCAGCTGGTGGCGATCGCCTCGATGCTCGTGCTGCGCACCCCGGTGCTGGTGATGGACGAGCCCACCTCGCAGCTGGATCCAGCCGGCACCCGGCTGGTGTTCGACGTCCTCAACCAGTTGCAGGAGGCCGGCGTGACGGTGGTGATCTTCGAGCACAAGCTCGAACTGCTGCAGCAGCACGCCGACCGGCTGCTGGTGCTTGCCGACGGGGGGATCGTCGCCGACGGCCCGGCCACCGTCGTGCTCGCCGACCCCCGCACCGTCGAGTGGGGGATCGGCTCCACCCGTTACACCCAGGCCGGCCGCCTGGCCCGCGAGCGGGGGTTGCTGGGCGACGACACCCCGCTGCCGGTGTCCTTCCAGCAGGCCGCCGCGATGTTCGGGGGTGGACGATGAGTGCGTCCGTCCGGTTCGAGGGGGTGCATTTCGCCTATCCCAGCGGTGTGCAGGCGCTGCGCGGGGTGTCCTTCGGCGTCGAGCCGGGGGAACGTGTGGCGATCGTCGGACAGAACGGCGCCGGCAAGACCACCCTGGTCCGACACCTCAACGGCATCTTCCATCCCAGTGCCGGGACGGTCTACGTCGGGGACGAGCCGACCACCGGACGCAGCATCGCCGAACTCGCCCGCCGGGTGGGCTACGTCTTCCAGAACCCGGACGAGCAGATCTTCGCCGCCACGGTGCGCGGCGATGTCGAGTTCGGGCCGCGCAACCTGGGTTGTGCCGCGGACGAGGTGACCGAGCGGGCCATGGCTGCGCTGGAGATGGTCGGACTGGCCGGGCATGCCGACAGCCACCCGCTGCATCTCTCGCTGAGCGAGCGCAAGCGGGTCGCGCTGGCGGGGGTGCTGGCGATGGACACCGAGATCGTGGTGCTGGACGAGCCGACCACCGGCCAGGACGCCCGCGGGGTCGAGATGATCGCAGGCATCGTCGAGTCACTGGCCGGGCAGGGCCGGACGCTGATCGCGATCTCCCACGACATGGATTTCTGTGCCGAGCATTTCGACCGCGTGGTCGTGATGGCTCAGGGCCAGGTGCAGGCGGACGGTGACCCGCGGGTGGTGTTCGGCCAGGCCGCCGCGCTGGAACGGGCCGCGGTCGAGGCGCCCCAGCTGTTCCGGCTGGCCGCTCACTTGGGCTGGCGACAGCGACCGTTGCGGGCGACGGAGTTCGTCGACGCCTTCGAGGTGGAACGGCAGGCATGACTGGACTGGCCCTGCTGGGGTTGGTGGCGTCGGTCTGCCTGGGCGTCTCGGACTTCCTCGGCGGGACGCTGTCGCGACGGGTGCCACTGTTGACCGTGCTGCTGCTCAGCCAGCTGGTCGGGGTGGTGGCGGTACTGCCCCGACTGCTGGTGGACGAGCCCGGTGGAGAGGCCGGCCCGGCCATCCTGTGGGGCGCGATCGGCGGTGTCGCGGTGGCGATCGGGGTCTCCTCGCTCTACCAGGCGCTGGCGACCGGCACGATGGGTGTGGTCGCGCCGCTGGCTGCGCTGAGCGTCGTGGTGCCGTTGCTGGCCGGACTGGTCGCCGGCGATGCCCTGGGCCCGTTGCTGATCCTGGGCATGGCGATCGCGGTGGTCGGGACGATGCTGGCCACCGGACCGGAGTTGCGGGGCGGCGCGCGGGCCGGCTCCCGTCCGATCCTGCTCGCGCTGCTCTCGGCGCTGGGCTTCGGGGTCTCCAACCTGACCGTGGCCTGGGGAAGCAGCCATCATGTGACCGCCACCTTGCTGACCAACGCGGTGACCGCGCTGGCGATCTACGCAGCGATCGCTGTGCTGCGCCGGCAGGTCCCGCGGGCATCCGGCCTGCCGCTGCTCGGCATCGCCGCGATCGGGGTGCTGGGCTTCCTGGCCAACCTCTGCTTCGCGCTGGCCAGCCTCTCCGGGTTGCTGTCGGTGGTCGCGGTGTTCGCCTCGCTGTTCCCGGCGGTCACCGTCCTGCTGGGCTGGTGGGTGCACGGCGAACGGCTCAAACCCGTCCAGGTGGCCGGTGTGGTCCTGGTCTTCGTGGGCGTCGGCGTGATCGCCAGCACCGGTTGAGCCGGACGACGCCGCGGCGGACTCGGCCGGCATCCGGTCCGGATCGGGACGTCCCCTACGCTGGGCGGTAGGAACGCGAACGACCCTTCGACAGGCTCAGGGAAAACGTTGGCCGAGCCTGTCGAAGCTACGACCACGAGATGATCAGGCCCAGGAGGCTGATGAACCGATGCCCAGCGACCTGGCCCGGACGGCTACCGAGCGCCTGCCCGATCCCAGCCTGCTGCCGGCCATCGAGGTGGCGGCTGCGGTCGACGTCGATCCGGCGTCGGGGCTGACCGCGGCGGAGGCGTCCGACCGGTTGGCGAGGCTTGGGCCGAACGAGCTGCGATCGGCGCCCCCGGTGCCGCTGTGGCGCCGGATCCTCGCCCAGTTCGCCGATCCGCTGGTGTACCTACTGCTGGTAGCGGTCGCGATCTCGGTGGTCGCCTGGGTGGCCGAGGGCGCCGAAGGGGTCCCGGTGGACGCGATCGTCATCGTGGCGGTGCTACTGGCCAATGCCGCCATCGGCCTGGCTCAGGAGGCCAAGGCGGCGGACGCGGTCGCTGCGCTGCGCAGGCTCACCGTGACCACCTCGACGGTGCTGCGGAACGGTCGCCTGACGCAGGTGCCCACCACCGAGCTCGTGGTCGGTGACGTGCTGTCGCTCTCCGAGGGGGACTCCGTCGGGGCGGACGCCCGGGTGATCGAAGCCAGCGCGCTCACCGTCGGCGAGGCATCGCTGACCGGTGAGAGCGAGCCCGTCGGAAAGGACCCGTCACCGCTGGCCGAGCCGGCTGCCCTGGCCGACCGGCTCAACATGGTCTACAAGGGCACCGCCGTCGTCCAGGGCGTCGGCCGGGCCATCGTCACCGCCACGGGGATGGCCACCGAGGTCGGCGAGATCGCGGAGATGCTGGAGGACACCAAGGAGGAGCCCAGCCCGCTGCAGCGCGAGATCGCAACCGTTTCGAAGGTGCTCGGCATCACCGTCGTGGGCATCGCCGTCGCGGTGATGGCGGTGACCGCCTGGGTGAACCAGGTGTCGTCGCTCTCCGACCTGGTGACGGTGCTGCTGCTCGGCGTCTCCCTGGCGGTTGCCGCGGTGCCGGAAGGGCTGCCCGCGATCCTGTCGGTGGTACTCGCGATCGGGGTGCAGGCGATGGCCCGCAAGGGTGCGGTGGTGAAGAAGTTGCACTCGGTGGAGACCCTCGGTTCGGCGAGCGTGATCGCCTCGGACAAGACCGGGACGCTGACCCGCAACGAGATGACCCTGCAGCGGGTGGCGACCGCTTCGGGCGAGGTGGAGATCACCGGAACCGGCTACCGGGCGGACGGTGCCGTGGCTCTGCCGGAGGGCGGCGAATTGCCGTCCCGACTGGCCCGCGAACTCAACCTGTTGCTGGCGGCGGGAGCCTTCGCCAACAACGCCCAGGTGGTCGAATCCGAGACCGGCGTGGACGTCCAGGGCGATCCGACCGAGGCCGCCCTGATCGTGGCGGCCCGCAAGGTCGGCGGCATCGAGGAACGACTGGAGCAGGTCGATCGGCGAGGTGAGGTGCCGTTCACCTCCGAGCGCAAGCGGATGTCGGCAGTCTTCTCCGACGACCGCGGGCTGGGCCACGGGATCGCGACCAAGGGGGCGGTCGACGTGCTGCTGCCGTTGTGCACCTCTCGGCAGGTCGGCGACGAGGTGGAGCCGCTGGACGACTCGACGCGGCAGGACATCCTCGACCGGCTCGCGGAACTCTCCGGAGCGGCGTACCGCACCCTCGGGTTCGCCTACCGGCAGTTGCCCGACGACGCCGAGCCGGACGAGGAACTGGAACGGGGACTGATCTTCCTGGGCATGGTCGGCATCATCGATCCGCCGCGCGCCGAGGCGCGGGACGCGGTGGCTGCCGCCCACCGGGCTGGGATCCGGATCGTCATGATCACCGGCGACCATCCGCTCACCGCGGCCCGGATCGCTGCCGACCTGGGTATCGTCCCCGCGGGGACGAAGGCGGTCACCGGCCCGCAGCTGGACGCGCTGTCACCGCAGGAGGCCGACGAGTTGATCCGCAGGACCTCGGTCTACGCCCGGGTGGCGCCGCGGAACAAGCTGGCCATCGTGGACGCACTGCAGGCTGAGGGCCAGATCGTCGCGATGACCGGGGACGGGGTGAACGACGCCCCGGCGCTGCGTTCGGCCGACATCGGCGTGGCGATGGGGATCACCGGCACCGAGGTCACCAAGGAAGCCGCCCGGATGGTGCTCAGCGACGACAACTTCGCCACCATCGTCACCGCGGTGCGACAGGGCCGGATCATCTTCGACAACATCAAGAAGTTCCTGCGCTACCTGCTGTCCTCCAACATGGGCGAGGTTTTCACGGTCTTCTTCGGCGTCGTGCTGGCAACTGCTCTGGGGCTGACCGATGCCGCCGAGGGCGGCGTGGTGGTGCCGCTGCTGGCGACCCAGATCCTGTGGATCAACCTGGTCACCGATTCCGGGCCGGCCCTCGCGATGGGCGTCGACCCCGAAGTGGACGACGTGATGGCCAGGCGGCCTCGCCGGCCAGCCGAACGGATCATCGACCGTCGGATGTGGGGCGGAGTGATCACCATCGGCCTGGTGATGGCAGCCGCCAGCCTGATCGCGATCGACATGTTCCTGCCCGGTGGCCTGATCGCCGGCGGCGACTCGCTGGAGGTGGCGCGCACCGCAGGCTTCACCACGCTGGTGCTCGCCCAGCTGTTCAACGCGCTCAACTCCCGCTCCGAGACCACCACCGCCTTCGCCGGGCTGTTCTCCAACCACTGGCTCTGGGCTGCGATCGGTCTGGCGGGCGCCCTCCAGATCGCGGTGGTCCACCTGCCGTTGTTGCAGGGCGCCTTCGGGACCGCCGCGCTCAGCGCCGGGCAGTGGCTGGCCTGCCTGGCGCTGGCCTCGTCCGTCCTCTGGTTCGACGAACTCCGCAAGTTGGTGCTCAGGCGGCGCTCCGCAGCCGGACGCTAGGTGCGTCTCCCTGGGGCCGACCGTCGAACTGCCGAGGGGCGACCGGTTCTCAACTGAGCGTGAACTCCTGGTCGAAGTACACCACCCGGTCCGGAAGGTCGGAGCGGGGGACGGCGAACAGGGTGAGCGTGTCGACGGCGCGGACGCAGTTGCGGTTCAGGTTGGTCCGGTACCGGACGGTAAGGAGCTGACCGTCGAGGATCAGCTCGGGATCCTGCGTGCTGCAAGCGTCGAAGTAGAGCGATACGACGACCTCACGGGCGGGATCCACCTCGGCCAGCCGCCGTTCGAACTCGTCGTCGCCCAGCAGAGCGACCAGGTCGGCCAACTCGGGCAGGTCCGTCGCGGTCCAGACCCGGCTGCTGGCCTGGCGGTCGGACAGCTTGTCGACGACGTAGCTGACGCCGCCGAGCGACCTTCCGAGGCCCGCAGAGGTGCAGCCGCCGACCAGCACCGCGGCCATGCCGACCGCCAGCATCGCGAGAATCCTCATCCGCTCACGATAGCCAGAGCAGGTCCGGCTCCTGCGGCTGCCCGACCAGTCCCCGGGCGTCGAGTACGGCTTCGTCGGTTCTCCGGATTCCAGGCCATGCTTTCACTAGCATCGGGCCCAGAGGAGCGTGACAGCGGTGTCGCGTTCCTCAGGGTGAGGACGGGGATGAACGACCGGCTATGGGATGGCTCCGACTGGGTTCCGGTCGGGTCTCGCTACGACGCGGCGCGGGCGGCGGAAGCCGTTGCCGCGGTACGAAAGCTGGACTGGCGACAGTTCGTCCATCTGGTAGCTGAGGCCTACCGTGCCCACGGCTACGAGGCGACGGTGACCGGCGACCGGTCCGACAACGGGATTGACCTCGTGCTGCGCAAAGCCGGCCGGACCGTGCTGGTTCAGTGCAAGCAGTGGCGCTCTTATTCGGTGGACCGAGAGGCCGTCCGTTCGCTGTACGGGCGAGTGATGGCGCAACGGGCGAGCAGTGGCGTCCTGCTGCTCACCGGTTCTGTGCAGCCGGACGCCCGGGCGTTTGCAGACTGGGCCGGAATCGAGCTCGTTGACGGCCCGGAGATCCACGAGCTGCTCTATCGCGGTCGCTTGCCGCGCGCCGCCGGGGCGATAGGTCGGACGGCCCGGAGCACGTCCGCCGCCAATGGGCAGGCGAGCGTCAACGCCGCGTCCCGGCCCTCGGCCGAGCCGGCAACGACTCCGTCCTACGCCGCGCAGGCTGTCGCGTTCACCGCCCATCTCAGACCCACCGAACCCAAGCCGCGATCCTGGACGAGGGCTCTCGCCGGGCTGGGGGCCGCGGTGGTGATCGTCGCCGGGGTCGTGGCGGGCGGGATGGGGCTGCTGCCGCTGCCAGCCGTCAACCCGGGCATCGTGGCGCCGGCCGATCGGGCTAGCCAAAGCCCGGTGACCGAGGCTGCCCTTGAGCTGGGCGGCAGGCCGATCGGAATCGCAGTCGACAGCGATGCGCAGCGAGGTTATGTGACCGACTTCGACGCCGGCGAAGTCGTGATAATCGATCTGGCCACGATGACAAGGGTGGGCAAGCTCCACGCTCCAGGACGCCCGCATGCGATCGCGGTGGATCCTGGCGAACAGGTGGTGTGGGTGGCCGACTTCAACGGCGCCCGTGTGGTCGCCGTCGATGTTGACACCGGACAACAGGTGGCCGCCGTGGATGTCGCCAAGCAGCCGGACCATCTGGCGATCGATCCCGCCCGGAACCGGCTCTACGTCTCAAGCCGCTCCACCACCGAGCTTCAGGTGATCAACACCAAGTCTGGCAAGAGGCTGAAGCCGTACCGCACGTCCGGGTCAGCGGCGCTCGCCGTGGACGACGACAACAAGCGGCTGTACGTTTCCGAACGAGAGACCGGCCGAATCGAGGTTTACGACTTCGAGACCAAGAAGTGGGAGTCCTCAACGAACTGCGAGACCGCGGTCACCGGAATGGCGGTTGATGGGGAAAGGCAGCGGCTCTACACCATCGGCGATGGCGACTGGGTGGAGGAGGCTGACCTGGTCGCGCGGGTACAGCATCGGCATCAGGTGAACTCGCCGGTGCGCGCGATTGCGATCGATCGGCACCGCGGCCTGGGCTATGTGCTCGATCCGGAGTCCGGAACTCTCCGCCGCTTCAGCCTGGAGTAGCGTCCGGTCAGCGGAGCCTGGCGACTCCGCTGACGGACGCTACTCGCCCCGAGTTGTGCACTTCAGTGCACGACTCGGAGTCAAGCGCACCCGGGTGCGTCGCGGGTCGGGCGTCGGTGAGGTCAGGCCGAGACGTGCGCTTGCAGGAGCCAGCGGTCCTTGGTCAGGCCGCGCTCGATCTCGATCGCGACGTCCTGGCTGGCTGCGTCGTTGTCGAGGCCGGTGATCGCGGCTCGGACGGTCACCAGGGCCGCGTCGATCTGGCCGACCACCTCGGCGACGGTCTCCTGCCAGCCCTGGAAGCCATCGGGCAGCTCCGGGAGGGTGTTCTTCTTCGCGACGGTCGCGATCCGGGAGTCGACCGGCAGGCCCAGCGCGATGACCCGCTCGGCCGCGGTGTCGGCGTAGCCCTGGGCGTGCTCGACCACCTCGTCCAACAGTTCATGGATGCCGATGAAGTTGGCGCCGCGGGCATGCCAGTGAGCCTGCTTGCCGTTGACGACCAGCGCCTCCAGATCGATCACGATCGGCGTCAGGAAGTGCGCCGCTCCGGCGGCGACCTCGGCTGGTACCGGAGCGGTCGGCGCGAGAGCGGAGATCGCTGTGCTGGTGGACATGATTTGCTCCTTGTTCTCTTGGGTACATCCTGTGCAACACCAGAGATACCCGGAGCCTTCCGTCGTGAATCCTGGCGGGGCGCGGAGTGTCCGGTCGGTGGGCATGGTTCCTTGATCGACCGGGGGATGGGCGAGGTGTTCGCCGCCGCTCCCGGCACCGTAGCCTTGTGCCTCTCGTCCGGCGCGTTCGCGTCCGGCACCGACGAAAGGACCAGACCATGGCCAGGCTGCTCGCCCGCGTCCCTGTTGTCGCCGCTGTCGCGGCGCTCGCGCTGGGGCTGGGCGCCTGTGCGGGTTCACCGGCGCCGGCGACCTCCTCGCCCGCGCCCGAGCAGACGGCCTCGTCCCCGTCCGCGGAGCCGACCGCGGCGGATCTCAGCCAGCTGACCTTCACTCCGGGCAAGCTCACCATCGCCACCGGCAACCCCGCCTACTCGCCGTGGGTCGAGAACGACGCTCCGGAGAGCGGCGAGGGCTTCGAGGCGGCGGTCTCCTACGCGGTCGCCGAGAAGCTCGGCTTCGCCAAGGAGGATGTCGTCTGGGTGCGCACCACCTTCGAGGAGGCGACCACGCCCGGCCCGAAGGAATGGGACCTGAACATCCAGCAGTTCTCGATCACCGAGGAGCGCAAGCAGGCGGTCGACTTCTCGTCCTCCTACTACACCACCGCGCAGGCGGTGCTCACCTACGAGGGCTCGCCGCTCGCCGGCGCCACCACCCTGGCGGAACTGAAGGAGGGGACGCTCGGCGCGATGGTCGGCACCACCAGCCTCAGCGCCCTCGAGCAGCAGATCGCGCCGACCACCCCGGCCGACATCTTCAACACCAACGCCGATCTGGCCCAGGCGCTGAAGAACAAGCAGGTGGACGCGATCGTGGTCGACCTGCCCACGGCGCTCTACCTGGCCGCGGTCGAGATCGACGGCGGCAAGATCATCGGCCAGTTGGCCGATGCCACTGGCGGTGACCAGTTCGGATTCGTGCTGCCCAAGGGCTCCGCGCTGACCGCACCGGTCTCCGAGGCGGTGGACGTCCTGGCCGCGGACGGCACGCTGGGCGCGCTGGAGCAGCAGTGGCTGTCGGAGTCGATCTCCGTACCGGTGCTGTCGTAGCTCGGTGACCCAGCAGTCGCAGGCGGACGGGAGCAGTTCGCTCCCGTCCGTCAGCGACCTCGAACTCGGCAGGCGGGCCTACCGCCGCCGGCAGACCACGAGATCCATCGCGATCAGCCTGCTCAGCACGGTCGTCTTCGCGGTCGTGATCGCGCTCGTCCTGATGAACTCGCCGGGCTGGCAGGTCACCCGGGACACCTTCTTCAATCCGGAGTACTTCTGGCCCGCGTTGCCGAAGGTGGCCGAGGGCCTGCTGCTCAACATGCAGGTGCTGGCGATCGCGGTGGTCGGGGTGGCGCTCGGCGCCGTCCTGCTGGCCGGACTGCGCAGCCTGAAGGGTCCGGTCTTCTTCCCGCTGCGCTTCCTCGCCGCCGCCTACACCGACCTGTTCCGTGGGACGCCCTTCCTGATCGTGCTGTATCTGATCGGCTTCGGCATCCCGGCGCTGGGGTTTAGCGACAAGCCGATCTCGAAGGTGCTGCTCGGCACGATCGCGCTGGTCCTGACCTACTCGTCCTATGTCGCCGAGGTGCTGCGGGCGGGGATCGAGGCGGTGCATCCGTCGCAGCGGCTGGCGGCCCGTTCCCTGGGGTTGTCGCACTACGGCACGCTGCGGCTGGTGGTGCTGCCGCAGGCCGTCCGCAAGGTGACGCCGGCGCTGATGAACGACTTCGTCTCGATGCAGAAGGATGTCGGGCTGATCTCGGTGCTGGGCGCGGTGGATGCCGTCCGTGCCGCCCAGGTGATGGTGTCGAACACCTACAACTACACGCCCTACGTGGTGGCCGGGCTGCTGTTCGTGCTGTTCAGTTGGCCGTTCATCCGGCTCACCGACTGGCTGACCGCCCGGCAGCAGCGTCGTGAGCAGATCGGGGGGCTGGTATGAGCACCCCACGACATTCTTCTCCTCCGCTGCGCTCCTCTGAACAACGTCGCGGGGACCCCGCTCGCACCCCACGACGTTCTTCTCCTGCGCTGCGCTCCTCTGAACAACGTCGCGGGGGTCCGCTATGAGCCCGGTCCTGCAGTTGCGCGGCATCGTCAAGTCGTTCGGCACCAACCACGTGCTGCGTGGGATAGACCTCGACGTGGCCCAGCACGAGGTGGTCGCGCTGATCGGCGCCAGCGGTTCGGGCAAGTCGACCCTGCTGAAGGTGACCAACCTGCTGGAACGGATCGACGACGGCCAGATCCTGCTGGCCGGCGACGACATCTCCGACCCACGGGTGGAGGTGGACGCCGTCCGCGCCCGGATCGGCGTGGTGTTCCAGCACTACAACCTGTTCCCGCACCTCAGTGTGCTCGACAACGTCACCCTCGCGCTGCGCAAGGTGCACCGGCTGGCCCGCTCGGAGGCTGAGCAGCGCGGCATGGTGCTGCTGGAAAGGATCGGGCTCGCCGGGCAGGCGAAGGCCTATCCGGATCGCCTCTCCGGCGGTCAGCAGCAACGGGTGGCGATCGCCCGCGCGATCGCTCCGGACCCCGAACTGCTGCTGCTGGACGAGATCACCTCGGCCCTCGACCCGCAACTGGTGGCCGAGGTGCTGGATCTGGTGGCAGAACTGAAGGATGCCGGCTCGACGATCCTGATGGCCACCCACGAGATCGGCTTCGCCCGCCGGGTGGCCGATCGGGTGGTCTTCCTGCACGCCGGCCGGATCTGTGAGCAGGGCCCGCCCTCTCAGGTGCTGGATGCGCCCAAGCGTCCCGAAACCCAGGAGTTCCTGCGCCGTGTCCTGCGCTGAGCGTCACGACCAGGCATGCTTAGGTTAGGCAAACCTAATCTGAGGAGTGCGATGGCTGAGAGCACGATGCTGCGCAAGGGCGTTCAAGGGGTGATCATGCGGGCCTACCGGGCTCGTGACTACGAGATCACCGTGACCGCCGCCCGGGATGTCGGTCCGTACTACCGGCGGCTGTCCTTCGCGGCGCCGGAGTTGCTGGCCGCTCATCCGCCGTATCCCACGATGTGGATCCGGCTGTGGTGTCCCGGGCCGGATCGGCTCTACCAACGAGCGTTCACCCTGGTCGATCCGGACGTCGAGGCCGGCACCTTCGATCTCGAGTTCGCCATGCACGACCACGGCTACGCGATGGACCTGGCCCGGACCGCCGGCCCAGGAGACGTCGTGCAGGTGTCCGTGCTCACCAGGGACGACTATGTGGCGCCCGACCCGATGCCGCCGGGGTTCGCGATCGTCGCGGACCCGGCCTCGCTGCCGGCGGTGAACAGCGTCCTGGCGAGCCTGCCGGACCAGGTCCAGGTGCGGTTGTGGTTCGGCAGGCAACACCCCGAGGACGAACTGCTGCCGATCGTGCCGCACCCCGGTCTGCAGGTGACGTGGGTGCCGCACGAGGAGTTGGCAGCCCGGCTGGGCGAGGGCATCGACAAGGTCGCCGGCTGGTACGGCTGGGTGTGCGTGGACACCGTCCAGACCCGTTCCATCAAGGAGATCCTGCGAGCCGCCACCGGCGCAGGAAAGCGGGGCATCCACGCCATGGGGTACTGGACGCGGGACCGCGCCACGGGGTGAGCCCCGTCCGGTGCGGACACGGGGCGCGACCGCGCCGACGAACCCGTCCACGATGTCGCGGGACGCTAGTGCTCGCTCGGTCCCGGGGCCAGGCCCAGATCGGTCTCGGTCACGACGCCGTGAGGGGTCCGCAGCACGATCCCAAGCGACGGTGGGGCTTCCATCGCCTCGATCACGGGCGACAGCGCGGCGAGTTCGGCGCGCACCGCCGGATCGGGGTGACCCAGGCGCAGCGACAGCAGGTCGATCACCGGCTCCGCGACTCCTGAGGGGTGGGGCGAATCCAGCCAGTCGATCACGAACGGCACCGGGTCGACCGGCACCGGCGCCGGTGGCACGAACCGCCACCGCAGCAGGTCGCCGGCGGGGGTCTGGCGGGAGAGATCCTTGATCTGCCAGGGGTCGCGTCCCCGTGCCCGGTAGCGGGCCGACCACTCCTCCAGCGATCCGCGGATCGCGAAGGCGGCAACCCGCGGTGCCCCGGAGGTCGCGAGCCCGAAGAAGTCCTCGGTGAGGGTGGTCTGGGAGGTCTCCGGACCGATCAGTTCCAGATAGCTTCCGGTGGGCCGGCCCAACACTGTGACCGGGACCAGCGCGTTCGCCGTCCCCACCGCATGGCGTCCCCCCGGTACCGGATCGACCCCGGTAGCGGCCCGGAAGGCGTCGATCAGCCCGGTCAGGTCGCCCGAGGCGAGCACGAGATGATCCAGCGGCATCGTCAGCGCTTCTCGCAGGCGACGCCGTCCCGATCCCGGTCCAGATGCTTGTTCGCCCTGTAGAGCGCGTTGTGCTTCTTGAAGTTCTTCACCGGCTTGGATCTTCCGCTGACCTTGTCCTTGGCGGTGGTCTTGCCCACGCCATGCCGGTACTTCTTGTTGAGGGCGGCGCAGTTCTTGTACTTCTTGACGGTCACCTTGGCCGCCAGCACGGTCACCTCCACCACTGCCGGTGTGGTGGCCGTCGAGCTTGCCACGGGTGTCGCCACCGGAATGCTCGCGGCTTGCGATGACATGCCGAGTGCTCCGACCAGGCCGATGGCCAGCGTCGCGACGGTCAGTCTTGCCCTCATCGGATCTCCCAGGACGGTGTTTCGTCATGCGAGGATATCCGCCCGCCGGCAAGCCGGGGCGGGATTCGGGCGAAGAGAGCCCACCGGCGCATCCGCATCCAGCGCTGCCGGGGCCTTCCAACTAAGCTTCGGGCATGTCCCGCCGCCATCAGTCTCGCGACGAGGTGACCTACAAGAAGAAGTACGTCGGGACGGTCGAGTACCACACCAGCCGCGCCGGGTACGGGCACGCCTCGCTGGTGGCCTACCGGTTCGACTGCCTGGTGCCGGAGAAGACCGGGCCGGATTTCGTCCTCGTCCACGGGATCGGGGTCTCCGCGCGCTCCTACGGGCCGGCAGCGGTCGAGCTGGCCAAACGGGGCGATGTCCACCTGATCGACCTGGCCGGTTACGGACGTTCGCCGCGCCCGGATCGCGATCTCTCCATCGCCGACCATGCGCGACTGGTCGCGCGGTACCTGGCCGACCAGGACCTCAACCATCCGGTGGTGGTCGGGCATTCGATGGGGACGCAGGTCGTCGCCCAGCTGGCTGCCGCCTACCCCGAGCAGGTCGACCACGTCGTGCTGATCGCTCCCGTGGTCGTGCCGAGTGCCCGGAGCCTGCCGAGGGTGGCCCGCCTGCTGCTGGCCAACGGGCTGAAGGAGCCGCCTCAGGTCTCGGCGCTGGCGATCTACGACTACCTGTTCCGCGCCGGGGTGCCCTACATGATCCAGCAGACCCCGCATCTGCTGCGCGCCGACCTGGAGGTCATCGCCGAGCGGGTGGAGGCCAAGACGCTGGTGATCTGCGGCACCGATGACCCGATCGTCCCGCTGGCCTGGGGCGAACAGCTCGCCGGGCGGTTCCGGCATGGCTGGTTCGCGACCGTCCCGGGCCCGCACGCCACCATGTTCGCCGCCCCGCAGGCGATCGCCGAACTGGTCGACGAGCATGCCCACCGCTGACCGGCGGGAGCGCGCGGCCGCCCTGGACCGCGTCCGTGACATGCTGCGCCGCGGCTGGTATTGGGGTGCGGACTACCGCTGGATCACCCGGGCGCTCGGAAAGGGGTTCGTCCGGCGCGACGTCCCGCACCGGTACCGCCACGGCTGGCTGAGCCCCGTTCTGCTGATTCCGGGGGTGATGGAGGAGTGGACGGTGATGCGGCCGGTCGCGGATCGGTTGAGCAGCGCCGGGCATCCGGTCCACGTGCTGCCCGAACTGAAGCGGAACATGCTCGCGGTGACCGAAGGTGCGGTGCTGGCCTCGACCTACCTGGCTGCTTGCGACCTGCGTGACGTGGTGATCGTGGCGCACAGCAAGGGCGGCCTGATCGGCAAGCAGGTGCTGCTGGACGACGTCGAGGGCCGGGTGCGCCGGCTGGTGGCGATCGCCACGCCCTTCTCCGGCTCCGTACTGGCCCGACTGGTTCCCTCCCGGCCGGTGCGGGCGATGGGCCCGGACGACGCCACGATTCTCGCCCTCGCGGGCCGCCCCGAGATCAATCACCTGATCACGTCGATCTGCCCCTCCTTCGATCCGCACATCCCGACCGGCTCCCACCTGGAGGGAGCCACGAACATCCCGGTCGCGGCGATCGGCCACTTCCGCGTCCTGGCCGATCCGGACGTGCTGGACGCCGTGATCGCCGCGGTGCGCTGAGGCCGCGTTCGCCCTGCTCACGCGTTGTGGCTGTTGGTCACCTCGACACGCGGTCGTGAAGTGACCACGCGGCAGGCGGGTTCCGACGGATGATCAGCGGGGCCACGGCGCTTCGTCGCGCCCGACCATGAACGCCGGCAGCGCGAGCAGCGCCTCAGCAAGTTCGGCGTCCACCACCAACTCCGAGATCACATCCGCCCGGCGCAGGGCGAGGACCGCCTTCGCCTTGCTCGGATCGGAGGCGACCGCGATGACCCGTGGCACCCGCCGGAGCTGTTCCGGCGAGATCGCCAGGATGTGATTGCGGGCCAGTTGCGGGTAGGCCAGGGTGCCGTCGGCCGCGAAGGTCAGGCCACAGGCCTCGGCAACAGCGCCGCATCGCAGCAACTCCTCGCGAACTTCGCTCGGTAGCATCGGCAGCAGCCGGGATCCCGTGGACCCGTCGCCGGCGGCCTCCACAGCCCCCACCGCGACCACCGCCGTGGTCAGGGTGTCGAAGCTGTCCAGCACGTCCTTGATCTCCGGCAGGCCGCGAATCGTCCGCACGCCATCGGCATCGTGGATGTACAGCGGAGCCATGATGGCCTTGGCGTTGGTGCCGCTGATCAGCGACGCCTTCAGTGCCAGCTCCACCGGGCTCTGGCTCAGGCTGGGCCCCACCGCCCCGTTGAGTTGCAGGATCTGCACGCTCGGCAGGTGGTCGATGCTCTCGATCAGGTGGGTCAGCGTGCGGCCCCAGGCCAAGCCGAGGGTCTCGCCCGGCGTCACCGAGCGGGCGAGCACGCGGCCGGCGTGTTCGCCCACGATCCGCCGGACCTCGGCGACTGTTCCGTAAGCCTCCACCACGACCGCCCGGCTCAGGCCGAGATGGCCGGCCAGCTGCCGCGACAAGGCCTCGTCGACCTCGCCGCCGTGGTTCAGGGTGATCGTCACGACCCTGTGTTCCCTGGCCGATTGGAGCAGCCGGGCCACCTTGAAGCGGCTGATGCCGAGTTCCGCGCCTATCTGAACCATCGACTCATCAGCCAGGTAGTAACGCCTGGCGATCTCCAGCATCTGGCGGGTCCGGGCCCGCCTCGTGGCAGCCTTTTTGCTCATATGTGCACTGTATAGCGTCTGTAGGTCTCGATTCCACAACATGTGTTGCGAGTCTTCGGGAGATTCCTTAGGTTGGGCGGCGAGATGAACCTCAGTGAGGAGGAGGTGGCTGATGGTGAAACGACGGCGTCTTCCGGATGAGATCGGAATCCTGGGCGTACTGGTGCTGGTGGCGCTGGTGATGTCGCTGCTTTCGAAGGAGTTCGCGACACTCGGCAACGTTCAGGTCCTGATGCTGAACGGAACCGTGGTGGCGTTCCTGGCTCTCGGCCAGACCCTCGTCCTGTTGACCGGTGGTATCGACCTCTCGGTCGGCTCGAACATCGCCCTGACCGGCATGCTCGCAGCCCTGTCGATGCAGGCCGGGGCGCCGTGGTGGCTGGCCGGGCTGGTCGCGGTCGCGGCCGGACTCGGTGTGGGCCTGGTCAACGGCGCGATCATCCACTATGTCAAGTTGCCGCCGTTCATCGTCACCTTCTCCACCTTCGGCATCTCCGCGGCGATCCCGCAGATCCTCACCGGCGCCCGCTCCGTGACCGTGGCGGACCCGAACTTCGCCATCTTCGGCCGGGGCTCCTACTTCGGCATCCCGATCCCGGTACTGATGCTGGCAGCGGCGGCGATCATCCTGATGGTGGTGCTGCGGCAGACCCCGACCGGCATTCACATCTATGCCGTCGGCGGCAACGCCGACGCCAGCCGGCTGGCCGGCGTCAACATCGGACGCAAGATCCTCACCGTCTACGCCATCTCGGGCGTCTGCGCCGGCATCGGCGGCATCATCACCACCAGCCGCCTGATGGTCGGCTACCCGACCGCCGGCTCGGGAAACGAGCAGTTCTATTCCATCGCCTCGGCCGTGGTCGGCGGGGTCAGCCTGTTCGGCGGCGTCGGCACCATCCTGGGTGCCCTGCTCGGCGCGATCCTGATCGCCACCGTCTCCAACGGCATGAACGTGGTGGGTGTCGACAGCTTCTGGCAGCCGCTGGTGATCGGCGTGATCATCCTGCTCGGCGTCAGCCTGGACGCCATCCGGCGTGAGTTCACCCTCTCCGAAGGGTTGCGTCGCCTGTTCGGTGGACGAGGTTCCGCCGACGGTGGCTCGTCCCCTCCCCCAAGCCCGCAGGAGAAGACGCCTGCGCAGACCCCAATCCCATCCACAGAGTAGGAGCAAGACGTGTTGAAAATGATGCGACTCCCGGCCGCGGCCCTCGCCGCCGGAGTGCTCGTCCTGACCGCCGGGTGTGGCGGTCTGGATACCGGAACCGGTACCCAGACCAGCCCCACCGCCGGTGGTACCGAATCCACCGCGTCGGCGATCCCCGCCGCCTGCACCGAGGCCAATCCCTTCCTGGCCGTCGCGCTGCCGAACCTGACCAACCCGTACTACGTGGCGATGAAGCAGGGCTTCGAGGACGAGGGCAAGAAGGCCGGCTTCAACGTCGAGGTGCAGGTCGCCGGCGATGACGACGCCAACCAGCTCAGCCAGGTGCAGGCCATGCTGCAGAAGAAGCCGTGCGCCCTGGCGCTGAACGCGGTGAAGTCTGAGCCGGCCGCTGCCATCGTCCGCGAGGCCAACAACGCCGGCGTGCCGGTCTTCACCGTCAACGTGACGCTGAACGACGAGGCGCTGAAGGCGCAGAACGCCACGATCATCCAGTACCTGGGTGCCGACAACCGCGCCGGTGGCCAGCAGACCGCCGAGCAGGTGCTGAAGGATCTCGGTGCCGACGCCGAGCTGAAGATCGGCTTCGTCTCCGAGCCCGACGAGGTGCCGGTGGTGGTCCGTGACGAGGGCTTCACCGAGACCATCAAGACCAATCCGAACGCGGAGGTCGTCGCGACCGTCGACGGCAATGTGAAGCCGGACGACTCGCTCCGGGTCACCTCCGAGATGATGCAGGGCCACCCGGAGATCAACGTGATCTTCGCCTCCACCGGCCCGGCCGCCTACGGTGCCATCCAGGCCACCCAGGGCATGGACGTCAAGGTCTACGGCTTCTGTGCCGCCGAGGAACCGCTCACCGACACCTACCCGGCCTGTGTCGCCCAGGAGCCGGAGGACTACGGTCGCCGGGTCGTCCAGCAGATCGTCACCTGGAAGGACGGCGGCACGGTCGAGGCCGAGATCCTGCGTCCGCTGAAGCTGTTCGTCAAGCCGGAGGTTCCCGGCCCGGGCTTCGTCGGCTGATCAACCTGGCTGCCGCGGGATCGAAGAAGGAGAAGCCGTGACTGATCAGGCGCTACGCGCGGTCGGGATCCGCAAGCTGTTCGCGGGCGTGCCCGCCCTGGACGGCGTGGATCTCACCGTCACCCCCGGCCGGGTGGTCGGGCTGGTGGGCCACAACGGTGCCGGCAAGTCGACCCTGCTGAAGGTGCTTTCGGGCGCCTATCAGCCGGACGGCGGCGAACTGCTGATCGGCGATCGGCGCGTCTCCTTCTCAAGCCCCGCGGCAGCCATCGACGCCGGCATCTCGACGGTCTACCAGGAACTGTCGTTGCTGCCGAACCTGACCGTGACAGAGAACACCTTCCTGGGTCACGAACAGCGCGCCCGGGGGGTGCTCGCCAAGCGCGAGATGCGCAACACCACCCAGGAGTTGATCGAGAAGTTCGGGATCGACGCCCGCGCCGGACGCAAGGTGGGGGAGTATCCGGTGGCCACCCGGCAGTTGCTGGAGATCGCCATCGCGACCTCGCGCAATGCCCGGTTCCTGCTGCTGGACGAACCCACCACCAGCCTGGAGGGCGATCAGGTGGCGTCGCTGCTGACGATCGTCAAGCGACTGGTCACCGAGGAGAACCTTGGCATCGTCTTCATCAACCACAAACTGGACGAGCTGTTCGAGATCTCCGACGAGGTGGTCGCCCTGGTGGACGGCAAGGTCCAGATCCAGGGTCCGGTCGAGGTGATCAACCGGCGTGAGGTGATCAGGGCGATCGCCGGGGCCGACCTGGACGACGAGGCGGTGCCCACCTCCAAGGCGGCCCAGCTCGCGTCGTCCAATACCGACGACGCACCCGGGACGATCGCCCTGGAAGCCTCCCATCTGCGTACGCCCGAGTTGGCGGATGTCTCGCTGGTCGCCCGCGAGGGCCGGGTGCTGGGCATCTACGGCCTGGTCGGCTCCGGCCGGACGGAGTTCCTGCGCAGCCTGATCGGGCTGCACAAGGTGCAGTCCGGCTCACTGAAGCTGTTCGGGAACCAGTACCGCCCGAAGGGGCCGGCCGATGCTCAACGGCAGGGCGTCGTCTACCTCACCGAGGAGCGCAAGGTGGACGGCATCGTCCCCGGCCTGAACTCGCTGACCAACGTCTCCCTGCCGATCCTGCGCGGCTACGCCCGGGTGGGCCTGCTGGATCGCCGCAGAATGCGCAAGGACGCCGCCACCCTGCTGGGCAGCCTGTCGATCCGCGGTGACGTCGACAATCCGGTCGTCACCCTCTCCGGGGGCAACCAGCAGAAGGTGCTGCTCGCCCGGGCGCTGGCCCAGCAGCCCAAAGTACTGCTGTTGGATGAGCCCACCAAGGGCGTCGACCTCGGCGTGAAGGCCGAGATTCACCAGTTGCTGCGCCAGCTCGCTCACCACAGCGGCCTGGCCGTGATCGTCGTCTCCAGCGAAGAGGAGGAGGTGCTGGAGGTCGCCGACGAAGTGGTGACCTTCTCCGCCGGCACCTGCACTGGGCTCGCGACCCCGGCCGACAGCCTCACCATCACCGACCTGCGTCATGCCGCCTGGGACGCGGCCTGACCACACTCTTCCGAGGGGAAACATGATCGACCCGCAGATCCTTGCCGTCGCGCAGGAGCGCATCGAACTGGAAGCGGACGCGGTCCGCCGGGTGGTCGACGTCTTCGACGACACCACCACCGAGATCATCAACGCGATCCTGCACTGCGCCGGCAAGGTCTTCGTCACCGGATCGGGCACCTCCGGCAGCATTGCCCGCCGGATGGCCCACCTGTTCTCGGTCAGCGGCACCCCGTCGGTGTTCGTCCAGCCCTCGGACGCACTGCACGGCACGATGGGCGCGCTGCGCGCCGACGATCTGCTGATCGCGATCTCCAAGGGCGGCGGATCCGACGAGATCAACAACCTGGCCAAGCGTGCCCAGGAGCGCGGCGTCAAGGTGATCGCGCTCACCAGCGAACGGTCGTCCGAACTGGCCGAGCTGGCCGACTTCGCGCAGTACTTCGAGGTGGCCGACGAGGTCGACCCCGGCAATGTGATCGCGATGGGCTCGACCCTGATGCATGCCGTGTGGGGTGACTGCCTGGCGGTGGCCCTGATGCGGATGCGCGGCTACAGCTGGTCCGATGTCCTGTTCACCCACCCGCTGGGTGCGGTCGGCAAGCGGGAGGACCTGCCCAGCGAACTCGAAGGGCTGCCCACTCCTGGAGCGGAGAGCTGAGGCCGGCCAATGCCCGAGGTGGTGGCAGGGGTCGACTCCTCGACCCAATCGTGCACTGTGGAACTGCGCGATGCGGCGACCGGTCGGCTGATCGGCACCGGACGCAGTCCGCACCCGCCGACCTACCCGCCGGTCAGCGAGCAGCTGACCAGCGATTGGTGGACGGCCTTCGTCGCCGCACTGCGGCAGGCGATCGAGCAGGCTGGCATCGACCCCGGACAGATTGCTGCGATCAGCGTCGGCGCGCAGTGCCATGGGCTGGTCGCCCTGGACGCGGCCGACACCCTGATCCGCCCGGTCAAGCTGTGGAACGACACCACTGCCGCCGCCCAGGTCGAACGGCTGCTGGGTGACCGGCCCGCGCAGTCCTGGGTACAACAGGTGCTGTTGCCGCTCAACCCCGCTCTGACCATCGCCAAGCTGATCTGGCTGGCCGACCATGAGCCGCAACACCTGGCGCGGATCCGGCGCCTGATGGTGCCGGCCGACTGGCTGACCTTCGTTCTCGCCGGAGAACACGTCACCGACCGATCGAACGCTTCCGGCACCGGCTACTACAGCGCCCACGAGGGCCGCTGGCGTCCGGACCTGCTGGCCGCCCACGTGAGCGACGCGATCGACTGGGAGCAGGTGTTCCCCCGCGTTCTCGCGCCTGCCGAAGCAGCGGGGACGGTCCGTGCCGAGGTCGCCGCCGAACTCGGGCTGCGGCCCGGCGTGGTGGTCGGGCCCGGTGGCGGCGACCAGCATCTGGCGGCGGTCGGGATCGGGTTGCGCGCCGGTGAAGTGGCCTTCAGCCTGGGTACCTCCGGGGTCGTGTTCACCCCGGCCGACCTGCCACCGAACGGGGTGCGGGAGTGGGCCGTCGACTACGTCTGTGACACCACCGGCGGCTACCTGCCGCTCATCTGCACGCTCAACTGCACCAAGGTCACCGACCGGTTCGCCTACTTCCTCGGCGTCGACCTGCCCACCCTCGACGAACTCGCCCTGTCGGCGACCGGAACGGCCGGCCCCACCTTGTTGGCCTACCTGGACGGAGAGCGCACCCCGATGCGCCCCGGTGCCACCGGCCTGCTGGCCGGCCTGCGCAGCGACACCACGCGGGAGGACCTGGCCCGGGCGGCGTACGACGGGGTGGTTCAGGGACTGGTTCGAGGTATGGAGACCTTGCAGGAGCTGGCTGGGCGTCCGATCACCGACCGGGTGGTGGCGATCGGGGGCGGCTCCCGATCGCGGGCCTACCGCCAGTTCATCGCCGATCGCTGCGGAGCCCCGGTGGTGATCGTGGACGCACCCGAGGCCACCGCTCGAGGCGCCTGTGTGCAGGCCGCCGCGGTGCTGCGCGGCGAGACGGTGGCTGCCGTACGGGACGTCTGGACACCGCCGGTGGTCGACACCACGCTGCCTCGGGTCACGCAGGCGCTCGGGCTCGACGCCGGGTTCGTCGAACTCAGTGACCGGGCGGACGACTGGTACTTCGGACGGTAGGCGTCGATCAGCGCAGGATCTGTCGGGCAAAGCCGACGAACCGGCCGCCCTGCCACTCCAGGGTGCCGCGGTCGCCCGGAGTGAGCATGCCGGATTCCGGACCGCTCAGCGAGAGTTCGGTGCGGTTGCCGTCGGGGAACTCGAAGGTCACGAAGTAGTGCTGGGTGTTGGCGTATTCACCACCGCCGCTCAGTTCGGTGCGCTTGTCGACCACCAGTGCCTCGGCCCGTAGCCGTGGCGCATTGGCGTCGATCCGGCGCTGCCGGACGGCCTTGCCCACGAGCAAGGCGACGAGGACCACGGCTCCGAAGAAGACCAGCAGAACCAGGAGGAAGAAGATGACGAAGAACCAGCTGCTCACCCCGCCAGGGTAGCGACGCCTCGATCGCACGTCGCGACCGGCTCGGCGGGGCTTGATCGATGACAGGCCGCAACGCTGCCGGCAGCCGGACGGCAAGGCCGGGTTCGGCGGATGCGGCCGGGTCGTGGTAGACCGGAGCCGTGCTGAAGAACACCCCCTTTCACGACCTCGACGCCTATGTCGCACTGCCGCGGCTCGGCGGGCTCGCCCTCAGCTCGGACGGAGGGCGTCTGGTCACCACCGTGAGCACGCTCAACCCCGACCGCACCGCCTATGTCACCGCATTGTGGGAGCTCGATCCCGCAGGGAACCGGCCGGCCCGCCGGCTGACCCGGAGCGCGAAGGGCGAGTCGGCGGCCGCCTTCGCCGCCACCGGCGACCTGCTGTTCACCTCGGCCCGGCCCGACCCGGACGGCGCCGGCAAGGGCGACGACCAGCCCAAGGCCGCGCTGTGGTTGCTGCCGGCCGCCGGCGGCGAGGCGAGGATCGTCGCGACGGCTCCCGGCGGGCTCTCCGGGATCCTCTGCGCCCGTGGAGCCACGGCGATCAGCGTGGTGGCGTCGGTGCTGCCGAGCGCCGATGACCTGCCCCGGGACGGCGCCCTGCGCAAGGCCCGCACCGAAGCCAAGGTGGCGGCGATCCTGCACTCCGCCTACCCAGTCAGGGACTGGGACCATGACCTCGGCCCGGACCAGCCCCGCCGGTACGTCACCGATCTGGCCGGACTCACCGACGACCCGGCCCAACCGCTGCCCGCACCGCAGGACGACACCGGCGCTGGCCAGGCGCCGGGCAGGCTCACGCTCCGCCAGCTCACCGGCGCTGGCCGGGCGCTACGTTCCCAGTCCGCCGCGCTCTCGCCGGACGGTGCCACGCTGGTCACCACCTGGAGCGTCCCGGATCCCGGCGCGGCCGAGCGCTCCATCCTGGTCGCGATCGACACCGCCACCGGTGAGCGCCGGACGCTGGTGGACGATCCGGAGGCCGCCGCGAACAGCCCGGCGCTTTCCCCGGACGGCACCCAGGTCGCGTTCGTCCGCTCCACGCTCAGCACCCCCGACCGCGCGCCGCGGGAACACCTGATGGTCGTGCCGCTGGCGGGCGGGACGCCACGTTCGGTCGCCGGCGGCTGGGACCGCTGGCCCACCTCGATCTCCTGGGTGCCCGATGGGTCCGCGCTGCTGGTCACGGCCGACGACAACGGCCGTGGGCCGATCCACCTGGTGATCCTGGACGAGGCGGCCGCGGCCGAGCCCGTGACCGGCGACGACGCGGTCTACACCGATCTCCAGGTCGCTCCGGACGGCACCGTGTACGCCTTGCGGACCAGCTACGCCGCACCGTCCGAGCCGGTCCGGATCGATCTGCCCGGCTTCCTGGCCGGTGGGCTGCCCGGCTCCCGGCCTCCGATCGAGCCGGCGCCCCTGCGCTCGCCGGTCCCGGCTCCGTCCCTGCCAGGTGAGCTTCGTGAGATCGAGACCACCAGGGCCGACGGCATCCGGGTGCGCGGCTGGCTGGCGCTGCCCGACAGCGCCTCCGGCGACAACCCGGCCCCGCTGCTGCTCTGGATCCATGGCGGACCGCTCAGTTCCTGGAACGCCTGGTCCTGGCGCTGGAACCCCTGGCTGATGGTCGCCCGGGGCTACGCGGTGCTGCTGCCCGACCCGGCCCTCTCCACCGGATACGGGCAGGCCTTCATCCAGCGGGGCTGGGGACGCTGGGGGGACGAGCCGTACGCCGACCTGATGGCGATCACCGATGCCGCCGAGGCATTGCCCGAGATCGACCGGGCCCGGACGGCCGCGATGGGCGGCTCCTTCGGCGGCTACATGGCCAACTGGCTGGCCGGGCACACCGATCGCTTCGCCGCCATCGTCACCCACGCCAGCCTGTGGGCGCTGGACCAGTTCGGGCCGACCACGGACTACGCCTACTACTGGCAGCGCGAGATGACTCCGGAGATGGCGCTGGCGCACAGTCCGCACCGGTTCGTCGAGCAGATCCGGACGCCGATGCTGGTGATCCACGGCGACCGTGACTACCGGGTGCCGATCGGGGAGGGGCTGCGGCTGTGGTACGAACTGCTCACCGCCTCGGGGTTGCCGGCGGCCGATGACGGCAGCACCGTCCATCGCTTCCTGTACTACCCCGACGAGAACCACTGGGTGCTCACTCCGCAGCATGCCAAGGTCTGGTACGAGACCGTGCTGGCCTTCCTTGCCGAGCACGTCCTGGGCAGGCCGGGGAAGTATCCGGAACTGCTGGGCTGAGCCGGTTCCGGCGGCAGCGACTCCGGCCCCTACGAGCACGCCGGAGTCCGGATCCATCATGGTGAAGGAGATGTGGTGAGCGAGATCGTCCCCGACCACATCCACGCGGGCGCCTTCGTGGTGCGCACCGGCGTCACCGAGCAATCCTGGATCGATCTGGAGGATCCGACCCGGATCGAGTTCGAGTACGTCCGGCGCATCGTCGAGGCGCTGCACGCCACCGTCCTGTCCCGCCCGGCCGGCCAGCGGATCCGGGTGGTGCACGTCGGCGGCGGAGGGCTCAGCCTGCCGCGCTACGTCGCGGCCGTCCGTCCGCGCACGGCCCAGATCGTGCTCGAGCCGGATTCGGCGCTGGTGACGGCGGTGAGGGAGCAGCTTCCGCTGCCCAGGAACAGCGGGATCAAGATCCGCGAGGCGGACGGACGCGCGGGGTTGGCGGCGATGCCGGACGACTACGCCGACGCCCTGATCGTGGATGCCTTCCGCGGTGCCGTGGTGCCGGCCGACCTGGCCACCTCGCAGTGGTTCGGCGAGCTGGCCCGGGTGCTGCGGAGCGACGGCGTGACGATCATGAACCTGGGTGACCGGGCACCCTTCGACTGGGGTCGTCGCTGCCTGGCCGGCATGGTCTCGGCCTTCGGGCAGGTGGCGGTGAGCGCGGAGATCCCGGTCTGGAAGGGACGCCGCTACGGCAACCTGGTGGCGGTGGCCTCCCACGGGTCGCTGCCGTTGGCGGAATTGGAGCGCGAACTGGCCCGGACGGCCTTCCCCTACCGGCTGCTCGCCGCCAGTGCTCTCACCGCCTGGCTGGGGTCGGCGGTTCCCTTCACCGACGAGGACACCGCCGATTCGGTCGACCCGGTCGCCCACGGCTGGCTCGGATAGGGACGCTAGGGTGTCGCCCGTGAACCGTGAAGCGCTGATCGAGCAGATCAGGAATCTGGCCGTCATCCGGGGCAGGGTGACGCTGGCCTCGGGCCGCGAAGCCGACTACTACATCGATCTGCGCCGGGTGACCCTGGACGGCGCGGCTGCCCCGCTGGTCGGCTCGGTGATGCGGGATCTGGTGGCCGACTGGGAGTTCGAGGCGGTGGGCGGGCTTACCCTCGGCGCGGACCCGGTGGCCGTCGCGATGCTGCACGACGCCGCCCACGCCGGGGGCAGGCTGGACGCCTTCGTCGTCCGCAAGGAATCCAAGGCCCACGGGCTGCAGCGCCGGATCGAGGGCGCCGAGGTCGCCGGACGCCGGGTGCTGCTCGTGGAGGACACCTCCACCACCGGTGGCTCGGTGATGACCGCTGTGGAGGCCGTTCGCGAGGCGGGCGGCGAGATCGTCGGGGTCGCGGTGATCGTCGACCGTGACACCGGCGCCCGGGAGAAGATCGAGGCCGCCGGGCTGCCCTACCGCTATGCCGTGGGCCTGGCCGACCTGGGTCTCACCTGACGATCCCTCCACCCGCGGCGCCCGGTTCATCGAACGCTTCCCTTACCGTCGAGCGCTTGTGTCTGGGGGTGGCTCTCGACGCCAAGGCAAGCGCTCGGTTGAGGTGGGGCTTCGTTGCGCCCCTTGGAGCGGTTAGGCTGACGGCTACTCAGCACCTGCGAGCGAAAGAAGAACCATGTTGTGGGTTTTCTTGATTCTGCTGGTCGTCGTCCTTGCCATCGGTGGGTACGCGGTCTCGTTGTACAACGGCTTCGTCAAGTCACGGAACCTGATCCAGGAATCGTGGCGGCAGATCGACGTGGAGCTGAACCGTCGCTACGACCTGATCCCGAACCTGGTCGAGACGGTCCGCGCCTTCGCCGCGCATGAGCGCAACACGCTGGAACAGGTGGTGGCGCTGCGCAGCCAGGCCGCCCAGCTGGCGCAGGCCAGCGGCGGCGTGCCCAACCAGCAGCGCGCCCAGATCGAGGAACAGCTCTCCGGCGCGGTGCGCCAGCTGATCGTCAGCGTGGAGGCCTATCCCGAGCTGAAGAGCAATGTGAACTTCCTCGAACTACAGCGCGAACTGGCCGCCACCGAGGATCGGATCGCCGCCGGACGGCGGTTCTACAACGCCAACGTCCGCAACTACAACACGCAGGTGGAGTCGTTCCCGTCCAACCTCTTGGCCGGCATGTTCAAGTTCGAGAAGGCAACCTACTTCGAGGTCAATGACACCCAGATGCGCCAGGCTCCGACGGTGAGCTTCGGCGAGATCAGCGATCGAGGGGACGTCCCGCGTCCGGGTGCCGAGCCCACCAACGCCCAGCTCGAGGCGGGCGCGGCTGCCGCCGGCGGTCTGCCCAACCCGCAGGCCTACCAGCAGTCCAACCCGGTCGCCCCACCGCCGGGGGAGTTCCCCGAGCCGGCTCCGGTCCAGCAGCCGTTCCCGGCTCCCTCCTATCCGCCCCAGCAGTACCCGCCGGTCGAGCAGTATCCGCCGGCGCAGCAGCCCGAGCCGCCGAGCTATGGGGCACCGGGCGAGGCCACGCCGGGTCAGGGCTCGGGTGGAGATCCCGCCCCGCCGAGCTACGGACCACCGTCCGGCCCGCAGCAGTCCTGACGCAGGCTCATCGGCCCGCTCTTTCGCGGGTCGATAGACTTCCCCGTCGTGACCACTTCCACCCAAGCATCCGGCGGCCTGATCGACTGGATCCTCCGCTTCGTCAAAGGCATGTTCATCGGCACCGGTGCGATCCTGCCCGGGGTCAGCGGTGGTGCCCTGGCGGCGGTCTTCGGTATTTACGAGCGGATCATCGAGTTCCTGGCGAACCTGCGCAGGGACTTCGTCGCCAACCTGGTGTGGTTCCTGCCCGTCGCGTTCGGCGCCCTGTTCGGCATCTTCGTGCTGGCCTTCCCGCTCGACTACTTCCTGATCCACGCCAAGGTGCAGGTGATGTGGTTCTTCATCGGCTGCATCGCCGGCACGCTGCCTGCGCTGTTCGCCGAGGCGGGCAAGCGCGGGCGGCGTCCGTGGCATCTGGCGCTGGCCGGCGCGGTCGCCGTCCTGGCTCTGATCGGGCTGGTCTGGGCGCGCACCAACCTGAACGTGACCCTGCCGCTGAACTTCGGCACGTGGGTGCTGGCCGGGGCGATCTTCGCCCTCGGCATGATCGTGCCGGGCCTGTCCCCGTCCAACTTCCTGCTGTACTTCAACATGTACCAGCCCCTCACCGAGGGCATCCGGAAAGTCGACTTCGGGGTGCTGATCCCGGTCGGGATCGGCGCGGTGCTCTGCGTGCTGGCCTTCGCGAAGGCGGTCAGCAAGCTGCTGGAGATCGCCTACCCGATCGTCTTCCACGTCATCATCGGCATCGTGATCGCCTCCACCGCGATCATCATCCCCACCATCGAGGAGCACGCGGCGCTGGATGCGCTCGGCATCGTGCTCACCGTCCTGCTCACCGCCGCCGGCGTGGCCCTGGGCCTGTGGATGGGACGGCTGGAGAAGAGATACAAGCCCAGCGAGCCGGCCGCCGAACTGGTCTGACGTGGAATCCGACGAGGTCTTCGCCACTCCCGGCGTAGGGCCGCATCCCGAGCCGTGGCCGGCCGACCCCCGGTTCGATCCGCAACTGCTCGCCGAGGGCGACCGGCGCAACGTCCTTGATCGCTACCGGTACTGGACGGTCGCGGCGATCGTCGCAGATCTCGACGCCCGCCGGGCACCGCTGCACGTCGCCATCCAGAACTGGGAGCACGACTTCAACATCGGCTCGATCGTCCGGACGGCGAATGCCTTCAACGTGGCGGGGGTGCACATCGTCGGCCGCCGCCGCTGGAACCGCCGCGGCGCGATGGTGACCGACCGCTACCTGCACGTCCACCACCACGAGTCGGTCGACTCGCTGGCGAGCTGGGCGGCCGGGGCGGGAGCGACCCTGGTCGGCGTCGACAACCTGCCGGGCTCGGTCCCCCTGGAGGGCGTCCGGCTACCCCGGCACTGCTGCCTGGTGTTCGGCTCGGAGGGTCCCGGCCTGACCGACGACATGGTCGCCGCGTGCCGGCAACTGGTCTCGATCACCCAGCACGGCTCGACCCGCTCGCTGAACGCCGGCGCCGCCGCCGCGATCGCGATGTACCACTGGTCGCTGACCTGGGTTGATGGATAGCGCCTACGATGGGCGGGTGGGCGACGAGTTCGGCATCTACTACCGGCCCGAGGTGGCGGGGGAGAAGGTCGCGCGTGCCCGCAAGAAGCTGATCTGGCGGCTGGGGTCGACCCTGGTGTTCCTGGCGATCGGCATCGGGCTGCGCCTGGCGTATCCCGAGGAGTTCGGATCGTCCACGCCCTGGTTGATCGGCTCGGTGCTGGTCTTCGGGCTGACGCTGGGTGGCTGGGAACTCGTGCAGTACCTCATCGCCCGTCGCGATGCCAGCAGGGTGCCGCCCGGGCTCGCGCTGGGCGCCAACCGGGCCGGCATGCTGATGGGTGCCGATTGGTTCGGCTGGGACGAGGTCGGCGCACTGCTGGTCCGTCCGGGCCGGTGGGGAGGTTCCTCCCGCCTGGTGGCCACCGGACGCGACCAGCGCACTCAGGAACTGCTGCTCGACTACACCGATGTGCTGCCGGCAACGCTGGACTCGGCCATCCTCGCGCTCTCCGGCGGCCGGGCCCGGGTGGATCTTTCCCGGCTCGACGCCTGACCCGCAGTCCGCCCACCAGGATTTCGGGCAATCACTACGCAATGAGGGCCAGGGTTTGAAAGACTTACCATGTCCCCCGCCCACGGAACCGCGGGCGTCATCTGAGAGAGGCCGCATTCATGCCTATTGCCAGTCCTGAGAAGTATGCCGAAATGCTGGACGCCGCCAAGGCGGGTTCGTACGCCTTCCCGGCGATCAACATCACGTCGTCCCAGACCCTCAACGCGGCGTTGGCCGGCTTTGCCGAGGCGGGTTCCGACGGCATCATCCAGGTGAGCACCGGCGGCGCCGAATACGCTTCCGGTCCGACGATCAAGGACCGGGTCACCGGTGCCGTCGCGCTGGCCGAGTACGCCCACGTCGTGGCGAAGAACTACCCGATCAATATCGTGGTGCACACCGACCATGCCCAGATCGACAAGGTTGAGACCTGGGTGAAGCCGCTGATCGCGATCTCCCAGGAGCGGGTCGACCGTGGCCTGAACCCGCTGTTCCAGTCGCACATGTGGGACGGCTCGGCCGTTCCGATGGAGCAGAACCTGCAGGTCGCCGACGAGTTGCTCGAGCTCACCAGCAAGGCGCGCCAGATCCTTGAAATCGAGGTCGGCGTCGTCGGTGGCGAAGAGGACGGTGTCAAGGCCGAGATCAACGACAAGCTCTACACCACGATCGAGGACGGCCTGCGCACCATCGAGGTGCTCGGCCTGGGCGAGAAGGGCCGGTACATCACCGCGCTCACCTTCGGCAACGTGCACGGTGTGTACAAGCCGGGTGCGGTAAAGCTGCGCCCGTCCGTGCTGAAGGAGATCCAGGACGCCGTCGGTGCCAAGTACGGCCGTGAGAAGCCGTTCGACCTGGTCTTTCACGGCGGCTCGGGCTCGACCGCCCAGGAGATCTCGGACGCGGTCGACTTCGGCGTCATCAAGATGAACATCGACACCGACACCCAGTACGCCTTCACCCGTCCGGTGGTCGACCACATGTTCAAGAACTACGACGGCGTGCTGAAGATCGACGGTGAGGTCGGCAACAAGAAGGCCTACGACCCGCGCGCCTGGGGCAAGTCGGCCGAGGCCGGTCTGGCCGCCCGGGTGGTCGAGGCCGCCCAGCAGTTGCGCTCCGCCGGCAAGACCATCGGCTGAGCCAGCCACTCACCAAACGGTGGGCCGGTCCTTCGGGGCCGGCCCACCGTCGTTCCTGGGCCAGATCTACCGGTTTGGAGCCCGATCAGGCGACCGCGTGGCGTCCGTCGGCGAGATCCAGGTAGATCCGGCTCACAGGGAGGACCGGCAGAACCACCTCTCCGGTGGCTCCGGTAGAGTATGGCCGCAAGAGCCCGCCGGCATTGCCGCGGGCTTCTCCGATGCGAGGGGGCAGATTCATGCCGGGGATCGTGGTTGTCGGCGCGCAATGGGGCGACGAGGGCAAGGGCAAGGCGACCGACCAGTTGGGTGACCGGGTCGACTACACGGTGCGCTACTCCGGTGGCAACAACGCCGGTCACACCATCGTGGTGGACGGCGAGAAGTACGCCCTGCACCTGCTGCCGTCGGGCATCCTGAATGCCAACTCGACGCCGGTGATCGGCAACGGTGTGGTGATCGACCTCGACGTGCTCTGCGAGGAACTGGACGGTCTCACCGCCCGCGGGGTGGATGTCTCCAAGCTGCTGATCTCGGCCAACGCCCACCTGATCACGCCGTACCACAAAGTGCTCGACAAGGTGACCGAGCGGTTCCTCGGCAACCGGAGGATCGGCACCACCGGACGCGGCATCGGGCCCGCCTACTCCGACAAGATCAACCGGCTGGGCATCCGGGTGCAGGACCTGCTCGACCCGCCGATCCTGCGGCAGAAGGTGGAAGCCGCCCTGGAGCAGAAGAACCACCTGCTGGTGAAGGTCTACAACCGCCGCGCCATCGACCCGGCCGAGGTGGCCGACGGCCTGCTGGTGCACGCCGACCGGATCCGTCCGATGATCGCCGACGTCTCCCGGGTGTTGAACGATGCCCTGGACGCAGGCGAGGTCGTCCTCTTCGAGGGTGCCCAGGCCCATCACCTGGACGTGGATCACGGCACCTACCCGTATGTCACCTCGTCCAACCCGATCGCGGCCGGCGCCTGCATCGGCGCCGGCGTCGGTCCCACCCGGATCGAGCGGACGGTCGGGATCGCCAAGGCCTACACCACCCGGGTGGGGGAGGGGCCTTTCCCGACCGAGCTGCTGGACGAAGACGGCGACCGGCTGCGCGCGGATGGCGCCGAGTTCGGCACCACCACCGGGCGTCCCCGCCGCTGTGGCTGGTTCGATGCGCTGGTGGTCGAGGCCGCGGTGAACGCCAACGCCTTCACCGATATCTTCCTGACCAAGCTCGACATCCTGACCGGCTGGGAGAAGATCCCGGTGTGCGTGGCCTACGAGGTTGACGGGGTGCGCCACGAGCGCCTGCCGGTCACCCAGACGGACTTCCACCATGCCACGCCGGTCTACGAGTATCTGGACGGCTGGAGTGAGGACATCTCCGGCTGCCGCAGCTTCGAGGACCTTCCGGCCAGCACCCAGGCCTACGTGAAGCGCCTGGAGGAGTTGATCGGGACGCGGATCTCGGGCATCGGCGTAGGCCCTTCCCGGGAACAGGTGGTCAACATCCACGACCTGCTCTGACCAGCCTGCACGCCCGGGCCACCCCGATCGGGTTGGCCGGACTGCTCGGGCCGTGAGCGCCCGCAGAAACCGGGCGATTCAGCCCACCTGCGTGGATAGTGCGGGCACAAGGCCGATATTGCCCGGTTTCTGCGGGCAAGGCGAGGTTCCGAAGCCCAGGACTCCTCAGCTGTCCACCGATCAAGGTGCTGCAACGACGGCGAGCCTGGCGGTGCCGAGCCTGTCGAGCGGCCGAACCCGTTCGCCCGCAAGTCTCGTCGCCCGCGATCCCGACAGAATTCGACTCCCTGGTCACCGTGCCCAAGGCGATGGACGCCGGCTTGTCGACCATCGTCGGATCCCCAGCGTTCCCCTGCCGCCTGCCCTGACCTGATGCTGTGGGAATGGGCACCCAGGCTCGCCCGGTTGTGTTGTTTTATCTTGACATCTGCCCGAATTGGTGGTTTTATCCTCGGTAGTACTCCGGAGTGGAAGGCCGCTGCGGGGTTCCCAACTGGCAACGACGTCTAGGGGAAACAGATGACTACGCAAGTCACGGCGCCGAGGGGTTCGGCGCGGGTAGCGGTGCAGAAGTTCGGCACTTTCCTGTCCAACATGGTGATGCCCAACATCGCCGCCTTCATCGCCTGGGGCCTGATCACCGCTCTCTTCATCAAGGTGGGCTGGATCAACCTGATCGCGGGCATGACCCTGCCGGCGGACAGCTGGGTGGCTGTGCTGGGCGGCTGGGGCGAAGCTGCCGACGGTAGCTCGCTGGGTACCGGCATCGTCGGTCCGACCATTACCTACCTGCTGCCGATCCTGATCGGCTACACCGGCGGCAAGATCGTCTACGACGTCCGCGGCGGCGTCGTCGGTGCGATCGCGACGATCGGCGTGATCACCGGCACCAGTGTCCCGATGTTCATGGGCGCCATGATCATGGGCCCGCTCGGCGGCTGGACCATGAAGAAGCTGGACGCCCTGTGGCAGGACAAGATCAAGCCAGGCTTCGAGATGCTGGTGAACAACTTCTCCGCCGGCATCTGGGGTGGCATCCTGGCGGTCTTCGCCTTCTTCGTCATGAGTCCGATCGTCACCGCACTGTCCAACGTCGCCGGCGCGGCTGTGGGCTGGCTGGTCCAGACCGGCCTGTTGCCGCTGACCTCGATCCTGATCGAACCGGCCAAGGTGCTGTTCCTGAACAACGCGATCAACCACGGCATCCTGACCCCGCTGGGTACCCAGGAGGTGACGCAGGTCGGCAAGTCGGTGCTGTTCCTGCTCGAGGCCAACCCCGGCCCCGGCCTGGGCCTGCTGCTCGCCTTCATGTTCTTCGGCGTGGGCGCCGCCAAGGCGTCGGCTTCCGGTGCTGCGATCATCCACTTCCTCGGTGGCATCCACGAGATCTACTTCCCGTACGTGCTGATGAAGCCGATCCTGTTGGTTGCGATGATCGCCGGTGGCATGACCGGCGTCTTCACCAACGTGCTCTTCGGTGTCGGACTACGCGCTCCGGCTGCTCCCGGTTCGATCATCGCCGTGTACGCCCAGACGGCCCCGGACAGCTTCCTGGGGGTCACCCTGGCGGTGATCGCCTCCGCGGCCGTGACCTTCATCGTCGCCGCGCTGCTGCTCGGCTTCGGCAAGAAGAAGGGCGGCGAGGGCGACCTGGCCGCCGCCACCGCCGAGATGGAGGCGCTGAAGGGCAAGAAGTCCTCGGTCGCCGGCCTGCTCACCGAACCGGCCGCCGTCGTCTCCGGCCCGATCACCTCGATCGTCTTCGCCTGCGACGCCGGCATGGGATCGTCCGCGATGGGCGCCTCGGTGCTGCGGAAGAAGATCAAGGATGCCGGGTATACCGATGTCACGGTGGTGAACAAGGCGATCGCCAACCTGGAGGACACCTTCGATGTGGTGGTAACCCACCAGGATCTGCTCGACCGCGCGAAGCAGCCGACTCCGTCGGCCGTGCACGTTGCGGTGGACAACTTCATCGGCAGCCCGAAGTATGACGAGGTTGTCGAGATGATCAAGCAGGCCAATGACGCGCCGGCGAACAGCTGACCTCGCGGACACCCGCACGAGAACGGAGAACACCTATGCCCAATGACTCGATCCTCGCGCCGGGCTCGGTGCGCCTGGGATTGCCATCGGTGACCAAGGACGAAGCGATCCGGCTCTGTGGTCAGGTGCTGATCGAGGCTGGGGCAGTGACTCCCGAGTACGTCGACGGCATGTTCGCCCGTGAGTTGCAGGTCTCCACCTACATCGGCGAGGGGGTGGCGATCCCGCACGGCACCAATGAGTCGCGCGGCTTCATCGCCGCCCCCGCGCTGGGGTTCCTGCAGTTCCCTGACGGCATCGACTGGGACGGCAACGAGGTGAAGGTCTGCATCCCGATCGCCTCGGCGGCCGATGATCACCTGGAGATCCTGGCGGCCCTCGCCGAGCAGCTGATGGAGGCGGACGCCGCGGAGCGGCTGCGCACCACCGGCTCGGTGGACGAGGTGCTCGCCCTGTTGCGTCCGGCGCAGGAGGCCTGAGATGAAGGTGGTGAGGTTCCACGCCCCCGGCGACGTCCGGATCGAGGAGGCGCCGATCCCGCAGATCTCGGCGGACGAGGTGCTGCTCCGGGTGCGCAACTGCTCGACCTGCGGCACAGACGTGAAGATCTTCCACAACGGTCACCAGAACCTCACCCCGCCCCGGGTGATGGGCCATGAACTGGCCGGAGAGGTGGCAGAGGTCGGCGCGAACGTGACCGGCTGGCAGGTCGGCGACCGGGCGCAGGTGATCGCGGCGATCCCGTGCGGCGAGTGCTACGAGTGCGGCAAGGGCTGGATGGCGGTCTGTGAGAACCAGACCTCCATCGGCTACCAGTACGACGGCGGTTTCGCCGAGTACATGGTGGTGCCGCACGCGGTGCTGAAGGTGGACGGCCTGAACCGCATCCCCGACGGGGTCGGCTTCGACGAGGCTTCGGTGGCCGAACCCTTCGCCTGCGCGATCAACGCCCAGGAGTTGCTCGGCATCGAGCCGGGGGACACCGTGGTGGTCTTCGGTGCCGGGCCGATCGGCTGCATCCACACCCGGATCGCGCGCGGCGTCCACCAGGCCGGGCGGGTCATCCTGGTCGACGTGAACGCCGGACGGCTGGCGATGTCGGCCGAGGCGGTCCATCCCGACGTGACCATCGACGCGTCCACCACGGATGTGGTCGCGGAGGTGATGCGACTGACCGGCGGTCGTGGCGCCGATGTGGTGATCACCGCGACCGCGGCCAACGTCACCCAGGAGCAGGCGATCGCGATGGCCGCCCGCAACGGCCGGATCTCGTTCTTCGGCGGACTGCCGAAGACCAACCCGACGATCACCTGCGACTCCAACCTGGTGCACTACCGGCAACTGCACATCCACGGTGCCAATGGCTCCGCGCCTGAGCACAACAGGAAGGCGCTGGAGTACATCGCCTCCGGGCTGGTCCCGGTCAAGGACCTGATCACCGTCCGGTTGCCGCTGGAGCGGGCACTGGAGGCCTTCGACATCGTGGCCGCCGGCGAGGCGATCAAGGTGACCATCGAGCCATAGTCAGTGGGGAAGCCGAAGGCCCCGCCACCCTCCCCGGTGGCGGGGCCTTCGCCCATGGGGGTATGAGGAGTGAACCTCGGGGTCAGTCGTCCAGAGGGCGGTCGGGGTCGGGGTCGACGGTGACCTGGACGGAGACGGCGGCGACCTGCTCGGGGCCGGGCATCTCGCTGCCGGGCAGCGCGACCGCGGCGGCGCCGAAGGCCACCGCGGTGCGCAGGGCGGTGGCGGTGTCCATGCCGGTTGAGACCGCGTGCAGGTAGCCGGCCAGCAGCGCGTCGCCCGCGCCGACGGTGGAGAGCGGCTGGGCGACCCGAGCGGTGGCCTGGATGGCCTCGGTAGCGTTGACCAGCAGCGCTCCGTCCCGGCCGAGGCTCACCACGACGGTGCCGATGCCGCCGGCGATCAGGGTGCGGGCAGCGGCGATCACTGCGCCCACCGTGGGCAACTCGTGTCCCACGGCCTCGGCGAGTTCGATCCGGTTCGGCTTGATCAGATCGGGAGCGGCGGCGAGCGCGGCGGTCAGCGGGCCGCCGGAGGAATCGACGGCCACCTTGAGGCCGGCGGCATGACAGCTGTGGATCAGACCGACGTAGAAGCCATCGGTGATGCCGGGCGGCAGTGAACCGCAGCAGACCACCCAGGCGGCACCGGCGCTGGACTCGCGGACGGCCGTGCGCAGGCCCTCCAGTTCGTCGTCGGTCAGGCGTGGGCCGAGCTCGTTGATCTTGGTGGTGGTGCCGTCGGGTTCGACGATGGCGATGTTCGCCCGGATCGCCTGGCTGATCCGGACCGGCTTCAGCGCGACGTCGAGGGGCTCCAGCAGGTCGAGCATGAGACGTCCATAGACCCCACCGATCGGCAGGACGGCGGTGGTCGGCGTGCCGTGCAGGGCGAGCGCCCGGCTGACGTTGAGCCCTTTGCCGCCCGGATCCTCGCGAGTCTCGAAGGCCCGCATCACACTGCCGCGATCGAGCGAGGAGACCGCGACCGTCCGGTCGACGCTGGGGTTGGGGGTCAGGGTGATGATCATGCCCGGATCACCTCCGGTCCCGCGGCCTGGAGTTCGTCGGCCAGGCCGTCGTCCAGGCCGACGTCGGTGACGATGGTGTCGATCTCGGCCAGCCGGGCGAACCGGCACAGCTGGGTGAGCCCCACCTTGGTGCGGTCGGCGAGGCAGACCACCCGTCCGGCGGCGGCGACCATCGCCCGCTTCACCTCGGCTTCGGCCTGGTCGGGGGTGGTGAGGCCGGATTCCGGGGTGATGCCGTTGGTGCCCATGAACGCCACGTCGATCCGGAGCTCGGCCAGCGCGGCGAGTGGCCAGGGGCCGACCGCGGCGCCGGTGACCTCCCGCAGCCGCCCGCCGAGCAGCAGCAGCTCGACCTGAGGGAGGTCTGCCAGCAGTGTGGCGGCCTGCAATGAGTTGGTGATCGCGGTCAACCGCAGATCGGAGGGCAGGTTGCGGACCAGTTCGAGGGTGGTGGTGCCGCCGTCGATCAGGATCGAGCCGCCGTCAGGCAGCAGTTCGCGCGCGGCTCGTCCGATCCGTGCCTTCTGGGCGGCGTGCTGCCCGCGGCGGGCATCCACCGAGGGCTCGTAGCCCAGTCGCTGGACGTGCACGGCGCCGCCGTGGACCCGGCGTAGCTGCCCCTGCCGTTCGAGCATCGCCAGATCCCGCCGGATCGTCTCGGTGGTGACGTCGAGTTCCTCGGCCAGCGCGGACACTTCGACCTTCGATCTACTTCGCGCTTGCTCGAGAATCCG
Organism: Propionicimonas sp.; assembly: GCA_049841235.1. Classification (GTDB taxonomy): domain Bacteria; phylum Actinomycetota; class Actinomycetes; order Propionibacteriales; family Propionibacteriaceae; genus Propionicimonas. The sequence continues at coordinate 31,592 of JASGEM010000066.1, read as the reverse complement.
CAGGTGTCGTTCGTGCGGCAGTAGCCTGTCTTCAAGCGCGGCGTCGGGCATACCGCCATGATAGGGCAGAAGTCCACACAAACACAGCAGTTGCCACATAAATGGGCACCGGTTCTCACCTGGGCTCGACTGAACGGATCCCGCGGCCGGTCGATCCACCCTACGGTGGTGGGGTCATGTCCGGACAACGAGGAGAGGCCCATGCTCGAACTGGCCGGGGTCACCAAGAGCTTCGGTGAGCGGCGGGTGCTCGATCAGGTGGGCTTCGGCATCGCCCGCGGCCGGCTGACCGGATTCGTCGGGGGCAACGGGGCCGGCAAGACCACCACCATGCGGATCATCCTGGGCGTGCTGTCCCGAGATGCCGGAGAGATCACCCTCGACAGGGCTCCGGTGACGGTCGCCGATCGCCGCCGCTTCGGCTACATGCCCGAGGAACGGGGTCTCTACCCCAAGATGCGGGTGCTCGAGCACATCGTCTACATCGCGCGGCTGCATGGCTTCACCCGAAGGGAGGCGGAATCCCGTGCCTGGGCCCTGCTGGTGGAACTGGGCCTCGGCGAGCGCGTGGACGACAACGTCGAGACGCTCTCGCTGGGGAATCAGCAGCGCGCCCAGATCGCCGCCGCCCTGGTGCACGACCCGCAGGTGTTGATCCTGGACGAGCCGTTCTCGGGGCTGGACCCGATCGCCCTGGACGCCGTCGCGGCGGTTCTCCAGGCGCGGGCGGCGCAGGGCGTGGCGGTTCTCTTCTCGTCCCATCAGCTCGATGTCGTGGAGCGGCTCTGTGACGACCTGGTGATCATCGCCGGCGGTAGGATCCGGGCCGCCGGCAGCGCCGACGGCCTGCGTGCCCAGTACGCCCGGCGCAGGTTCGAGCTGGTCTCCACCGTCGAGACCGGGTGGTTGCGCTCCGAGCCCGGAATCCAGCTTGTCGAATCGGACGGCGGCTACGCCCGGTTCGATGCCGACGAGCAGGCGGCTCAGCGCGTGCTCCGCCGGGCGGTCGAAGCCGGTCGGGTCGTCAGCTTCGCCCCCCGCCATCCCTCTCTCGCCGAGATCTTCAAGGAGGTCATCCAGTGAGCGCCGTCGCACCGGATGTCACAACGGCACCGTCCTTCCTGCGGTGCGCCTGGCTGGTCACCGAGCGCGAGGTCGGCGCCAAGCTACGCAGCAGGGCCTTCCTGATCTCCACCGGCATCCTGTTCCTGATCGCTCTCGGCGGCATCCTGTGGGCCGGGCTCGCCGGTCTGGGCGGGGACCGCATCACGGTGGCGGTCACCGCCGACACCGCTGCCGTGTTGCGGGCGGCCGGTGACGCGGTCGAGCCCACCCAGGTCGTCACCGCCGATCAGGCGCGCGACCTGGTGCGCAGCGGCGAGGTGGAGGCCGCGCTGATCCCCGGCGGCGCCGAGCCTTTCGGCTACACCGTCGTGGCTGACCGGCAGGTCCCCGCGATGCTGGTCAGCCTGCTGAGTTCCTCCCCGCCGGTCGAACTGCTCTCCGCCGACATCGCCAGTGCCGGCCTGCGCTACCTGATCGCCGTCGGCTTCGGGCTGATCTTCTCGCTGGCGGCGCTGACCTTCGGGATGACGATCGCGCAGAGCGTGGTGGAGGAGAAGCAGACCAGGGTGGTCGAGCTGCTGATCTCCGCGATCCCGACCCGGGCGCTGCTGGCCGGCAAGGTGTTCGGCAACACCGTCCTGGCGATGGGGCAGGTGATCGGCCTGGCCGCGATCACCGCCGTGGGGCTGAGGATCACCGGTCAGACCGCGCTGCTCGCCGGGCTGGGTGCGCCGATCGTGTGGTTCGCCGTCTTCTTCCTGTTCGGCTTCGTCCTGCTGGCGGCACTGTTCGCGGCCGCGGCAGCGATGGTCTCCCGGCAGGAGGATGTCGGTTCCACGACCACTCCGCTCACCATCGTGGTGATGGCACCCTATCTGTTGGTGATCGCGTTCAACGACAATCCGCTGGTGCTGACGATCATGTCGTACGTGCCGTTCTCGGCGCCGGTCGGGATGCCGGTGCGGATCCACCTCGGTGAGGTGCAGTGGTGGGAGCCGTTCGCGTCGCTGTTCCTGCTGCTCGCCACCTGCGTCGCGGCGATCGCGGCCGGCGCGAGGATCTACCAGTACTCGATTCTGCGGATGGGTCCCCGGGTGAAGCTCTCCGAGGCGCTTGCCTGACGGCGCATCCCAGCATCTGGACGCGCCCGGCGGCTACTCAGGCTGCCCCCCTTCGCAGGCTCTGGCTAGGGGGTTCACGGCGGGCCCGGCCGTGCCGGGGCACGTCGGAGCTGATGGTTCGATCTTTCGTAACAATGCCGGGCTACGGTGGAATCGCCGGTGGGTCGCGATTCGCCGGAGCGGACCACTGAGGTGGCCGGGTGGCTCCCCACGGGGTGCCGCGTTCAACGGGTCGTGCGCGCGCCGCGCGGCTCCACGACGGGGTCCGATGCGGGAGTCATCGCCGTTTCCGGCCCCCGTCCCCCGAAAGCAGAGACGCGCTGGGCATCCCCATGCGGGCGTCCCGTGCGTCCCGCCAGAAGGAGACGCAGATGCCAATCCACGATCTGGCCCAGGTCGACGACTACAACCCCGATCGGCGACGAGAACTCACCCGCAATCCCTACTCACCCGTGATGGTGCTGCTGTCGCTGATCGCGACCCTCGGCATCATCGCCTACGCCGTCTTCCTGCTGAACCCGGCGAACCGGGGCGACTGGTTGCCCTACCTGCTGGTGATCGGAGCCGAGGCGATCCTGATCGTCCACGCCCTGCTGGCGATGTGGACGATCCTGGCCGGCTCGAAGTCGCCGCGCGACGAGGCCTACTACGCCGCTCAGCGGTCGCTGTTCGGCCAGCATATCCCGACCGCCGGCCACCGTCCGCAACCCGACTGGCCGCTGCGGCTGGACGGCGAGCCGGTCAGCGTGGCCGTCTTCATCACCTGCTACGGCGAACCGCTGGAGGTGATCCGGCGCACCGCCGTCGCGGCCCGCGACCTGTGGGGCGAACACACCACCTGGATCCTCGACGACGGCCGCTCCGACGAGGTCCGCGAGTTGGCGGCCGAGGTTGGCGTCCAGTACATTCGCCGGCTCTCCTCCGGTGGCGCGAAGGCCGGCAACGTCAACCATGCGCTGAGCCAGGTGAAGACCGACTACTTCTGCGTCTTCGATGCCGATTTCGCGCCGTTGCCGGAGTTCCTGTACCAAACCCTGCCGTTCTTCATCGACCCGAACGTGGCCTTCGTCCAGACCCCGCAGAGCTACGGCAACCTGCACAGCCTGATCGCCCGCGGCGCGGGCTACATGCAGACCGTCTTCTACACGTTCGTCCAGCCCGGCCGAAACCACTTCAACGCCGCCTTCTGCGTCGGCACCAACGTGGTGTTCCGGCGGGCCGCTGTGGACGACGTCGGCGGGATCTACACCGACTCCAAGTCCGAGGACGTGTGGACCTCCCTGATGCTGCACGAGCGCGGCTGGCGCAGCGTCTACATCCCCGACGTGCTGGCGGTGGGGGACGCCCCGGAGACCATCGAGGCCTATACCAAGCAGCAGCTGCGCTGGGCGACCGGGGGCTTCGAGATCCTGTTCACCCACAACCCGCTGAACCCCAAGCACCCGCTCACCCTCGACCAGCGGCTGATGTACTTCGTCACTGCCACCCACTACCTCACCGGGATCGCGCCGGGGCTGCTGTTGATGGTGCCCGCGTTGGAGGTCTATTTCGACCTGCGTCCGGTGGTGCTGGGAACGACCTTCGCCACCTGGCTGCTGTTCTACGCCGGGTTCTACCTCATGCAGATCCTGCTGGCCTTCTACACTCTCGGCTCGTTCCGCTGGGAGGTGCTCATGCTGGCGACCGCGTCCTTCCCGATCTACCACCAGGCGCTGATCAACGCCTTCTCCGGCAAGGAGCAGAAGTGGCATGTCACCGGAGCCCAGGGCACCCGGACCTCGCCGTTCAACTTCATCCGGCCCCAGGTGTACCTGTTCACCTTCCTCGCCCTGACCTCGGTGGTGGCGATCTGGCGTGATCTGAACAACGCCCAGCTCTCGTTGGCCACCGGCTGGAACCTGACCAACACCCTCGTCCTCGCCGTCTTTCTGCTGGTGGCGCTCCGGGAGGGACGGACGGCGCCCGCGCCGCCCGATCCCCGCATCGCTGAACCAACGGTCATGGACCCTCCGCTGGAGCAGGTGGTGCGCGAGCGCGCCCGCGACCTGGTCCCCGCGGAGGCCCGCAGTCCGGTACCGCGCCGAGTCACCCACCTGATCGGAGACCTGTCATGACGTGGGAGAACCGTCTGCGATTGTCCATTGGCGTCCTGGGCGTCGTGCTGCTGGTCGGCGTCCTCACCTTGGTGTTCAACCAGCGCCAGAACCGGATCACCAGCTTCACCGGTCAGGTGACCGCCGACATCTACACTGTCGGCGCCGACCATGCCGGCACGGTGATCGGACAGTTCGTCGGACCGGGCCAAGAGGTGCAGCAGGGGCAGCGGCTGTTCACCGTCCAGAGTCTGCAACTCAAGGAGGAACTGGCCAACGGGCTGGAAATCGGCGACACCGACGCCTACCGGATCAATGCCGAGCGCGGCACGATCACCTACCACGCGGTGGTCGCGGGCGAGATCAGCACGCTGAACGCCCGGCTCGGCAACTCGGTACCGGTAGGGGCAGGGCTGGCCGAGATTACGGCGGCCGGCAGTCGCTCCGTGTCGGCCTCCTTCCGGCTGTTGCCGCGCGACTACGCGCGGGTGACGCCGGGGAGCGCGGCCAGGATCGTGCTGCCGAATGACCAGATCCTCGGCGGCCGGGTGGAGGCGATCACCGCCGAGACCGGGGAGACCGGCACGATCAGCAAACTGCGGGTCTCCTCGGCCGAGCTCGCCGAGGCGTCGGCCTCGCTGACGAATCCCGGTGCGCCGGTGACCGTCTCGGTCGACCTGGTCGACTCCGGTCCGCTGGCCGGGGTGACCGACCTTGCCACCGACTTCCTCACCAAGATCGGATTGCGATGAACCAGACAGCCGTCGTGAGTCGGCGCCTTGTCATGCAGAGCCCGCCGCGCGGCAGGCGCTGGCTGGCTGTTGCGGTCGTCCTTGGCCTGGTGCTCATCGGGTGCGTCGGGCCAAGCGTTCCGTCGTCAGGCGGGAATCCGAGCGGGTCGGCAGTCTCCGTGCTGAGTGATGAGCAGGTGGAGCCGCTGATCGACGGCATCACCCAGCGCACGGTCAAGGAGTTGCCGACCGCCCGGCTCGCCAAAGGGCTGACCCCGCCCACCAACCGGTGGTACTCGGGGCTGGTCTTCGGCGATGAGCCGCAGCCGGTGTTCCCGCTGCCGCTGAGCTTCGCGCTGACTCCGGACGGGTTCGGCCTGGGCCTGCCGGTCGTCACCGCCACGCCGGACACCATCGCGGGCGGGTACGTCGCCGACGTGGTGGTGGGAGTGGGTGCCGAGCAGGCGCTGGTGTCGAGCGACGACCCGTCCGTGGTGGTGATCGACCAGCTGGATGCCCAAGGCGCGCTGATCGGCCAGACCACGATCGCGCAGGGATCGCCGTTCGTCGCCTGGTCCTCCGCCCGGGCGACCACCCTCACCATCCCGGCCGGCTTCGAACCGGCTGGTGACGGCCTCTACGTCGCCCCGCTGGGGGCCACCCGCTATGCCCTGGCGATCACCGACGCGACCCTAGAGGGGGCCTCGGTAGAGGTCTCGTCGACAGGTTCGGTGGTCTTCTGGCCGATTCCCCGGGGACGTGAGCCCGCCGATCTGGCCGGCTTCGCCCGCCATCCGGTGACCGGCTCCGAAGTCCGCTACGAGGTCGGTGAGGATCAGGTCGGCACCTCTGTGACCTACACCGCCGAGGGCGACACCGCCATCGCCTGGCTGCCGCATCAGTCGTTCGACCAGGTCTGTGACCTGGGCAGCTACCCCTCGATCTACGGGACGCTCGAAGTGTGCGCCGGGTCGGAGTTGCGCTGGGAGACCGCTCGCGCGCCGGCGCGGGCCGCGCTCGACCTGAGCGGGCTGCAGGCCTCCGAGTCTGAGCAGTTGACCCAGCAACTGGACGCCGACCTCGCTGCCCTGCCAGAGCTGCCGGCGGACACCTATTTCGGCGGCAAGGCCCTGCAGCGCACAGCCATGCTGCTGATGGTGGCCGACCAACTGGGGCTCGATGACCGGGCCGAGCGGCTGGCGTCCGTCCTGGACGAGGCGCTGACCCGCTGGACCGAACCCCAGGGCTGCGCCGAGCGGGAGGCGTTCTGCTTCGTCCACGACCCGGCGGGCCGAGGCGCGGTCGGGTTGACGCCGTCCTTCGGCAGTGACGAGTACAACGACCACCACTTCCACTACGGCTATTTCCTGTACGCGGCCGCGGTGATGGCGAAGCGCGACCCGTCCGTGGTGGAACGGTACGCGCCGGTGCTGAACCTGCTCGCCGCCGACATCGGCAGCGCCGGGGGAACCCACTTCCCGGACCGACGGGCATTCGACGTCTACGCCTCGCACTCGTGGGCCTCGGGCACCTCGCCGTTCGCCGACGGCAACAACCAGGAGTCGGTCTCGGAGGCGGTGAACGCCTACGCCGGCCTGGAGCTGTGGGCGCAGGCGATCGGCGACCGGTCGCTGGAGGAACATGCTGCCTGGATGCTCTCGCTGGAGGCGCGCGCCAGCGCCGCCTACTGGCTTGAGCCTGACCTGAGCGAGTTCACCGGCTACGGCCACGGCATCGCGGTGCTGAATTGGGGAGGCAAGCGCGACTACGCCACCTGGTTCTCCCCGGAGCCGGCGGCCAAGCTCGGCATCCTGCTGCTGCCGATGAGCCCGACCTCGACCTACTTGGCCGGCGATCCGGAACGGATCCGGGCGAATGTCGCCGAGGGGGTCGGTGGCCGGTTCGATCAGGCGTTCGGCGACTACGTCCTGATGTACTCCGCCCTCGCCGGGCCCGAGGACGCCTCGCGAGCTCTTGAGTTGGTCGATGACGTCGTGCTCGACGACGGCATGACCCGCACCTACCTGCTGGCCTGGTTGCTCAGCCTGCGGTCCTGACCGACTATCGGTGAGCCGGATCTACCACGCTGTGGCTCCGGCTGCCCGATACGGGTAGATCTGGCCCAACCTTCCACGCAGGCGACCCCCGGCTTGAGCGCCGATCCGCGCCGATAGGATCGGGCGCGTGACCGGACTGGTGGTGTTGGTGGTGGGCAACGGCGGACGCGAGCACGCCCTGGCGTGGGCATTGAGCCGCGATCCGGGGGTGGGCGCCGTCCACATCGCGCCGGGCAATCCTGGCACCGCGCAGGCCGGGACCAATCACGCCGTGGACCCGATGGACGGGGACGCGGTCGCCGCGCTGGCGCGGTCCCTCGACGCCGGCCTGGTGGTGATCGGCCCCGAGGCGCCGCTGGTGGCGGGCGTAGCCGACGCCGTCCGCGCGGTGGGCATTCCGGTCTTCGGGCCGTCCGCGTCGGCGGCCCGGCTGGAGGGCTCGAAGGCCTTTGCCAAGGAGATCATGGCGGCCGCCGGCGTCCCCACTGCTCAGGCCCGGCTCTGTCTCTCGATGGACGAGGTGATCGCGGCGCTCGACTTCTTCGGCCCGCCCTACGTGGTGAAGGACGACGGCCTGGCCGCCGGCAAGGGCGTGATCGTCACCGACGACCGCGACGCCGCGATCCGGCACGCGGCCGGCTGCCGCCAGGTGGTGATCGAGGAGTACCTCGACGGCCCCGAGGTGAGCCTGTTCGCACTCTCGGACGGCACCCACGTGCTGCCTTTCGAGCCCGCCCAGGACTTCAAGCGGGTGGGGGACGGCGACACAGGCCCGAACACCGGCGGGATGGGCGCCTACACCCCGCTGCCCTGGGCGCCGCCCGGAATGGTTGACGAGGTGGTGGCCACGGTCATCCAGCCCACCATCGACGAACTACGGCGCCGCGGCACCCCGTTCGTCGGGTTGCTGTACGCCGGCCTGGCGCTCACCTCGCGCGGCACCCGCGTGGTGGAGTTCAACGCCCGCTTCGGCGACCCCGAGACCCAGCCCCTGCTGACCCGCCTGCGTACCCCGCTGGGCCGGGTGCTGCTGGCCGCCGCCACGGGTGGTCTGGCCGACGAGCCGCCGCTGGAGTGGGGGAGCGGCGCCGCCGTGGCGGTCGTCCTGGCCGCCGCTGGCTACCCCGATGCCCCGCGCAAGGGCGATGTGATCACCGGCACCGAGACCGGCACCGTCTTCCACGCCGGCACCGGCCTGGACGGTCAGGGCCGCTTGGTCACCGCCGGCGGTCGCGTCCTGGCCGCGGTGGGCACCGGCGACACCCTCGCCGACGCCCGCGAGGCCGCCTACGCCACCGCTGCCGGCATCCACTTCGACGGTGGCTTCCATCGCCACGACATCGCCGAGAAAGCTGCCGCGTCGACCCTTCGACAAGCTCAGGGATCGTCAGGGTCAGCAACGATGGCCGAGCCTGACGAAGCCTCATCTGGCGAGGAGGAGGCGCGATGACCATCCCCAACGTTCTGGCCACCCGGTACGCTTCGCCGGCGATGCGGGAGATCTGGTCTCCCGAGCATAAGATCGTCGCCGAGCGGCAGCTGTGGGTCGCCGTCCTGAAGGCGCAGCGCGACCTGGGCGTCGACTTCGGCGGGGACGACCCGGACGCGGTGATCACCGCCTACGAAGGTGTGATCGACCAGGTCGATCTCGACTCGATCAATGCCCGCGAGCGGGTCACCCGGCACGACGTGAAGGCCCGGATCGAGGAGTTCTGCGACCTGGCCGGCTACGAGCACATCCACAAGGGGATGACCTCCCGCGACCTCACCGAGAACGTCGAGCAGCAGCAGATCCTGGCCTCGCTCAAGCTGATCCGGGAGCGGATCGTCACCGTGCTGGTCAACCTGGCCCGGCTGGCCGTGCAGTACCGCGACCTGCCGATGGCCGGACGCTCGCACAACGTCCCCGGCCAGGTCACCACCCTGGGCAAGCGGTTCGCCACCGCCGCGGACGAGATGCTGGTCGCCTACCGCCGGGTCGACGAGTTGACCGGACGCTACCCGCTGCGCGGCATCAAGGGCCCGATGGGCACTGCCCAGGACATGCTCGACCTGCTGGGTGGGGATGCCGCGAAACTGGCGGCCCTGGAAGGGCGCGTCGCCGAGCACCTCGGCTTCGCCAGCGCGTTCACCGCCACTGGCCAGATCTACCCGCGCTCCCTCGACCACGAGGTGCTGTCGGCCTTCGTCCAGGTGGCGGCGGGGCCGTCCAGCCTGGCGCACACCATCCGGCTGATGGCCGGCCAGGAATTGGTCACCGAGGGCTTCGCCGAGGGGCAGGTCGGCTCCTCCGCCATGCCGCACAAGATGAACACCCGCTCCTGTGAGCGGGTCAACGGCTTCGCGGTCGTACTGCGCGGATATGCGTCGATGGGCGCCGAGCTTGCCGGGGCCCAGTGGAACGAGGGCGATGTCTTCGAGTCGGTGGTGCGCCGGGTGGCCCTGCCGGACGCCTGCTACGCGCTGGACGGCCTGTTCGAGACCTTCCTCACCGTGCTCGGCGAGTTCGGTGCCTTCCCGGCGGTGATCGAGGCCGAGCTCCAGCGGTACCTCCCCTTCCTCTCCACGACGAAGGTGCTGATGGCCGCCGTCCGCAACGGGGTCGGACGAGAGGCCGCCCACGAGGCGATCAAGGAGCACGCCGTCGCCGTCGCTCTCGCCATGCGCGCCGGAGCCGCCGAGAACGACCTCTTCGAACGGCTGGCCGCCGACCCCCGCCTGGGCCTCGACCTCGCCCAGATCCGCGCCGCTGCGTCCGACCCGCTGGAGCTCACCGGTTCCGCCCGCGACCAGGTGGACGCCATCGCCGCCCAGGTCGCCGGACTCGCCGCCGCGTATCCGGAAGCCGCGGCCTACACCCCCGGCGCCGTCCTGTAGCAAGGCTGTCCTGCCGTAGGCTGACCGCGTGCTCGATCTGCCGCTGATCCATGCCGGGAAGGTGCGCCGGCTCTACGACGCCGGCGACGGCCGCATCCTGCTGGTGGCCACCGATGCCATCTCGGCCTTCGACTTCGTGCTGAGCACGCCCATCCCCGACAAGGGGAAGGTCCTCACCCAGCTGTCGCTGTGGTGGTTCGAGCAGCTTGACGGCCTCATCCCCAACCACGTGATCTCCACCGACGTCCCGGCCGAGGTGGCCGGACGGGCGGTGCTGGTCGAGCCACTGGAGATGGTTCCCGTGGAGTGCGTGGCCCGTGGTTACCTGACCGGCTCGGGGTGGCAGGAGTACCGGGCCTCCGGGGCGGTCACTGGCATCCCGCTTCCGGACGGATTGCAGGATGGCTCCCGGCTACCCGAGCCGATCTTCACCCCGGCGATCAAGGCGCCGCTGGGGGAGCACGACGAGAATGTCGACTTCGCCACCATCGTCGCCCTCCACGGTGAGGCACTCGCCACGAGGCTGAAGGATGCGACGCTCGCTCTCTACGGCCGCGCCGAACGGATCGCCCGGGAGCGCGGCATCATCCTGGCCGACACCAAGTTCGAGTTCGGGCTGCGGCCGGACGGCACCCTGGTCCTGGCCGACGAGGTGCTCACCCCCGACTCCTCCCGCTTCTGGGACGCCGCCGGCTGGCAGCCCGGCCGTTCGCTGCCGAGCTTCGACAAGCAGTTCGTCCGTGACTGGCTGGCCCACGACTCCGGCTGGGACCGCGCCTGCGAGACTCCACCACCGCCGCTGCCGGAGCACATCGTCCGGGCCACCCGCGAACGGTACCTCGAGGCCTATCGGCGTCTGACCGGCCGCGACCTGCCCGCGTAGGCGATCGGTCGGGGTCACGCCGGTTGCTCAGATAATTCTCAGAATTCGGTAACCGGCCTGGCAGACGTGTGTATGATCCTGAGCGCAAGCTGAGATTCAGCTTAGAAGCATGCGATGAAGGGCCGCCCCCGATGCCGCGAAACCCCCGGTTCCGCCATGCCTGGCAGACGCTGCTGGTCACGCTGATCTCCTTCCTGCTGCTCGATGCCACTCCCGCGCTCGGGGCGCCGGCGCCGGTCGACACGAGCGTGACGGCGGCCACCACCGAGGCGGTCCAGCAGGCCGAGGCCACCCCGCTGCGGGTGGCCAGCTTCAACCTCCGCTGTGCCAACTGCTCGCTCAAGAGCCGGACCAACAGCCGCGAGAAGAACTGGGAGACCCGCCGGGCCAAGGTGATCGCGCAGATCAGGGCCGAGGACGTGGACGTCATCGGCGTTCAGGAGGCCTCTCCCGGACTGCTCAAGGGCAGGAAGATCTCGCAGTTCGAGGACCTTGCCGACCGTCTGGGCTCGCCCTATCGACTCACCAACGACAAGCGCTACGGCTGCCGCAGGAGCACGAGCTACAAGAAGTGCGACAAGGTGAACAACGGCGCCAGCGCGGATGTCCGGATCCTCTACGACACCAGCCGGCTCGCCCTGCTCGACGAGGGCTCGAAGCAACTCGACAACGAGAAGGCGACCTCAGGGCCTCGTTTCGTGGCCTGGGCGATCTTCGAGGATCAACAGGACGGCCGGCAGTTCTTCTTCGCCACGGCTCACACCGAGCCCGGCCAGAGCAAGGCGAAGCGGGCCCTGCGCAAGAAGCAGGCGAAGAAGATCCTTGCCGAGATCGAGGCCCGCAACCCGGAGGATCTACCGGTCGTGATCACCGGGGACTTCTCGGCCAGCAAGTTGACGGCTGCCAATCCGGCCTACGACGTCCTCACCGGCTCGGGCATCGTGATCGACCCGCTCGGCAACACGAAGAAGCAGAAGTCGGCCAGGAAGTCCGTCGTGGGGAAGCTGATCAACGTCAAGTACGACACCCTGAACAAGTTCAAGGCCAAGCCGGCCTCCCGGAAGGGCTATGCGCTCGGTGCCCACCTCGACTACATCTTCACCGCGAAGCGGATCCAGGTGCAGGAGTACAAGGTGGTGCTGAACCTGAAGAGCAACGGCACGTTCTCCGGCGTCATCCCCTCCGACCACAACATGATCCGGGCCACCATCCTGCTGCCCTGACCGTCCATCGCAGAGGCCACCCACCGGGGTGGGATGTTGCCCCATTAGGATGACCGCCATGGCACGAGTGATCGTCGACGTGATGCCCAAGCCCGAGATCCTGGACCCGCAGGGCAAGGCGGTGACCGGGGCGCTGGCGCGACTCGGCTTCGCCGGTCTGTCGGTCCGTCAGGGAAAGCGCTTCGAGATCGAGGTGGAGGGAGACCTCACCGAGGAACGTCTCGACCAGATCCGGCACGCGGCCGAGACCATGCTCGCCAACACCGTGATCGAGGCCTTCGACGTCCGGGTGGACGAGTGACGGCGCGGATCGGGGTCGTCACCTTCCCCGGCACCCTCGACGACGTGGACGCCGTCCGCGCCGTCCGGCTCAGCGGCGCCGAGCCGGTGGGGCTGTGGCACGGCAGCGACGACCTGCAGGGTGTCGACGCCGTGATCCTGCCCGGCGGCTTCTCCTACGGCGACTACCTGCGCTGCGGCGCGATCGCCCGCTTCTCCCCGGTGATGGACGAGGTGATCCGCAAGGCGAACGACGGCATGCCGGTGCTGGGCATCTGCAACGGTTTCCAGGTGCTCTGCGAGGCGCATCTGCTGCCCGGCGCGCTGATCCGCAACGACCGCCGGACGTTCATCTGCCGCGATCAGAGGCTGCGGGTGGAATCCCGCGACACCGTGTGGACCTGCGACTTCGCCGACGGCGACGAGATCGTGATCGCACTGAAGAACGGCGAGGGCAACTACCAGGCGGATGCCGAGACCGTCGCCCGGCTGGAGGGCGAGAACCGGGTGATCTTCCGCTACCTGGACGGAAACCCGAACGGTTCGATCAATGACATCGCCGGCATCACCAACGAGCGCGGCAACGTGGTCGGCCTGATGCCCCACCCCGAGCACAATGTCGACCCGCTCGCCGGGGCCACCATCGACGGCCTGGGTGTCTTCACCAGCGTCCAGCGTTTCCTCGCCGCCGCGTTGGTCTAGCTTCGGGAGCTGGAGCCGGCTCGCGGTCAGCGGGTGTTCCCGGCCTGATCGGCCAGAACGGCAGGGTGCCAACCCCGGACTGCGTTCAGGAAGGCCAGCTCGCTGACCCGCGGTAGATCCGCCAGCCTGATCTCGGCCTCGACCAGGGTGCCGTCGGCCAGCCGGGACTCCCGCTCCACTCCGGGAAGCAGGCCCAGTGAGGCCGGCGGGGTGACCCAGCGTCCGTCCAGGTGGAAGGCGAGATTGCCCAGGGTCGCCTCGGTCACCAGCCCGCCTGGGGTGTGGCAGATCACGTCGAACGCCCCTTCCGGACGATGCGCGCGCAGGGCGTCGTAGTGCGACCGCCAGGTGGTCTTGTGAGAGACCACCGGACGCAGCAGGGCGACGTCCAGCGGCTGGCCGGCCAAGGCGAGCGGGAGCGGCGCCGGGAACTCGCCCGGCAGGGTGGCCCTCACCTGGACCGACCCGGCCCGCGCGGTGAGCCGGACCCGCCAGGTTCCAGGCTCGGTGCGGATGCGTTCCAGAGCGGCGTTCACCTGGTCCACGTCGATGCCCAGGCCGAGTGCCGCGTTCGTGTGGGCGAGGCGGCGCAGGTGCCCGTCCAGACGCGGATACGTCCCGTTCGCCAGCAGCAGGGTCTCCAGGGCGGCGAGCGGCTCCCCGCCGAGGAAGCGGACCTTGGCCCGCCACTCGGCCAGTTCGGCGGCGGGGTCGGAGTCGGCCACGATCCCGGAGCCCACGCCGTACTCCAGTTGGTCGCCGTACCGCTCGACCGTGCGGATCGGCACATTGAAGATCGCCTCGCCTCCGGGACGGATCACGCCCAGGGCGCCGCAGTACCAGCCCCGCGGCTGCGCCTCGAGGGCGGCGATCAGCTGCATCGCCCGGATCTTCGGCGCGCCGGTCACCGAGCCGCACGGGAAGAGCGCCGCGAAGGTCTCCGCCAGTCCGGTACCGGGAAGGCGGATGCCGCTCACCGTCGAGACCAGCTGCCACACTGTGGGCAGTTCGAGGAGCTCGAACAGCGCCTCGACCCGCACGGTGCCGGGCCGGCAGACCCGGCCGACGTCATTGCGCAGCAGGTCGACGATCATCAGGTTCTCGGCGCGTTCCTTCGGGCTTTCCCGCAGCCGCTCGGCCGGGGTGGCGGCGTCGGCCGTCCCCTTCATCGGCTGGGTGACCAGCCGCCCGTCCGGGTGGGCGTGGAAGAACAGCTCCGGCGAGACACTGGCCACGCCAGCCCCCCGCAGGTACACCGCGTAACCGCCCGGCTGCCGGGCCGCCAGCGCCCGGAACCAGGCGTACAGGTCGAACTCCTCACCGGCCAGCGTCCGGAACCGATTGGTGAGGTTCACCTGGTAGCAGTCGCCCGCGGCGATGTGGGTGCGGACCGCTTCGATGGCAGCCGAGGGCGTCCCTGGGGTGAAGCCGCCGGCCGGGAACCAGTCCGGGTCCGCGGGCGCGTCCGCGTCCGGCCACTCCTCGGGGTCGCCGTCGTAGACCTCGAACCGGGCGAGTTCGGCGCCGGCCGGGTGGGTGCGCTGGTTGGCGTCCCAGGCTCCGCCGGCCTCATAGGCGAGTCCGCCCACGACCCACCGCCCCTGTGCAGCTGCGGTCTCTGCGGCGGTCACCACCTCCGGAACCTCGGTCGGTTCGGAGGTCTGCAGCACGGCGACCGGTGGTGTCAGGAAGGCGCCGCGCAGGCGGGTGGCACGATCACGGGGGTCGCGGGCCAGATCGAAGGCCGCGTGCGCGGTGGGCATTCCACCAGCCTGCCAGGTGGGACGCCGTCGAATCAGCCCTTGGTCACCATGGTGGTGTAGTCGACGGGATCGGGCGAACCGTTCGCGGTGACGCCGATACCCCGCTGGCCGGCCAGCCGCCATAACTGCTGACCGCGTTCGCCGGCCGGTGAGACGACGAGATGATCCACCTGACCGATCGCCACGTCGGCCAGGCCGGTGGGGCCGGGCACCACCTGGACCAGGTCACGCGGCAGTCGCGCGGCATGGCAGAACTGAGCCAGCAACAGCGTGCCGTAGCTGCCGGCGCCCTCCGGCACGAGCAGTAGGGCATTGCCGGCGAGCAGCGCGGCGATCGCCGTCATCGGATCGAATCCGGTGACCGGATTGGGCACCACGCCGATCAGGCCGAGTGGGGCATGGTGTTCCACCGAACGGACTCGCAGCCCGCTCCGCCGCTTCACCGGCCGCAGCGCCTTCAGCCCACGGTCGGTCACCCGCTGGCACTCCGCGGCGATCTCGAAGACCCGATCGTAGGCGGTCTGCGGCGACAGCCCGGCCTCTCCCCGCAGCACGGCGGACACGATGCCCGAATGGGCGTCGAGCAGGTTTGGGAAGCGGCGTAGCGAGGCGAGCCGGAAGTAGGGCGGCATCGCGGCCCAGGCATGCTGCGCCGCCCGCGCGCGTTGAGCGGCTTCGGTGACATCGGACGGGGTGCCGCAGGGCAACGTCCCCAGCGGTGTGCTGCTTCCGACCGAGCGGACGGTGAACGACTCTGTGGCATGCGGCGCGTACACCAGTTGCGCGAGCTCGCTGCGGCGCGGCTCACCCAGGAACATGGTGGCTGCCATCGTCGACCTCCGGGTGGGTACGGACTTCAGCGTAGTGGGAACCACCTCCGGACGGGTAACGACGCAGGCAATCCGCACCGGTAGATTGAACCCGTGGTCGACACTGTTACGCATGCCGCCAGCACCCCCGACGTCGAGTTGCCCTGGTCCGAACTCGGCCTGAAGGCCGACGAGTACGCCCGGATCCGCGAGATCCTGGGCCGTCGTCCGAGTTCCTGCGAGCTGGCGATGTACTCGGTGATGTGGTCGGAGCACTGCTCCTACAAGTCCTCCAAGGTGCACCTGAAGCGGTTCGGCCAACTCCGACGCCAGACCCCGCGCGGCCCGCTGCTGGCCGGCATCGGCGAGCAGGCCGGCGTGGTCGACGTCGGCAACGGCATCGCGGTCACCTTCAAGATCGAATCCCACAACCACCCCTCCTACGTCGAGCCCTACCAGGGCGCCGCCACCGGCGTCGGCGGGATCGTCCGCGACATCCTGGCGATGGGCGCCCGTCCGATCGGCGTGATGGACTCGCTGCGGTTCGGCGCTCTGGACGCCCCCGACACCGCCCGGGTGCTGCCCGGCGTGGTCGCCGGGGTGGGCGGCTACGGCAACTGTCTCGGCCTGCCGAACATCGGCGGTGAGGTGGTCTTCGACCCCTCCTACTACGGCAACCCGCTGGTGAACGCGCTCTGCGTCGGCGTGCTGCGGCACGACGACCTGCACCTGGCGTTCGCCTCCGGCACCGGTAACAAGGTGATCCTCTACGGGGCGGCGACCGGGGGGGACGGGATCGGCGGCGCGTCCATTCTCGCCTCCGAGACCTTCGAGGCGGACGGGCCGGCGAAGCGTCCGGCGGTGCAGGTCGGTGACCCCTTCATGGAGAAGCTGCTGATCGAGTGCACCCTGGAGCTCTTCGCCGCCGGGATCGTGGTCGGCATCCAGGATCTGGGTGCGGCCGGCATCTCCTGCGCCACCTCGGAGCTGGCCAGCGCCGGCGACGGCGGCATGCACGTCGATCTCGATCTGGTGCCGCTGCGCGATCCCACGCTGCGGCCCGAGGAGATCCTGATGAGCGAGTCGCAGGAACGCATGATGGCGGTGGTGACGCCGGAGAACGTCGATCAGTTCATGGCGATCTGCCGCAAGTGGGACGTGCTGGCCACCGTGATCGGCGAGGTCACCGAAGGCGACCGGCTGATCATCGACTGGCACGGCGAGACCGTGGTCGACGTCGACCCGGCCACCGTCGCCCATGAGGGCCCGGTGTACGAACGTCCGCTGGCCAGGCCGGACTGGATCGCTGCGCTGAACGCGGACGCCGCCGAGGCGCTGCCGCGGTCCTACGACGATCTCGCCGCCCAGGTGCTGGCGGTCGCCGGTGCGCCCAATCAGGCCGACAAGTCCTGGATCACCGACCAGTACGACCGGTACGTCCGGGGCAACTCGATCCTGGCCCAGCCCGACGGCGCCGGCATGCTGCGCGTGGACGAGGAGACCGGCCTGGGCATCGCGCTGGCCACCGACTGCAACGCGCGGTTCACCCTGCTCAACCCCTATCTGGGCGCCCAACTGGCGCTGGCCGAGGCGCACCGCAATGTCGCGGCCAGCGGCGCCGAGCCGGTCGCGATCACCGACTGCCTGAACTTCGGCTCGCCGGAGGATCCGGCGGTGATGTGGCAGTTCAGCGAGGCGATCAGCGGTCTGGTGGACGGCTGCGAGGCGCTGGGCACCCCGGTGACCGGCGGCAACGTCAGCTTCTACAACCAGACCGGGGGAGCGAACATCCTGCCCACGCCAGTGGTCGGCATGCTGGGCGTGATCGACGATGTCGCCGACCGGATCGGAACGGGCTTCCGCCAGGCCGGCGATCAGGTCTGGCTGCTCGGTACCACCGGCGAGCACCTGTCCGGGACGGCCTGGGCGCAGGTCGTCCACGACCATCTGGGCGGTGTGCCCCCGGTGCCCGATCTGGATCACGAGCAGCGGCTGGCCCGCGTCCTGGTCCAGGCGGCCAAGCGACGCCTGCTGAGTTCGGCGCACGACCTGGCCGATGGTGGTCTCGCCCAGGCGCTCGTGGAGAGCTGCCTGCGCCACGGGCTGTCCGCCACCTTCGGCCTGCCCGAGGGCGACCCGGTCGTCCAGCTGTTCTCCGAGACCCCCGGCCGGGTGCTGATCTCACTTCCGCCGGCTCACGCCGACGCGGTGGGCGCCCTGTGCGCCGAGCACGGCATCCCCGCCGCCCACCTCGGTACGGTGACCGACGCCGGCACGCTGGAGATCCCCGGCCACCTGACAGTGCCGCTGGCCGGCCTGCGCCGGGTCTGGACAGCCCCCATCCCGTCCGCGATGCAGGCCGCCGGGCACTGAGTGGTCACGGCTTTCGTCAGAATTCTCGGCGGCGGATGAAGTCGGCCATGCCGGGCACGGTGAGGCGAGCGCGGCGATCCGGTCCAGCACGAAGCGGGCCCAGAGCAGGTCGGCCGGGGTGGGGCTCAGCCCAGTGTCAGCCGCTCCCGCACCGCCCTCCGGGGTGGGTCTCAGGGTCGGTTCCGGGGCGGTCCGGCTCTGCTCGGCTCGGATCATCGTCCAGAATGGGAGTCGCACACGAGTGGAGGACGCAATGACCGACCAGACCCCCGAGATTCCCGAGGACGTGGTGGAAGCCGAGATCGAGCCGGAGACGGCCGACGTCGAAACCGATCCTGACACCGAGGTGGTCGAAGCGGAAGTGGTGGGCCTCGACCTCGGCGACGAGACCCCCGATGCTCCGGTCGGCACTGACTTCGACGTCGTCGAGTCGCCCCACCTGGCCGAATCCGCGCCGGCGGGGGAGTTCGAAGCCGTCGCCCCGGCGACCACGGTGCCGCCGGTCTCGGCCGCGCCCGATCCTTCGGTGGCGCCGGTGGCGCCGCCGCAGCCCCCTGTCGCGCCCGTACCGACCCCACCGACCGGAGGCAGCTTCCTCGACCTGCCCCCGCTACCCGACCTGGACTATCCCGCACCCACCCCGCCGCCGGCCTCGCCCTACCCGCCGCCGGCCCGCTCCTATCCGCAGGCGGCGAACTATCCCCAGCCCTCCGGCGCTCCGCAGGCCGCCTACGCGCCCTACCCGATGGACTACAGCCAGCAGGTCGCCGGTCAGGCCTACGGTCACGGCGCACCGGTGCCCCAGCCGCAACCACAGCCGGCGCCGGTGACGCCGGTCAATCCGTACGGCACCCCTACCGGCTTCGCCGTCCAGCCCTACCAGCAGGTCGCGCCGGGTGGCGATGTCACGCTGGCCTCGGCGGCGCACTGGGGTGCGCTGGTGGCCGGCGTCGCCAGTGGCACCGGCCTGGGCTTCCTGGTGCCGCTCATCCTCATGCAGACCAGGGGCAAGACCGACCCGCTCGTCCGGGCGAACGCGGTGGAGTCGCTGAACTTCAACCTGACCGTGATCCTCGGAATGATCGTCTCGGTGCTGGCGCTGTTCGTCTTCGTCGGCATCATCGGCCTGATCGTGATCCCGATCCTGGCGATCATCCTGCAGATCCTGGGTGCCATCGCCGCCAGCCGCGGCGAGGTGTACCGCTACCCGATCAGCATCCGCTTCGTGAAGTGATCGCCACGGGCGTGTCCGGTGAGGATGCGCGGTTCGGAGCCGGTGGCCCTGCGTCCGTGGCGGGATCGGGCGGTGGTGAGCCGTTACGCACCCGGTAGGATGCCGCCCGTGGCTTCAGACGAGTTCGACCTGCTGCAAGCCGACCATCCTCCCCGTGATGCGTGCGGTGTCTTCGGCGTCTGGGCGCCGGAGGAAGAGGTCGCCAAGCTGACCTATTTCGGGCTGTTCGCGCTGCAGCACCGCGGCCAGGAATCGGCCGGCATGGCGGTGAGCAATGGCGAGCGGATCATGGTCGTCAAGGACATGGGGCTGGTCTCGCAGGTCTTCGACGAGCCCGCGCTGAGTTCCCTGCAGGGCTACCTGGCGGTGGGCCACTGCCGTTACTCGACCACCGGCTCGTCGACCTGGAGCAATGCCCAGCCGACCTTCGTCGCCACCGCCAGCGCCGGCGGCCTGGCGCTGGGACACAACGGCAACCTGACCAATACCGACGAGCTCGAGGCCTGGCTGGCCGAGCAGCACACCGGTCAGTCCGTCCCGCGCAAGGACCGGATGGATTCCACCTCCGACACCGCGATCCTCACCGCCCTGCTCTCGGCCTTCTCCGCCGATGGGCTGGAAGCCGCGGCGCTCACCGTCCTGCCCCGCCTGCTGGGCGCCTTCTGCCTGGTCTTCTGCGACGAGCAGACCTTGTTCGCCGCGCGGGATCCGCAGGGCATCCATCCACTCGTGCTGGGCAGGCTGCAGAGCGGCTGGGTGGTCGCGAGCGAGACCGCTGCGCTGGACATCATCGGGGCCACCTTCATCCGGGAGATCGAGCCGGGCGAACTGGTCACGATCGATGCCGACGGGCTGCGCAGCCGGCGGTTCGCCGACCCGGCCCCCCGCGGCTGCGTCTTCGAGTACGTCTACCTGGCTCGTCCGGACAGCCTGATCGCGGGACGCCGGGTGCACTCGGTACGCACCGAGATCGGACGGACCCTGGCCATGGAGGCCCCGGCCGACGCCGACCTGGTGATCCCCACTCCTGAATCGGGAACGCCGTCGGCCATCGGCTACGCCGAGGCGTCCGGCATTCCGTACGGCCAGGGGCTGGTGAAGAACTCCTACGTCGGACGCACCTTCATCGAGCCCAGTCAGACCATCCGCCAGTTGGGCATCCGGCTGAAGCTCAACCCGCTGCGCGATGTGATCGAGGGCAAGCGGCTGGTGGTGGTGGACGACTCCATCGTCCGCGGCAACACCCAGCGCGCGCTGGTGCGGATGCTGCGCGAGGCCGGTGCCGCCGAGGTGCACATCCGGATCGCCTCGCCTCCGGTGGAATGGCCGTGCTACTTCGGCATCGACTTCGCCACCCGTGCGGAACTCATCGCTCCCGGACTCGAGGTGGACGAGATCCGCCGCTCGCTGAACGCCGATTCGCTGGGCTACATCAGCCTGGAAGGGCTGGTGGCCTCGACCGGAGTGGCCAAGCGGCGTCTCTGCACGGCCTGTTTCGATGGTGACTATCCGGTGCCGATCCCGGCGGGACGCGCCCGGCACCTGGGCTTGGAGGTCGGGTAATGGCTGAATCCGCATATGCCGCGGCGGGCGTCGACATCGAGGCGGGCGATCGGGCCGTCGAGTTGATGAAGGCGTCGGTGGCGCGTACCAGGCGTCCCGAGGTGCTGGGAGGACTGGGCGGCTTCGCAGGCTTCTTCGACGCCTCGGCGCTGGCCCGCTACGTCCACCCGGTGCTGGTGACCTCCACCGATGGGGTGGGCACCAAGGTCGCGATCGCACAGGCGATGGGGGTCTACGACACGATCGGCTTCGACCTGATCGGAATGCTGGTCGACGATCTGGTGGTGACCGGTGCCGAGCCGCTGTTCGTGACCGACTACATCGCCTGCGGCAAGGTGCACCCGGAGCGGATCGCCGCGATCGTGGACGGCATCGCGCGCGGCTGCGTCGCGGCCGGTGCGGCACTGCTGGGTGGGGAGACCGCCGAGCATCCGGGCCTGCTCGGGCCTGATGAGTTCGACATCGCCGGCGCCACCACCGGCGTCGTGGAGAAGGCGCAGATCCTGGGGCCCGAACGGGTGGTGCCGGGGGATGTCGCGCTGGCGCTGGCATCGTCCGGGCTGCATTCCAATGGCTACTCGCTGGTCCGCCACGTCCTGTTGCAGCAGGCCGGCTGGTCGCTGGACCGGCACGTCCCCGAGTTGGGGCGGACCCTCGGCGAGGAACTGCTCGAACCCACCCGGGTGTACGCCAGGGCCTGCCTGGAGGTCGTCCGCGGCGGCGACGTGCATGCCATGAGCCACATCACCGGCGGTGGCCTGGCCAACAACCTGGCCCGGGTGCTTCCGTCCGGCGTCGAGGTGGTGATCGACCGGGCGACCTGGCGCCCGGGCCCGATCTTCGGCCTCGTCCAGTCCGTGGGTGGCGTGTCCCAGCCGGATATCGAAGCCACCCTCAACCAGGGCGTCGGCATGGTCATGCTGCTGCCCGCCGCCGGGGTCGAGGCGGCTTGCGCCACCCTCGCCGGCTTCGGCATCGACGCCTGGGTGGCGGGAGAAGCCGTGGCCGCCCCCGGCGACGGCTCGGTGAGGATGATCGGCCAGCACGGCTGACCCGTGTGGCGTTCTAGCTTCCTCGCCATAGGTCGAGTTGCCACTGCAACTCGCGCTCGGCGTCGCTGCAGTCGGCGATCGGATCGCCGGGGGTGAAGTTGGTGGTGCCGTCCGGCCCGACGCGGTAGTTCTGCCCGCGTGGGGTGCTCCACCAGAACACACCGGGACCGGGCTGGCTGAGCCGCCAGCCGCCGTGGGTCTTCGCGCGGTGACCGCGACGGGCCAGCGGGCCGAGATTCGAAGGCCGGGTCTGTCCCGGGTTTCCCTCGACGAATGGACTGGTGTGGTCGAGATCGCAACTGCGGGCGCGCTGAGTGCCGTACGGGAAGATGTCGTAGCGATCGCGGACCCGGACATGTTCACGAATCGGACGGGGAATGCCGTAGCTGTCGGCCACCGGCTCCGCCCCACCGATCCGCAGCACCGGAGTGATCTTGATCGGACGGTCGCCCACGATGGCGGCCAGCTGATCAGCCAGAACCGGGCCCAGGGCTTCGACCTCGGCAACTGCGTCCGGGCTCAGCATGCTGGGGAGATGAATGTAGAACTGATGTGGGTGGCGCTTGCGACCACGCGCGGCCCGGCCGGCCCTCCGCTCGGACCCCTCGGCCGAGGGTGTCTCGAGCTGGCGGAGTAGCTCCGCGGCGGCACTCGGATCGGCCGCGATCGCTCCGATCGCTCGGGCTCGCAGCAGATCCCGATCCCCGTCCTCACCCTGCGCGGCCAGCCCGTCGGCCAACCGGTCGAGCAGATCGTCGAAATCGCGCGCTGTGGCGGTGTCGAGTCGTCCTGCCAGATAGCCGGACGCCGGGTCGTCCGGCAGCGCACCGACCCTGACATATCGCGCTGCTCGCGACTGCCCGGCCTGTGTCCGCAGCCTCTCCGGCGCGACGTGCAGCATGGCGGCGCGGAGCCGCTGGCCCAGCCGCCGCCACCCCACTCGTCCGAGCGCCGGGGCGATCTCCCGGTCGACCTGCAGCGCCTCGGTGCGATCCAGCCCGGCTGCTTCCACCACCTGGGCGATCGCCCGCGCCCGCCACAGCGGGAACTGCCGGGTCTGCACGGCATGCCACAACCGCGGATGACGGGCGGCGACGTTCAACACGTCACGAATCAGCCAGACCGCGGCGGTGGCCGAAATGCCCAACGCTGCGGCGACCTCCAGCGGAAGGTGTTCGTCCACCAGCCGGGTGCCGTCCGCCCCGATCCGGATCGGACGCGTCCCCACCATGTCGAACTCGGAGTTGTCGTCCCACTCCGCCTCGGCGGCCAGATCGAGCAGCGCCTGGGCCTGCGCGGCCTCGGCGGCAGCCTGCACGGTGGCGGCCTGCCGAAGCCGCACCACAGCCGGCGCCTCCGCTTCAACCACCGATGTGAACATGACACCAGTCTGACCGGCCCCACTGACAGTTCTTCACGGATGAGATCCAGAGGGGTGGAAGCGCGCTGTGAGAGCATCGGCCACATGATCAAGCTCGTCGTCTTCGTGCCGATCCCTCATGCGGATGGCGTTCGGGAGGCCCTGGCGATCGCCGGTGCGGGACGCATCGGCAACTACCAGGCGTGCAGCTTCTCGTCCCGAGGAGTCGGACGGTTCACGCCGGTCGATGGAGCCTCGCCGGCGGTAGGTGAGATCGGGGTCGCCGAAGCAGTCGAGGAGGAACGGATCGAGGTGGTGGTCGAGGCCGTGCTCGCTCGCCGGGTGATCGCCGCGATGCGTGCCGCCCACCCCTACGAGGAACCGGCGTACGACCTGTACCGCCTGCTCGACGAGGACGACCTCGGCTAGGGAACCGGGGTTCTTTGGCCCCCGCCGGAAACTTGGGTAACCTTGCCTGCACGATAGATTCTTGAACCAGTAGCGGCTCGACCGCAGTGAACAGGCGAGGGGGCTGACCCGAGAACATGGGACGCGGCCGTGCTAAAGCGAAGCAGACCAAGGTCGCTCGCGATCTGAAGTACCGTTCCTACTCCACCGACTTCGGGTCGCTGGAGCGGGAGTTGCGGGGTGACTCCTACGAGCCGCCATCGGCAGGATCCGCCGATGAGCAGGTCGAGGACGACACCGAGGACCAGTACGCGGATCTCGCCAGCCGCTACGCGGACTACGACGAAGACGTCCGGAAGATCGGCTGACCTTCGCGTTCCGCGGTGGGATCGGGACAAGCTCGACCACCGCAGGGTTGAGGTCTGACGGCCGGAGCCCCGCCGGAGTTCTCCTAGCCCAGGTAGCCCCGTGCGGCGGCGGCCGCCTGGCTGCCGTAGCCGCCACCGAACAGCTGGGCGTGCACCAGTAGCGGATGTACCTGGTGCAGGGCGATCCGCTGGCGCCAGTGGCTTGGCAGCCGGCCGCTCGCCGACTCATAGGCGCCCAGGATCGTCTCAAGGAACGGGCAGCCGAAGAGGGCCAGCATCGCCAGATCGGTGATCCGGTGACCGCCGTGCGCGGCTGGATCGATCAGCACCACGCCTTCGGGCGACCACAACACATTGCCGCTCCACAGGTCGCCGTGGAGGCGAGCCGGGGGAGCGCCGTCATCGAGGTCGCCTCCCCGCAGCCGCTCGCAGAGCTGCTGGACGACCGTCAGCTCGGCGTCACTCAGGGTGCGGCTGCGGTGCGCCGCCCGGGCATAGGGGAGCACTCGCTGATCGGCGTAGAACCTGCCCCACCGTTCCGTGGGACGCAGCGGTAGCGGCGCATCCCCGATGTAGCCGTCACCCTCCCACCCGGCCGGACCACGACCGAAGGCGGACGCGCCGGCGTCGTGGGTGCGCGCGAGCGCCGATCCGAAGGCGACGGCCGCCTCCCGGGTGGGAGTTGCGGACGGGATGCGCTCGATGGTCAGGACGCCAGGGACCAGATCCAGCACCGTGGCGGTCCGGGCGCCGCCGGCTTCCGCCAGCCAACGTAGGCCGGCGGCCTCGACCTCGAAGAACCCGGCCGGTGCCGCGGAACGGCGCTTGGTGAAGCCCGCCATCAACCCAGTTCGACCGGGGCGGGCGGACGGCGCCCGAGCACCAGCCCGATGGCGGCGACCAGCACACCGCCCGCGACGATCACCCAGGCCGAGGTGCGCAACCCGGCGAGCACCATGGACGCCACGCGCTCGGCTCCCAGCGTTTCCAGAGGGCCGGTGAGGGCAGCGGCCAGGGCGCCGTTCCCCAGCTGGACGCCGAGCACCATCAGCAGCCCGGCGACCGCGACGGCGAGACCGGCCCAGCGGACCGCCCGCACCCGATTCCTGGCGATTACGATCGCGCCGACCAGGGCCAGGGCCGCGATCACCGGTAGCGCCACGACGCTGGTGAGGAGCGCCCGGTAGGCCGCGCGGGCGGTATCCACGGTGGCCGGGTTCACCTCGAGCAGGGGCAGGGTGGCCTGACTGTCGGGGATGAACCGGGCCAGGTCGAAGCCGCCTGCCAGCAACCGGTCGCGCGCCTCGTCCACCACCACTCCGATCCGGAGCGAGAGCCGGCCCTCCTCAAGGCCGAGCAGCGAGCTGTCGTCCGCCTCCAGCAGCGCGATGAGCTGGCCGTGGAATCCGCGGACGGAGGTCTCCCAGAGCCGGTCGAACCGATCCGACTCCACCACCCTGGTGACCTGGTTGGCGACGAACTCCTCGATGGCGAGGGCGATCGGACCGGCCAGAGAGGGGAGCAGTTCGGTGGTGCGCGGCGGCAACCCGGCCAGGTCGGCCAGGCTTTCCAGCCCGCCCCGGGTACGGGCCTCCACGTCGATCCCGGTCATGATCGCCCTGGTGGTCCCCACCACGATCGCCTCCTGGACGGCCGGATCGTCCCGCAGGCCGACGGTGGTGGCGACGAAGCGATCCGTCTCCAGCACCGCGGACTGAGCCCAGGCAGTGGTCGCCGCCAGGGGCACCGCCAGCGCCGCGATGGCGATCAGGACGCCGGCGACCACACCGCGCCACCGCGCTCCGCTCATGGCGACTCCGCTCTCAGGTTCCTGGGCAGAGCGTACCGTCCGGCCACGACGACAGGCAGGAGAATAATCCGCGACGATTCGTGGTTGACCCGGTAGAGGCAGTGAGGAGGTCGCCGATGGCAACCGCAGCAGCGCAGCCCGGCACGGGCACGGCAGGGGCGCCCGTCCTCTGGTCGGATCCCCGCGAGGAGATCGAGATCGGCGTACTGATGGCCAATGGCCGCCTGGCCCCGCGCTCCTTCGCCACCCACGCGGAGGCTGAGGCCTGGGCCATCGAGGGCGAGCAGGTGGTGGAGTACAACCGGATCTGCTCCTGCGACATCTAGGGAAGACCGATCCGGCTAACTGGCCGCTTCCAGGGCTTCGGCCAGGTCGAGCCACTGGGCCTCCAGGCCCGCGTGGTGTGATTCGGCGCCGGCCAGTTCGGCCTGCAGAGCCGTCAGCTTCTCGTAGTCGGCGGCATGCCGGGTCATGGCGTGGTGCAGCTTCTCGATCGCCGCGGTCGCCTTCTCCAGCTGGTTCTCCACCCGCGCCAGATCCTTGCGCGCCTGCCGGAGGCCGGCCGCGTTGCCGGAGGCCGGACGGGCAGCGCGCGGAGTCCCGGATTCGGCGGCCGCGGCCTGCCGGCGAAGCGCCAGGTACTCGTCCACGCCCCCGGGCAGGTGGCGCAGGCCGCCGTCGATGATCGCGTACTGCTGATCGGTGACCCGCTCCAGCAGGTAGCGGTCGTGGGAGACCACCAGCAGCGTGCCCGGCCAGGAGTCGAGGAGATCCTCCATCGCCGCCAGCATGTCGGCGTCAACGTCGTTGGTCGGCTCGTCCAGTGCGATCAGGTTGGGCTCGCTGAGCAGCAGCAGGAGCAACTGGAGCCGTCGCTTCTGCCCACCGGAGAGTTCCGCCACGCGGGTGGCGAGGTGCTCGCGGGCGAAGCCGAGCCGCTCCAGCAGCTGGGCCGGGGTGAGATCCCTGCCGTCGACGTTGAAGGTGGTCCGGGTGCGCGCCAGCACCTCGCGGACGCGGTCGTCGCCGATCTCGGCGAGCTGGGAGAACTGCTGATCCAGCAGACCCAGCCGGACGGTCTTGCCTCGCTTCACCCGGCCGCTGGACGGCTTCACGTCGCCGGAGATCAGGCCGAGCAGGGTCGACTTGCCACTGCCGTTGGCGCCGACGATGCCGGTCCGCTCGCCCGGGGCGATCCGCCAGGTGACATCCTGCAGCACCTGGTTGTCGCCGTAGGCGACCCCGGCATCCTCCAGGTCCACCACGTCCTTGCCGAGCCGGGCCACCGCGAGCCGCTGCAGTTCCAGCGGGTTGCGGAGCGGGGGAACGTCCTCGATCAGCAGGTTGGCGGCATCGATCCGGAACTTGGGCTTGCTGGTGCGTGCCGGCGGGCCACGGCGCAGCCAGGCCAGTTCCTTGCGCAGCAGGTTCTGGCGCTTGGCCTCGGTCGCGGCGGCGATCCGGTCGCGCTCGACCCGCTGCAGCACGTAGGCGGCGTAGCCGCCCTCGAAGGGCTCGACGATGCCGTCGTGCACCTCCCAGGTCTCGGTGCAGATCTCATCGAGGAACCACCGGTCGTGGGTGACCACCAGCAACCCGCCGGCGTTGCGTGCCCAGCGGTTCTTGAGGTGCTCGGCCAGCCAGGCGATGCCCTCGACATCCAGATGGTTGGTCGGTTCGTCCAGTGCGATGACATCCCAGTCGCCCACCAGCAGGGCGGCGAGCGCCACCCGTCGGCGCTGCCCGCCACTCAGTCCGCCGATCACGGCGTCCCAGGGGAGGTCGGCGACCAGGCCCGCGATCACGTCCCGGACCGCCGGGTCGCCCGCCCACTCGTGTTCTGGCCGATCCCCGACGATGGTGTGCCCGACGGTCGCGCCGGGATCCAGATCGTCCCCTTGGGCGAGCACTCCGAACCGGACGCCGCCACGCCGGATCACCCGGCCGGATTGGGGCCTGATCAGGCCGCTCAGCAGCCCCAGCAGGCTCGACTTGCCGTCGCCGTTGCGGCCCACGATCCCGATCCGGTCACCTTCCTCGACGCCGAGGGTGAGCTGGTCGAAGACGACCTTCGTCGGGTACTCCAGATGCAGCGCCTCGGCCACCGCCAGCGGGGTTGCCATCAGCGGTCCCGGTCAGCGGTCAAGCTCAACGGCCGCGCATGGCGCGGTTGACGCCCTTCATGGTGGGCATCGGGCCCTTGGGGATCGGTAGCTTGGGCCGCACCGCGTCCAGTGCCCGCAGCCGCTGCTTGACCTCGGTGATCTGCACCGGCTTGATCGCCTTCGGAGTCTTCTTCAGGTGCTCGGCCAGCTTCTCCAGCGGCACCTGGCCCTCGCCGTCGCCCATCAGCACCGTGCTGACCGGGACGCCGTAGGCGACCTGCTCGTGCTTGCGGGCCTCCGAGGTAAGCACGGCCTTCAGGCGGGCCGGCGAGCCCTCGCCGATCAGCACGATGCCGGCCGGACCGACCACCCGGTGCACGATGTCGAGCTGCTTGGTGGCAGTGATCCCGGCGGTGTAGTCGAACTTCTTCTTGTCGAGCATCCCGAAGGCCACTTCGGCCGAGCCGGGCTGCCCCGCATAGCGCTTGTAGGTGGCCTTCTTTGCCCGGTTCAGCATCATGTAGAGCGCGGCCACCAGGCCGGCCAGCACACCGGTGATCAGCCACAGCCACCAGGGCGGCATGAAGATTCCCACTGCGCTGACCAGCACCGCTGCCGCCAGGCCGCTGCCGAGGATCAGCCACTGCGACTGCGGATCGTTCTCGATGGTGATCCGGTAGGTCTCCTTGACCTGCCGGAACCAGCCCCAGTCGCGGGGGTTGTCGGAGTTCTTCTTCGCCAGCTTGGCCGCCTTCAGGGCTTCCTTCTGCTTGGCCTCGAGCTCCTTGGCCTTCTCACTCTTCGCCATCTATGCGATCTCCTGCTCTGTCCGCTGCTTGCGCCGGCGGATCTCAAGTGCCTGACGGTACATTCGTCCGGCCCGGTACGACGAACGCACCAGCGGTCCGCTCTGGACGCCGACGAAGCCGATCGCGGTGGCCTCCTCGGCCAGCTCGTCGAACTCCTCCGGGGTCACCCAGCGGTCGATCGGGTGATGCCGCACCGAGGGGCGCAGGTACTGCGTGATCGTGACCAGTTCGGTGCCGGCCGAATGCAGGTCGCGCAGTGCCTCGGAGATCTCCTCTCGGGTCTCGCCCATACCCAGGATCAGGTTCGACTTGGTGACCAGCCCGCGATCGCGCGATTTGCGCAGCACCTCGAGGGACAGTTCGTAGTTGAAGCCGGGACGGATCCGGCGGAAGATCCGCGGCACCGTCTCGACGTTGTGGGCGAACACCTCCGGCTCGGTGTCGAAGATCTGGCCGAGCCACTCGTCCTTGCCGTCGAAGTCGGGAGCCAGCATCTCCACCCCGACGCCGGGGTTCAGGTCGTGGATCTGGCGGATCGTCTCGGCGTAGAGCCAGGCGCCGCCGTCGTCGAGATCGTCGCGGCAGACACCGGTGACCGTGGCGTAACGCAGCCCCATCGTCTTGACGGACTCGGCGACCCGCAACGGCTCGCCGGTGTCATAGCCGGAGGGTTTGCGCGATTCGATCTGGCAGAAGTCGCACCGGCGGGTGCAGGAGTCGCCGCCGATCAGGAAGGTGGCCTCGCGATCCTGCCAGCATTCGAAGATGTTCGGGCAGCCGGCCTCCTGGCAGACGGTGTGCAGCCCCTCCTCCTTCACCAGCGACTGCAGTTCGCGGTAGTCCTCACCCATCGTGGCGGTGATCTTGATCCACGGCGGCTTGCGCTCGATCGGGGTCTGGGAGTTGCGCACCTCAAGGCGAAGCAGGCGGCGCGGCTCGGTAACGGTCACCCGGTCATTCTATCGGCTTGGCTACGCCGGTCGTCACCCGGGCCTTCTGCGGTACGACTTTCCTCAGACAGCCGCTCTGGCCGACATGCCCGTCGCGCGCGCCGCGTTCACCGCGGAAGTCCTACCTGCCCTGGGCAGAAGTGAAGGAGCGACGTCAGAGGGTGAGGCCGAGCGTGACGGAGGTGGTGGGCTCCGGGGCGGCAAGGTCGGCGGACGGGGTGTAGGGCTCGAAGCGCAACAGCTCGGTCAGGTGGGGTTCCAGGCGGCGGGCGATCTCGAGTAGGGCCGGGGCGTCGCCGTCCATTTCGTCGGCCATCGAGGTGACGCCGGCATCGGTGATCCCGCACGGAATGATCTGGCCGAAGTAGCCCAGATCGCTGGTCACATTGAGCGCGAAGCCGTGCATCGTGGTCTGACGGGAGACCCGGATGCCGATCGCGGCGATCTTGCGCTCCGGACGGTCGCCCTCGGCCGCCAGCCAGACGCCGCTGCGGCCCGGCACGCGTCCGGTGCTGATGCGGTACTCGGCCAGCAGCCGGATCAGTGCCTCCTCGACGCGGCGGACGTAGTCGACCACGCCGATGCCACGGGGCAGGAACACGATCGGGTAGCCGACCAGCTGGCCGGGGCCGTGATAGGTGATCTTCCCGCCGCGATCCACGTCCACCACCGGGGTGCCGTCGACCGGTCGCTCCTGCGGCTCGGTGCGGCGTCCGGCGGTGTAGACCGGCGGGTGCTCCACGTACAGCACCTGCGGGCCGGTCTCCCGGCTGGCCACCTGGGCGTGGGTCTCGCGCTGCAGATCCCACGCCCGGTGGTAGTCGGTGAGCGCCGGAGGCTGGTCGGCGATTCCGAGGTAGCGGAAGCGGACCGGCCGCTGGTCGGCCCGCGCCTGGTCGATCGTCCCGTCGCTGACCTGGGTCACAGGCCGAGTTCGCCTCCGAAGTCGCCCTCTTCGAGCCGTGCCTTGACGAAGCTCAGGAAGCGGGCGGCGTCGGCCCCGTCCACGATGCGGTGGTCGTAGGTCATCGAGAGATACATCATGTCGCGGATCGCGATGATCTCACCGAGGTTGGCGTCGGAGATCACCATCGGACGCTTCACCAGCGCGCCGGTGCCCAGGATGGCCACCTGCGGCTGGTTGATGATCGGGGTGTCGAACAGCGTGCCCGCCGAGCCGTAGTTGGTGATCGTGAAGGTGCCGCCGGAGAGATCGTCCGGGGTGATCTTGTTGGCGCGGGTGCGGGCGGCCAGGTCGGCGATGTGCTTCGCCAGCCCGGGCACCGATAGGTCGCCGGCGTTCTTCACGACCGGGACCACCAGGCCCTTCTCGGTGTCGACCGCGACGCTCAGGTGCTCAGCGTCGGCGTAGGTCACCGTGCCGGCCTCGGAGTCGAACGTGGCGTTCACCTTCGGGAATTGCTTCAGCGCCTCGGCGGCCGCCTTGGCGATGAACGGCAGGTAGCTCAGCCCGACGCCCTCGCGAGCCCGGAACTCGTCCTTCACCTGGGCGCGCAGCCGGGAGATGTTGGTCAGATCGACCTCGACCGTGGCGGTGAGCTGGGCCGCGACCTGGAGCGACTCGACCATCCGCTTGGCGATCGTGGCCCGCAGCCGGGTGATCTTCTCGGTGGTGCCGCGCTTGGCCGCGTCCGGCGATGAGGCCGCCGTGGGAGCGGACGCAGCAGATGCGCTCGGCGCCGGGGCGGCAGCAGCCTGCGAAGCAGCGGCCTGGGCAGCGGCTTCGGCGGCCTCGCGGGCCTCGACCGCGTCCAGGACGTCCTGCTTGCGGATCCGGCCGCCGACGCCCGTGCCGGCCAGGGTGGCCAGATCGATGTCGTTCGCCGCGGCGATCTTGCGGACCACCGGGGTGACGTAGACCGGTTCGGCGGGCTCGGACGCGGCCCGGCGAGCGGGGGCCGCTTCCGCCGTCGCGGCGGGTGCGGGCGGGGCCGGG
>JASGEM010000065.1:0-31898 GCA_049841235.1 Propionicimonas sp. | reverse complement strand
GCAGGATGGCGGCCTCGGCCTCGGCCAGGATCTGCTCCTTGGCGGCCTGGTTGGCGCGGAACTCGGTGTCCTGCTCGCTGAGCACGGTCTGCCGGGCGCTGAAGAAGCCGTCCTGAATGGCGCGGAACTCGGCCCACAGCGCGTCGTCCACCTCGCGGGGCGCAGGCCCGGCGGCCTTCCACCGGGCCATCAGATCGCGGAAGGCGCCGGTGGTCGGGCCCCACTGGGTGGAGGCGGCCAGTTCGCGGGCTTCGGCGATGATGCCCTCCTTGACCCGGCGGGCCTCGTCGCGCTTGGCGGCCTGCTCGGCGAATTGGGTCTTGCGCCGCCGGGTGTAGGTGGTGCGAGCGGCGGAGAACCGGTGCCACAGCGCGTCGTCGGCGGCACGATCCAGTCTGGGCAGCGCCTTCCACTCCTCCAGCAGCGCCCGGAACCGGTTCACGCCGCCGCGCCAGTCGTTGCCCTCGGCCAGGGACTCGGCCTCGGCGACCATCTTCTCCTTGGCTTCCTTGGCCGCCTGCTGCGCCTTCGCGCGCTCGGCGCGGCGAGCCTCCGACTGCGCTTCCAGGACGGGGGAGAGAGCCTCCAACTGGGTCAGCAGACCGGCCAGGTCTCCCACCGCGTTGGCCGATTCCACTGATGCCCGCACGGCCTTCACGCTGTTGCGGGCTTCCTCCGGGGAGAGCGCGCCGGACTGGATCCTCTTGGCCAGCAGGTTGACCTCGACTTCCAGTGCCTCGAAGCGCCGGACGTAGAAGGCCAGCGCCTCGGCAGGGTCGGAATCGGGGATCTGACCGACGCTGCGTTCGCCCTCGGCCATACGGACGTAAACCGTGCCGTCGGGATCGACGCGACCGAAGTCTGCCGGACTTGCGGTGGAGTTCATGGGGGATATCTTGCCTGATGCGACCCGCCAGCGCATCGTGGGCCGCTGCGGCCGGCCCGGTCGTTACCCATTCGATAGGCTGTCGGGGTGTTTCTCGCCTCCTTCGCCGCCGGTCCCTGGCAGGCGAACTGCTATCTGATCGCGCCGGACGCCGGGCGCGAGTGCGTCATCGTCGACCCCGGTGTGGGGGCCGCCGAGGGTGTGAGGGCGCTGCTCGCCGAGCACTCGCTGACACCGGCGGCGGTGCTCGCCACCCACGGTCACATCGATCACATCGCCTCGGCGGCCGGACTGGCCGACGAGTACGGGATAGAGCTGTGGCTGCATCCGGCCGATCGGCATCTGCTGACCGACCCGGCTGCCGGGCTGGGAGCCGACAGCCGTGCCCTGCTGGCGCAGTACCTGCCCGGTCCGTTGGCCGAGCCGGAGTTGCTGCGGTTCTTCGGTGAGGAGGGTATCGAGGTGGCGGGGCTGGAGTTCTCGCTGAGCCATGCGCCCGGCCACACCGCGGGCTGCGTGCTGCTCGGCATCGACTACCCCGGCCACGACCAGATCGACCGGATCGTGTTCAGCGGCGACGTGCTGTTCGCCGGTTCGATCGGACGCACCGACCTGCCCGGCGGCGATCCCGAGGTGATGCGCCAGAGCCTGGCCGGTCCGGTGCTGGCCATCCCGGACGCCACCGCGCTACTGCCGGGTCACGGCCCGCAGTCGACCATGGCAACCGAACGTGCCACCAACCCCTACCTGCAACCCGCCTTCCTGAGGATCTGATGAGCCGACCCAAGCCCTTGTCGGGCTTCCCCGAGTTCCTGCCCGCCGCCCGGATCGTCGAGCAACGGGTGCTGGCCAGCCTCGCCGAGACCTTCGAGCTGCACGGCTTCGGCTCGATCGAGACCCGCGCCCTCGAGCCGATGGCCCAGCTGGCCCGCAAGGGGGAGATCGACAAGGAGATCTACGTCGTCCGCCGGCTGCAGGCCGAGCGCCACGGCGGCCGTCCGGAGGCCGACGAGCTGGGGCTGCACTTTGACCTGACCGTCCCGTTCGCCCGGTACGTGCTGGAGAACTCCGGCCACCTCACCTTCCCGTTCCGCCGCTACCAGATCCAGAAGGTGTGGCGTGGGGAGCGTCCGCAGGAGGGCCGCTACCGGGAGTTCTGCCAGGCCGACATCGACGTGGTCGGCCAGGACACGCTGGCCGCCCACCACGACGTCGAGGTGGCACGGGTGATCCTGGAGGCCCTGGAGCGGCTGCACACCGACTTCGGCGTGCCGCCGGTGCTGATGCGGGTGAACAACCGCCGGCTGGCCGAGGGCTTCTACCGCGGGCTGGGCATCGACGACCACATGGCGGTGTTGCAGCGGGTGGACAAGCTGGACAAGATCGGCCCGGCCGCGGTG
Source organism: Propionicimonas sp. (assembly GCA_049841235.1). Classification (GTDB taxonomy): domain Bacteria; phylum Actinomycetota; class Actinomycetes; order Propionibacteriales; family Propionibacteriaceae; genus Propionicimonas. The sequence goes on along the minus strand of JASGEM010000065.1, from coordinate 29,612 downwards.
GCCGAGCTGCTGACCGGCGAACTCGGGCTGAGCACCGCGGTCGCTGAAGCCTGCCTGGGGCTGGCCACCATCTCCTCGGCCGACGGCTCCTTCGTCGAGCGGGTGCGCGCGCTCGGCGTCGAGCACGAGTTGCTGGAGGAAGGGCTGGAGCAGCTCGCCGAGGTGGTGAGGGCGGGGCAGGCGGCCGTTCCGGGGCGGATCGTGGCCGATCTGAAGATCGCCCGCGGACTGGACTACTACACCGGCACCGTCTACGAGACCGAACTGAGCGGGCACGAGCACCTCGGCTCGGTCTGCTCCGGCGGACGCTACGACTCGCTGGCCAGCGACGGACGGACGACCTACCCGGGGGTGGGCCTGTCGATCGGCGTCACCCGGATCCTGGTGCCGCTGCTGGCGAAGGGGACGCTGACCGCCTCGCGCACGGTGCCCAGCTGCGTCCTGGTCGCCGTGGACGCCGAGGAGACCCGGGCCGAGGCGGATGCGTTGGCCGCCCGTCTGCGTGCCCGCGGCATCCCCGCCGAGGTGGCCCCCAAGGCCGATCGCTTCGGCAAGCAGATCCGCTACGCGGACCGCCGTGGCATTCCCTTCGTGTGGTTCGGTTCGGGCGAGGTGAAGGACATCCGCTCCGGCGAGCAGGTCCCGGCCGACCCCGACACCTGGCTGCCGCCCGCCGGGGATCTGCGTCCGGCCGTCCGGCAGGCCGGCTGACCTGAGGTCTGGTTGGGCTGCTGCTCAACCGACCTGCCGATCCGGGCTAGGATCGATCGACGCGCCCGTACCGTCTATGCGGGGCTGAGAAGGGAAGAACATGCTGCGCACGCACGCCGCCGGAACACTGACCGCCGCGAATGTGGGTGAGACCGTCACCCTGGCCGGCTGGGTGGCCAAACGCCGGGATCACGGCGGGGTCGCCTTCATCGATCTACGTGATGCCTCGGGCATCTGCCAGGTGGTCGTCCGCGACGAATACCTCGTCTCGGCCGGGATCCACGATCTGCGCAACGAGTTCTGCATTCAGGTGACCGGTGTCGTCGACGCCCGGACCCCGGAGAACGTCAACCCCAACATCCCCACCGGCGAGGTGGAGGTCGCGATCCGGACCCTTGAGGTGCTGAACGCCTCCGCGCCGCTGCCCTTCCAGATCGACGAGCGGACCAACGTGGGGGAGGATGCGCGGCTGAAGTACCGCTACCTCGACCTGCGCCGGCCCCGCCAGCACGACGCGATGGTGCTGCGCTCGAAGGTCACCCAGGTGATCCACCAGGTGATGGCCGACAACGACTTCTACGACATCGAGACGCCCACGCTGACCCGCTCGACCCCGGAGGGCGCCCGCGACTTCCTGGTGCCGGCCCGGCTGCACCCGGGCAAGTGGTACGCCCTGCCGCAGAGCCCGCAGCTGTTCAAGCAGCTGTTGATGGTGGCCGGCATGGAGCGGTACTACCAGATCGCCCGTTGCTACCGGGACGAGGATTTCCGCGCCGACCGGCAGCCGGAGTTCACCCAGCTGGACATCGAGATGAGCTTCGTCGACCAGGACGACGTGATCGCGCTGGCCGAGCAGGTGATGGCGGCCTGCTGGAAGCTGATCGGTGTCGAGATGGAACTGCCGCTGCGCCGGATGACCTGGCACGAGGCGATGGACGACTACGGCTCGGACAAGCCCGACCTGCGGTTCGACCTGAAGATCCGCGAACTCACCTCCTTCTTCGCCGAGACGCCGTTCCGGGTCTTCCAGGCTCCCTACGTCGGCGGTGTGGTGATGCCGGGTGGGGCCTCGCTGCCGCGCCGGCAGTTCGACGCCTGGCAGGAGTGGGCCAAGCAGCGCGGCGCCCGCGGGCTGGCCTACATCACGGTCGGCGAGGACGGTGAGCTGGGCGGCCCGGTCGCCAAGAACCTCTCCGACGCCGAGCGGGCCGGGATCGCCGCCGCGATGGACGCCGCCCCAGGCGACGCGATCTTCTTCGCCGCCGGCGCCCGCGAGACCTCGCAGGAACTGCTGGGCGCCGCCCGGGTGGAGATCGCCCGGCGCACCGGCCTGATCGATGAGAACGCCTGGTCGTTCCTGTGGGTGGTGGACGCCCCGATGTTCAAGTCCGCCGCCGACGCGGTCGCCGCCGGAGACGTCGCCGTGGGGGAGGGACGCTGGACGGCCGTCCACCACGCCTTCACCTCGCCCAAGCCGGAGTCGCTGGCCACCTTCGACACCGATCCGGGCTCGGCGCTCTCCTACGGCTACGACTTCATCTGCAACGGCAATGAGGTGGGCGGCGGCTCGATCCGTATCCACTCCCGCGAGGTCCAGGAGCGGGTCTTCGCGGTGATGGGCCTGAGCTCGGAGGAGGCGCAGGAGAAATTCGGCTTCCTGCTGGACGCCTTCAGCTTCGGCGCCCCTCCGCACGGTGGCATCGCCTTCGGCCTGGACCGGCTGGTGATGCTGCTCGGCGGTTTCGACACCATCCGGGACGTGATCGCCTTCCCGAAGTCCGGTGGTGGCTTCGACCCGCTGACCGAGGCCCCGGCGTCCATCACCGCCCGGCAGCGTAAGGAGGCCGGCGTGGACGCCAAGCCGGTCGAGAAGGCACCGGCCCCCACCGCCTGAGCAGCACGCGGCAACGCCCCCAGGGGATCTTCCCTGAGGGCGCTGCCGCCACTGCCGCTCCGCAAGCTGTGACGTTGCTTCCGAGGACGGACCTTCGGTCACAGCTTGCGGGTGGGGTGAGGGGCGTTGAGGTCGAGACCTCAGCGCAGGTCGTCGGCGTTGGGGGTGCCGGGGTCGGTGGCCAGCAGGCCGTAGATCCGGCGCCGGGCGTCGGCGACGATGGAGGCCGCAGTCTCCAGATGATCGGGGTTGCCGTTGCGGGCCAGCTCCTTGGCGGCGCCGGCCAGGCCGGCGAACTCCTGCCACAGCGCTCGCATCGCTTCCGGCGAGCCGCCGGGGAAGCGGGCGTTGACCGCCTCCCAGGGGGCCTCGATTCCTTCGGCGGCCTGGCGTCCGGTCTCGGTGAGGCGGAAGGCCTTCTGGCCGTCGTTGTCGAAGGACTCGATCAGTCCCTCGTCCTCCAGCTGGGCCAACGCGGGATAGACCGCGCCTGGGCTGGGCCGCCACATGCCGTGGGTTCGCTCGTCCAGCGCCTGCATCATCTGGTAGCCGTTGAGCGGCTGATCGACCAGCAGCGCCAGGATCGACTCGCGAACCTGACCGCGCCGGTTGCGGCCGCCGCGTCGCCCGGGACCACCCGGACCGCCGGGCCCCATCGGGCCGAAGCCCGGTCCGAAACCACCGAAGCCGGGGCCGAAGCCGCCGAACTCGCGCGGCCCGCGATGACCGTGATGTCGTCCTGCAGGGCGCTCGCCGCCCCATTCCTGATTCTTCGAGAAGTTCATGATTCCTCCTAAGGAACTCTGTCGTTAGCTCAACGATATATCGAAAACACATCGTAGGCAAGTGCGGTAGCGTTTCGGACGTGGAAGAGGATCTCTTCGGCACCGTCACCCCCTCCGCCGAACCCGGCCGGCACGGCTCGCTCGGCGCGGCCGACCATGCCCAACTGCCCCTGGCGGTCCGGATGCGGCCGCGGACGCTGGACGAGATCGTCGGCCAGCAGCACCTGCTGGCGCCAGGCTCGCCGCTGCGCCGGCTGGCCGACGGCGACACCATGTCGGTCTTCCTGTGGGGGCCGCCGGGAGTGGGCAAGACCACCATCGCCGCGGTCGTCTCGCACAGCACGGATCGCCGCTTCGTCGAGATCTCCGCGGTCACCGCCGGCGTTCGCGAGGTACGCGCCGAACTCGACACCGCCCGCCGCGAGCTGGCCCGCGGCCGCAGCACCGTCCTGTTCGTGGACGAGGTGCACCGCTTCTCCAAGACCCAGCAGGACGTCCTGCTGCCGGCGGTGGAGAACCGGCTGGTCACGCTGATCGCCGCGACCACCGAGAACCCCTCCTTCTCGGTGATCTCACCGCTGCTCTCGCGCTCCCTGCTGCTCACCCTGAAGCCGCTCACCGAGGACGACATCGGCGCGCTGATCGACCGCGCGCTCACCGACGAGCGAGGGCTCGGCGCCGAGTTCGCGCTGGCGGACGAGGCCCGTGACACCCTGCTGCGGCTGGCCGGCGGAGACGCCCGCCGGGCGCTGACCTACTTGGAGGAGGCGGCCGCCGGCGCCCGGGCACACGGCGCCGACACCATCGACACCACGATCATCTCGGCCGCTGTCGACCGGGCGGCGGTCCGCTACGACCGGGACGGCGACCAGCACTACGACGTGATCAGCGCCTTCATCAAGAGCGTCCGCGGTTCCGACGTCCAGGCCTCGCTGCACTACCTGGCGCGGATGATCGAGGCGGGGGAGGATCCCCGGTTCATCGCCCGCCGGCTGATCATCCTGGCCAGCGAGGACATCGGCATGGCCGCGCCCAGCGTGCTGCAGACGGCGGTGGCCGCCGCCGAGGCGGTGGCCATGATCGGTATGCCCGAGGGGCGCCTGACCCTGGCCCACGCGACCATCGCGGCGGCCATGGCACCCAAGTCCAACGCGGTGATCAAGGCCATCGAGGCCGCCCAGGCCGATGTCCGGGCCGGCCGGATCGGCACGGTGCCGCCGCACCTGCGCGATGCCCACTACGCCGGCGCCAAAGGGCTGGGGCACGGCGCGGGGTACCGCTACGCCCACGACCACCCTCACGGGGTCGCCGCCCAGCAGTACCTACCGGACGAACTCGAGGGCGTCCGCTACTACCAGCCCACCGATCACGGCAACGAGGCCGCTCTGGCCGAACGCCTGGCCGCGCTGGAGGACCTGCTCGGGCGCTGATCTGCGGTGCCTGGTCGCAGTGGATGGCGTGGGTCGCGTAGGCTGCACGTCGTAATCGTCCGTCCCAGTGAGTGAGGGAACCATGTCCGTTGGAGAGGTTGCCGGACTGATCGCTGCGATCGCCGCGGTCGCGCTGGTGGCGTTCTGCGCCGTCCCGCTGCTGAAGCTGGGCCGGGTGCTGGAAGAGGTGCGGCTGGCGGTCCGTGACCTGGGCCACAACTCGGTGCCGATCCTGGTGGAGCTGAAGGGGACGGTCAGCGCCACCAACGAGGAGCTCTCCAAGCTCAGCCTGGTGACCGAGGATGTCTCCAAGGTGAGTTCCCACGCCACCGTCGTGGCCGAGAATGCCGCGCAGCTGTCGACGCTGTTCTCCTCCACCCTGGGTGGCCCGCTGATCAAGACCGCTGCCTTCACCTATGGGGTGCGCAAAGCGGTCGCCGGCAAGAAGAAGGCCAAGTGATGAAGCGCCTGTTCTGGTTCACCGTCGGCGTGGGGGTGGCCGTGCTCGTGGTGGTCAAGGGCAAGGAGCTCTACCACCGCTACACGCCCAAGGGCGTGGTCGAGCAGATCGACCAGGCCCGGGTCGAGGCCGGCTCCTGGATCGGCGACTTCCTCACCACGATGGGCGAGGCCATGGACGCCCGCGAGAGCGAGTTGCGGGAGGCTCTTGGCCTGGACCAGTGATCATCCACTGCTCCAGGAGATCTCCCGACCATTCGCAAACCCGTTGACCTAAGGATCTACCCAGATGAACACCGCTGAGGTGCGCCGACGCTTCCTCGACTTCTTCGCTTCCCGCGACCACACCGTGGTGCCCTCGGCACCGCTGGTCTACAACGACCCGACCCTGCTCTTCGTCAATGCCGGCATGGTGCCCTTCAAGCCGTACTTCACCGGCGACGAAGTGCCGCCCTTCTCCCGAGCGGTGAGCGTGCAGAAGTGCGTCCGCACCCTCGATATCGAGGAGGTCGGCAAGACCACCCGGCACGGCACCTTCTTCCAGATGCTGGGCAACTTCTCCTTCGGCGACTACTTCAAGGAAGGCGCCATCTCGTTCGCCTGGGATCTGGTCACCGGCCCGGTGGCCGACGGCGGCTACGGCTTCGACCCGGAGAAGGTCTGGGTGACGGTCTACCTCGACGACGATGAGGCGATCGACCTGTGGCAGCAGGTCGGCGTCCCCTCCGGCCGGATCCAGCGCCGCGGGCTGAAGGACAACTACTGGCACATGGGCATCCCCGGCCCGGGCGGCCCATGCTCGGAGATCTACGTCGACCGCGGGCCCGAGTTCGGCGCGGACGGCGGGCCGGAGGCCGACGAGGACCGCTTCCTGGAGATCTGGAACCTGGTCTTCCAGACCGAGGAGCTCTCCGCGGTGCGCGCCAAGGACGACTTCGACGTGGCCCGCCCGCTGCCGAGCAAGAACATCGACACCGGCGCCGGCCTGGAGCGGATCGCCTACCTGCTGCAGGGCGTCGACAACATGTACGAGATCGACGAGGTCTACCCTGTGCTGGCCAAGGCCGGCGAACTCGCGGGCAAGACCTACGGCGCGAATCTCGACGACGACATCAGGATGCGGGTGGTGGCGGACCACGTCCGCTCCTCGCTGATGCTGATGACCGACGGGGTCACTCCCGGCAACGAGGCGCGCGGCTACGTGCTGCGGCGGCTGCTGCGCCGCTCGATCCGGGCGATGCGGCTGCTCGGCGTGCACGAGCCGGTGTTGCCCGAACTGCTGCCGGTGAGCCGGGAGCGGATGGTGGCCTCCTACCCCGAGGTCAACACCGAGTGGGCACGGGTCAGCCAGATCGCCTACGGCGAGGAGGAGGCGTTCCGCCGCACGCTGGCCGCCGGCACCCAGATCTTCGACCTGGCGGCGACCGAGGCGAAGACCTCCGGGGCCACCAGGCTGAGCGGTGACAGCGCCTTCAAGCTGCACGACACCTACGGCTTCCCGATCGACCTGACCCTGGAGATGGCCGCCGAGCAGGGACTCGAGGTGGACCGCGACGGGTTCCGACGGCTGATGCAGGAGCAGAAGGATCGCGCCAAGGCCGATGCGAAGGCGAAGAAGGGCGGCGCGGCTTCCTCGGAGGCCTACCGGGAGTTGCGCGCGGCCGGCGAGGTGCCCTTCCTGGGCTTCACCGAACTGAGCGCGGACGCCCGGGTGCGTGGCATCGTGGCGGACGGCCGGCTGGTGGACGTCGCGCGTCCCGGCGAGGTCGTCGAGCTGGTGCTGGACCGGACGCCGTTCTATGCGGAGGCGGGCGGCCAGGATGCCGACTCCGGCCTGATCACGGCCTCGGGACTCAGCCTCGAGGTGCTGGACGTCCAACGACCGCTCACCGGACTGGTGGTGCACAAGGTCCGGGTGGAGGACGGCGAGCTCGCCAGTGGCGCTTCGGTGGTCGCGGCGGTGGACGCCGCCGCCCGGGCGCGTGCCTGCCAGGCGCACACCGCCACCCACATCGTGAACGCCGCGCTGCGGCAGTTGCTGGGCGAGTCGACCCATCAGGCAGGTTCCTACAACAAGCCCGGCTACCTGCGGTTCGACTTCAACGCCGCCCAGGCGCTCTCGCCGCAGCTCCAGCAGGAGCTCGAGGGCGTGGCCAATGAGGCGATCCGGGCCGACTACGAGGTGACCGCCACCGAGATGCCGCTGGCCCGTGCCCGTGATCTGGGTGCCCAGGCGATGTTCGGCGAGAAGTACGGCGAGGTGGTCCGGATGGTCGAGCTGGCCGGCCCCTGGTCGCGGGAACTCTGCGGCGGCACCCACGTCGAACGAACCTCCCAGATCGGCCTGCTGAGCCTGCTGGGGGAGTCGTCGATCGGCTCCGGGATCCGCCGCGTGGAGGCGTTCGTCAACGCCGACGCCTTCGATCACCTGGCCGCCGAACGCGCACTGGTGGCCGAACTGAGCGACATCCTGAAGGTGCAGCCCGACCAGCTGACCGATCGGGTCGCCAAGCTGGTCGCCCAGCTGAAGGCCACGGAGAAGGAACTCGCTGCGATCCGCGGCCGGCAGCTGCTGGAACAGGTGCCTTCGTTGGTCGCGGGGGCCGAGGCGGCGGGTGGCTACCGGCTGGTCGCCCAACAGCTGCCCGGCGTCGCGGCCGACGACCTGCGAACGCTGGCCACCTCGGTGCGTGAGGGCTTCGGCCGGGAGCCCGGCGTGGTCGCCCTGATCGGCGGTGACGCGAAGCCAGCGCTGATCGTGGCGGTCAGTGAGGCCGCCCGGGGCCTGGGCGCCAAGGCCGGAGCGCTGGTGGGCGTCGCCGCCCCCGCCCTGGGCGGACGGGGCGGCGGTCGCGACGACCTGGCCCAGGGCGGCGGCACCGACGTCTCCGGGGCGCCGGCGGCCCTGGACGCGATCCGAACGGCACTCCAGCGCTGATGCGTCCCGGAATCCGGCTGGGGATCGATTGGGGTGCCGCCCGGATCGGGGTGGCAGCCTGCGATCCGGCCGGAACCCTCGCCTACCCGGTGGAGACGGTGCCGGCCGGCCCGGGCGCGATCACCCGGCTTCAGGCGCTGGTGAACGAGTACGAACCGCTCGAACTGGTGCTGGGCCTGCCACGCACCCTGGCCGGCACCGAGTCCTACGCGGCGGCGGCCATCCGCGCGGCGGCGGCCGATCTCACCGCCGCCCTGCCGGGGTTGCCGATCAGGCTGGTCGACGAACGGCTCTCCACCGCGGCCGCGTCGAGGCAGCTCGGCCAGGCCGGCCGGTCGACCCGGCGCCAGCGGAAGGTTATCGATCAGGCGGCGGCGGTCGCTATCTTGGAAAGCGCACTCGCCCAGGAACGGGCGACCGGCGAGCCACCAGGGGAGGCAGTATGACTGCCAGACGAGCCATCGAACCCGATGCGGACGGGCGTCCGCCGTCGCGGGCCAAGGGCTGGATAGCACTGCTGGTGTCGGTCGCCGTGCTGTTCGGCGGCGGCGCGCTGGCCTTCGTCTTCGCCCGGGACGCCGTCCAGGGCTGGTTCGCCCCGTCCGACTTCCCGGGCCCCGGCGGAGAGGCGATCGTGGTCACCATCCCAAAGGGAACCAGCATCACCGGGATCGGTGCGATTCTGACCGAACAGGGTGTGGTGGCCTCCACCTCCGCCTTTGTCAGAGCTGCCTCCGAGGTGCCGGAAGCCGGCACCATCCAGGCCGGGCGTTTCCGGCTGCGCACCCAACTGCCCGCCCGCGAGGCGGTGGCGATGCTGCTCGACCCGGCCAACGTGGAGCGCAACACCTTCACGCTGCGCGAAGGCGGCTGGCTCTCCGATCACGTCGAGGCGATGGCACAGGCCAGCGGTCTGCCCGCGGCCGACTTCGAGGAGTTGCTCGGGGATGCTGAGAGCCTCGATCTGCCGGAATGGTCGCAGGATTCCGCCGAGGGATTCCTCTTCCCCGACACCTACGAACTGCCCGACCCGGTGGACGCGGTGAAGATGATCGAGCTGGCCACCAACAGGTTCGCCGCGGTCGCCGATGAACTCGACTTCGAGGCCGAGGCGGACGCGCTGGAGCTGACCCCGCTCGAGGCGCTCACCGTGGCCAGCATCGTGGAACGTGAGGTGAGCCGCGCCGAGGATCGCCCCAAGGTCGCACGGGTGATCTACAACCGGCTGGAGGCGGATATGCCGCTACAGATGGATTCCACCGTCCACTATGCCGCCGGAAGGCGGGGCAGCGTGTGGACCTCGGGCGAGGATCGGGCCGACGACTCGCCGTACAACACCTACAAGCACAAGGGACTGCCGCCCGGACCGATCGCCTCACCGGGGAAGGCGTCGTTGCAGGCCGCCATCGAGCCGGCCAAGGGGAAGTGGCTGTTCTTCGTCGCGGTCGACCTCGACACTGGGGAGACCCGGTTCTCCAACACCTACGAAGAGCACCAGCAGGCGGTTCAGGAGCTGCACACCTGGTGCGCCGCGAGCGAGGCGAATCGCGCCAAATGCGGCTGAGCCGCCTCACCGATCCGGTTGGAGCTGTCAGCTAGGGTTGCTCCAGGCGAAAACCAACGGAGGACGATCGATGGCCTGGCTGACCCGGAACGTTCGGGATCCCGAGACCGGCAGGATCAGCGGCAAAGAGATCTGGCTGCGGTTCCGCAGTGCTTTCGCGGTGCTGTTGAGCGTCGGCGTGCTGGTCGGCGGGATCGGGTTCGCCGCCACCCGCATCCAGGAGGCGTGGACGGAGTTCCGCACCACCGAGGACTATGTCGGGCAGGGCGTGGAGCCGGTCGAAGTCGCCATCGCCAAGGGGACGACCCTGTCGCAGATCGCCGACATCCTGGTGCAGCACGATGTGATCAAGACGGCGAAGGCCTTCGATCGCGAGGCCGCCGCCAATGCGGATTCCAAGAACATCCAGGCCGGGCGGTACACCCTGAAGACCCAACTGCCGGCCAAACTGGCCCTGGCGATGCTGCTGGACAAGGGCAACATGATCCGCGACTGGATGACGCTGACCGAGGGTCAGCGGCTGAGCCTGCAGGTCGAGCAGATGGCCAAGGCCACCAAGCTGCCGGCCAAGGACTTCCAGGCTGTGCTGAAGAAGTGGAAGAAGATGGGCCTGCCGAAGTGGGCCAAGAACTCCGCCGAGGGCTTCCTCTTCCCCGACACCTACGAGCTGCCGCAGGATCCCAAGGCCGCCGCGGTGATCAAGCAGACCACCGACAAGTTCAAGAAGGTCATCAAGGAGATCGACTTCGTCGACGCCGCCGCCGACGCCGGGGTCAAGCCCTACCAGGCACTGATCATCGCCAGCATCATCGAGCGCGAGGTGAACCGGGACGAGGACCGTCCCAAGGTGGCCCGGGTGATCTACAACCGGCTGGCCAAGGGGATGCCGCTGGAGATGGACTCCACCGTCCACTATGCCGCGGACGAATCCGGCAAGGCGTTCACCAGCGAGGAGATGCGCCAGATCGACTCGCCCTACAACACCTACCGCTACAAGGGCCTGCCGAAGGGACCGATCGCGGCACCGGGCCGGGCCTCGCTCGAGGCGGCGGTGAACCCTGCCGAGGGCCCCTGGTACTTCTTCGTCGCGGTGAACCTGGACACCGGCGAGACCGAGTTCAACGTCGACAACGCCGGGCATGAGATCAGCCGGGCGAAGCTCAACAAGTGGTGCAACGCCAGCGACGAGAACCGCAAGAAGTGTCAGGGGTAGTTCCGAGTCGGTGATCCGCGCCGGATTCCGCCCCCGCGGCCACGTGCCGGAGGGCCGCGGCGCCGTGGCAGACTGACCGCCATGCTGCGTTACCTCACCGCCGGGGAATCCCACGGCCGTGCCCTGGTCGCCACGATCGAGGGCATTCCGGCCCATATCGGGCTGACCACCGACGACGTCGCGGGAGCCCTGGCCCGCCGGCGGCTCGGCTTCGGCCGGGGCGCCCGGATGAAGTTCGAGGCGGACGAGGTCACGCTGCTGACCGGCGTCCGGCACGGCGAGACGCTCGGCTCCCCGGTGGCGATCCTGATCGGCAACACCGAGTGGCCGAAGTGGGAGACCGTGATGGCCGCGGATCCGGTGCCCGCCGAGGAACTCGAGGCGCTGGCGCGGAACGCCGCACTCACCCGGCCCCGTCCGGGCCACGCCGATCTCGCCGGGATGCAGAAGTACGACTGGGACGAGGCCCGTCCCATCCTGGAGCGCGCCTCCGCCCGGGAGACCGCGGCGCGCGTCGCGCTGGGCCGGGTCGCGGCGAACTTCCTGCAGCAGGCCGCGGGGATCCGGGTGCTCAGCCATGTGGTGTCGCTCGGCCCGGTGGCGGTGGATGGCGGCGAGTTGCCTGGGCCGGACGATCTGGCGGCGATCGACGCCGATCCGATGCGTTGCTTCGACCAGGTGACCAGCCTGATGATGCAGGCCGAGGTGGAGGCCGCCCGCAAGGACGGCGACACCCTCGGCGGAGTGGTCGAGGTGCTGGCCTACGGTCTGCCGCCCGGTCTGGGATCGCACATCCAGGGGGACCGGCGGCTGGACTCCCGGCTGGCCGCGGCGCTGATGGGCATCCAGGCGATCAAGGGTGTCGAGGTCGGCGACGGCTTCACGCTGGCCGGCACCCGCGGTTCGCTGGCGCATGACGAGATGGTCCCAGGCGCGGGCCGCATCTCGCGGGTGTCGAACCGTTCCGGCGGCACCGAGGGCGGGATGAGCAACGGCGAGGTGCTGCGGGTAAGGGCGGCGATGAAGCCGATCGCGACCGTGCCCCGTGCCCTGCGCACCGTGGACGTCGCCACCGGCGAGGCCGCGTCCGCCCACCACCAGCGCTCCGATGTCTGCGCGGTCCCGGCGGCCGGAGTGGTGGCCGAGGCGATGGTCGGGCTTGTGCTGGCCGAGGTGGTGCTGGAGAAATTCGGCGGCGACTCGCTGGCCGAGACCCGCCGCAATCTCGACGGCTACCTGGCGGGCCTTGCCGACAAGCAGCTGTGGTGAGTGCAGGACAGCTGATCCTGGTCGGGGCCCCGGCCGCCGGCAAGACCGCTGTCGGAGGGCTGGTCGCCGAGCGAGTGGGCGTGCCCTTCACCGACACCGACGCGCTGGTCGAGCAGCGCCTCGGGCTGAGCCTGCCCGAGGCTGCGGCCAGCCTGTCCGCCGACGATCTCGGCGCTGTCGAGGCAGAGGTCTGCCGGCTTGCGCTGGCAGCGCCCGGCATCGTGGCTCTCGGCAGCGGGGCGGTCACCGATCCCGGCTTGCGGACGCTGCTGAAGCCCCGGACCGTACTCTGGCTGCGGGTCTCCGCCACCCAGCTGACCCGGCGGCTCGGCATGGCCAGCCTGGGCATGGAGACGCTCACCATGCTGAGGCAACAGGTGGACGCACTGTTACGGACGCGTGAACCCTGGTATGAAGAAGTCGCCACACTGCGGCTCGACACCGATCGGCTCGACCTGGCCGCAACGGCCGATCGGGTAGAGCAGGCCTGGGAAGGAGCCCGATGACCGCCTGGGATCCGATCGACGTCTGCGCCGAGCAGCCCTATCAGGTGCTGATCGATCACGACGTCTCATCGCTGTTGCCGTCCTTCCTCGACGGCGTGAAGCGGGTGGCGATCATTCACCCGCCAGGCCTGGCAGCGCTGGCCGAGCAGGTCAAGGCCGGCCTGGAGGAGCAGGTCACGCTGATTGCGGTGCCCGACTCCGAGCAGGCCAAGACACCGGCCGTGCTGGCCCGCTGCTGGGAGATGCTGGCCGAGGCCGGCTTCACCCGCTCGGACGCCGTCGTCGGCCTGGGCGGCGGCGCCACCACCGATCTGGCCGGCTTCGTCGCGGCGACCTGGCTGCGAGGGGTGCGCTACATCGCGATGCCGACCACCGTGCTGGCCATGGTGGATGCCGCGGTGGGTGGAAAGACGGGCATCAACCTGGCCGCCGGGAAGAACCTGGTGGGCGCGTTCTACGAGCCCTTCACCGTGCTGGGCGATCTGGAATACCTCTGTACCCTCCCGGAAGCGGAGCTGCGCGCCGGGTTCGCCGAAGTACTGAAGTGCGGTTTCATCGCCGACCCGCAGATCCTGACCGACTTCGAGGCCGCTCCGGCCGAGGCGCTCACCCCGTCCGATCGGCAGGCCGAGCTGATCCGGCGGGCGGTGGCGGTCAAGGCCCGGGTGGTCGCCGCCGACCTGCGCGAACGCACCAGTGAAGGCACCGACATCGGACGCGAGGCGCTCAACTACGGTCACACCCTTGGCCACGCCATCGAACGCCATCAGCACTACGCCGGCCGGCATGGCGAGGCGATCAGCGTCGGCATGGCGTATGCGGCGGAACTGGCGCAGCTGCTGGGGCTGATCGACGCCGGCCTGGTCGCGCGGCATCGCGAGGTACTGGCCACCGCCGGACTGCCGGTGAGCTACCAGGCGCCCGCCTGGCCTGCGCTGCGGGAGGCGATCAGCCTGGACAAGAAGGCCCGCGGGCGCAGCGTCCGCTTCGTGGTGCTGCACGATCTCGCGATGCCCGCGATCCTGACCGATCCGCCCGAAGACGTGATGGAGGCCGCCTACCAGGCGATTTCCTGAGAGCACGGACGGCCGGCGAGGCATCGCCGAGTTCGGCCATCGCCGAAGGTCAAGGTGCGCCATCTGGCGTCCACCACGTAAGCTTGCCCGTCGAACATAGGCGAACGAGGAGCAAAGCGCGTGGTCTCCACCAACGATCTGAAGAATGGCATGGTGCTCGACCTGGACGGTCAGCTCTGGAGCGTGATCTGGTTCCAGCACCACAAGCCTGGCAAGGGCAACACGGTGGTGCGCACCAAGCTCAAGCATGTGCTGAGCGGCAAGGTGGTCGACCGGACCTTCAACTCCGACACCAAGGTCGACACCGCCAACGTCGACCGCCGCGAGATGCAGTACCTGTACCACGACGGCGATGGCTATGTCTTCATGGACACCAGCACCTACGACCAGCTGACCCTCTCCGAGGACACGGTCGGCGACGCCAAGAACTACCTGCTGGAGAACGCCCTGGCGACCGTCGCGCTGCACGAGGGCAACCCGCTCTACATCGACCTGCCGGCCTCGGTCGAGTTGGAGGTCACCTACACCGAGCCGGGCCTGCAGGGCGACCGCTCCACCGGCGGCACCAAGCCGGCCACCGTCGAGACCGGCGTCCAGATCCAGGTACCGCTGTTCATCAACACCGGTGACCGGGTCAAGGTCGACACCCGCGAGGGCAGCTACCTGGGTCGGGTCTAGATGGCGGCAGCCCCCGCCAAGCGTGCTTCGGCGCGCACCAAGGCGCGCAAGCGTGCCCTCGACATCCTCTTCGAGGCCGACCTGCGGCAGGCCGACCCACTGGCGGTCCTGGCCGCGCACGTCGAGTTGAACGAGCCGCCGGTCCGCCCGTTCACCAGCGAACTGGTGGAGGGCGTCGTCATGCACCTGGCCGGCATCGACCAGCTGATCGCCGAGTCCCTGGCCGCCGGCTGGACGCTGGAGCGGATGCCGCGGGTGGATCGCAACCTGGCCCGGCTCGCGACCTACGAGATCGCTCACACCGAGGTCTCCCGGGAGGTGGCGGTCGCCGAGAGCGTGGCGCTGGCCCAGGAGCTCTCCACCGACGATTCGGCCACCTTCCTCAACGGAGTGCTGCGCGCGATCTCCGCCCGGCAGGGTTAGGACGGCCCGGGCCGGCGCGGACCCGGGGTTGGTACAGTCGCCGGAGCCGCGGGCCCGCGGCGTCCAACCCCCGGGAGCCATCTTGACCGACGCGCTGCGCAACACGGTGCGGGAGACCTCCGCCCTGTTTGCCAGGACAGGTGGGGTGTGGCTGCGGCTGTGGCGACCGTTGCTCAGCCTGGCATTGCTGGGCTGGGCGGCCTACTACGGATCGGTGCTGCTGGGGGTGACGATCGCGCCGGTGCAGGCGTACCTGATCGTGCCGGCCCTGGCGCTCGGCGCGGTGGTCCAGCTGGCCACCATCGTGGCCGGCATGAGGTTGGTCGCCACCGAACTGGGGGTACCGGAGTTGCTGCGCCGGACGGCCGGAGCCGAGGCCGGCGAGCCCGCCTCCGAACTCGCCGTGCTGGGTGCCACGCTGCTGCCCTTCCTGGGCATCTACTCTGCCTTCGGCATGGTCGACCGCTATGTCACCGACCTGATGGCGGTGATTGTGATCCGGCACGGCGAAGGCGCTGTGGTCGGCGACCTGAATCCCGTGGAGAACTGGTGGGGGATCGCGGTCGTCGTCGGTGTGGTGGTCATGCTCTTCGCGGTGCGGCGCGGGCTGGAAGCAGTGCAGGAACGCACCGGCCGGACCTGGCCGGGCCTGGTCGGGGTGTTCGTCGAGGCGTCCGCGCTGTTCCTGGTGCTGCTGAGCGGCTTCCGGGTGGTCGAAACCGTCCAACTCCGGTGGTACGACACCAACCTGGCCTCCTGGGTGGCGGCGCCGGGTGATTGGCTGGCGGCTTGGTGGGCCCGTCTGCCGGGCGCCGTGGTCGCGGCCGGCGACTTCCTCGGCGCCACGCTGTGGCCACTGGTGTGGGAGGTCATCACCCAGCCGCTGGCCTGGCTGACCCTGGCGGCCCTGGCCTACGGGTCGAAAGTGGTGAGCCTGGCCGATCTATGGCGCGGCGGTGGCAGGGCGGGCGAGGGCGCGCCCGACGCCCGGCCCGGTAGCTCGGGGCGGTTCCGGACGGCGGTGCTCGAGCTCCAGCAGGTGGTGCTCGGCGACCTCGACGCCAAGTACCTGCCCACCTGGCACTCGTTCCGCCTGGTGCTGCGGGCCGGGGCTCCGTTCCTGGGAGCGTTCATCCTGGCCTTCACCGTACTCCGGATCACCTCCGACGCCCTGAGCAACCTGCTGCACGACCTGATCGGCCCGCAACAGGTCACCGTGTGGATCAAGCTGCTGCCCTTCGAGGACCTCGTTCCGACGGTGCTGACGATGAGCCTGCAAGTGGCTCTGCTCGGCGCCGCGTTCAGCAGGATCCTGGCCGGGGCCGCGACCGCCGAACCCGACACGCGCGGCGGGCGGGTGCAGCGGGCGGTGGTGGTGTCCCTGCTCTGCCTGGCGCTGGCCGGCGCCTCGGTGCTGAACGACCGTCCCACGTACGACGTGCAGCGGCAGGGTCAAGTCGATCTGCCCACCGAATTCATGGGCGCGACGGTCACGGTCGGGCGGCCACGGGTGGGCGACGTCCTGCGGCGGGAGTCCTACGATCCGCTGCCGTCGGCGGGCGCCTACGTGATCGTGCCGGTCTCGATCCATCGCAGCGGCAGCGGACTGCAGTCGGTCTCGGTGAAGCTCCTGGCCGGCGATCGGCAGTACGACCCATGGCCGGCGGGCAGCCTTTCGGTGGCCACCGAGCCCGGGTTCGAGACGACCAGGGAGTTTCTGTTCGAAGTTGTCGCAGAGGACCTGCCCGCGGCGAGGATCGTGGTCACGCCCGACGAGGGGATGCTGCGGGGGACCGGAGTCACCCTCGAGGTCTCGCCCGTGCTGACCCCGAGCGTCGGGCCGGTCGACCTGCAGCCGTCCTTTCAGGAGCGGGTGCCATGAGCCGCCGTTACAGCGTGGTCATCCTGGCCGTGGCGGTCGTCTTCGGCGCACTCTGGCTGTACGCCGCGCGGGACGACCGCCGGCTCCGTTTCGAGGAGGTGCCCGACGGCGGGCCGGTGACGATTCTGGGCACGCGGTTCGAGTTGGAATCGCTGCAACCGGTCGAGACCGTTGTCGACCGATCGGGTGCGATCTGGGCACCGATCGAGAACGCCGTGCTGATCCGGGCGACCATCGGCTATGACGCGACGGCCGCCGACGTGCCACCCCGGCTGCTCTGCAGCTCCCTGCTGGCCGGGGCGGAAGGTGTCTGGTGGTACCCGGAGAGCATCACCCCGGCCGATCCGGGGCGAAACAGCTACTGCGACGCAGGCCGGGCGGGCGCGATAGAGGTGATCTTCGAGATCCCGGCGGCCATGATGGCCTCGGTGCGTGGGGTGAACCTGTCGGTGTACGACGGCGTGCCGGGCGGACCTCAGGAACCGGATCGCCTGCTGCTCGCCGCGGTGTCCTAGGACAGCCAGTTCACCGCGTGGTCGGCGGCAGCACCTGGGCGTCGAGATCCACCGCGAAGATCGGTGCCGACGAGTCGCGGTTCCATTGCGGCGTGCCACCACCGAGCCCGTAGACCCGGTTGTCGGTGAACTCCATCGGCAGCACGGCCACGACCAGGCTGAGATCGTCGGGCGGGGTGAACCCCTCGCCCACCTCGAAGCGGACGGTGAACGCGACCGGCCGATCGTCCGGCAGCACGAAGGGGCGCGCCGTGGAGCCATCGATCGCGAACGGCCAGGTGCCGTGGATGGGGATCAGCGTGCTGCGATCGAAGGTGGCGAAGAGATTCCCGTAGTCGCCGCGGATTGGTTCGAGCGTCCGGTCGTGCGGGTTGCGGACGGTGCCGGTCACCAGCAACTCCCACTCCGGATCGGTGAAGCTGTGGAGCACCTGCTGCAGGGTGGCGCGGTCGAGGGTGAACACCAGGTTGCCGGCATCGATCTCCTGGCCCGGATCAAGCTGGACGACGCCGTCCGCCCGTGCCTCGAAGGCCCCCACGCCGACCACGAGCCAGCCGGCCAGCACCAGGACGACCGCTCCGATCCCGGCGGTCAGCCAGCTTCGGCGACGGCCGGTGGCAGGGGGGAGGGACATGACGCGGAGCCTACCGGGAGGTGGTCCGCGCGAGAGCCGGCCGGCCAGGTTTGGTAGGGTCACCTAGGTCCCGGTGGACCATCCCGGCCGGTTCGAAGGAAGTCCATGCCAAGCAGCCTGTACGCGCGCCCTCAGATCGAAGCACTCCTGGTTCTGGAGGACGGACGGGCCTTCCGCGGGGTGTCCTTCGGCGCGGCGGGTGAGACCTTCGGCGAGGCGGTCTTCTCCACCGCGATGTCGGGTTACCAGGAGACGCTGACCGATCCGAGCTACCACCGGCAAGTGGTGATCGCCACGGCACCGCACATCGGCAACACCGGCTGGAACGACGAGGACGACGAGTCGAGCCGGATCTGGGTGGCCGGCTACGTGGTGCGCGACCTCTCCCGGGTGCGCTCCAACTGGCGCTCGAACCGCTCGCTGGACGACGAACTGCGCACCCAGGGCATCGTGGGGATCGCGGAGGTCGATACCCGTGCGCTCACCCGCCACCTGCGGGAGCGCGGGGCGATGCGGGTGGGCATCTCCACGACTGAACTCGACCCAGAGCGCCTGCTCGCCAGGGTGCTCGAAACCCCGCCCATGGTGGGCGCCAGCCTGGTGGCCGATGTCACGACCCCGGAGCCGAAGGTGATCCCGGCGGTGGGGGAGCGGCGCTTCACCGTGGCCGCGGTCGACCTGGGCATCAAGGACATGTCTCCGCAGCGGATGGCCGAGCGCGGCATCGAGGTGCACCTCCTGCCGGCGCACACCACCATCGCGCAGATCCGGGCGCTCGAACCCGACGGGGTGTTCTTCTCCAACGGCCCCGGCGACCCGGCAGCGGCCGACAACGAGATCGCCCTGCTGCAGCAGGTGCTGGACGCCGGCCTGCCCTACTTCGGGATCTGCTTTGGCAACCAGCTCTTCGGCCGCGCGCTGGGCTTCGGCACCTACAAGCTGAAGTACGGCCACCGTGGCATCAACCAGCCGGTGATGGATCTGGCCACCCGCAAGGTCGAGATCACCGCCCAGAACCACGGCTTCGCGGTCGATGCCCCGCTCACCGGCAGCACGCCGACGAAGTGGGGCGACGCCAGGGTCTCCCACATCTGCCTGAACGACGACGTGGTGGAGGGTCTCGAACTGCGCTCACCCCAGGGCGACCTGCTGAGCTTCTCCGTCCAGTACCACCCCGAAGCCGCGGCCGGCCCGCACGACTCGGCGCACCTGTTCGACCGGTTCATCGACGTGATGGCCGCCCGCCGCGAACCGAAGGATGCCTGATGCCACGCCGCACCGACATCTCGTCGATCCTGGTGATCGGCTCCGGGCCGATCGTGATCGGCCAGGCCTGCGAGTTCGACTACTCCGGGACGCAGGCCTGCCGGGTGCTGCGCGAGGAGGGCTTCCGGGTCATCCTGGTGAACTCCAACCCGGCCACGATCATGACCGACCCCGAGTTCGCCGACGCCACCTACGTCGAGCCGATCCAGCCGGACTACCTGGAGAAGGTGATCGCCGCCGAACGGCCGGACGCTCTGCTGGCCACGCTGGGCGGGCAGACCGCGCTGAACGCCGCGGTGGCGCTGCACGAGTCGGGGGTGCTGGAGCGCTACGGCGTGGAGCTGATCGGCGCCTCGGTGGATGCCATCCAGGCCGGCGAGGACCGGGAGCGGTTCAAGGAGATCGTCCAGGGACTGGACGTCCCCGGCGTGGATGTCGGCGTGGCCCGCTCGGCGATCTGCCACACCATCGAGGAGGTGCTGGCCGCCGCCGACGAACTCGGCTACCCGGTGGTGGTGCGTCCCTCCTTCACGATGGGCGGGGTGGGTTCGGGTTTCGCCCACGACGAGGCGGAACTGCGCCGGATCGCCGGCACCGGCCTGGCCGCGTCCCCGGTCACCGAGGTGCTGATCGAGGAATCGGTGCTCGGCTGGAAGGAGTACGAGTTGGAGGTGATGCGGGACTCCGCCGACAATGTCGTGATCGTCTGCTCCATCGAGAACCTCGACCCGATGGGCGTCCACACCGGCGACTCGATCACCGTCGCTCCCTCGATGACCCTCACCGACCGGGAGTACCAGGACCTGCGCGACGTCGGCATCGCCGTGATCCGCGCGGTCGGTGTGGAGACCGGCGGCTGCAATATCCAGTTCGCGATCCACCCCGAGAACGGCCGGATGATCGTCATCGAGATGAACCCGCGGGTGTCGCGCTCGTCCGCGCTGGCGTCCAAGGCGACCGGTTTCCCGATCGCCAAGATCGCCGCCAAGGTCGCGGTCGGCTACACCCTGGACGAGATCCCCAACGACATCACCGAGCAGACCCCGGCCTCCTTCGAGCCCACCCTGGACTACATGGTGGTGAAGGTGCCGCGGTTCGCCTTCGAGAAGTTCCCGACCGCCGATTCGACTCTCTCCACCCACATGAAGAGCGTGGGCGAGGCGATGTCGATCGGCCGCAACTTCACCGAGGCGCTCGGCAAGGCGCTGCGCTCGCTGGAGGACGCGCAAGCCGGCTTCGATCTCTCCGGGGAGATCACCCAGACCCTGGAGGAGTTGCTGGTGGCGGTCGCCCGGCCGCACGACGGCCGGCTGAAGCTGGTGATGAACGCCTTCCGGCTGGGCGCGACCGTCGACCAACTGCACACCGCGACCGGGATCGACCGCTGGTTCCTGGATCAGATCCTGCTGATCCACGACATCGCCGTGCGGGTCCGCGACGCCGATGCCCTGACCGAGCCGCTGCTGCGGCTGGCCAAGCGGCACGGCATCTCCGACGGCCAGATCGGCCGGCTGCGCAGTCTCTCCCCGGATGTGGTGCGTGGGCTGCGCTGGGCGCTGGGCGTCCGTCCGGTGTTCAAGACGGTGGACACCTGCGCGGCCGAGTTCGCCGCCCGGACGCCGTATCACTACTCCAGCTACGACGAGGAGACCGAGGTCGAGCCGCGCACCAAGCCCGCGGTGATCATCCTCGGCAGCGGCCCGAACCGGATCGGGCAGGGGATCGAGTTCGACTACTCCTGCGTCCACGCCACTCAGGCGCTGCGGGAGATCGGCTACGAGACCGTGATGGTCAACTGCAACCCCGAGACCGTCTCCACCGACTACGACACCGCCGACCGGCTCTACTTCGAGCCGCTGACCCTGGAGGACGTGCTGGAGGTGGTGTACGCCGAGCGGCAGGCGGGCCCGGTGGCCGGGGTGCTGGTGCAGCTCGGCGGCCAGACCCCGCTGAAGCTCGCGCAGGCCCTGAAGGATGCCGGCGTGCCGATCCTCGGCACCTCGCCCGAGGCGATCAACCTCGCCGAGGAGCGGGGCGCCTTCGGCAAGCTGCTGGACGACGCCGGGCTGACCGCGCCGGCCTACGGCATGGCCGAGTCCGCCGGGCAGGCGCTGGAGATCGCGCATTCGATCGGCTATCCGGTGCTG
Organism: Propionicimonas sp.; assembly: GCA_049841235.1. Taxonomy (GTDB): domain Bacteria; phylum Actinomycetota; class Actinomycetes; order Propionibacteriales; family Propionibacteriaceae; genus Propionicimonas. The sequence continues at coordinate 8,222 of JASGEM010000065.1, read as the reverse complement.
GTGCGGCCCTCCTACGTGCTGGGCGGACGGGGCATGGAGATCGTCTACGACGATGCCTCGCTGGCCTCCTACATCGAGCGGGCCACCCACATCACGCCCGCGCATCCGGTGCTGGTCGACCGCTTCCTGGACGACGCGATCGAGATCGACGTTGACGCCCTCTACGACGGCACCGAGCTGTACCTGGGCGGCGTCATGGAGCACATCGAGGAGGCCGGCATCCACTCCGGCGACTCGGCCTGCGCCCTGCCTCCGCTCACCCTGGGCAGCGAGGTGATGGACGTCATCCGCGACGCCACCACCAAGATCGCCGCCGGCGTCGGCGTGCGCGGGCTGCTGAACATCCAGTTCGCGCTGCTCGGAGACGTGCTCTACGTCCTGGAGGCCAACCCGCGGGCCTCGCGCACCGTCCCGTTCGTCTCCAAGGCGACCGCCACCCCGCTGGCCAAGGCCGCGGCGCGGATCTCGCTGGGGGAGTCGATCGCCGACCTGCGGGCGGCCGGCCTGCTGCGCGCGGAGACCGACGGCACGGCAATGCTGGAGGAGGCGCCGATCGCGGTGAAGGAAGCCGTGATGCCGTTCAACCGGTTCCGCACCAGCGACGGCACCTGGGTCGACACCCTGCTCGGCCCGGAGATGAAGTCGACCGGCGAGGTGATGGGCCTGGACGCCAGCTTCGGCGCGGCCTTCGCCAAGAGTCAGTCGGCCTCCTACGGCGAGGTGCCGACCTCCGGCACAGTCTTCGTCTCGGTCGCCAACCGCGACAAGCGGCACGCCATCTTCCCGATCAAGAAGCTGGCCGACATGGGCTTCACGGTGCTGGCCACCGCCGGCACCGCTCAGGTACTGCGGCGCAATGACGTCGAGGTGACCGTGATCCGCAAGCACTCCCAGGGCCGCGGACCGAACGGCGAGCCGACCATCGTGGAGGCCATCCTGGCCGGCGACGTCGACCTGATCTTCAACACGCCGCACGGCCAATCCCGCGACGGCTCGCCGCGCCGGGACGGCTGGGAGATCCGCTCGGCGGCGATCCTGGCCGACGTGCCCTGCGTCACCACCGTGCAGGGGCTCTCCGCCTGCGTGCAGGGAATCGAAGCGCTGCAGCGCCGTGAGATCGGCGTCCGGTCCCTGCAGTCGTGGAGCCAAGCGGTCACCGCCGAACTGTCGACCCGCTGAGATGGGACTGCCGGCCGAACTGCTGGAGGGTGGCTACACCGGGCTGCTGCGTCCGCTGCTGTTCGCCAGCCACGGTGGCGATCCCGAGGCCATCCACGAACAGCTGATCAGCATCCTGGCCGGAGTCGGCGGCAGTTCCACGCTGCGCGGTCTGCTGAGCCTGGTCTCGTCCAGCTCAGGGCAGGTCAGCGAGGTGGCGGGCATCCGGTTCCCGAACCGGGTCGGTCTGGCCGCCGGGATGGACAAGGACGGGCTGGCGGCGCGCGCTTGGTCCGCGCTCGGTTTCGGTTTCGCCGAACTCGGGACGGTGACCGCGCAGGCGCAGCCCGGCAACGACCGGCCGCGGGTGTTCCGGCTGCGCCAGAGCCGCGCGCTGATCAACCGGATGGGCTTCAACAACCACGGTGCCGTCGCGCTCGCCCGCACCCTGGCCGAGGCCGGGATCGCCCGCGGCAATCTGGCGGCCGGAATCCCGCTGGGGGTGTCGATCGGCAAGACCAAGCTGGTCGCGGTCGAGGACGCGGTCGCCGACTATCTGGCGAGCCTGGAGGCGATCGCCCCGCACGCCGACTATGTGGCGATCAACGTCTCCAGCCCCAACACCCCCAACCTCCGGACCCTGCAGGACGGTGGCGCGCTGGCCGATCTGACCAGCGCCCTGGTCACCCGGGCGTCCGATCTGGTCGCCAGGCACGGTGGCCGGCATGTGCCGCCGGTTCCCATCTTCGTCAAGATCGCCCCGGACCTGGGCTGGGAGCAGATCGACGAGGTGCTGGCAGCCTGCGAGGCCTCAGGCATCGCCGGTGTCATCGCCACCAACACCACCCTGGGCCGAGACGGCCTGGCGCCCGCCGACACCGCTCTCGCCGAGCAGGCCGGCGGCCTTTCTGGTGCGCCGCTGACCGCCCGCGCGCTGGAGGTCGTCCGCTATGTGGTGGAACACACCGCGCTTCCGGTGATCGGCGTCGGCGGGATCATGACGGCTGCCGATGCGGCCCGCATGTTCGACGCCGGCGCGGTTCTGATCCAGCTCTACACCGGCTTCATCTACCACGGTCCGGGGCTGATCTCGGCCATCAATGCGGCCGGCGAATGATGCTGGCACCGCGGAACTCGGCATGTTCTGTGGTCGGCGGACGGCGGTACCGTCCTAGACTGGCGCTATCGCGGACATCAAGGAGGTACCCCCGGTGACGACCTACTGGCGTCGGTTGCGTGAGATCGTCTCCGATCGCGGGCCGTTGTGCGTCGGGATCGACCCGCACCCGTCGATCCTGGCCGCCTGGGGGCTTTCGGCGGACGCCGCAGGTGCGGAGCGGTTCAGCCGCCACCTGGTGGCCACCCTCTCCGACCGGGTGGCGGTGTTCAAGCCGCAGTCGGCCTTCTTCGAGGTCTACGGCTCGGCCGGCGTGGCGGTGCTGGAACGGGTGCTGGCCGACATCGGCCAGAGCACGGCGCTCAGCATCCTCGACGTCAAACGCGGCGACATCGGATCGACCATGGCCGCCTACGCCGAGGCCTACCTCGCCGACGGCGCGCCGCTGTCGGCCGACGCGATCACGGTCTCGCCATACCTGGGCTTCGGCTCGCTGCAGCCCGCCATCGATCTGGCCCATCGCAACGAGCGCGGCCTCTACGTGCTGGCCCGTACCTCCAATCCGGAGGGCGGGACGGTCCAGCTGTCGCTCACCCAGGACGGCGAAGGCTCGGTGGTGCAGTCGATCATCGACGCGGCCACCGTGGTGAACCGGGATTCGCGGCAGAAGGCGGTCGGTCTGGTGGTGGGGGGCACCCATCGGACGCTGGGCTGCGACCTCGCGGATTTCAACGGCTCCATCCTGGTGCCGGGGATCGGCTTCCAGGGCGGACGGATGGAGGATCTCCCCTCGATCTTCGGTGACGCCGTGGATCAGGTGCTCGCCGTGGTCGGCAGAGGTCTCATCTCCGCCGGTCCCGACCCGCAGGCGCTTCGCGCCAAGGTCGATTCCCTTCTGGGCTGATTCTGCAGGATTTCCTGCGAAGCTCCTTGTTGGGCGCTAGATTGGCGACGTCAGCCAGCCAATTCGTCTGCCGGAGAATCTTGTGACCATTCCACAGCTCACCAGCGAGCAACTCCAAGCCGCCCGCGCCGCGGCGACTGCTGCGCGCCGGGCCCGGGCCGATCTGAAGAACGACCTGCGGGCCGGCAAGCTCGGTCTCGCCGAAGCGCTGGACGCCGCTGCCAACGATGACATCCTCGCCCACGTCAAGGTGGTCGACCTGCTCAAGGCTCTGCCGCGAGTGGGTGAGAAGCGGGCCGCCGTGGTGATGGAGAAGCTCGACATCGCCCCGAACCGCCGGATCCGCGGCCTCGGCCGGCACCAGCTGGCCGGTCTCCGGGCGGAGTTCGGTGATCGGTGACGTCACCATCGTCTGCGGGCCTACCGCGGTAGGTAAGGGATCGGTCGTCGCAGCGTTGCGCGAACGATGCCCGCAGGTGTGGGTGTCGGTCTCGGTGACCACGCGTCCGGCTCGCCCCGGTGAGGTGGACGGCGTTCACTACCACTTCATCGACGATGCGGCCTTCGACGAGCTCATCGCCACCGATGGATTGCTGGAATGGGCGCTGGTCCATCGCGTTCACCGTTACGGCACCCCCTCCGCTCCGGTGGAGGATGCCGTGGCGGCCGGTCGCCGGGTGATCCTGGAGATCGATCTGCAGGGTGCCCGTCAGGTGCGCGCCAAGCTTCCGTGGGTCCGCTCGGTGTTCATCGCACCGCCCCGTTGGGAGACGCTGCGCGAGCGGCTGCTGCAGCGCGGCACCGAGAACGAGGCCGAGATGAACCGCCGGCTGCAGACCGCTCAGGAGGAGCTGGCAGCTGCCGGGGAGTTCAATCACGTGGTCGTGAACGACGATTTTTCGACGGCGGTCGATCAGTTGGTAGACTTACTGGGCCTGTGAGTGCCTCTGTCGGCGCTCGGGCATCGTTCTCCCACTGCAGAAGGCATACCTTGAGCACCCAGACTCCCGAGGGAATCACCAATCCGCCGATCGACGAACTTCTCACCACGGTGGATTCGAAGTACCGGCTGGTGCTGTATTCAGCCAAGCGCGCCCGCCAGATCAACGCCTACTACTCCCAGCTCGGCGAAGGCCTGCTGGAGAACGTCGGCCCGCTGGTGGACATCGGGATCCAGGAGAAGCCGCTGTCGATCGCCCTGCGCGAGATCAATGCCGGCGTGCTGGAGTGCACCGACATCGACCCCGAGGCCGAGGCGGCCGCCCGCGCCGAGGCCGAGGCCGATCCCGACTTCTCGCTGGATCCGTTCGGCCCCGACGAACTGGCCTGAGCCCCACGCCATGAGCCGGATCGTGCTCGGCGTGGCCGGGGGCATCGCCGCCTACAAGGCGTGCCTGTTGCTACGGCGGTTCACCGAAGCCGGCCACGACGTGACCGCGGTGCCCACCCGCAACGCGCTGGAATTCGTCGGCTCCACCACATGGGCCGCGCTGTCGGGAAGACCCGTCGCCACGGACGTCTTCGCCGGCGCCGACCAGGTGCCCCACGTCCGGCTGGGACGCGAAGCCCAGTTGGTGGTCGTCGCGCCGGCCACCGCGGATCTGCTTTCCCGGGCCGCGACCGGACGCGCTGACGACCTGCTGACCAACGTCCTGCTCACCGCCGGCTGTCCGGTGCTGATGGCGCCGGCGATGCACACCGAGATGTGGCTGCACCCGGCCACGCAGGCCAACGTGGCCACGCTGCGTTCTCGCGGCGTCGTGGTGATGGATCCCGCGGAGGGCCGGCTCACCGGTGCCGACTCGGGGCCGGGACGGTTGCCGGAGCCCGAGGACATCGAAGCCCTTGCCCTCGCCCTGCTGGACGATCCCGCGCTCGCCGGACGGATGGCAGGCCGGGATCTGGCGGGCCGGAAGGTGCTGATCTCGACCGGTGGTACCCGGGAGGCGCTGGACCCCGTCCGCTTCGTGGGCAACTCCTCGTCCGGTCGGATGGGCCTGGCGCTCGCGCGTGCCGCCGCCGCCCGCGGGGCCGAGGTCACCGTCGTGGCGGCGAACCTCGCGCTGCCGATCCCCGCCGGGGTCGAGGCGGTGCCGGTGGTCTCCACCGCCGACCTGGCCGGTGAGATGTTCGCCCGGGCCACCGACGCCGACGTGGTGGTGATGGCTGCCGCGCCGGCCGACTACACCCCGGTCGCGCCGAGCGAGAGCAAGCTGAAGAAGAGCGGCGACGCCGGGCTGACCGTGGAGTTCCGGCAGACCACCGACATCCTGGCGCGGCTGTCCGCGGCGCGTCCGTCCGGGCAGGTGGTGGTGGGCTTCGCCGCCGAGACCGCCGGATCGCCCGAGGAACTCCTGCGGCTGGGCCGGGAGAAGCTGACCCGGAAGGGTTGTCAGCTGCTGGTGCTCAACGATGTCAGCGGGGGCCGGGTGTTCGGCTCCGATGCCACCGACATCACCGTCATCTCCGAAACCGGCGTGGTCGCCAGCGCTGTGGGCAGCAAGGCCGCGGCCGCCCACGCCATCATCGACGCTGCGGTCGGCGTCATCGAAAGGAAGCCTGCGTGAGCCGTCTGTTCACCTCCGAGTCGGTCACCGAGGGCCATCCGGACAAGGTCGCCGATTCGGTCTCCGACCACGTCCTGGACGCTCTGCTGCGGGAGGATCACCGCAGCCGGGTCGCCGTCGAGACGCTGGTCACCACCGGCACGGTCGTCGTCGCCGGCGAGGTGACGACCTCGGGCTACGTCGACATCGCCAAGCTGGCCCGCGATCGCATCCTGGAGATCGGCTACGACTCCTCGGAGAAGAGCTTCGACGGTGGCTCCTGCGGCGTCCTGGTGTCGCTGGGTACCCAGTCGCCCGACATCGCGCTCGGCGTCGACACCGCCCTCGAGGCACGTGCCGAAGGCTCCCGTGACCTGCTGGACGCCCAGGGCGCCGGCGACCAGGGGTTGATGTTCGGCTATGCCTGCAGCGACACGGCGTCGCTGATGCCGCTGCCGATCGACGTCGCCCATCGACTGGCCGAGCGCCTGGCGGAGGTGCGGCAGCGCGCCGAACTCGACTTCCTGCTTCCGGACGGCAAGACCCAGGTCACCGTCGAGTACGACGGCGATCACCCGGTGCGGATCGACACCGTGGTGGTCTCCACCCAGCACATCGAGGCGGTGAGCCAGGCGACGATCGCCGCCGAGGTGAAGGCCCGGGTGATCGAGCCGGTGCTGGCGCGTTACTCGATTCCGCATGACGGCCTGAAGGTGTTCGTGAACCCGACCGGCAAGTTCGTGGTCGGCGGTCCGATGGGCGACGCCGGGGTGACCGGACGCAAGATCATCGTCGACAGCTACGGCGGCATGGCCCGCCACGGCGGCGGCGCGTTCTCCGGCAAGGATCCGTCGAAGGTCGACCGCTCGGCCGCCTATGCGCTGCGCTGGGTCGCCAAGAACGTGGTGGCCGCCGGGCTGGCCGAGCGCTGCGAGGTGCAGGCCGCCTACGCCATCGGACGAGCCCATCCGGTCGGCTTCTATACCGAGTGCTTCGGTACTGAGAAGGTGCCGCTGTCTCAGATCACCGACGCAGTGCTGGCCGTGTTCGATCTGCGTCCGGCCGCGATCATCCGCGACCTCGACCTGCTGCGTCCGATCTACTCCCGGGTGACCAACTACGGCCACTTCGGCCGCGAACTCGACGTGATGACCTGGGAGCGCACCGATCGCGCGGACGCGCTGGCCGCGGCCGTGAAGGGCTGACGCGATCCGAGGAGGGCGACGAGTACGCCACACACGACGATCATCGCGACGGTCGGATAGCCGGTGCCGGGTGGGGTATCCCAGTTGGCGTCGCTCCACAGCATCATGAGCAGATAGTCGCCCACCTGGTGCAGCAGGCCGTAGGAGGCCACCGCCCACAGGCCGATCAGGGCCGGCTGCCGACCGTCCTCGGCGTTCAGCCGCAGTCCGATCACGACCGCGGCCGCGAAGGCGGTCAGTTCGATCAGGACCATCGCCTCGGTGGTCCCGGCGGGAGCATCCGCTTCACGCGCCAGCCAGGTCTGGGTGGCGTACCAGGCGATCGGGGCCACCGGCAGCAGCACCACCGCCCGCAAGGCGACCGGCAATCGGAGGCGGCCCGCGAAGATCAGCCAGCCCAGTGCGAGCAGCAGCGCCGACAGAGCCCGGGCCTCCAGGGTCCCGGGCGCGAGTGGGACGGCATCGCTGCCGTCCATCCGGGCCAGGCAGGCGTCGCCGAAATCGGTCGGATACTGGTAGCCCAGCAGAATGCTTCCGTTGAGCATGCTGCCTTGGCAGGGCAGCCACTCCAGCCAGGTGGCGACCCCGGCGGCCACCGCTGCCGCGAGGAGCGTGCCCGAGAACAGGACGTACGAGAACCTTCCCCCCATGCATGGAGAGTAGGGGTGTTTGCTTCGCTTGGGAAGCTTCCCAAGCGACCGCGGTGCACGCCAGGCGCCCGACTCCTTGTGCTTGCACTGTCCGGGGCAGGTTCTACGATGCTCGGCATGGAGCAGGTGCGGGTGGCGAGCGTGGCGGTGGACGTGCCGCTGGCCAACCTGGACCGGCCGTTCGACTACCTGGTTCCCGACAACCTGACCGAACTCGCAGTGGTGGGGGCGCGGGTGCGCGTCCGGTTCGCCGGTCGACTTCGCAACGGCTTCATCCTCGAATTGCGGACGGACTCCGCCCGCGACAAGCTGCTTCCCCTGCAGGGGGTGCTCTCACCGGAGCCGGTGCTGATCGCGGAGGTGACGCGGCTGGTGCGGGCAGTGGCTGATCACTACGCGAGCAGTTTCGCCGACGTGGTGCGGTTGGCGGTGCCACCCCGGCATGCGCTCACCGAGCGGGCCACGCCGCCGGAGTACCCGGAGCCACGGCTGGAACCGGCGGCTACGGTTCTGGCGGGATACCCCCACGGCGAGAGCTACCTGGAACACCTCGGCTCGGGCGGGGCACCGCGGGCGGCCTGGACGGTCGCGCCGCGTCCCGGCGGGCCGGGCGACTGGGCCGGCGGGCTGTTGGAAGCCGCG
>JASGEM010000064.1:0-82616 GCA_049841235.1 Propionicimonas sp. | reverse complement strand
TGTGGGGCCAGCCGCAGCAGCCGTGGGGCCCGGCCCAGCAGTCGTGGGGGGCGGCCCAGCCCGCCTGGGGACAGCCCGTCGCCCAGCAACGCCCGCCGCAGGGCTATCCACAGCAGTCCCCGCCGCAGCCGCCGTACCCCGGACAGCCCGGCTACCCGGCACCGCAGCCGCCGCGTTCGGGGAGCCCGGTCAAGCTGGTGCTCCTCGGCCTGGTCGCGGTGATCGCGGTCGGCTTCTTCGCCTTCAGTCTGACCAGCTTCCTCAACACCGGCGAGCAGACCGGGCCGGAGCCACTGCCGACCCCGGAGATCGGCCAGACCTCGGCGCCGCCCACCGGCGTCCCCGAGCCCGAGATGAACCCGTCGGACATCCCGTGGCCGACCGAGGTGGCCGAGGCCGTCGACTGGCTGGAGAACAATGCCCTCCACGCCCAGTCGATCCAGGTTCCGACCAACTGCACCCTGGGACGGGTGAGCGTGCTCGAGACGGGCGACGCCGAGTTGCAGGAGCACCTCAACCTGCTGACCGCCTGTCTGATGATGGTCTGGCAGCGGCCGGTCGAGAGCGCCGGCTTCACGCTGCACCGGCCGCCCATCACGCTCTACTCCCAGCCGATCACCACAGCCTGTGGCGAGTTGGAGACCCGTAACGCCTTCTACTGCTCGGGCGACCAGCGGCTGTACTTCGCCCGCGATGTCTATGAGATCTTCGGCCCCAATGCCGCCACCGTCGCACCCAAGGCCTTCTTCGTCGACAACATCATGGGGCACGAGTTCGGGCACTTCATTCAGGGACGCATCGGTGTCTGGGGAGCCTATGCCGGGCTGCGGGGAGGATCGAACTCGAAGGAGTTCGGATTGGAACTCTCCCGGCGGGCCGAGCTTCAGGCCGACTGCCTGGCCGGGATGTTCCTCAACGCGGTGGGGCAGGCCTCGCAGATGACCGATGCCGAGCGCGGCGAAACGGCGGAGGTCTCGCAGGCGGTCGGCGACGACAGCCTCAGTGGCGACCCGAGCTTCGTGGGCGACCACGGCCGCGGAGTGAACCGCCGGCACTGGTTCGAACAGGGTCTCGGCACCGGTCAGGCCGGGGTGTGCAACACCTGGACCGCACCGGCCGAGCGGGTGCAGTAGGCGCGTCCTCGGGCGTCCCGAATCGGGCACGCGGCCCGAGCCGGATCCAGCCGGGTCGGCTACCCTGGCGGCGTGACTCAGCAACCGTGGCGGCAACCGCCTGGCCAGCATCCGACCGGGCCGTCGGCCTGGGGCCAGCCACATCAACCGTGGGGACAGCCCGCTGGATGGGGCCAGCCGGTCGCCCAGCAGCGTCCCCACCCGGGCTACTACGCACAGCAGCCCTACCCGGGACAGCCCGGCGGATTCCCGCCCCCACCACCGCCCCGCTCCGGCGGCAGCCCGCTCAAGCTGCTGCTGCTCAGTCTGGTGGCGGTGATCGCGGTCGGCTTCTTCTTCATCAGCCTGATGAGCTACCTCAACGCCGAAGAGCAGGCCGGGCCGGGGCCGGTGCAGTCACCGGAGCCCGGTCAGACCTCGGCCCCGCCCGCCGGCGTCCCGGAGCCCGACTACGACCCGCCTGCGATTCCCGTCCCCACCACCTGGGAAGAGGCGGAGCAATGGCTGGTCGACAACCCGCTCTACGGCCAGTCGGTCCAGGTTCCGACCAACTGCACGCTGGGCCGGATCGACGTGGAGTCGATCAGCCCGCAGGATCTGCAGCAGCACCTCAACGTCCTCACCGGCTGCCTGATGATGGTGTGGCAGGAGCCGATCGAACGCGCCGGATTCCAGATGCCGCGTCCCCCCGTCTCGGTGTACTCCGAGCCGATCACCACGGCCTGCGGCGAGGCGGAGACCCTCAACGCGTTCTACTGCTCCGGCGATCAGCGGATCTACTACGCCACCGACCTGCACATGGTGTTCCACCGGAACAACCCCGAGGTGATCGACAACGCCTTCCTGGTCGACAACGTGCTCGGACACGAGTTCGGCCACGCGATCCAGGGCCGCACCGGGATGCTGATCTCCTACGTGGCCTTCCGGAACGACGCCAAGACGGACGGCGAAGGCGAGGAACTCGGCCGGCGCAGCGAGTTGCAGGCGGACTGCCTCTCCGGAGTGTTCCTCAACGCGGTCGCTCAGGCCTCCCAGATGACCGACGCCGACCGGGTCGGGCTCGCCGACGTCTCCGAGGCGATCGGCGACGACAGCCTGACCGGAGATCCCAGCTACGTCAGCGATCACGGCACCGGCCAGGCCCGGCGGGCTTGGTTCGAGACGGGGTTCGCGAGCGGCGCGGTGGGCGTCTGCAACAGTTGGACCGCTCCGGCCAGCCAGGTGCGCTGACCCGGCTCGCTGACACGGCCTGCTCCTAGCAATTACCCCTCGGCCGGCTCCGGCCTGTCCGGGTGCGCCACACCGTCGCTACCCTTTCCGCGTGACACAGCAGCCGTGGGGACAGCAGCCGACGCAGCCGGCATGGACGCCGCAGCCACAGCCCTGGGGCCAGGGACAGCCGGGCTGGGGGCAGCCGGTCGTCCAGCGCCCAGCACAGCTTCAGGGCCAGCCCGGCGGTCAGCTGCCGGCAGGACCGCCGCGCGGCGGTGGCGGCTCGCTGAGGCTCCTCCTGCTGGGCGTCGTGGCGGCCATCGCCGTCGGGTTCTTCGCCTTCAGCCTGACCAACTACCTCAACGGACCCGGCAACGTCGTCGGGCCGGCACCACTACCTCCCACGCCCACCACCGAGCCCCCGGCACCGCCCAGCCCGGAGCCGGTGCCGACGCCCGAGGTCGGCGAGACCTCCGCTCCCCCGGTCGGCGTGCCGGAGCCGGACCTCAACCCGCCGCCGCTGCCCATGCCGAAGAACTGGGACGAGGTGGACGCATGGCTGCTCGACAACGCCATCTACGCCGAAACGACGCTGGTCCCGACCAACTGCACGCTCAGCCGGATCGATGTCACCAACACCACCACCGAGGCCCTGCAGGAGCATCTCAACACGCTCACCGGCTGTCTGATGATGGTCTGGCAGGAACCCATGCAGCGCGCCGGCTTCGTCATGCCCCGGCCACCGATCACCGTGTACACCACTGCGATCACCACCGCCTGCGGCGAAACCAGCGGCCTCAACGCCTCCTACTGTGCCGGTGACCAGCGGATGTACTACTCCGCGAATATCCATGAGGTCTTCCGGCGCTACAACCCCGAGGTGATCGACAACGTCTTCCTGCCCGATCTGATCATGGGGCACGAGTTCGGCCATGCGATCCAGGGCCGCAGCGGGATCCTGGCCGCCGAACTCTACGCCGAGCAGCAGCGCGCCAAGACCGAATCCGAGGAGCTCGAACTCTCCCGGCGGACCGAGGTGCAGGCCGACTGCCTGGCCGGGATCTTCCTCAACTCCGTCGCGCAGGCCTCCCGGATGACCGACGGCGATCGGGCCGAGATCACCGAGATCTCCCACGCGATCGGCGACGACAGCCTCAGCGGCCGGCCCGGCGTCGAAGGCAACCACGGTTGGGGGGCCAACCGCCGGCACTGGACCGAGACCGGCCTGGGCAGCAATCAGGTGAACGTCTGCAACACCTTCACAGCGCCCGCCGACACGGTGCGCTGAGCTGCGCCTCAGTGCGATGCGCTGATCAGCGCGGTGGCCACGGCCGCCAGGCCTTCGCCGCGTCCGGTCAGGCCCAGGCCGTCCGTGGTCGTGCCGGAGACGCTCACCGGAGCCCCCACCGCGGCCGACAGGACGGCCTCCGCCTCGGCTCGGCGCGGAGCCAGCTTCGGCCGGCTGCCGATCACCTGGATCGCCAGGTTGACCACGGTGAAGCCGGCCTCCGCCAGCAGCACGACGGTCTCGGTCAGGAAGGCGACCCCCGAGGCGCCGGCCCGGGCCGGATCGGCGGTGCCGAACCGGCTGCCGATGTCGCCCAGACCGGCCGCGGAGAGCAGCGCGTCCACCGCCGCGTGACAGGCGACGTCGCCATCGGAGTGGCCGGCCAGGCCGGCCGGCTCGTCGGGAAAGTGCAGCCCTGCCACATGCAGCGGGACGCCTTCGGCGAAGGCGTGGACGTCGGTGCCGATTCCCACCCGCAAGGTCATCGTGCCGCCTCCGTGCCGGCCAGCCGGACCAGGGCCCGCACCAGTTCCAGGTCGGCCGGGTGGGTGATCTTGACCGCGCTGGCCGCGCCCTCCACCAAGGTGACCGGATGGCCTGCAGCCTCGCAGACGCTGACATCGTCGGTGGCCACCGAGCCGGAGCGCGCGGCACGCCGGTGAGCGGCCAGGACGGTGCCGAAGTCGAACCCCTGCGGGGTCTGGATCCGGCGCAGCGGCGAGCGGTCGACGATTGCGTTGCCGCCGTCGGCCCGGACACGGCGCAGCGAATCCACCACCGGCAGCGCGGGCGTGACCGCCGCCGCGCCCGCCCGGACCGCGGCCACCACCCGACCGACCATGTCTGCCGGCACCAGCGGCCGTACCGCGTCGTGGATCAGCACCACCTGGGGAGGCTGTGGCCCGGCGGCCAGCGCCTCCAGGCCACGGGAGACCGACTCCTGCCGGGTCTGACCGCCGTCAACCAGCATGACCGGGATCGGAGCGTCCGCGAGCGCCTCGGCGAAGACCTCCTGCATCCCGGGGGACACCAGCACGGTTGCCGCCTCGCAACCACCGTCCGCCAGCGACGCGACCGCCACGGTGACCACCGGGCGTCCGTCGAGGTCGACCAGCGGTTTGGGGACCGGGCCGCCGAACCGCGTCCCCGACCCGGCGGCGACCACGAGCGCGACGACCGACATGCCACGCAGTATAGGTACCCCCGCGGTGCGGCAGTGCCCGGGGCTAGACTCTTCGAGTGCCCCTTCTGGATTCGATCGAGCAGCCCTCGGACCTGCGCGCGCTGACCCTCGACGAGCTGGGCGCCCTCGCCGAGGAGATCCGGGCCTTCCTGATCACCAGCGTGAGCCGGACCGGTGGCCATCTCGGCCCCAATCTCGGAGTGGTCGAGCTGACCCTGGCGCTGCACCGGGTCTTCGACTCACCGCAGGATCCGGTCATCTTCGACACCGGGCACCAGAGCTACGTCCACAAGCTGATCACCGGTCGGCAGGACGCCTTCTCGACCCTCCGGCAGCCGGGCGGCCTCTCGGGCTATCCCAGCCGCGCCGAATCGCCCCACGACTGGGTGGAGAACTCCCACGCCTCGGCCTCGCTTTCCTGGGCCGAGGGCATGGCGAAGGGCTTCCAGCTGCGCGGCGAGGATCGCTACGTGGTGGCGGTGATCGGTGACGGCGCACTGACCGGCGGCATGGTGTGGGAGGCGCTGAACAACATCGCCGTCCAGCGCGGGCTCAAGCTGGTGATCATCGTCAACGACAACGGACGTTCCTACACCCCGACCGTGGGCGGCATCGCAACCCAGCTGCAGGGGCTGGGCCAGCAGCTGTCGGCGATCCGCACCGACCGTCGGTACGAGCGCTTCCTGACCTGGGTGAAGGCACGGGTCAAGGCACTGCCGAAGATCGGCCCGATGGTCTACGGCATCCTGCACGGCATCAAGATGGGCGTCCGGGACGTCCTGGTGCCCCAGGGGATGTTCACCGAACTCGGGCTGAAGTACCTCGGCCCGATCAACGGCCACGACGTGCACGCGATGGAACTCGCGCTGCAGCAGGCGAAGAACTTCGGCGGGCCGGTGCTGGTGCACTGCATCACCCAGAAGGGACGCGGGTTCCGCGCCGCGGAGGAGCACGAGGAGGACCGGTTTCACGCCGTCGGCCAGTTCGACGAGGTGACCGGTGAGTCCTTCGCCGACTCCAGCATCCGTACCTGGACCGACGCCTTCGCCGACGAACTGGCCCGGATCGGCGCCACCGACGACCGGGTGGTGGCGCTGACCGCCGCGATGCTGCACCCGACCGGCCTGGACCGGTTCGCCCGCCACTTCCCCGAACGGGTCTTCGACGTCGGCATCGCCGAGCAGCACGCCGTAGCCTCCGCGGCGGGACTGGCCGCCAGCGGTCTGCACCCGGTGGTCGCGGTGTACGCCACCTTCCTGAACCGGGCCTTCGACCAGGTGTTGATGGACGTCGCCCTGCATCGCCGCGGTGTCACCTTCGTGCTGGACAGGGCCGGCGTGACCGGGCCGGACGGCCCCAGCCACAACGGGATGTGGGACCTGTCGCTGCTCGCGCTGGTGCCGGGACTGCGGCTGACCGCGCCGCGGGACGAGGAACGCCTGTGCCGGGCGCTGCAGCTCGCGGTCACCATCGACGATGCCCCCACCGTGCTGCGCTACTCCAAGGAGCCGCTGCCGGAGCCGTTGCCCGCCATCGCCACCCGGGGCAGCGTCGACATCCTGTTCACCGGATCGGGCACCGCGACCGGAGCGACCTCGGCGGATGGCTCCGGAGTGCTGGTGGTGGGCCACGGCCAGTTCTGCGGTCTGGCGGTCGAGGTGGGACGCCGGCTGGCCGCCCAGGGGATCGGCGCGACCGTGGTCGATCCGGTATGGGCGCTGCCGATCTCCCCCGATCTGCTGCAGCTGGCCGGCGAGCACGCCCTGGTGATCACCATCGAGGACGGCGGGCTGGCCGGCGGGCTCGGTTCCCGGCTCTCCCAGGAGGCCCGCGCCGCCGGCATCGACACCCCGTTGCGCGAGTTCGGCATCCCGCAGGACTTCCTGCCTCAAGGCAGCCGCTCGGGCCTGCTGGAGGCCCTGGGCCTGACCGCGAGCCGAGTCGCCCGCGAGGTCACCGAGGTCTACGCCCAGCAACTGCGGCAGTCGCCGCGTCACGCCTGAGGCGGTAGCCCGAAGGACGGGCCACGCGGGCCGGCTTCCACGCTCGGCGTTCTCGCCGCTCAGCCGCCATCCTCCCGCAACCCACGACCCGCGAAGGCAGGGGCCTCACAACGCAACCGCCCGCCGACTCTGGCGAGTCGACGGGCGGAGGGTTGAGTTGGCAGGGAACCTAGGAGGCGAGCACCTCGTCCAGCAGGACTTCGGCGCGATCCTCCTCGACCTTCTCGGCCAGAGCAAGTTCGGAGACCAAGATCTGACGAGCCTTGGCGAGCATCCGCTTCTCACCGGCGGAAAGACCACGCTCGCGCTCGCGACGCCACAGGTCGCGCACCACTTCGGCGACCTTCATGACATTGCCGGAATGGAGCTTCTCGAGATTGGCCTTGTAACGACGAGACCAGTTGGTGGGCTCTTCGGCGTGCGGGGCGCGGAGCACTCCGAACACCCGCTCGAGTCCATCGGCGTCGACCACGTCCCGGACGCCTACCAGGTCGAGATTGCACGCCGGCACGCGGACCACCAGGTCGTTCTGGCCGACGATGCGCAATACGAGATAGAGTTTGTCTTCGCCTTTGATGGTGCGGGTTTCCATTGCTTCGATGACCGCCGCGCCATGATTGGGGTAGACCACCGTTTCACCGATCGTGAACGTCATTGCTACTATGACCCCTTTCGCAGGCTACCCATTATAGCACGCCGGGATTTCCCGCCCGAATGGTGTTTGCGCTAGCCAAAGCCCGGTTCGTGGGGGTTGACAAGGGGCGTCGGGTGTGATCCGGCCGGAATGCGCCGAGGTTCAGCCGTGGGTGGTTTCGGAGGAGAGCAGGCTGCTGATCGACTCGCCGCTGTCGATTCGCTTGATGGCTTCTGCGAACAACGGCGCCACCGAGCAGACCGTGAGCCGTTCCAGACCGGACGGGGCGGGAACGGTGTCGGTGCTCACGATCTCATCGATGTCGTCGCGCGAATTGAGCCGCTCCACGGCGGGGCCGGTGAACAGTCCGTGCGTGCAGGCGACCGAGATCGAGCCGACGTCGTACTTCTTCACCGCGTCCACCAGTTCGATGATCGAGCCGGCGGTGGCGATCTCGTCGTCCAGCACGATCACGTCCTTGCCCGCCACATCGCCCACGACGGTGTCGATCACCACCCGGTCGTCCCCCAGCCGTTGCTTGGAGCCGGCCGCCACGCCGACCCCGAGCAGCCTGGCGAACCGGCCGGCGTCCTTGGCGTTGCCGAAGTCGGGCGAAACAACCACGGTGTTGGAGAGGTCACGGCGGCGGAAGTGGGTGGCGAGCACCGGGAGAGCACTGAGCTGGTCCACCGGCGTGGAGAAGAACCCGTGCACCTGCTGGGAGTGCAGCGCCATGGTGAGCACCCGGCTGGCCCCCGCGGTGTGGATCAGATCGGCCACCAACCGGCCACCGATCGAGATCCGCGGGGCGTCCTTCTTGTCCGAGCGGGCGTAGGCGTAGTGCGGGATGACGGCGGTGACCTCGGCGGCCCCGGCGCCCCGGGCGGCGTCCACCATCATCAGCAGTTCCATCAGGTTCTCCTGCACCGGCGGAACCAGCGGCTGCAGGATGTAGACGTGGCTGCGGCGGCAGTTCGAGCGCAACTGCACCTGAAGGCAGTCGTTGGAGAAGCGAGAGAGCCGCGACGGCGCGAGTTCCACGCCCAGGATCTCGCACGTCCGCACCGCGAAGTCACGGTGGGCATGTCCGGAGAAGACGGTGAGGTCGGTCACAGACCACCAGCCTACTGGTGTCGGGAGGCCCCTTCGGCACGGTCGCCGGCGCCGGACCGTTCCGGCCCGGCAGCCTCGTCCCGGGTGACGACCGGGGGTGGCGGAGATGCTGGCCCGGCGTCCTGTTCTACCCCTCGAACCGGTAGCCGAGGCCGCGGACGGTGAGCAGCAGCTTCGGATCGGCGGGATCCTCCTCGATCTTGCCGCGCAGCCGCTTGATGTGGACGTCCAGGGTCTTGGTGTCGCCGACATAGTCGGGGCCCCAGACCCGGTCGATCAGCTGGCCACGGGTGAGCACCCGGCCGGCATTGCGCAGCAGCAGTTCGAGCAGCTCGAACTCCTTCAACGCCAGCTTCACCGGCTCACCCCGGACCATCAGCTCATGGCGCTCGACGTCCATCCGCACGCCGCCGGCCTCGACCACGTCGGGCGCCAGGTCGAGATCCGCACCCCGGCGCAGCACGGCACGGATCCGGGCCACCAGCTCGCGGTGGCTGAACGGCTTGGTGATGTAGTCGTCCGCGCCCAACTCCAGCCCGACGACGGTGTCCACTTCGGAATCGCGGGCGGTCACCATGATGATCGGGACGTTGCTGGTGGCCCGTAGCTGCCGGCAGACCTCGGTGCCGGGCATGCCGGGCATCATCAGGTCGAGCAGCACGATGTCGGCCCCCGAGCGGGCGTAGCTGGCGAGCCCGGCGGCGCCGTCGGCCGCCTCGGCGACGTCGAACCCCTCACGGCGCAGCATGAACCCGAGAGTCTCGCGGTAGGTGGCCTCGTCCTCGATGATCAGGACCCGGGTCATGGAAGTCCCCTTTCCAAGGGAAGTCGCAGGGTGAAGGTGGAGCCTTGGCCGAGCCGGCTCCAGGCGGTCACGTCGCCGCCGTGGGCGGCCGCCACGTGCTTGACGATGGAGAGTCCCAGCCCCGTCCCGCCACTGGCCCGGGAGCGGCCGGCATCCACCCGGTAGAAACGCTCGAAGATGCGTTCCAGATCGGCCGGGCCGATGCCGATGCCGTTGTCGGTGATCTTGATCTCGATCGCGTCGCCCGCGGCTCTGGAGGTCACCGTCACCCGGGCATCGGCCTCGGAATAGGCGATCGCGTTCTCGATCAGATTGCTCACCGCGGTCTCCAGCTGCCGGGCGTCGCCCAGCACCCACAGTCCTTGCTCTCCGCCGACGGTGACGCTCACCTGCCGGGCGGCCGCCTGTGCCCGGGAACGCTGGACGGAGGCTTCGATCACCTCGTCGACCGACACCCGGTCGGCCAGCAGCAGGGGCTCGGTGGCCTGCAATCGGGAGAGCGCGAGGATGTCGGAGACCAGATCGTTCAGCCGTACCGCCTCGGTGGACATCCGGCCGGCGAACTCGCTGACGGCCTCGGCGTCGTCGGAGGCCGTCTCGATCGCCTCGGCGAGCAGCAGGATCGCGCCGATCGGGGTCTTGAGTTCGTGGGTGACATTGGCGACGAAGTCCCGGCGAGTCTCGGTGAACCGTTCGTAAGCCGACCGGTCCTCCCCGGCGACCAGCACGCTGTGGTCGGGAAGCGAGGTCAGTTCGAGATCCAGGGTGATCGCGGGGCTTCGCTGGGTGCGGGGCAGCGAGACCTCCAGGCTGGCAGTCCGGGTGGTGCCCGAGATCTCCGCGGCGAGGCGGGTCACCTCGTCCGACTGGAGCTGGGTGCTGCGGACCAGGCCGCTGGTGCGGGCCAGGCGGCTGCTGGCGGCGACCGTGCCGTCCGGGTTGACGATGACCACCACCGCGCGCAGGCTGTCGATGACCGACTGCAGGCGGGTCTGGGCGAGATGGGCGGCTGCCGCGGCGGCGGCTCGCGGTCGCAGAGTCCACCACATCACGATGGCGCCGATGGCGAATCCCCCGACGACACCGAGCAGTGCCCAGGCGATTGGCGTCATGTCTGGGATTCTAGGGCCGCCTCGCAGGCCGTCTTGACCTCCAGATGCCTGGCGAGGCAGGGTGGCGATCAAGATTCACTCGCTGTTCACCTGTTGTTGGCCAGGTCGCCCCGCAGCGGCCGATCGGCTCTCTAGGGTGGTGACTGCCCGTTCGTTACCGAGAAGGAACCTCCACCTATGCGCGACAGTTATCACGAAGCACTCGACGCCGTCGTCAACGATCTGGTCGAGATGACCGGCCTGGTCCAGGTCGCGCTGCGAGAGGCGACGTCGGCGCTGCTCGATGCCGATCTGACTAAGGCGGAGGATGTGATCTCGGCAGATTCGCGGATCGATTCCCTGCACGACGATCTGGAGACCCGCTGTTTCTCGCTGCTGGCCCGTCAGGCGCCGGTGGCAGGGGAACTGCGGACCGTCGTGGCGGCGATGCGGATGGTCGCCGACCTCGCCCGGATGGGGGACCTGTCGGCGCACATCGCCAAGATCGCGCGGCTGCGGTACCCCGAGCACGCCGTCCCCGAAGGACTGGTGCCGAACTTCACCCTGATGGCGCGGGTGGCGGAGGACATGGTCGCCACGGCCGCCCGCTCGCTGGGCGAGCGCAACGCCCACGACGCCGGCAAGCTGGCCGACTCCGACGAGGAGATGGACGAGTTGCGCAAGAGCCAGTTCCGCGTCCTGCTCAGCAAGGACTGGCCCTACACCGTGGAGGCCGCGGTGGATGTGGCCCTGCTCGGCCGCTACTACGAGCGGATCGCCGACCACGCCGTGCTGATGGCCTCGCGGGTGATCTACGTCGTCACCGGCCTGCTCCCCGAAGGCGAGAACTGGCCGGTCGCCTGATCCGTCCGGCCGGACTGGTGATCCGGCCCCGCGAGATGGACATCTTCACGCCGTAGTCGCGCCCTCGCACCCACCTCGACTCCAGACGACACCCACCAACGACAAGGTGGACACCTTCTGGGCGTACTCGCCCGAAAGTGTCCACCTTGTGTGCGCGTGGGCTACTTCTTGCCCTGGTTCTTGACGGCCTCGATGGCGGCCGCGGCGGCCTCCGGGTCGAGGTAGCGCCCGCCGGGGACGGTCGGCCTCAGGTCGTCGTCCAGTTCGTAGAGCAACGGGATGCCCGTGGGGATGTTCAGCCCGGCGATCTCCTCATCGCTGATCCCGTCCAGGTGCTTGACGAGCGCCCGCAGCGAGTTGCCGTGGGCAGTGATCAGGGTCACCTTGCCCGCGCGCAGATCCGGGACGATCGAGTCGTACCAGTACGGCAGCATCCGGACGACGACATCCTTGAGGCACTCGGTGAGCGGACGGGCCTCGCTGGGCAGGAAGGCATAGCGCGGGTCGTCCACCTGGGTGAAGGTGTTGTCGGCCGCCAGCGGTGGCGGCGGGGTGTCGTAGGAGCGGCGCCACAGCATGAACTGCTCCTCGCCGTACTGAGCCAGGGTCTGCGCCTTGTCCTTGCCCTGCAGGTCGCCGTAGTGGCGCTCGTTGAGCCGCCAGGAGCGCCGGACCGGGATCCAGTGCCGGCCGCAGCCGTCCAGCGCCAGGTTGGCGGTGTGGATGGCCCGGAGCAGCACCGAGGTGTGCAGCACATCGGGCAGCAGGCCTTCGGACTGCAGCAGGTCGCCGCCGCGCTTGGCCTCGCCGACGCCCTTCTCGTTCAGGTCGACATCCACCCAGCCGGTGAACAGGTTCTTGGAGTTCCACTCGCTCTCGCCATGGCGAAGCAGGATCAGCGTCGAAGTCATGCCCTGAGCCTAGCGGCGCGGCGCGGGGTCGGCCATCGGATTGGCGGATCGTCCTGCAGAACCGGGCATCCGGGCCGGGCGCCTGCCGACACCCTCTCGCAAGGCGCCACCGGAAGCTCCGTATCGGTGATTCAGCCGCGATCCGCGACCCGGCAGCGCCCGGTTCTGCGGACGCCTCATGCGGCTGGCAGAATCGCGGTCATGGAGCAACGTCGTCTCGCTGTCGTCACTGGAGCATCCAGCGGTATCGGTGCCGCCACCGCCCGCCGGCTGGCCGCGGAGGGTTTCGAGGTGATCTGCGCAGCCCGTCGCACCGACCGGGTGGAAGCGCTCGCAGCGGAGATCGGCGGCCGGGCGATCGGCTGCGACGTCACCTCCCCGGACGATGTCGCCCGTCTCGCCGAGGCGACCGGCGAGCGGCTCGCGGTGCTGGTGAACAATGCCGGCGGCGCCCTCCGGCTGGAACCGGTCGCGACCGCCGACCTGGCTTCCTGGCAGACCATGTACGACGTCAACGTCCTGGGCACCGCCCGGGTCACCCAGGCCCTGCTACCCGCGCTGATCGCCGACCAGGGCGTGATCGTCTTCGTCACCTCGATGGCGGCGGACGCCCCCTACGAGGGCGGCGCCGGCTACAACGCCGCCAAGTCCGGCGAGCGGGCCATGGTCGGCGCGCTGCGGCTGGAACTGTACGACCAGCCGGTCCGGATCACCGAGATCGCGCCGGGCATGGTGCACACCGAGGAGTTCTCGCTGGTTCGGTTCGGCGGCGACCAGGCGAAGGCGGACGCGGTCTACGCCGGCGTCCCCGAACCGCTGGTGGCCGACGACATCGCCGACGCGATCGCCTGGATGGCCACCCGTCCGCCCCACGTCAACATCGACCGGATGCTCATCCGTCCTCGCGCCCAGGCCGCCCCGCACAAGGTCCACCGGGTCCCGTAGCTGCTCGACGGACGGGGACATGAGACGAGGGCCGCCCGCCGGACGGCCCTCGCGTCATACGCCAGGTGGTTCGATCAGGCTTCTTCGAGCTCGATCAGCGGCTGGCCGCCCTGGACGGCGGTGCCCTTCTCGACCAGGATCGCGCCGACCTTGCCCGCCTTGGGAGCGGTGATCTCGGTCTCCATCTTCATGGCCTCGAGCACGAGCAGTACCTGACCGGCTTCGATCTCGTCGCCCTGCTCGACCAGGATCTTGAACACCGAGCCGGCCAGCGGCGCCACCACGGCGTTCGCCGAGGCACCCTGCACGGAGGCGGTGGTCGGGGTGGTGATCGCGCCGGAGGCGCCGCCGATCACGATCTGGCCGATACCGACCTGCTCCTCCTCCTCGACGTCGACCTCGATGGAGTAGGGAATCCCGTTGACAGTCACTTTCAGTTTCATGGCTTTCCTTCCGCGCCGTTCAGCGGGTGTAGATCGGGTGGTGGGAGAGCTGCGAGCGCCGGGTGGCCGACGTCCAGTTCCGTCCGGTGGCGAGGTGGCGCTGACGACGCTTGGCCCGGTGCCCCAGGTAGGCGGCCACGGCGGCGGCGATCGCGACCATGGCCTCCTCCGGGACGTCGGCGGTCTTCAACTCCAGCGTCTTGATCTTCAGCTCGAGCCCCTCGATGCGCTCGGTGAGCGCCTTGACGAGGTCGAGCAGTTCGGCATCCTGCGACATGGATTCCCCTTACACCGGGCCGAGGCCGTGCTTCTTGGCCGGCCGCAGCAGGCGCTTGGCCTGGAGCAGTTCCAGCGCCGCCGCGATCTTGCCACGGGTCTCACCGGGATCGATGATGTCGTCCACCAGCCCGCGGGAGGCGGCCATGAACGGCGTCGAGAAGGTGTTGCGGTACTCGTCCACCAGTTCGGCCCGCTTGGCCACCGGATCCTCGGCAGCACCGATCTCCTTGCGGAAGACGATCTCGGCCGCACCCTCGGCACCCATCACCGCGATCTCGGCGGTCGGCCAGGCGAACACCTTGTCGGCGCCCAGATCCTTGCAGGCCATCGCGATGTACGCGCCGCCGTAGGCCTTGCGCAGAACCACGGTGATCTTCGGGACGGACGCCGCGGAGTAGGCGTACAGCATCTTGGCGCCGTGGCGGATGATGCCGCCGTGTTCCTGGGCCACGCCCGGCAGGTAGCCGGGGACGTCCACCAGGGTGACGATCGGGATGTTGAACGCATTGCAGAAGCGGACGAACCGGCTGCCCTTGTCGGAGGCGTTGATGTCGAGCACGCCGGCCAGCGCGTTGGGCTGGTTGGCGACGATCCCGACGCTGCGGCCGTTGACCCGGCCGAAGCCGACCACGATGTTCTGGGCGTAGCCGGCCTGCACCTCGAGGAAGTCGGCATGATCGACGATCCGGCCGATCACCTCGCGGATGTCGTAGCCCTGCTTGCCGTCCACCGGGACGATGTCGGCCAGCTTGTCGTCGAACTCGACGTCGTACTCGCCCTCAATGACCGGCGCGTCCTCGGTGTTGTTCTGCGGCAGGAAGCTGAGCAGCTTCTTGGCGATCAGGATGGCCTGCTCGTCGTCGTCGGCCACGAAGTGGTTCACGCCGGAGACGGCCATGTGGGCATCGGCGCCGCCCAGGGCGTCCTGGGTGACCTCTTCACCGGTGACCTGCTTGATCACGCTCGGCCCGGTGATGAACATGTGGGCCTTGCGGGTCTGGATGACGAAGTCGGTCAGCGCCGGGGAGTAGGCCGCGCCGCCGGCGCAGGGGCCGGCGATGATCGAGATCTGCGGCACCACGCCGGAGAGCAGCACGTTGGCGTAGAACACCTGGCCGTACCCGGAGAGGGAGTCGATGCCCTCCTGGACGCGGGCGCCGCCGGAATCGTTGATGAAGACGAAGGGGGTGCCGTTCTCCAGCGCGCCCTGCATCATCTGCACGACCTTGATCGAATGGATCTCGCCGGCCGAGCCGCCCATCACGGTGAAGTCCTGGCTGGCCAGGTGCACCGGGCGTCCCAGCACCGTGCCAGTGCCGGTGACCACACCATCGGCGGGCATGTCGGCGGTATCCATCCCGAAGGTGACGGTGCGGTTCTTCCGGAACAGCCCGACCTCCTGGAAGGAATCGGCATCGAGCAAGGCGTCGACCCGGTCGCGAGCGGTCAGCTTGCCGGCGGCACGCTGCTTCTCCAGTCGTGCCTCACCGCCACCCTGGACAGCCTTCGCCCGGGCCTCGGCGAGCGCCTCGACCCGCTTCTTCATGGAAAGTGGTTTGGTGGCCATGTCCTTCTTCCTCACGCCATCTCGACGGTGACGCTGTGATCGCGCCCGCCCAGGGAGACCTTGTACTTGATCGGGCCGCGCACCGCGTTGGCGGCGCCGCTGGCCGCATCGGCCTCAGCCTTGAGTTCCTCTTCGGTCTTGCCGACGTTCTTCGGGCCCTCGCTGCGGGCGGCGAGGAAGCCCGGGGCGACACCCGGGAACAGGGCGTGGGTGAGCACGTCCTCGTCGCTGCCGTCGAAGCCCTCCAGCTTGGACGCCTCGGCGACCAGGGTGTCCCACTCCGGCGGCAGCAGGTCGGCCGGACGTTCCGTGATCGGATCCTTCTTGGCCTGCGCGCGGGCGATCTCGACCACCTCGGGGTTGCGCTCGCCGATGCACTCGCCGTAGTAGCCGAGCATCAGGTCGGCGAACTCGCCGGTCATCACCTTGTACTTGCCCATCAGGACGTTGAACACGGCCTGGGTGCCGACGATCTGCGAGGACGGGGTGACCAGCGGCGGGTGACCGGAGTCGGCCTTCACCAGCGGCACCTCCTCCATCACTTCCTTGATCCGGTCGCCGGCGCCCTGCGCCTTCAGCTGGCTCTCCATGTTGGAGAGCATGCCGCCGGGGATCTGGCTGGAGAAGATGTCGGTATCCACCAGGGTGGCCGACTCGAAGGCCTTGTACTTCGGGCGGATCTTGGCGAAGTGGTCGCGGATCGCGATCAGCTTGTCCATCTTCAGATCGGTGGTGTACTCGGTGCCTTCCAGCATCGCCACCAGCGACTCGGTCGGGTTGTGGCCCGGGCCCAGCGACATGGACGAGATCGCGGTGTCCACGACATCCGCGCCGGCCTCGATGGCCTTCTGCAGGGTGACCAGGGTGACACCGGTGGTGGAGTGGCAGTGGACGTTGATCTGGATGTCCTCGCCGTAGGTCTCCTTGATGCCGCGGATGATGTCGTAGGCCGGCTGCGGCTGCAGCAGGGCGGCCATGTCCTTCAGCGCCAGCGACTCGGCACCCATGTCGAGCAGCTGACCGGCCAGATGCACGTAGCCCTCGACGGTGTGCAGCGGGGAGATGGTGTAGCAGATGGTGCCCTGGGCGTGCTTGCCGGTCTTCTTGACCGCCTTCATCGCCTCGGCCATGTTGCGAGGATCGTTCAGCGCGTCGAAGACGCGGAAGACGTCCATCCCGTTCTCCGCGGACTTCTGCACGAACCGGTCCACCACCTGATCCTGGTAGTGGCGGTAGCCGAGCAGGTTCTGGCCGCGCAGCAGCATCTGCAGGCGGGAGTTGGGCATCAGTTCGCGGAAGGTCCGCAGCCGCACCCAGGGATCCTCATTGAGGAACCGGATGCAGGAATCGTAGGTGGCTCCACCCCAGCACTCGACACTCCAGAAGCCGGCCTGGTCGATATCGGCACAGGCCTCGACCATGTCTTCAAGCGCCATACGGGTGGCCATCAAACTCTGGTGGGCGTCTCGGAGGACGAGCTCGGTCACGCCAATGGTTCGCTGACTCATGAGAGACATCCTCTCAGAATCTGTACTACGAGATGTCGTATACGGCTGATTTCCGGAGCTATTGAGACGAAGTATTCCGCGGCTTGAGACAACGGGTCGATCTCCGGCTCAAAATGGTTCGACCATTCCCCGTGCCACTGACCCCTCGGGCGCCCCCTCACCGGTTCCCAGCCCTGGCTAGCGACTTCACCCCCTCCCACCCACCGGTCGCTCGCCTCACCGAGCGCTTCCCTTAGCGTCGAGCGCCACTCCCCAGACACAAGCGCTCGACGCTAAGGGAAGCGCTCGGTGTGGGGTGGGAGTGGGGCGGTCGGTCGGTGGACGTGGGCGAGGTCAGCTGCGCTGGCGGATGCTGGGCAGGCGCTTGGCGAGTTCCCGTTCGAAGAGCTCCTTGACCGCCGCGGTGTCCAGGACGCCACCGACCGTCGGCAGCGACTTGGTGGCGGCCTTCTGGCAGACCACCAGCCAGGCCTCCCCCATCGCCAGGGTGAAGCCGGAGGCGATCGAGGCGTTGATCACCCCTCCTGCCACGGTGCCGGCGCCGGGGATGAACTTCAGCAGGCTGGCCGCGGCCGCTCGTCCGGCGGAGGTGGCGATCGAGGTGGAGGCGACCGCCAGCACGGCCGCCCGCTCGAACGGCATACCGTGCAATTGGGCCAGCCGGGCCATCATGCCCAGCTGGATCGGCACCAGGATGGCCGCCGAACTGAACGGGATCGGCACGGCGGCCGCCGCCGCCGCGGCCGCGGTGGCGGCCGCTATGAACTTGTGCGATTGCGACGCCTTGAGCCCCAGATCGATGGCCTGCGCCGCCGCCAGCGCCGCTTGGGCGGCCTCGGGAGCGACCTGAAAGGTGGCCTGCAGCACGTCGATCAAGCCGTGGGGCGGCTGACCGGTGAACTGGTCCCTCATCGCGTAGGTCATGAACGGCCGGCCGCCGACGATCGGCAGGTTCTTCGCCTGGATCTGCCGGGCCAACTCGACCGCGTCCGGGTGATACGCACCCTCGCGCATCGGCACCTGGGTGAGCACCACCAGCACCGGCAGATCGAGATCGGCCAGGGTGCGGATGAACTGCTCCTCAACCTCCTCGAAGCGGCGGTCCATCCCCCGCACGCAGTACCAGGCAACGTGCACCTGCTCGGCGATCGGACGTCCCCGGCTCTCCTTGACCGCCTTGGTGACCTCCTTGAGGATCTCCGCGTCGTCCTTGCCGATTTCCAGCCCGCGAGTGTCGATCACCCCCAGGCTGCCCCGCTTGTCGAGGTAGACGTGAGAGCCCATGGTGACCGGCGCACCGATCCCGGTCGCCGCCACCGGCTCGCCGAAGATGGCGTTCACCAGGGTGGACTTGCCGACCCCTGTCTTGCCGAAGATGGCCAGGTTGATCCGTCCCAGCGCCTCGGCCTGCTTGTCGAACTCCGCCCGGAAGGTCTCGGTGAACCATTGCGTCACGCGGCAAGCCTAGGGGGTCCGACCCACCCGGCCCCAGGCACTGCCACCCGGACTGGACCCTGGTTGGCGCGCTCTCGTCATTCCGCGCGGGCGGGAATCACAGCAGGTGGCGGCGACTCCCTCCGCCTACGCGGGCTCCTCCACCACCGCGACGGGCTCGCCGGTCAGGACGGCGTGGAGCGCGTCGATGCTGACCTCCAGGTAGCTGCGGCCGTCCGGTGCGAAGGTCCTGGCATCGAAGTAGTGCTCCTTGCCGTTGTGTTGCATCGGACCGAGGGTGATCACGTCCACCCGTCCCTCGTCCTTGGCGCGCGACCATGGCGAGCCCACCGCGCCGGGCCAGCGCCCGGCGAAGAGGATCCAGCCCAGGCGTTCCAGCGGGTCCTTGCTGCCGCGCAGGTGGGTGAGGTGCTGGAGGCGGTCCATCCCGGGGTCGTCGGCGAACATGCCGCCCAGGGAGATCACCCGCAGCGGGATGTCGAACATGCCCAGGTAGGCACAGGCGCCGATGGCGATCTGGGCACCGCCGCTCCAGCCGATCAGCGTCACCGGCACGCCGCTGCCGATCTGGTAGCCGTTGCGCTGCAGGCAGCGCGTGATCTCGCGCGCGGTGCCGATGTTGTAGGTGGGGCCGTAGCGACGATCGGCACAGACGAAGAGCTGGATGGCGTTGCGGGCGTTCACCAGCATGCCCAGCGCGCTTTCGGGGTTCTTCAGCCGCAGCTTCTCGACCCGGCGCCACAACCTGGCCAGGAGTCGCTGGGCAGTGAGTCCGTTGTTGTCGACCGAGTAGGGAAAGACGTCCCGGGCGATGCAGTAGGTGGGCAGCCTCTTGCGCAGTTCATCGGTGACCGGCAACTCCTCCGGCGGGATGCTGGTCGGATCGATCGCGCCGATACCGGAGAGGTAGATCACGTAGTGTTCATAGGGTGGGTGTTCCCCGCTGGGCGGCTGTGCGAGCAGGCTCCGGACGGCGTCGGGCAGTTCCTCGCCGCCCTTCGCGCGCCACCAGCCCAGCGATTCCAGCGGGCCGAAGACCAGCGCCAGGAAGATGACCAGCCCCAGCGCGAGCAGCAGGTAGACGATCATCGCCTCTCCTCCTGTCCAGCCAGACCCAGGTCGATCTCGACCGGCGTGAACATGTGGCCGGCCAGCAGGTCACGGGCGGTGACCATGGTCGGCAGCCCGGTGGTGAGCCGCCAGACCACGCGTCCCAGCGCCGCCATCGGGCGGGAGAGCAGCCACGAGACCAGCTGCATCGCTCCCCAGCCGATCGCAACGACCAGCAGTGCCGTCCAGTGATCGACCTGGTAGAGCACCTCGACGATCACCCAGAGCGCGATCAGTCCCCAGGCCTGGAGAACTCGGGCGATCCCCGGGCCGAGGTACGGGATCAATTCGAAGAATCCGAAGACCAGCGGCGCGGTCGCCAGCAGCACGGCCCAGGTGGACATGCCGACGTCCAGTCGCTGTCCGGTGACCAGATAGCCCACGACGGCGATGATCAGCGCCTGCACCGCGTAGAGCGCCACGAAGCCGAGACCGTTGAACAGCAGGCTGAGCGCGAACCTCACCCCACGTACCCGGTTCAGGAAGAGCACCACGCTGTTGCCCAGCAGGGTGGAGGCCCCGGCCAGGACGGCGATCGTGACGGCCACCCAGCTGGCATTGGGATCGTCGGCCAGCCAACGGGTGTTCTCGGCGTCCAGCGTCCAGACCCCCCACAGGGCGCGGCCGACCGATTCGATGAATTCTGCGATGCCGCCCATCCGCACCCCCTTCTGGCAGCACGAACGCTAGCACCCGGTGCGCTCTCCACCCGGGCTGACCAGCACGAATGCGAGCGGGGCAATCGTCGTGAGCCGGGTCTACCAGGATTGGGCCGTAAGGGCGCCGTTCCCGCGCCCCGAGTAGCGAATCCAGGCAGATCCGGCCCAGCGAATCCGTGCCTCAGCGGCAACAGGACGGCGAGCCGGCAGGTAGGGAAGTCAACCCCGCGACGACATCCGCCACGGGCTCGCAGTGAGCGGGGCGGGAAGAACCGTGCGATCACTGTAAAATCGGACAGCTTTCTACAGATCCGGAGCCCGCATGCCTATTCGCGCAGACCTGCGCAACGTCGCCATCATCGCCCACGTCGACCACGGCAAGACCACCCTGGTGGACGCCATGCTGTGGCAGTCCGGGGCCTTCCGCGAGAACCAGGACGTCAACACCCGCGTGATGGACTCGATGGATCTGGAGCGTGAGAAAGGCATCACGATCCTGGCCAAGAACACCGCCGTGGATCACACCCTGGCGGACGGTTCGACGGTCACCATCAACATCATCGACACGCCTGGGCACGCCGACTTCGGCGGCGAGGTGGAACGCGGCCTGGAGATGGTGGACGGAGTGCTGCTGCTGGTCGACGCCTCCGAGGGCCCGCTGCCGCAGACCCGCTTCGTGCTGCGCAAGGCGCTGGCCAAGAACCTGCCGATCATCGTGGTGATCAACAAGGTCGACCGGCCGGACGCGCGGATCGCGGAGGTGACCGACGAGGTCTACGCCCTCTTCCTCGACCTGCTGGACGACGACGAGGCCCACCACCTCGACTTCCCGATCATCTACTGCGCCGCGAAGGCCGGCCGTGCGTCGATGGACCAACCCGCCGACGGCACCCTGCCGGATTCGCCCAACCTTGAGCCGCTGTTCGAGTTGCTGATGGAGACCATCCCGGCGCCCACCTACACCGAGGACGCCCCGCTGCAGGCGCTGGTCACCAACCTGGATGCCTCCCCCTACCTGGGCCGGCTGGCGCTGTGCCGGGTGGTCGAGGGCACCCTGAAGCGCGGCCAGACCGTGGCCTGGTGCCGCCGCGACGGCTCGGTGAGCAATGTGAAGCTCTCCGAACTGCTGATCACCAAGGCGCTGGAGCGGGTGCCCGCCGATTCGGCCGGGCCGGGCGACATCGTGGCGATCGCCGGCATCCCCGAGATCACCATCGGCGAGACCCTGGCCGACCCGGCCGATCCCAAGTCCTTGCCGCTGATCCACGTCGACGAGCCGTCCATCTCGATGACCATCGGCATCAACACCTCGCCGCTGGCCGGCCGGGTGGGCAAACTGCTGACCGCCCGGCTGGTGAAGAACCGGCTGGACACCGAGCTGGTCGGCAATGTCTCGATCCGGGTGCTGCCGACCGACCGTCCCGACACCTGGGAGGTGCAGGGACGCGGCGAGCTGCAGCTGGCAGTGCTGGTGGAGATGATGCGCCGCGAGGGCTTCGAACTCACCGTCGGCAAGCCCGAGGTCCTGGTCCGGACCATCGACGGCGTGGTACAGGAACCGTTCGAGCGGCTGACCGTCGACGTCCCCGAGGAGCATGTCGGGACGATCAGCCAGCTGATGGGCACCCGGCGGGCACGCATGGTCGACATGGTCAACCACGGCACCGGCTGGGTGCGGGTGGAGTACCTCATCCCGGCCCGCGGGCTGATCGGCTTCCGCACCGAGTTCCTCACCGAGACCCGCGGCACGGGCATCATGCACCACGTCTTCGAGGGTTACGAGCCGTGGTCGGGCGAGATCAAGACCCGGCTCACCGGCTCACTGGTCGCCGACCGGCTGGGCTCGGTCACCTCCTACGCCCTGTTCAATCTGCAGGAGCGCGGCACCCTCTTCGTGGCGCCCGGCGACGAGGTCTACGAGGGCATGGTGGTCGGAGAGAACCCGCGCATCGAGGACATGGACGTCAACCCCACCAAGGAGAAGAAGCTCACCAACGTCCGCTCCTCCACCGGGGACGAACTGGAGCGCCTGATCCCGCCCCGGCTGATGAGCCTGGAGCAGTCCCTGGAATTCTGCCGCGGCGACGAATGCCTGGAGGTCACTCCCAAGGACGTCCGGATCCGCAAGACCATCCTGGACGCCAACGAGCGCGCCAAGGTCCGCAACCGCCAGAAGAAGGCCTGACGCCTGGGGGATCACGACCTGGTCAGCCGCGCTCTGCCCCTTGGACCAGACCGGTGACGAGCTGGCGTTGCCCGACGGCCATGATCGCCAGGAGTGGGATGGACGCGAGCACCATCACGGACGCCACGATCGGGTAGGGCAGCCCCTGTCGCGAGGACATCCGGGAGAGGGCGACCGGAATGGTCGACTGGGAGGCGTCCGAGGCCAGTGTCGACGCCAGCGGAAACTCGTTCCAGAAGGTGATGAACAGCAGCAGCGAGACCGTCGCCAGCACCGGGCGCGACAGGGGCACCACGATGCTCCACAGCACCCGCCAGGCCGAGGCCCCGTCCAGGCGGGCGGCCTCCAGAACGGATTTCGGGATCGCCGCGAAGAAGCTCGCCAGCAGCAGCGTCGGCAGCGAGATGCCGAAAGCGATGTAGGCGGCGATCAGGGCGGGCGTCCCCCGCAGGCCGAGCGACTTCACCGCCAGGAACTCGGGAATGATCATGACCGAGGTCGGGACGACCAGGCCCACGCACAGCAGCGTGAACAACAGCTTCCGGCCGGGAAACCTGAAGAACACGATCGCGTAGGCGGCGAGCGTGGCCAGCAGCGTCGCCATCGCGACGGCGGTGATGGTCACCAGCAGCGAGTTGCCGAACACCCGTGGCAGCGGCTGATCCAGGCTGGCGAGCAACTCGAAGGCCGCCGGGTAATTGGCCAGGGTGGGGTTCTTCGGGAAGATCCACAGCACGAACTGATCCCGCGCCGAGGACGCCGAGAGCGAGATCGACACCAGGTAGACCAGCGGGATCAGGACGATCAGGGTCCATCCCCAGGTGAGCACCCGCGCAAAGATCGCGGTTCCCCCCTGCTGGGAGCGCGGGATCATTCGACCTCCAGTCTGATCAGGCGAATCCGGGCGACCGCCACCACCATGAGGCTGAGAATCGCGACCACCGCAACGGCGGAGGCGCGTCCGAAGTCGCCCGGGCCGGAGGCGACGAACGCGGCCCAGTAGGCGTAGACGGTGATGGTGTCCGAGGCGTGGTCGGGTCCGCCCCGGGTGGTGACCCAGACCGTGTCGAAGGTCTGCGCGGCCGAGATCAGGGTGAGCAGCAGCACCAGGGCGGTCGCGTGCCGTACCAGCGGCAGGACGATCAGCCAGGCCATCCGGATGTCCCCCACCCCGTCCAGCCGGGCGGCCTCGATCGTCTCCTGGGGTACGGCGACCAGGGCAGCGTAGAAGATCATCATCGACCAGCCGGTGTACTGCCACAGCAGCATCCAGATGATCACCCAGATCACCAGGTCGGGGCTGCCGAACCAGCTGATCGAGAGGTTGAGGATCGCGTTGAACGGCCCCTCCAGGGCGAGGATCTGCTTCCAGAGCAGGCCCACCAGCACCATCGCCAACGCGGTGGGAAAGAACATGATCGCCCGCTGAGCACCGGCCAGGCGCTGCCCGAAGTACCACAGGCTGTACGCGATCACGAAGGAGAAAAGCGCCTGCACCACCATCGTGACCACAGCGATCACCAGCGTGTTGCCGAGCGCTCCGAGGAATACGTCGTGGCCGAAGATCGTCCGGTAGTTCTTCAGCCCCACCCAGGTCGCCTGCGACAGCGGACGGAAGCCGTCCCAGGAACGGAAGGACAGGTCGATGGCGACCACCATCGGGTAGATGAACAACAGCCCGAAGACCACGATCGCGGGCGCGAGGTAGCCGTACCCCTGGATCGAGCCCAGGCGTCCGCCGGTCCGCCACCGGGGCAGTCCACGGCCGAGGCCTCCGGGCGGGGTGGAACGCGGAACAGTGCCCGCGTCCCACCTCTCGCTCTTCACCTGACTCACCGGCTCACTCGCAGTCGGGGGCGCACTCGTACGCGGTCTTCTGAGCCTCCACCATGCCGTCGATCACCTTGTCGACGGTCGAGTTGCCCAGCAGAAGCGACTGGATCCCCTCCGTGATAGCCGAGTAGATCTCCGGGGTGTAGGTCGCGTAGTCCACCACCCGGTCGGCCGAGGCCACCATGGCGATCTGCTTGTCGAGCACCACCTGCCAGGGATCGTCGCTGGCTGCTCCGCCTTCGGCGACGCTCACGTCAACCGGCATCAGACCCTGCCGGTAGTACTCCGCCTGCACCTCGGGCGACAGGTAGATGCGGGCGATCTCCGCGATCAACTGCTGGTGCGCCGCCTCCTTCTGCCGGTCGGTGACCTGCAATCCCGCGAACACCTTGTCAGCCCCGGAGAGCACTGCCACGTCACCGGAGATCGTCGGCCAGGAGGCGACGTTGATGTCCGGGACCGTGTCGTCCGGGCTGGTCTGCACCATCCACGGCCCTGACGGCCAGAACATCGCGACGGCCTTGCTCGACCAGTCGTTCTTGGCGTCGGTCTGGTAGTTTTGCTCCAGGACGGCGTCGTTGAACACGCCTTCGTCGTACAGGTGCTTGAACAGTTCAACCGCCTGCCGGAACCCCGGCTCGGAGTACGACAGCGCACCCCGGTCGGCCCGGCGGGCGATGGACTCCTGACCCTCCTGGTCGAAGTTCGCCACCAGCGCGTTGAAGGTGTAGTCGATCTCCCAGATCGTCTCGGTGCTCATCCCGACCGCCATCGGCTGGCCGCCGGCCGCCCGCACCGCCCTGGCCGCGGCGATCAACTCGTCGATCGTCGTCGGCGGCCCGGCGACTCCGGCCGCGGTCAGCTGGTCCTGCCAGCTCCACACCGACAGCGGGCCGAGATCCACCGTGAACCCGAAGGTGTCGCCGCGATACATGTACTGATCGGGCGGGACGGTGGCCGCCCACATGTCGGCGATCCGCTGCATCTCCTCGGAGGCCTCGATCGCGGGCGTCAGGCTCACCAGCGCGCCGGAGCGAGCGAGCTTGAGGAAGTCCGGACCGGGGAAGTAGGCCACGATGTCGGGCGGGTTCTCCCCCGCCACCGCTGTGGTGATGCGCTGGGATAGGGTCTCGGGGTCGATGTACTCGAAGTCCAGGGTGACCTTCGGGTACTCCTTGGCGAGCAACTCCTTGACTAGCTCGTCGACCGCCTGGAACTGCTCCGTGCCGGCGTACTCCATGACCTTGATGGTGGTTTCGAAATCGGGGCCCAGGGCATCGGTAGCCGGCGTGTTCGGCGCGGTACTCGAACACCCGGACAGGATGACCGCCAGTGATGCCAGCGATGCCGCAGCGCCGCGAATGGCAGGTGCGCGCCGCAAGCGGCGAGGACGCAGATCATCGTTCATTGTTCACTCCTTTCGGGGTTGGGTTATGGCGTCGGATTCCATGAGGCGAAGGTCTCGTCCTCAAAGGGGTACAGGGGTCTTCGGCGGCGGCGGTGTCCCAGCCGGACGAAGGTCGCGCAGGAGGCTCCGGCCGAGTCGACGGCGAGGATCCGGTCGGCGATCGGCTCGTAGGCCGCTCGGAAGGCGAGCGTCGCCTTCACGATGATCACCGAGGCCTGGGCGGGTTCCACCCCGACGCTGCGGAGTTGCTGCAGGTTCCAAGGCGGCAGGGGACGTTCGGTGAGCACCAGCGACAGCCCTCCGGACTCGACCACGGCGGTGGTGCCCTGATCGTCGAGCAGGCCGTCACGCATCGGGCCGACATTGCGAAACCTGCCGTCGCTGATGCCGCGGACCCGGCCGGTCACGGCGAGGGAGCCGGGGTAGAGCGGGTCGGAGCGACCACCGACCTGCAGTTCGGCCGTCGATCCCACGCCGGCGCGGACACATTCGGCGACGGAGACCGGATCGGCGATCACCGCCACCATCACCGGGTCCGTCTGATGCCGGTGGGCCGCTCGCAACACCGCGTCCAGCACCTCGACCCCGTCGCCCGGGGTCCCGCCGCCGATATTGTCCCCGACATCGGCCAGCACGGTCAGGCCCGGGGAGGTCACCGCCAGCTCGGTGGCCGCGGCCACCGGCCACACCGGACGCAGGAAGTCGCCGCGCGCCTGCCAGACGCGCTCGGCAAGGCGACTGGCCGCGTCCTGGGCCGCGGTCCGATCGGCCGCCACCGCCACCGCCGCCATGCCGAGTTGGGGAACGTCGGCGTAGGCGAACCCGGCGGCTACGGTCGCGTCGAACACCGTTCCGGCGCAGAGCTGCTCGGCCAACTCGACCAGGTCGCGCATCGGGCTTTCGGCGGTCACCGTTCCCAGCTGGTGGGGGACGACCGGGACGGGCACCACCGCGGTCACCGGGCGCGGGCCGCCGGAGAGCGTCCTCGCCATCAGGACACCGGCACGCCGGCCGGTCTCCCGCAGGTCCACGTGGGGGTAGGTGTGGTAGCCGACCAGTCCGTCCACCGGGTCGGCGATGCCGGCCGGAAGGTTGGCGTGCAGGTCGAAGGTCGCGATCAGGATTCCGACGCCGAGACTCCGCCGGACGGTGCGGGCCAGGCGCTCGTCGGCCACATCGACGCCGTCCACGGCCATCGCCCCGTGCAGGGCCAGCAGCAGTCCGTCCAGCGCGGGGACGGACGCGATGCGCTCGGCGAGCAGCGCCTCCAGCGCCTCGAAGCACTCCTGGGTGAGCTGGCCGGAGGGCCACGCCCAGGCATCCAGCAGCGGGATCGGCTCGAAGCCGAACTCGTCGGCCGCGTCGAGGAAACCGGCGATCTCGCTGTCGGCGCCGCGCACCGCGAACAGGTCCGTGCCGGTCAGCAGCCGGGTGCGGCGGTAGTCGTCGAGCGTGGTACGGCGCTGAATGAAGGTGTTCGACTCGTGGTACACCCTCGCGATCCCCACCCGGCGGCCCATGCGATCACCGCTCCCGATCGAGCGCGGTCAGCGCCTGCGCCAGGTCGTCGGCGAGCACCGACGGGCCGCGCGAGCTCTCGATCACCCGTACCGCCCAGGAGGTCAGCCCGAGCCCGGCCTCGGTGTCGTGGTGTTCGTCGGCCAGACAGCCGTCGCGTACCAGGACGGGGCGCAGCCCGTGCTCGGAGGCACCCTGGATGGTGGCCAGGACGCAGCACTCGGCGGCGAAGCCGGCGACGACGAGGTGCTCGACGCCGAGGTTGCGCAGCAGCAGGTCGAGCGGGGTGGCACAGAAGGCGTTGTCGAACGGCTTCGGGAGGACGAAGTCGCCCTCGACCGGTGCGATGCCCGGCGAGTACTCGGCCTGGCGTCCCTCGGTATGGATCACCGTCCTCACGTCGAAGCCGGTCGAGACCCGCCACCATTCCGCGAAGGCTCCACCCTGCCAGGCCAGGTCCGGGTAGCGGTTCTCGACGTAGACCACGGGCAGGCCGGCGGCCCGCCAAGCGCTCGCCAGCGGCACCAGCACCGACTGCACGACCGTCCGCTGGCGCTCCCAGATCTCCCACGAGGACATCAGCGCTGGGGTCTGTGGGCGCTGCCCATCGTCGAAGCCTTCGCCGTAGACATCCACCAGCAGCAGCGCGACCGAGTCGGCCGGTAGCACGAGATCGACCGGGACGTGGCCCCGCCCGTCCAGGGGAAAGGATCGATAGAACCGTCCCGGGAGTCTCAGCGCCGGTGAGGTCATGCGGAACCTCCCGCCACGGCGCGGAGATGGGCCAGGCCGGATTCGTAGGCAGCAGGTACCGCCGCCGGCTGGGTGATGATGTCGACGTTGTAGGGGCCGTCGTACTCGACCTGCGTCAGGGCCGACAGGATCGCGGCCCAGTCGAAGATCCCGGCACCGGGGGCGGTGTGCTCCAGCCCTTGCTCCAGCGCATCGCAGAACTCGAACTTGAACAGCTGCGCGGCCACCCTTGCGATCGCGGTCGACGGCGCATCGCCGGAGCGCACCGCGTGCACCGGATCCAGCGCCACGCCAAGGTTGGGGGCGGCGACCGCGTCCGACAGCCGCAGGTAGGCGTCGGTGTTGGCAACCAGGCAGTTGACCCGCGGCTCGATGGAAACGCGAACGCCGTAGCCGTCGGCGATCTCGCAAGCGCGGGCGATGGTGTCGACGTGAGTCCGCCAGAGCTCGGACCAGGTCGAGGCATCGAGCCGGGCCAGGGAAGGCGGTGCGTTCGGGTAGTCACGTCCGGCGGTCGCGACGAGTTCGCTGGGCAGCACGCTGGCCAGCTGCAGATGGTCACACCCCAGATCGACGGAGATACGGCAGGACTCCTCGAAGCGAGCGAGCCCTCTGGTCCGCCGGGCGGGATCCAGGGAGGTGAGGTCCTCAGCGGTGTGGAACGGCGCGAAGACGGGGACGGTCAGGCTGAGGTCTTCCAGTCTCCGCCTGAGTCTGTCCAGCTGTCCGCCCTGGAAGACCGGGATCTGCTCCTCGACGATGATCTCGAGTTCGACGGCGACGAATCCGAGCTCGGCGATCTCCCCCAGCGCGACGAGTTGCTGCTCGCCGGTGAAGCGCGGACCGAACCGGCTGAAGGTGTAGCAGGCAGTCGTCCCGAAGGCGGGCGGGCGTGGTGTCACCATGAGAGAAAACCTCCGTCGACGGGCAGAACGACTCCGGTGAGGTAGCGGGCGGCGTCGCTGCAGAGGAACAGCACCGGTCCGCACATGTCGTCGGGCGCGGCCCAGCGGTGCATCGGGATCCGCGCGGTGATGGCGGCGGCTCGCGGATTGGCCGGATCCCGCAGCGTCGCGTTCGCGTCGGTGGCCACGTACCCCGGTGCGATCGCATTCACCCGGACGCCCAGCGGCGCCCACTCGTTCGACAGCGCCTTGGTGAGCTGGGCCACACCACCCTTGGAGGCCGCGTACCCCACCGAGTTCAGTCCGCCGGTGAAGCTGAGCACGGACGCCACGTTGACCACTGCCCCGCCGGCTTCGCGCAAGGGCTCGAACAACTCGGCCGAGAGGGCGAAGACGGCGGTCAGGTTCACGTCAAGGGCTCGCTGCCAGGCCTCCTTGCCCCACTCGACCGCGGGCGCCCGGGTAACCACCTCGCCGGCGTTGTTGATCAACCCCAGCAGCGGCAGGCCGTTCCCACGGACGGCGCGGTGGATGGTCTCGGGTGCGGAATCCGCGACGATGTCGGTCTGGACGACCGTGAAGCCGGTCTCGGAGCGGAGTTCGTCCGCGCTGGCGGCCGATCGGGTGACGCCGACGACGTGGGCACCGGCGTCCGCGAAGGCGGCGGCCAGGGCACGGCCGATGCCGCGTCCGGCCCCGGTCACCACGACCTGGCCGCCGCTGTAGTCGAAGCCTGCTTCACCCCGCCTGGGCGTCATGTCAGCGACCTCCGAGGTCGAACGACCCCCAGCGGTCACCGACGATCGCACCGGCGACCTGATCACCGTAGCCGGTGGTGGTGTGCCCGACGATCAGGTCGTCGCGGGCCAGGAACCTCTCGGAGAGCTCGGTGCCCAGCCCCGGCCCGGACGGGATGGGGAACTCGCCGTCGACGGGCCGGACGAAGTCGTCCACGATCTCCGCGAAGACCGCCTTGAGGTAGGCGCGTACGCTCTCGACGATGTACACGTTCCGGACGGCCACCGAGAAGTGCAGCGAAGCGGCGTGGAGCACCGGGCCGCCACAATTGTGCAGCGCGATCGGGACTCCCCAGGCCTCACTCTGGGCGGCGATGCTGAGACCGTCGGTGATACCCCCGCACCAGGCGAGATCGGGCATGGCGATATCCATCGCGCCGGCGGTCAACAGGTCGGCGAAGCCGTACTTGCTCAGGGTCATCTCGCTCGCGCAGATCGGCGTGCGGACCTCACCGCGCAGCCGAGCCAGGATCTCGGCCCGCTCGGGGATCACGAAATCCTCGAGCCAGCCGGGGTTGTACTGCTCGACCGCCGCCGCGATTTGCCGGGTGGGCAGCGGCGCCCACTTACCGTGCCCCTCCAGGAAGAGCTGGAAGCCGTCACCGCCGCCCTCGCGGGCCTGGCCGACCACCGCTGCGCCCTGCAGCAGATCGTCATGCGCTATCCACTGGCCGGTGGACCGCACGGCGTAGTTGTCGAAGGGCCAGAACTTCATGCCGGTGTAGCCCTCGTCGGCCAGTTCGGCCGCGAGCCCACGCGGATCGGTGAGGAAGCGGTCCCGGTCGTTGACCGTGCCCTCGACCCCACAGGTGTTGTAGGTGCGCACGGAATCCCGGACCGCTCCCCCGAGCAGCCGATGGACCGGAACACCCAATGCCTTCGCGTTGAGATCCCAGAGCGCCAGGTCGATGCCGGAGATGGCACGCATCTCGGCGCCGGCGTTGCCGTGCAGGCGGGTCAGGTGATCGAAGAAGCTGTGGATCTCGCGGATCCTGGTCGCGTCACGGCCCACCAGGGCCGGCGCGAGCAGCGTGTGGATGGCGGCTTCGGCAACTTCGGCCTTCTCGTAGGTCTCACCCAAGCCGCAGATGCCTGCGTCGGTTTCGATCAGGACGAAGAGCAGCCGCGGATAGCGCCGGGCACGCACCGTCTTGACCCCCACGATCTTCAGTCCCTCGAGCGGGGCCATCGATCCGGACCGTAGTGAATCCATACTTGATACTTGCTTTATCGTCACAGTAGTACTGTAACATGCTGCCTGAGGCCACAACAAGAGGGCTCTTTAGCGTTAGATCAGTGAGGAGTGGATCATGGTGCATCCCTTGGAACGAGCGGACGGGCGCAGCCTGGACACCCTGGCTCGGCTGGGTCGACTCTTCGTCGCCGTGGTGTCGGACTCCCTCGACAAGGTCGGGTGCCGCAACAACGTCCTGGCTCCCCACATTCGGCCACTCCAGCCCGGCTCCCGCCTGGCGGGCTTCGCCGCCACGGTCGAACTCGCCGAGGTCACCGCTCCACCGGCTCCGTCCGACAGCTATCGCGGAGAGATG
Source organism: Propionicimonas sp. (assembly GCA_049841235.1). GTDB lineage: Bacteria > Actinomycetota > Actinomycetes > Propionibacteriales > Propionibacteriaceae > Propionicimonas. The sequence goes on along the minus strand of JASGEM010000064.1, from coordinate 51,464 downwards.
TCGGCGATCGAGGCTCTGCAGCCAGGTGATGTCATGGTGGTCTCCAGTTGCCCGGGCGCCTACTGGGGTGAGCTCCTCACCATCGCCTCCCTTTCGCGCGGGGCAAGGGGAATCATCGCCGACGCCTTCACCAGGGACGTGGCGGCCATCAACGAGCTGGGGTTCCCGACCTTCGTCGCCGGCATCTCCGCACAGGATTCGCTCGGCCGCACCGACGTGGTGTCCCATGGCGGCGCGGTCAGCTGCGGCGGGGTGACCGTCAGCCAGGGGGACCTGATCATCGCCGATATCGACGGAGTGGCCATCATCCCCACGGAGGTCGCCGAAGAAGTGCTCGCCCTCTCGGAGGCGCGGGTCAGCATCGAATCGGACATGCGAGCGCAGTTGCGCCAGGGCACCAGGATCACCGATGCCTTCCACACGTTCGGCATTCTCTAGCTTTTACGATAAATACCTAACCTTCGCGACGGGTTCTGCATTCCTGTAACGTTCCAGTAACATTGTTGTCATGCCGAAACGGAAGGGCAGCAGACCCACCCTCAGCGATGTCGCCAAATCCGCAGGCGTCTCGGCGCAGACCGCGTCCAATGTCGTGCGCGGCCGCTACGAGTTGATGCGTCCGGAGACCAGGGCCGCGGTCGAGATCGCCATGCGACAACTCGGGTACTACCCCAACATCGCCGCTCAGGGATTGCGCTCGGCACGTACGGGCACGCTCGGCTTCCTCGTGCTGGACGAGGCGCCACGCTACCTGGCCGATCCCCTGACCGCGCTGATGATCGCCGGCGTGGGCGATGTGCTCCGGGAGGCGAACTACGGGCTCCTCGTCCAGGCCGAACGCCCCGAGGGCAGGCGGCGGGATCTGCTCAAGCCGGTGCGGGAGGGTCGCGTGGATGGGGCCTTCCTGTTGCTCTCCGGTGACAGGCGACTTCGTTCCTGGTACGTCGACCAGATGGCGGATTCGGAGACGCCGTTCGTCGTCTTCGATGAACTCATCGAAGACACCCGCACCCTGGTGGTGCGTTCGTCCGAACGGGCGGCGAGCCGCGAGCTCACCACGCGGGTGCTGCAGGCGGGAAAGCACCGGCTCGGGTTCATCGCGGCCCAGGCGCCATGGCCGGTGCTGGAGGAGCGCTACCGTGGCTTCTGCGAAGCACACCAGGACGCCGGGGTCGAACTCCAGGAGGACCTCCACCTGTTCGAGGCGACCTGGGAAGGCGAGGGCGGCTATGAGATGGCCAGCCGTCTACTGAGCCTTCCAGAGCCCCCCACCGCGCTGGTCTGCGGTAGCGACGCCCTGGCCGTCGGCGCCATGACCGCCATCAGGCACTCCGGGCGCAAGGTACCCACCGATGTCGCCGTCGTCGGGTTCGACGACTTCGATTTCGCCCGGTTCGTGGATCCGCCCCTGACCACGGTGGCCGTCCCTGCCTATGAGATGGGACGGATCGCGGCCCGAATGCTGATCGACCGCCTCTCCGGTCAACCGATCCCGACTCCGCACATCGTGCTGCAGAACGAGATTCGCTGGCGCGCCTCAGTGTGACGCGCTCTTCAACCCCTTGGCCGTGCGATGGAGGTCGCGTGGCAGCCCGAGGCGAGGATCGACTCGGTCAGGGCAGCCTCCGAACCCGGATGGTCAGACGGAGGCGTCGGTGCGGCGCCGGTCACGGGTGGCGATCAGGCTGGTGACCACCACCGTGGCCAGGATACCGACGATCACCAGGAGGGAGACGCCGGTCTCCACCACGGGCACCCATGTCCACACGCCGTGGGCCCAGTGCAGCACCAGCTTGACGCCGATGAAGGCCAGGATGGCGGCCAGGCCGAAGCCCAGGTGCACCAGCGAGCTGAGCGCGCCGGCCAGTACGAAGTAGAGCGCGCGCAGACCGAGCAGCGCGAAGGCGTTGGTGACGAAGACCAGGTAGGGATCGCCGGTGATGCCGTACACCGCCGGCACCGAGTCGACCGCGAAGACCACGTCGGTACCGAGGATGGCGATGGTCGCCAGCGCCAGCGGGGTGAGCGCACGTCGTCCGTTCTCGACCACCGTCATGTGGGTGCCGCGGTAGCCGTCCGTGACCGGCCAGATCCGGCCCACCAGCCGGACGCTGCGCAACTCGGCGACGTTCACGTGAGCCTCCTCGGGGCTCATCGCATCGCGCAGCACCTTCACCGCGGTGACCAGCAGGATCGCGCCGAACAGCAGGAAGGTCCACGAGAAGGACGAGATCAGCACCGCGCCCAGCGCGATGAACACACCCCGCAGCACCAGCGCTCCGGCGACACCGATCAACAGCACCCGCTGCTGCAACTCCTTGGGAACCGCGAAGGAACTCAGCAGCAGCATGAAGACGAACAGATTGTCGACGCTCAGCGACTTCTCGACCAGATAGCCGGCATAGAACTGCAGGCCCAGATCGGCGCCGAAGCCGAACCAGATCCACAGGCCGAAGATCATCGGCAGCGCGATGTAGAAGGCCGACCAGCCGATCGCCTCCTTCATGGAGACCTCGTGCGGCCGCCGGGTGACGATGAAGTCGAGGACGAACAGCACCGCCACGACCGCCAGGCTGATCGCCCACAGCTCAGGAGTACCAATACCCATACGTGATGAACCTCACAGTTGTCGTCTGCGAGGTCTCCTTCACCGGGTGTCCGGTGCGCCCGCGGGAGCATCGCTGAATGCTCGAATTGACCACGGACGGCTTGAGAAGTACTCCCCTCGACGTCTGAGTATACGGATCCGACAAGCTCGGACGCGCATCGCAAGGGTGTAAGTATTACGCTGTCGCCCATGTCGTTGCCGGTGCTGACCGCCGAAGAACAGCGCGTGCTGGGGTGCCTGCTGGAGAAGCAGAAGACCGTTCCCGCCAGCTACCCGCTCACCCTGAACTCGCTGCGGTTGGCGTGCAACCAGAGTTCCAGCCGCGATCCGGTGGTCGACTACCCCGAGCGCACGATTCAGGACGTCGGACGGGCGCTGAAGGACAAGGGCCTGGTGCGGCTGGTCTGGGCCGGAGCAGGCAGCCGGGTGATCAAGTACCACCAGACCCTGGACGAGGTGCTGGAACTCGGTGAGGACGAGCGGGCGCTGCTGACCGTCCTGCTGCTGCGCGGCCCCCAGGCACCGGGCGAACTGAGGACGCGGACCGAACGGCTGTACTCCTTCGCCGACCGGGCTGCCGTCGAAGCCTGCCTGACCGGCCTGGCCGGACGCGAGGAACCGCTGGTGCGCGAGCTCGCGCTGCAACGCGGCCAGCAGGATCGCCGGTGGGTGCATCTACTGGGTCCGGTGCCGGCCGCCGACGCGGGTACGTCCGTCTCGACGGCCGACCGGGAGGTGGTGCTGGCCGAGGGCGCCCAGGCGCGCGACGCGAAGGTCATTGCCTCCTACGACGCCGTCGCCGCGGCCTACTCCGAGGCGTTGCTCGACGAACTCATCGAGAAGCCGTTCGACATCTGGCTGCTCGAGCGCGTCGCCGCCCTGGCCGACGGCCCGGTGATGGATCTCGGCTGCGGACCGGGTCACATCGCCGCCTTCCTGGCCGATCAGGGCATCGAGGTGCATGGGCTGGACGCATCGCCGGCCATGGTCGAGCAGGCCCGGGCGAACTTCGCCGACCTCGACTTCCAGGTCGGGCGCTTCCATCAGCTGCTCCGCCCTCGCACCGCTCCGGCCTGGGGCGCGATCGTGGCCTGGTATGCCTTCGTCTACCTCGCCCCGTCCGAACTCGCGCCCACCCTGCGCCAGGCGGCCGCGACCCTGCGTCCGGGCGGGGTGTTCGCTCTGGCCCTGAAGCTCGGGGACGGCATCGACCACAGCGACGAGCTGTTCGGCGTGCCGGTGGATCTGGATCTGGTGCTGCACGAGCACGACCAGGTGCTGGCTGCCGTCACCGAAGCCGGTCTGGTGGTCGACGAGTGGTACGTCCGCTCCCCCGTGCCGACCGAGGCGCAGACCGAGCGGCTGTACGTCCTCGCCCACCGCCCCTGAGACCCGGGCCCTGGGCAGTCCCTCGTGTCCCACAGTGAGGGCCAGCCCTCTCTACTGAGAGCCAGCCTTCACCGCCGGCCCTCGGCACCCAAGGCCGGCCCTCAGTGCCGGTCGATCCCCAGATCAGCGACGGCCGAGACCGGGGGCGGGACGCCAGTGCAGGCCGGCCTCCGGATCGACCAGGACCTCCTGGGAGGCCGCGATGCCTTCCACCGTCAGTGCAGCGTCGGTAGGGAGTTGGCGCTTGACCAGGGCCAGGCCGATCGGACCGAGCTCGTAGTGACGCTCGGAGGTGCCCATCCGGCCGACCACCCTGCCGTCGGCCAGGATCTCCGCGCCGACCGCGGGCAGCGCGTCGGCGCTGCCGTCCAGATGCAGCAGGGTGAGCCGGCGGGGCGGGCGTCCCAGGTTGTAGATCCGGGCCACCGTCTCCTGGCCGGGGTAGCAGCCCTTCGCCAGATGGGTGGCCGGGCCGAGCAGGTCGCCTTCGGGATTGGCGAGCTCGTTGGGGATGGACTTCTCGTCGGTGTCCAGGAAGGTGCGCGGCAGCCCCGCCGCGATCCGCAGCGCCTCCATCGCCCACGTCCCGGCACGGACGTCCCCCAGCCGGCTCTCTACCTCCATAGAGGGAACCGCCACGGGGGCGGAAGCGCCCGCCGGCAGGATCAGCCGCCGGTCAGGCTGCTCATCGATCTCGACCCGGGCAGCGAACACCATCCGCCGCAGCCAGGCGAGCAATGCCTCGCCATGCCCCGGCTCGGTGTGGGCCCACAGCGTCTCACCGTCGTCCACCCCGCCCAGCACATGGACGATGTGACCCTGGTGGTCGAGGATGTACGCGGTCACCGGCACCCCGGGAGCCAGCCCGGAGAAGTCCTGGCTGGTGACGTTGTTCAACCAGCTGAACCGGTCGGGGCCGGAGATCGAGAACACCGGGCGGTGACTCAGATCGACCGAGGCCTCGCCGGACGCCAGCCGGCGCTGCTCGCGCAGCGGGTCGCCGTAGTGCCGGACGGCACCTGCGTCCGGGCCCTGGTCGTTGCGGACGGCGGTCACCGGCGCTCCAGGGTCGCCCAGACGTGAGGCTGCAACTCGTGCTCGTCGGTGGCGCGGTCGAAGGAGAACATCAGCTTGCCCTCGACCAGCCCGTAGAGCCGGCGTCCGGCCGTATAGGCCACCGCGGCGTCCTTGGTGCGGGCCACCGCGTCGGTGACCAGGTCGATCCGGCCGGGCTGGAGCTTGCCGAACCAGATCTCGGCGAAGCCGTCCGGGCTGCACATCATCACGTCAACCGACCCATCGGCGAGCGGACGCCAGAACCCGGTCTCCATCGCCAGCGCCTTGACCGGCCGGCCCTCGTTGTCGGTCTCGAAGCTCTGGGAGAGGTAGTGCAGGTAGTCGCCGCCGTTGTCGGCGAAGTCGATCTGAATGGCGTAGGAGGCCTTCTCCTCCCCCGGCCACTGCCGGTAGCCGGTGCCCTCCCAGCGTCCGCGCAACCAGGCCAGCCCCACCAGGGCAGGGTTCAGGTCCGACGGGATCTCGAACATGTCACTCCTTCTTGCCGCGGGCCAGCCGGACGATGCCGAGCACCGCCGCCACCAGCACCACCGCACAGGCGATCACCACGACGGTGACCGTCACTGAATCCCCTAACAGCACCCGTGCAGGATACCTTCCCGGCGACCCGGGCCGCGGTCTCGACAAACTGGTCGCCATCGTCGCCATCCCTCGGCCGTGAACGATTGCCGAGGACAGCGTGGATGGCATGCGTCCGTTCGCGTAGTACCCCAAGCCGTCGTTGCCCGCGTGACAACGAATCGCCTCGGCTCTGCCACCGAACACCGCGCGCAGCCGCCGAATCGTGCAATGGCGCGTCCGGTTTCGCCTGCATCGCGGTGATGACTGACGATCGCGATGGGACGCCCGCCGCCCCGCTCATGACCCGATCCTCCCAGTTCGCTCCGACATCCATGGACTGCCGCGAGCTCCTCTCCCGGAACCTGATCGCCCCGAGCGCTCGCCGACCAACGTCAGAGCGGCGGCTGGACGGCTGAGGTCATACCGGCATGTCGGCCTTCGGTGGGCCGAGGCGGTGCTGCAACTTCGTCCCGTCGCAGAACAGGACGGCGTCGTCGCAGCGGGCCTCGACGGTGCCACCGCCGAACTGCTCCTCGTAGAGGCGCGCGTAGAGGCCACCCTCGGCGAGCAACTCGGCGTGGGTGCCCTGCTCGATCAGCCGGCCGTCGGCGATGCCGAAGATCACATCGGCGTTCATGATCGTCGAGAGCCGGTGCGCGATCGCGAAGGTGGTCCGGTCGGCCATCGCGTGCTCCAGTGCCTCCTGGACCAGCCGCTCGGTGGCGGTGTCGAGGGCGGAGGTGGCCTCGTCCAGGATCAGGATCCGCGGATCCTTGATCAGCACGCGGGCGATCGCCAGTCGCTGCTTCTCACCGCCGGAGAGGCGGAAGCCGCGCTCGCCGGTGATCGTCTCGTAGCCGTCGGCGAAGCTCATGATCCGGTCGTGGATGTTGGCCGCCCGGCAGGCTTCGACGATCTCGGCGTCGCTGGCGTCCGGCCGGGCGTAGCGCAGGTTCTCGGTGATCGTGCCGTGGAACAGGTAGGGCTCCTGGGTGACCATGCCGACCGCATCGGCCAGCGAGTCGAGGGTGACGTGGCGGACGTCGTGGCCGTCGATCAGCACCGCTCCCCTGGTCACCTCGTGCAACCGGGGAATCAGGTAGGTCAGCGTGGTCTTGCCGGACCCGGAGGGCCCGACGATCGCTGCCAGCTGACCGGGCTGGACGGTGAGCGAGACCCCCGACAGTGCCCAGCGCTCGTCGTCGCTGATCCGTCCGTCGCGGTCCAGATCTTCACCGGGACGGCCGTTCGGCGCTTCGTCGGGCGAGCCCGGCGTGTCCGGCAGCACCACCGTAGGCGCCATGCCTGGCACCGCCGAGGAATGCACCACCTGCCCACCCGCCCCGTCGGCCAGGCTGGTCATGGTGGGCACCTCCAGGGCGCGGTAGTCGCGGCCGTAGCGACTGGAGCGGCGCTGTTTGCGGGCCGCCTGACGGGCCGCCTCTTCGGCGGCCTCGGGCGTTGTCCCCGCGGGGACGGCGAGGGTGCGCGGGGCTGGGTAGCGGAACCAGACGTCCCGCAGTTCCACCCGTCCTCGCACGTCGGAGAGCGGACGGGCGTCCGGGGCGTCGGCGATGGACGGTTCCATGTCGAGGTACTCGAAGAGCCGGGCGAAGAGTGCGAACGAGGTCTGGACGTCCATCGTCACCCGCATCAACCCGACCAGCGGCTGCTGCAGCCGGGCCTGCAGGGTGGTGTAGGCGATGATCGTCCCGGCGGTGAGCGTCTGGCCGCCGATCAGCGAGCCGCCGTTGATCAGCAGGCCCGCCACCAGATAGACGATCGCCGGAGTCAGCCCGAAGAAGGTCGACACGATCGAGAAGAAGGTCTGGCCGGTCATCGCCTGCTTCAGTTGCAGCCGGGTCTGCCGCCGGTTCGCCCGCCGGTACCGCTCGACCTCGAGCTCCGAGCGCCGGAACACCTTGGCCAGCAGCACCCCCGAGACCCCCAGCGACTCCTCGGTGATCGCCGTCATCTCCGACAGGTTCTCCTGAGTGCGCTTCTGCAACTGCTTGCGACGGGCGCCCACCTTCAGCTGGATGACCATGAAGACCGGCATCAGGATCAGGCTGATGATGGTCAGCTGCCAGCTCAGCAGCAGCATCGACACGAAGGCCGCGATCACCGTCACCACGTTCTGCAGGATCGTGGACGCCGTGGACGTCAGGACGTTGCGCACCCCGGAGACATCGTTGGCCAGCCGGGACTGGATGTCGCCGGTCTTGGTGGAAGTGAAGAAGGCCAGCTCCATCTTCTCCAGATGCTCGAACAGCGCCACCCTCAGCTCGGCCATCGCGGCGTTGCCCACCCGGTTGGTCAGATAGGTCTGCCCGACACCGATCAGTGCGCTGACCAGGGGTATCGCGATCAGGCCGGCGACCAGCCAGTAAAGCAGGGTGAGCTCGGGCTGCCCGGTGCTGCCATCCGGCTGGATCGGGAACAGCGCGTCGTCGAAGACCGCACGGGTGAGGAAGGGCGCCACCGAGGTCAGCGCCGCCGAGAGGACCACCGTCAGCGCCACCAGCAGCAGCCACCACCGGTACGGCGCCAGGAGGCTCGCCACCCGCCGCAACATCGGCTGGCCCGGCGTGCCCGCGATCGGGCCGGTGCGCGGTGCAACCAGATCAGACATGGGATTCACTCTTCCACCCCAGCCGCGACCAGCCAACCAACCCCGTTGTCGTCGCCGCACTGCACTCGTGATCGCACGCCGGCCCACCGGACGAGCGTCCTTCCCGAGGACAACCGGGCAGCAACGAGGGCTCCCGATCACGGTCACCGGCTAGCATCCTGATCGTGTTTGGATCGAAGCCGCCCGCCACGGTGCTGATCGAGACCCGACCGGGTCTGGATCAGGGCGCTCGCTACGACGGACGAGCAGCGGGTTACGACTGGCTGGTCGGCTCGGAGTTCTACAACCGGCTGGCGTGGGCCACGTCGCCGCGCGACTACGCGGCCTTCGCCCAGCGAGCGGTCGACTCGGCAACCGGCCCGCTACTGGAGGTCGCGGCCGGCACCGCGACGGCCACCGCTGCCGCCTACCGCACCAGCGCTCGTCCCGTAGTGATCACCGACCGCTCCCGCGACATGCTCGCCCGTGCCGCGCGGCGGGTGGCCGACAGCGGCCGCGCCCGACCCGGCATCCGGTTCGTACAGGCCGACGCCACCAGCCTTCCCTTTCCTCCCGGCGGCTTCGACACGGTGGTCTGCCTCGGCTTCCTGCACCTGGTGGCCGACCCGGTCGGCCTGCTCGATCACTTGCGGGCGCAGCTGCGGCCGGACGGAAAACTGTTCTGCAGCTCGCTGGTCGCGGCGACCCCGCGCGGCAAGAGGTACCTCGACCTGTTGCACCGGGCGGGCGAGATCGCAGCGCCGCGGACCCCTGACGAACTGGCCACCGTGACCAACCTCACCTGGCACCGTCGTGGTTCGATGGCCTACCTCGAGTTTCCCGGCTGAGCCGGAGACTCCGCCGCCTCGACCGGGGCTTGGGTCGACGAGCAGAACGGGAGCCACCGGCCAGGACCCGCGTCCGTGTCTCAAGATCGAGTTCGCCGAGTGATCGGCTCGTCGCGTCGCATGGGTCGCCAGCAGCGCCAGCCCGACGATCCGTTCGACGTCCGCTTCGTCGAGGCCGTGCAGTTCCGTCGAGAATCCACGTCGTCGCGCCGCGGTTGTCCGTCGTCCGACCCACTGCGACGGCTCACTCCGATGTGGTCAGGGACGGACAACCTTGATCGTGAACTCTGCCGTCCGCAGCGCACCCATCAGCCTCAGCCACAGCGGCAGGAACATCTCCACCCCGCGGGAGGCGGTGATGTCACCGAGGTCGATGATGTCCCGGTGCCCGACCTCGGCAAGGAGTCCGGTCACCAGAGCCTTGGCTTCGTCATCGTCGCCGGCCACGAACACCGAGCCCTCGTCCAGCGGTCGCACCTGGAGCGACGCGTTCAGCGTGTTGACCGCCTTGACGACCTTCGCGGCCGGGAGCCCGCGCTGCAGTTGCTCACCCAGCGAATCGGTGTCCTTGACGAATAGAGTCGGTGGGAATCCGGCCGAGAAGTCCAGCGGATTCGCGATGTCCATCACCACCGTGCCTGCCAGGGGCGGCGCCAACTCGGCGAGCACCTCCAGGGATGCAGCACCGCTCAAGGCGTTCACCACGAGGTCGGCGCCGACCACCGCTTCCGCGAAGGGCGCCAACTCCGGGCCCGTCCAGCCCGGATCGCGCTCCCGAGACGCAGCAGGGTCGCGAGTACCCACCACCACCTCGTGTCCCAACTCCACCAGCCGCGTGGCCCACGCCCGGCCGACGGTCCCCGTTCCCAGTACCGCTGTTCTCATCGCAGCCTCCTTCGACGTCGTTCCATTCTGCGCCTCCCCACCGGTTTGGAGCCTAAGAATCGGATGTGGCTTGGGGAGCCACCCTTCGCGACCGCCGTCTCGAACCCACGTCGGCGCTGGCCCCCGGCAGTTGTCGTCTGCCGGGCCCGAAACGAGCTGAGGAACAACCACAACCGGGGCCGGTGGAACCGGCTCGACCCCACCTCCCTCCGCTATCCTCGCGGCGTGCGAGCGGTGGTGCAGCGGGTCTCCCAGGCGTCGGTGACGGTGGACGGCGAGGTGGTCGGACGGATCGCCTCCCCCGGGCTCCTGGTCCTGCTCGGCGTCACCCACGACGACACCGACCGGGACGCCGAACGGCTGGCCGACAAGATCTGGTCACTGCGCATCCTCGAGGGCGAGCGGAGCTGCTCCAACCAGAACGCGCCGCTGCTGGTCGTGAGCCAGTTCACCCTGTACGCCGATACCCGCAAGGGCCGCCGCCCCTCCTGGAACGCCGCCGCTCCGCGTCCGGTCAGCGAACCGCTGGTCGACTCCTTCGTCACCGCGCTGCGCTCCCGCGGCGCCACCGTCGCGACCGGGCGCTTCGGCTCCCACATGGAGGTCGACCTCACCAACGACGGCCCGGTCACCCTGATCCTCGACAGCTGATACGAACGCGGTGACCAAACCCCTGCCGGGACCAGTATTCTGAGCGACGGACTCCGACGCTCGGGAGGTGAGGATGGCGCAACTGCTCGTTGTCAGCAGCACCCTCACCCAGGCGAACGCCGCTGAACAGCACTCCCTGCCCGTCCTCACCCTGCTGCCGCATGAGGTCACGGTCGTGTCCGCCGACACCGACGCCCTCACCAGTGCGGCCCGCTGCGATGTGGTGCTGCTGGACGGTCGCGCCGACCTCGCCGGCGCCCGCACCATGGCGCGGCTGTTCACCTCCAGCGGCTCCACCGTCCCCCTGCTGCTGGTGCTGGCCGAAAGCGGGCTGGCGGCGATCTCGGGCGAATGGGGCCTCTCCGACGTGATCGTCGAGACCGCCGGGGTTGCCGAGTTCGAGGCCCGGATCCGATTGCTGGCAAGTGCGGCGGCCAACGACGGCCTGATTTCGGCCGGCGGCATCGAGATCGATGAGGCCGCCTACTCCGCGGTCAAGGACGGTGAGCCGCTCGACCTCACCTACACCGAGTTCGAACTGCTGAAGTATCTGGTGCAGCACCCGGGCCGGGTGTTCAGCCGCGAGCATCTGCTGGCCGATGTGTGGGGCTACGACTACTACGGCGGTACCCGGACGGTGGACGTCCACATCCGCCGGTTGCGCGCCAAGCTCGGTCCCGAACACGAGGCCCTGATCGGCACCGTCCGCAACGTCGGCTACCGCTTCTCCCCCGACGCCCGCCGCTGACCGGGATCCACACGGCGCAACCCGAGAGCAGCAGCCCGGCAGCCGCTCGCCAGCCCTGGCCCCGGGGCCGGGTCATCATGGCGTCAAGGGCAACCGGGCGCCGGCTCAGACGATGAACGGACTGCTGGCAGGGTGCGTCGCGGGAGCCCTAACCTGACAGGGTGTGGGAATCCTGGTTGAGCGCCGAGCAAGCAGAGGCGGTGGACGCGCTCGCGGCGCGGGCCGCCGCGGCAGACGGGTTCGATCCGCTCAACGAGGAGGCCCGGCTCAGCCGCACCTCCGGTGAGGCGCGGCACCTGCTGGTCGACGCCGGCGATCAGCTCGTGGCGTACCTGACGCACAGCCCCGTCCATCAGACCGCGCAGTTGGTCGTCGATCCGGCTCATCGCCGCCGTGGGATCGGGTCAGGCCTGGCGGCCACCCTGGCCCGCGACGCCCCACTGCGGTTGTGGGCCTTCCACGACGCCGCGCCCGCGCAGGGGTTCGTCCGCCACCTGGGGCTGGTCGAGGGACGCGCGCTGCTGGTGATGAGCAGGACGCTCGACGGCCCGCACCTCCCCACGGCGTCGGGCTCGGGGACCGTCCGGCTCCGGGGATACCTCCCCGAGGACGCCGAGGCCCTGCTGGCGGTGAACGCTGCCGCGTTCGCGCATCACCCGGAGCAGGGCGGGCTGGACGCAGCAGGGCTGGCGGCCCGGATGGATGAGGACTGGTTCGATCCCGACGGGCTGATCGTCGCGGTCGAGGACGGCAGGATGCTGGGCTTCCACTGGACCAAGCGGATCGGCGATCTCGGCGAGGTCTACGTGGTCGGGGTCGATCCGGCGGCCCAGGGACGAGGGCTGGGCGGGCGGCTGCTCCAGGCGGGCCTGGATCATCTGGCTGAAACCGGATGTCGCGAGGTGATTCTGTACGTTGATAGCGCTGATACCGTCGCGGTAGGAATGTACGTGTCAGCCGGCTTCGGCGTCGCCCACCGCGATGTCCTCTACGTGCCGGCATCCGAGGAGCAGCGATGACCATCGTCGAGAGCGAGGCGACCGTGGAATCCGTCCTGCCCGACCTCCCGGCGGACCGGTTCAGCGACCGGGAACTCTCCTGGCTGGCCTTCAACACCCGGGTACTCGATCTGGCCCGTGACCCCCGCCGGGTGCCGCTGCTGGAGCGGGCGAAGTTCCTGGCGATCTTCTCCTCCAATCTCGACGAGTTCTTCATGGTGCGGGTGGCCGGTCTGAAGCGGCGGATCGCCGCCGGGGTCGCCGTGCCGAGCGCGTCCGGCATGCTCCCGCGGGAACTCCACGACGCGATCCTCCACCGCACCCGCGATCTGGTGACCGAGCAGGCAGCGGTCTTCGCCGACGAGATCCGTCCGGCGCTGGCCGAGCACGGCATCGAGATCCTGCGCTGGGATCAGCTGACCACGGCCGAGTGCCGGCGGATGACCGACCTGTTCGAATCCCGCATCTTCCCGGTGCTCACCCCGCTGGCGGTGGATCCCTCCCATCCCTTCCCCTACATCTCCGGGCTCTCGGTGAACCTCGCCGTCCTGCTGCGCAACCCGGCCACCGGCGCGCGTCAGTTCGCCCGGGTGAAGGTGCCCACCAACCTGAGCCGGTTCGTGCCGCTCGGCGAGGGCCGCTTCGTCCCGCTGGAAGATGTCATCGCCCACCACCTCGGCGAGGTCTTCGCCGGCACTCAGGTGCTGGGATACAGCACCTTCCGGGTGACCCGCAACGAGGATCTCGAGGTCGAGGAGGACGACGCCGAGAACCTGCTCTTCGCGCTGGAGAAGGAACTGCTGCGCCGCAAGATCGGACGTCCGCCGGTCCGCCTGGAGGTCGAGGACGACATCGACGACCGGATGCTGCGGCTGCTGATCAACGAACTCGACATCTCCGACAAGGAGGTCTTCCGGCTGCCCGGCCCGCTCGATCTCACCGGGCTGTTCTCGATCGCCGCGCTGGACCGCGAGGCGCTCAGCTACCCCTCCTTCCTGCCCAAGACCCACCCGGAGCTCTCCGAGGTGGAGACCGCCCGCCCGGCCGACATGTTCGCGGCGCTGAAGCGGCGGGACGTCCTGCTGCAGCACCCCTACGACTCCTTCGCCACCAGCGTGCAGCGATTCATCGAGCAGGCCGCCGCCGACCCGGCGGTGCTGGCGATCAAGCAGACCCTCTACCGCACCTCGGGCGACTCCCCGATCATCGACGCCCTGATCGAGGCGGCCCAGGCCGGCAAGCAGGTGCTCGCAGTGGTCGAGATCAAGGCCCGGTTCGACGAGGAGGCCAACATCGAGTGGGCCCGCAAGCTGGAGAAGGCCGGCTGTCACGTGGTCTACGGTCTGGTCGGGCTGAAGACCCACTGCAAGCTGTCCCTGGTGGTCCGCGAGGAGCCCAAGGGGCTGCGCCGCTACGTCCATATCGGGACGGGCAACTACAACCCCACCACCGCCCGCCTGTACGAGGACATGGGCCTGCTCACCTCGAACCCGGTGGTCACCGAGGATGTCGCCAAGCTCTTCAACCACCTCTCCGGGATGGCGCAGGAAACCCGCTACCGCCGGCTGCTTGTCGCCCCGCACAGCACCCGCAAGGGCATCATCGACGCGATCGATCGCGAGATAGCGCATCACCAGGCGGGGCTGCCCGCCGGGGTGAGGATCAAGGTCAATTCGATCGTGGACGAGGCCACCACCGACGCCATGTACCGTGCCTCACGGGCCGGCGTCCCGGTCGACCTGTGGGTACGCGGCATCTGCTCGGTGAAGCCCGGGGTTCCCGGGCTGAGCGAGAACATCCGGGTGCGGTCGATCCTGGGACGCTTCCTGGAGCACAGCCGGCTGTTCTGGTTCGCCAACAACGGCTCGCCGCTGGTCGGGATCGGCTCGTCGGATCTGATGCATCGCAACCTCGATCGCCGGGTCGAGGTGCTGGTCGCGCTGACCCACCCGCGCCACGTCGAGCAGGTGGAGCGGCTCTTCGATCTGGCCTTCGACCCGGGCACCGCCTCCTGGTGGCTGGAGGGCGATACCTGGACGCAGCACACCCTCGACGCCGACGGCCACCCGCTGCTCGATCTGCAGGAGCACCTGATCGCCACCATGGGGCAACGCCGCTCCGAACGCTCCGAGGCGACCCGGTAGGCGCATGGCAGTCACGAGAGGACGCCAGATCACGGCGGCAGGCACCGTTCTGGTCCGCACCACCAAGAAGGGCCAGCAGAAGGTACTGCTGATCCACCGCCCCGGCTACGACGACTGGAGCCTGCCCAAGGGCAAGATCAACGCCGACGAGTACCTGGCCGGTTGCGCGGCCCGCGAGACCCTGGAGGAGACCGGGGTGACGCCCCGGCTCGGCCTGCCGCTGGACCGGATCGGCTACCCGGTCGGCTCCGGCTACAAGACGGTCAGCTACTGGCGCGCGGACGTGCTCTCCCGCCGTCCGCACAAGCCGAACGCCGAGGTCGACCAGAACCGGTGGCTGTCGGTCGAGGCGGCGCTGGCAACGGTCAGCTACCCCGACGAGGCGCAGCTGATCGAACAGGCCGTGGGGTTGCCCCGCACCGTCCCGGTGCTTGTGGTGCGCCACGCGAAGGCGATGCTGCGGAAGTTCTGGAGCGGACGAGACCAGGCCCGGCCGCTGGATTCCCGCGGCCGCCGGCAGAGCGAGCTGCTGGTGCCGCTGCTACGGGCCTACGGGGTGCAGCGCGCGGTCTCCTCCTCGTCGACCCGGTGCATGCAGACGCTGAAGCCCTTCGCCAAGGCCGCCAAACTCGACGTCGAGGGCTGGACGACGCTGAGCGAGGAGCAGTCCCGGGACACACCCAAGGCAGTGACCATCCTGATGCAGCGCCTGATGGCCGAGACGCTGGAATCCGGGCTGCCACTGGCGGTCTGCGGGCATCGTCCGGTGCTGCCGCTGATGTTCGACGCCCTCGGCGTCCCCGCCCGTCCTCTGCAGCCGGGCGCGGTACTGGTCGCCCACCTCGACGCGACCGACGGCCACACCGTCGCGGTGGAGTTCCACAAGCCCCGGATCTAGGGCAACGCCGGACGACAAGGCTCCATCACCTCCGGGCATCGGGACGGTTCTGGTTCCGGCACATCCCGTCGTCACGGCAGGTCTCGGCGAACTCGGCCACCGGTTCTCACCCGTCCCCGCGGTCCGGGACACGCCCGTCTTCGGACGCAATTCACCCGCTGTTCATCCGCGGGTATCCAACCGGTCAATCCGCGCTGGCAGTTTCTCTAGCAGAGCAACTGGCTCTGAGGAA
Organism: Propionicimonas sp.; assembly: GCA_049841235.1. GTDB lineage: Bacteria > Actinomycetota > Actinomycetes > Propionibacteriales > Propionibacteriaceae > Propionicimonas. The sequence goes on along the minus strand of JASGEM010000064.1, from coordinate 35,814 downwards.
CTCGAAGGAACGAATGCACGTGAAGATCACACGCTTCGCCGGCGCCGCGCTGGCGATCGCCACCGCCGTGAGCCTGGCCGGCTGCGCCACCAATGAGCAGCAGCCCACCACCGCCGCTCCCGGTGGCGAATCCCCGACCAACACCGATGCTCCCGCCGGCCTGACCGGCAACCTGGCCGGCTCCGGCGCCTCCAGCCAGGGCAAGGCCCAGGAGGCCTGGATCGCGACTTTCAACGGCACCAACCCCGGCGTAAGCATCGCCTACGACGGCGGTGGCTCAGGCGCCGGCCGCACCGCGTTCGCCCAGGGCGGCGTCGAGTACGCCGGCTCCGACCGCGCGCTCAAGACGGCCGAGCTGGACGACCCGGTAACCGCCTTCAAGCTCTCCGCGGGTACCCAGCCGTGGGGCAAGTGCGCCGCCGACAGCGGCATCGTCCAGCTTCCGCTGTACATCTCGCCGATCGCCATCGGCTACAACCTCGACGGTGTCGAGAATCTGAACCTGGATTCCTCCGCCATCGCGAAGATCTTCTCCGGCAAGATCACCAACTGGAACGATCCGGCGATCGCCGCGCTGAACCCGGACGCGACCCTGCCCGACCTGGCGATCACTCCGGTGCACCGCTCGACCAACTCGGGCACCACCGAGAACTTCACCGACTACCTGGCGAAGACCGCCGCCGCCGACTGGCCCTACGAGGTGAGCGGCGACTGGCCGGCGGAGCTGACCGGCGGTGAGGGCGCGGCCGAGACCGGCGACGTCGCCTCCATCCTGGATTCCGGCGCCGGCACGATCGGCTACCTGGACGCCTCCCGTGCTCCGGGCCACACCGTCGCGCTCAAGGTGGGCGACCAGTTCGTGAAGTACTCCCCCGAGGGTGCCGCGGCGGTCGTCGCCGGATCCCCGCTGGAAGAGGGCCGCGAGCCCTTCGACCTGGCCGTCACGCTGGATCGCACCACCACCGATCCGACCCACTACCCGCTGGTGCTGATCAGCTACCTGATCGGCTGCGAGACCTACGCTGACGCCAACACCGGTGCCCTGGTGAAGTCCTACTTCTCCTACATCGCCAGCCCCGAGGGCCAGGCCCTGGCCGGCGAGCAGGCGGGTGCCGCGCCGATCTCGGACGAGCTGCGCACCAAGGTGGCGGCCGCCATCGACGTCATCTCCTGACCCCATGGGGCCCGGTTCCGGCGCAGCGCCCACCACAGCGAGAGCCAGCCTCACCGTCCGAAAGCCTGCCTGCAATACTGGCCCTCGGCGGAGAAGGCCGGCCCTCGGTGACGCAAGGCGCGCCGTCGGGACCGGGCCCATGCTCGTCCCCAACGCACAACGACGCGAGGTACACCCGACGTGACGTCGACCACCCAAGCCACCGAGATCGGCAGTCCGCCCTCCACCAGTCTCAAGGGCAAGCCGCGCCCCGGTGACCGCAACTTCGCCGCCACCGCGCTGGGCGCCGGAATCTTCATCCTGGTGATCCTGGCCGCGGTGACGGCCTTCCTGCTGATCCAGGGCGTCCCCGGCATGCTTGCCGACCCCGCCGACGCACCCACCACGCTCGGCCAGAGCGCCAACTTCTGGGAGTACGTCTGGCCGCTGGCCTTCGGCACCATCTGGGCGTCGATCCTGGCCTTGGCCTTCGCGGTGCCGCTCTCGATCGGCATCGCCCTGTTCATCTCGCACTACGCCCACCGCAGCCTGGCCGCCGTGCTGGGCTACGTCATCGACCTGCTCGCCGCGGTGCCCTCGGTGGTGTACGGCCTGTGGGGCAGCACCGTCTTCGCCAAGGCCGTCGTGCCGATCTACGCCTGGCTGAACGCCCACCTCGGCTGGATCCCGCTGTTCGCCGGTCAGGTGTCGGTGACCGGCCGGACGATCCTCACCGCCGCGATGGTGCTGGCCGTCATGGTGCTGCCGATCATCACCGCGATCTGCCGCGAGGTCTTCCTGCAGACCCCCAAGCTTCACGAGGAGGCGGCGCTGGCACTGGGCGCCACCCGCTGGGAGATGATCCGGATGGCCGTGCTGCCGTTCGCCCGTCCGGGCATCATCTCCGGCGCCATGCTGGGCCTGGGCCGCGCGCTCGGCGAGACGATGGCGGTCGCCATGGTGCTCTCGGCGACCGGCGTGGTGACCATCCAGCTGCTGACCTCGACCAACCCCTCGACCATTCCGGCCAATATCGCGCTCAAGTTCGGCGAGGCCGGCTACGGCCTCAACGTCAACGTCCTGATCGGAACCGGCCTGGTCCTGTTCGTCGTCACCTTCGGGGTGAACGCGCTGGCGCGCTGGATCGTCAGCCGGCGCAGCGAGTTCTCGGGAGCCAACTGACATGACTGTGGAAACCCGCACCAAACCGATCTCGACCTCGCTCACCGCGGGCAAGCTCCCGCGCTGGACGACTCCGGCGGTGCTCGCCGGCGCGCTGATCGTCTGCACGGTGCTGATCGGCCCGGAGAACTTCGCCGGCGGGATCGCCCTGGGCGCCGTGGTCTACCTGATCGGGATCGTGACCCTCTCCCGGTTCGTCGAGGGACGCCGCAAGGCCACCGACCGGTTCGTGACCTCGCTGGTGGTGGCGGCCTTCCTGATCGCGACAATCCCGCTGATCTCGGTCAGCTGGACGGCGCTCAGCCTGGGCCTGCCGCGGCTCGACGTCGCCTTCTTCACCCAGTCGATGGCCGGCATCATCGGCGAAGGCGGCGGCGCGCTGCACGCCATCGTCGGCACCCTGCTGATCACCCTGGCCGCGACCCTCATCTCGGTGCCGATCGGCCTGATGACCTCGATCTACCTGGTGGAATACGGACGCGGCCCGCTGGCCCGGGCGATCACCTTCTTCGTCGACGTGATGACCGGCATCCCCTCCATCGTCGCCGGCCTGTTCGCCTACTCGTTGTTCTCGATGGTGTTCGGTTCCGGCCACCGCTCCGGCATCTCCGGCGCGGTCGCGCTGAGCGTGCTGATGATCCCGGTCGTGGTGCGCTCCAGCGAGGAGATGCTGCGGATCGTCCCCAACGAGCTACGGGAGGCCTCCTACGCACTCGGCGTGCCGAAGTGGCTGACCATCGTCAAGGTGGTGCTGCCCACCTCGATCGCCGGGATCATGACCGGCATCGTGCTCGCGATCGCCCGAGTGATCGGCGAGACCGCTCCCCTGCTGCTGACCGCCGGCTACATCGCGAACATGAACTACAACCTGTTCGAAGGCCGGATGACCACGCTGCCGCTGTTCGTGTTCACCACCTACCGCAACTCCGGCGGCACCGATGTCGCCGACCTCGACCGAGCCTGGTCCGGCGCTTTGGTGCTGATCCTGATCGTCCTCGCCCTCAACCTGATCGCCCGGCTGATCGCGCGCTACTTCGCGCCGAAGAAGTCCGGCCGCTGACCTCGTCCCGCCCAAACCGAAGGAACACCGTGTCGAAACGAATCGACGTCACCAACCTGAATGTCTACTACGGCAAGTTCCGTGCCGTGGAAGATGTCTCGATGACCATCGAGCCTCGCTCGGTGACCGCCTTCATCGGCCCCTCCGGTTGCGGCAAGTCCACCTTCCTGCGCACCCTCAACCGGATGCACGAGGTGATTCCCAACGCCTACGTCGAGGGCGAGGTGCTGATGGATGGCGAGAACCTGTACGGGTCGGGCGTGGACCCGGTGCGCGTCCGGCGGCAGATCGGCATGGTGTTCCAGCGTCCCAACCCGTTCCCGACCATGTCGATCAAGGAGAACGTGCTGGCCGGCATCACGCTGAACGCCCGCCGGCTGGGCGCCCAGGAGAAGGACGAGATCGTCGAGCGCTCGCTGCGCGGCGCCAACCTGTGGGAGGAGGTCAAGAACCGGCTCGGCCTGCCCGGCTCCGGCCTTTCCGGCGGCCAGCAGCAGCGGCTGTGCATCGCCCGCGCGATCGCCATGCAGCCCGACGTGATCCTGATGGACGAGCCCTGCTCGGCGCTCGACCCGATCTCCACCCTGGCGATCGAGGACCTGATCCAGGAACTGAAGCAGACCTACACCGTGGTGATCGTGACCCACAACATGCAGCAGGCGGCCCGGGTCTCCGACACCACCGCCTTCTTCAACATCGCCGGCACCGGATCCCCCGGCCGGCTGATCGAGATGGGGCCCACCGACAAGATCTTCTCCACCCCCGACGACAAGTCCACCGAGGACTACATCTCCGGCCGGTTCGGCTGATCCCGGCCCGAGAACCAAACCACGGGGACGGTTCCTGCGGTCAGCATCGAAGCCACGGGGACGGTTCCTGCGGTCAGCATCGAAAGCCACGGGGACGGTTCCTGCGGCCGAGAACCAAGCCACAGGAACCGTCCCCGTGGTTTGGTTCTCGGGCCGGATTCCGTGGCTGGGCTGGCCTTCCGGGCGGCAACTAGAATGACCGCGTGAGTGGCGCAGGGTGGTATCCGGATCCGGGCAGGCAGCCCGGCATGTTCCGGTACTGGACGGGAACCGAGTGGACCTCGGCCATCACCGCGAACCCCGCGACCACCCCTCCGCCGGTCGGGAACATCCCGCAGGGCCCGATCGGGCCGCTCGAAACCCAGCGTTCGAAGGTCGGCTGGTGGATCGGCGGGGTCGGCACCCTGCTCGCGATCGCGCTGGTGATCTACCTGGTGATCCAGGGCATGGGGCAGTCGATCATCCCGGCAGGCCCCGATCCGACCACTCCCGGCGGAGGCCAGCCCAGCCGCAATGTCTGCCCGAAGGTCGATCCGACCAAGAGCATCGAACCCAGCCCGAGCAGCGACGGCCGGGTACACGGCGGCAAGATCTCCTACCCGATGCTGCCCGCGCCCTGGAGTCCGCCCTACGGCGACAACCGGGTGCCCTTCGCCCGCGATGTCGCCCAGCAGTCGATCGAGGTCGAACCGAACTACGATCCGCCCAATTCCTGGGTCGCCGCCGTGCTGGTCGCCGAACTCTACGCCGGCGACGGCTTCTTCAGCCCCGAGCAGGGCGCCGAGATCGTCGTGAAGTGCGTGGTCGGCGAGTTCTACGGCAACGCGAAGGTCGAGCGCCAGGATCTGGTCTCCAAGGCGATGAAGGTGGACGGTCACGACGCCTGGGTGGTCGAATCCCAGCTGAGCTTCGACATCCCGAACCTGGAGACCAAGGGCGAACTGGCGATCGTGGTGATCATCGACACCGGGCTGGAATCCGCCTCGCTGTTCTACGCGTCGATCCCCGACACCGTCCCGCACCTGGTCGACGACGCCCGCTGGGCCCTGGAGAACCTCAAGGTCGACGCCTGAGCTTGCCGCCGGTCGCCTCCCGTCGGTCGAACCTGCCGTCCTGAGCCCGCCGCGGTGCCGACCCTGGCGTCAACTCCACGGACCGTGGTCGCGACGAGTCCGGCCCTCGATGAACGGCGGATCTTCAGCGTTCGTCCTCGGCCAGGACGATGATCGAGTCGCCGCGCACCAGATGGAGTTTGTCGGGCTTGTGCGGATTGAGAGTCACCCCGTAGCCGCGGGAGGCCGAGCGGGCATGAGCGCCGATCCGGTAGCCGATCGCGGTCTCGCCGCGGGCGGCGGCTGCAGCCACGACCGTGTAGAAGTCGGCTTCCACTCCTGCACGCAGGTACAGCTCGACCGGGCGCAGGTAGATCTCGCTGCCCTCGGCGCTGAACAGTTGCGCGAAGACCTCTGCCAGCCGCTGGTTCTCGCTCACCTGGGCCAGCATCAGGCCGACCAGCCGGTCGCTGACGATGAAGTCGTCGGCCTGGGTGACCTCGGCCAGCTCCCGGTTGCGATCGTCAAGCATCTCGCTGACGATGTTCAGCCGGACGCCTGCCCGATCCGCGATGTCACGCAGGTGCAGCAGCGTGACCAGGGTGCGGGCGTCAGTCGCCTGAGCGTCGGGCTGCCCCCGGTCGGCCAGTACCAGGATGTGGTGATAGCTCGCGACCTCGAGGCTTTCCAGCACCGGCCGGCTGGTGGTGTCGGCCTCGCGCAGGCCCACGGAGAGACCCGGCACCGAGAGTTCCTGGGAGGGCGGGGTGGCGGTCACCACGCAGGCCGAGGAGCCGGGCGGGACGTAGCCGGCGAGCTCGCGAAGGATCTCCTCGACGCCGGCGTTGTAGCCGAGGATCAGGGTTCGCTCCGGCGTGACGGGCGGCGCGACCCGGGTCGAGATGACGCTGGTGTCGACCGGCCCCGGAGCGGCGGGCGCGATGGTGCTGTCGTCATCGGCGATCACGACCAGCTGGTCGCCTTCCTGCACGGTTGCCGCGGCGGACGGGTTGAGCAGGATGTCCTTGCCACGGATCAGCCCGATCACCGTGGAATCGGCGAAGGCGTACTGCGCCTCCAGGTAGCTGCCGCCGGCCAGCTGAGGCAGTTCGGTGAAGTACAGCTCGCTGCCCGCGAAATCGAGCAACTCGGTGTACACCGTGCTCAGCCCTCGCTGCCGGCAGGTCTGCGCGGTCAGCCGCCGAATCAGGCTGCTGGTCAGCAGCCAGTGCACCCCCGCGCGGGAGACCAGCTGCGCGGCATCCCGGTTGGCCGGATCCTGCAGTTCGGCCACCACCTGCGGGCCGGGTTCGTGGGCGGGCAGCGCGTGGTTCAGCGCCAGCACGGTCTTGATCGCCGCCGCGTCCGGATCGGTGGTGTCCTCTCCGGTCAGGACGATCACACTGCGCGCCGCCAGCGGATTGCCGATTCCGATATCCGCCGGTGACATCGGGTTCCCGGTGCGGCAGATGATCGACGTACGGCCCGGATCGGGCACGTGCTCACGGATCGTGTCCTCCATCTCGACCTTGTCGCGGTCGGCCAGCACCACGATCGCCGATTTCCGGCGCGAGGCGTTCGCCTGGACCAGCTCCTGCAGGATCAGCAGCAACTGTGGCGACCAGCCGAGGATCAGGGTGTGGTCGCTCTCCAGGACGAGGCTGCGTCCCTTGCGCAACTGCTGCATCTTGTCGTCGAAGCCGCCGGAGACGATGCCGATCAGGCTGGCGACGATGATCAGGCCACCGATGGTGACCACCAGCATCAGCGCCCGGAAGCCCCAGCCGAGATCGCCGCCCATCGTCCCGGGATCGAGGGTGCGCATCAGGTTGCCCCAGACGATGTCCCAGAAGTCACCGAAGTCGTCGTCGCCCGGGTAGGCGCCCAGGACCACCACGATCATGCCCATCACCAGGACGAACCCGACCGTCGCCAGGCCCAGCAGACCCATGATCGCGATCGTTCCCCGCGACATCAGGTTGTCGAAGGCATACCGCCATCGCTGCCCCAACGCCGGCCTCTGCTCCACCCAGACCCCCTCGTTCAGCCCTCTTCGTCCCCGTGCTGCATCACCCGCTCGCGCCGGAGGGCATACCGTCCTGGCACCCTAGCCCCCCGCTCACCGCACCGTCGAGGCGCAGTAACACCCCAGCACCCATCGAGGGCCAGCCTTGGGCGTCGAAAGCCAGCCATCTGTGCTGGCCCTCGATCGCCAAGACTGGCCCTCGAAGTCAGCGTCACGCCGGAAATGCGGGGGGCCGGCGGACGCGGGCGGGGGCTATTTCGTGGAGAAGGCGGCGTCGAAGGCTGCGGCCGGCGGCTCCCACAGCTGCGACTTGACGAAGGCCAGGGCCTCGGGCGCACCGCGCAGCCGGTCCATGCCGGCGTCCTCCCACTCCACCGAGATCGGCCCCGTGTAGCCGATGAAGTTGAGGTTGCGGAAGCACCGTTCCCACGGCACGTCGCCGTGACCGACCGAGACGAAGTCCCAGCCGCGACGCGGATCGGCCCACGGCAGGTGGGAACCGAGCCGTCCGTTGCGGCCGTCGAGGTTCTTCTTCGAGTCCTTGGCGTGGACGTGGTAGATCCGGTCGGCGAAGTCGAGCAGGAAGCCGGCCGGGTCGATGTCCTGCCAGTTCATGTGGCTGGGATCCCAGTTGATCCCGAGTTCGGGCCGGTCGATCACCTCCAGCATCTTCTTCGTCGTCCAGTAGTCGTAGGCCAGCTCGCTGGGGTGCACCTCGGCCGCGAACCGGACACCCTGCTCGGCGAAGACGTCGAGGATCGGGTTCCAGCGGGCGGCGAAATCCTCCCAGCCTGCCTCGATCAGCGCCTCGCTGACCGGCGGGAACATCGCGACGTACTTCCAGATCGCCGAGCCGGTGAAGCCGACCACCGTCTTCACCCCGAGCCGGGCCGCGGTGCGGGCGGTGTTCTTCATCTCCTCGGCGGCGCGCTGGCGCACCCCTTCGGGATCCCCGTCGCCCCACACGACATCCGGCAGGATGTCACGGTGCCGGGCGTCGATCGGATCGTCGCAGACAGCCTGGCCCTTCAAGTGGTTCGAGATCGTGTAGACCTTCAGGCCGTACCGGTCCAGGATGGCCAGCCGGTCGGCGATGTAGTCGTCGTCGGTGGCGCCCCGCCAGACATCCAGGTGGTCACCCCAACAGGCGATCTCCAGGCCGTCGAAGCCCCAGCCCGAGGCCAGCCGGGCAACCTCCTCGAACGGCAGGTCGGCCCACTGGCCGGTGAACAGTGTGATGGGTCGTGCCATGACCCACTTCCTTTCGATTCGTACGTGTGACTTGCAGGACGTTTCCGGACCACCCGTCTAGACCTCGACCCAGCCGCCGCCGGCATCCGACGACCGTTCGACCGCATCGAGCACCCGCTGCACGTGCAGGCCGTCGTCGAAAGAGGGCTGCGGCTGCTCGCCGGCGGCGATCGCGGTGACCAGGTCGAGTACCTGGTGGGTGAAGCCGTGCTCCCAGCCGATGATGTGGCCGGCCGGCCACCAGGCGCCCGCGTACGGCGTAGCGGCCTCGGTCGCGAGAATCCGGCGGAAGCCTGCTTCGACCGGTGGGATGGCGTTGTCGTAGTAGTGCAGGACGTTGAGCTCCTCCAGGTTCCAGAACAACGCGCCGTCGGAGCCGCTGATCTCGATGGTGAGCGCGTTCTTGCGTCCGGTCGCAAACCGGGTGGCCTCGTACGACGCCATGGCGCCACCGGCGAACCGGCCCAGGAACCAGGCCGCGTCGTCGACGGTGACCTCGCCGTACCCCTCCCCCGCCGCACCGGCCAGCCCGGTGGTGCCGTCGGCCTGCAGCGGACGAGTCTTGACGAAAGTCTCCAGCGTTCCGGAGGCCGCCACCACCCGGTCGCCCAGCAGGAACTGCGACAGGTCGAGGATGTGCGCACCGATGTCACCCAGGGATCCCGAGCCGGCCTTGTCCTTCTGCAGCCGCCAGGCCAACGGGGCCCGCGGATCGGCGATCCAATCCTGCTGGTAGGCCGCTCGCACCTGGCGGATCGTGCCCAGCCTGCCCTCGGCGATCATCCGCCTGGCCAGCGCGATCGCCGGCACCCGGCGGTTGGTGAAACCGACCATCGCGAAGACGCCGCGCCCGACCGCCTCGGCGGCGGCCGCGGCCATCGCCTCGGCCTCGGCGACGGTGTTGGCCAGCGGCTTCTCGCACAACACGTGCTTGCCGGCCCGCAGCGCCGCCACGGCGATCTCGGCGTGGGAGTCACCGGGGGTGCAGATGTCGATCAGGTCGATGTCGTCCCGCTCGATCAGCGCCCGCCAGTCGGTCTCGATGCCCTCCCAGCCCAACTCGGCTGCCGCGGCGGCGGTGCGCTCCGGGCTGCGGCCGCAGACCGCGGTCATTCCGACCTGCAGCGGCAGGTCGAAGAACCGCGGGGCCGTCCGCCAGCCCACCGAGTGCGCCTTTCCCATGAAGGCGTAGCCGACCATTCCCACGTTCAGACGTGGCTTCTCAGACATGAACTCCCTCTCCGGGTAGGCAGTGCTGGGGTGGCCATGGGCCACCCCAGCACTCGGAAATCAGGACTCGAACGCCGTCGGCAGGTACTGATCGACGTTGTCAGCGGTCACCACGGGGGCGTACAGGGTGATCTTGCGGGGCACCTCGACCTCGACCAGATCACTCATCGACTTGCCCTGCACCAGCAGCCGCGCGAGCCGGATGCCGTCCGCAGCCTGGGTGGACGGGTAGACGACGGTCGCCCGGAGCACGGTGCCACCGGCCTGGATGTCGCGCATCACGTTGGCCGAGCCGGCCCCGCCGACCATGAAGAACTCATCGCGTCCGGAGTTCTTGATCGCCTGCAGCACGCCGACGCCCTGATCGTCGTCATGGTTCCAGATCGCATCGATCTTGGGAGCGGCCTGCAGCAGGTTCGAGGCAGCCTGCTCGCCACCCTGGACGGTGAAATCGGCCGCTACCCGGTTCGACACCTTCAGCCCGCAGTCGGCCAGCGCCTTGGCGAAGCCGTCGGAGCGATCCTTGGTGAGCGGCAGGTTGTCGATACCGGCGATCTCGGCGATCACCGCGTCGGACTGTCCGCTCAGCTGGCTGCAGACGTAGGTACCGGCGGAGATGCCCATGCCGTAGTTGTCGCCCAGCACGGTGGCGCGGGCGGCGAACGGGGAGTCGAACTCGCGGTCGACGTTGATCACCGGGATACCGGCCTGCATGGCCTTCAGCGCCACCGGGGTGAGCGCGGCGCCGTCGAAGGGCAGCAGCACGATCGCGTCGACCTTGTCGTTGATGAAGGTCTCGATCTGGCTGATCTGCAGGTTGACGTCGTTGGTGCCCTCGGCAACCTTCAGTTCGACATCGGACCACTTGTCGCCCTCGGCGATGGCGGCCTTGGTGATGGCGCCCATCCAGCCGTGGTCGGCGGCCGGTGCGGAGAAGCCGATGGTGACGGTGTCGCCCGGTGCGTCATTGCCCCCGGGAGCGGGGGCCGGCACCGCACCGGTTTCGGCCGGCGGCACCGGCGCCTGGGTGGGCGCGGCACCGGTGCAGGCCGATAGGCCGAGGGCCAGGGCCGCGGCGGCGCCGATGACGAGACCGCGGCGGGCCAGGGAGGTAAGTGACATCGTGGGTTCCTTTCGTTGACAGACTTCGTTGTCGGACGGGCGACGGTCAGGATCGACCGCGCTGAGCCATGTATTGCTGGAGTAGGACGGCGCCGACGATGATGGCGCCCTTGGCGATCTGCTGCACCGAGAGGGGCAGGTTGTTCTGGGTGAAGATATTGGTCAGGGTGGTGAAGATCAGGACGCCGATCACTGTGCCGAAGATGGTGCCGCGACCGCCGGCGAGCAGGGTGCCGCCGACCACGACCGCGGCGATCGCGTCCAGTTCGTAGAGGGTGCCGTGGGTGGAGGCGCCGGCCATCGTCCGGCCCATCATCATCACCGCGGCGATCCCGACGCACAGCCCGCACAGGGCGTACAGCGCGACGATGTGGCGGTTGGTCTTGATGCCGGCCAGCCGAGCGGCCTCCGGGTTGCCGCCGATCGCGATCGTCCGTCGCCCGAAGGTGGTGCGGTTGTAAACCACCCAGGCCAGGGCCGCGACCACCGCGAAGATCCAGGCCAGCATCGGGATGCCCAGCGGCTCGGAGGAGAAGAATGCCTCGAAGCCGGGCACCTTGATGATCTGGGTCTGCCGGTTGGCGATCCACTCGGCCATGCCCTTGGCCGCGACCATCAGCGCGAGCGTGGCGATGAACGGGACGATCTTTCCGTAGGCGACCATGATGCCGTTGAGCGCGCCGCCGACGACGCCCACCGCCAGGGCCACGGCGACCAGCAACAGCCAGTGGGTGCTGCTGGCGTAGTACTGGTTGATGCCGGTGGTCGCCCAGATCGTCGCCAGCCCCAGCATCGAACCGACCGAGAGGTCGATGCCGCCGGAGGTGATCACGAAGCACTGCCCGATCGAGACCACGCCGATCACCGCGGCCAGCCGCAGGATGGTCATCAGGTTGTCCATCGAGGCGAACCGGGTGCCTGCGGTGAGGAAGCCGATCAGGCAGATCGCCGCGAAGGCGATCAGCAGGCCGAGATTGCGGGTCACGCTGGGTGGCAGCCGTCGCTGCCGCGCGGACGGTGCGGTGGCGGCGCTCATGCCGGGCTCCCTTCCATGATCAGGTCGAGGATGGTGTGTTCATCGATCTGGTCGGCCGGCGCGGAGTGCACCACCCGGCCGTCGGCGATCACCAGGACGCGATCGGCCAGGCCGATCACCTCCTCAAGTTCGGAGCTGACCACGACGATCGCGACGCCGCTGGCGGCCAGATCCCGGATCAGTTCGTAGGCCTCGGCGCGGGCGCCGACGTCCACGCCGCGGGTGGGCTCGTCCAGGAAGAGCACCCGGGTGCCGTGGGCCAGCCAGCGGCCGAGCAGGATCTTCTGCTGATTGCCGCCGGAATAGGTGCGGGCCACCCGCCCCGGATCGGCGGGACGGATGCCCAGGTTGTTCACCTGCTCGGTGGCCACGGTGAGTTCGGCGGCATCGTCGAGGAAGCCGCCCTTGGCGAGCCGGGCGAACATCGACAAGGTGACGTTGCGCACCAGCGGTTCGTCCAGCAGCAGGCCCTGGGACTTGCGCTCCTCCGGGCAGAAGCCCATCCCGCGGGAGACCGCGGTCGCCACGTCGCCACGGCGCAGCGGCTTCCCGTCCACCAGTACGTCGCCGGAGGTCGCCCGGCGGGCACCGTAGATGGTCTCCAGGATCTCGGAGCGACCAGAGCCGACCAGTCCGGCCAGCCCCACGATCTCACCGGCGTGGACGTCGAAACTGACCCCGGAGAAGACCGGTTCACAGGCCAGGTCACGGATGCTGAGCACCACCTCGTCACCGATCCGGCCGGAGCGCGGTGGGAAGGTCGAGGTGCCTTCGTGGCCGGTCATCAGCGCGATCAGCTTGGCGGTCGGGGTATCGGCGACCGGCAGGCCGGAGGCGACCGACTTGCCGTCCTTGAGCACGGTGAGCCGGTGCCCGATCTGGCGGATCTCCTCCAGCCGGTGCGAGATGTAGATCACCCCGATGCCGTCGGCGGTGAGTTCCCGCACCACCCGGAACAGGTTGGCCACCTCTTCGGAGTCGAGCACGGCCGAGGGCTCGTCCATGATGATCAGCCGGGCATCACGGGAGAGCGCCCGGGCCAGCGAGACGATCTGCTTGCCGGCAGCCGACAGCGTGCCGACTTCGGTACCCGGCGAGATCTCGGTATGCCCGAGCCGCTCAAGCAGGGCCCGGGTCTCGTCATGGACGGCGGCGCGCTGGGAGAGCCCGAAGCGGCTGCGTTCATGGCCGAGGAAGACGTTCTCGGCCACGGTGAGCCCGTCCACCACGTCGAGCTCCTGGTACATCGTGGCGATCCCGGCCCGCAGCGCGGTCACCGGATCCGGGAAGGAGACCTCCTCGCCCTGCCAGGTGATCGCGCCCCGGTCGGGACGATGCGCACCGGAGAGCACCTTGATCAACGTGGACTTGCCGGCGCCGTTCTGCCCGAGCAGGCAGTGCACCTCTCCGGCCTGGACATCGAAGTCCACCCCGTCCAGTGCCTTGGCACCCGGGAAGTGCTTGACCACCCCGACCGCCGTCAACAGCGTCGACCGATCGACCATGTCTGGAGGCTAGACCTACTTTCGGCGACTGTCGAGCAAAAGTCGGATGTTTATCAACCTGTTATCGATGCTGAGCGTTAAATATCTGAGTGAAGGGCCTCCGAAACAGCCGAAGGTGGTTAACTTCCAGACATGGAAGAGCTGCAGCGCCTGCTGCCCAGGGCGCCGGGGGTCGGCGAGGTCCTCCAACTGCTGCGTGCCGAGCCCATGACGCGGGCACAGCTGTGCGCGGTCACCGGGCAGGCTCGCTCCACCATCGCCGCCCGGCTCGACTCCCTGCTCGAGACCGGCCTCATCGAGCAACGCAGCGAACGCGCGCTGGCGATGGGCCGACCGGCATCGTCCTTCCACTTCCGGCCGGAGGCCGGCACGGTGCTCGGCATCGACATCGGGGCCAGCCACGTCCGGATCGCCGTCACCGACCTGGCCACCCACTCGCTGGCCGAGCAGCACCTGGATCTACCGGTGGACCGGGGACCGGAGATCGTGCTCGGCACGGCGATCGAGGTCGGCCGGCAGTTGCTCGCCGAGGTGGATCCGGCCACCCGCCTGGCCGGTGTCGGCATCGGCGTACCCGGACCGGTCAACCACACCACTGGGCGGCCGTCCAGCCCGCCGATCATGCCCGGCTGGGATGGTTGCGATATGACGGGACCGCTGCAACACGCCTTCGGTGTGCCTGTCTATGTCGACAACGACGCCAACATCATGGCGATCGGCGAGCACGCCGCCGCCTGGAAGGACACCGCCGACCTGCTGTTCGTGAAGTTCGCCACCGGTGTGGGGCTGGGGATCATCCTGGACGGCCACATCCGCCGCGGCGCGCAGGGTTCCAGTGGTGACATCGGCCACGTCCGGGTGCCGGGCGGGCCACCCAACCCGTGCCATTGCGGCGGCACCGGGTGCCTGGAGGCCGTGATCGGTGCGCAGCCGCTGGCCGAGCGGTTGAGCGCCCAGGGCTCTCCGGCGGTGACCGCCACCGACATCGTGGCGCTGGTGAGGTCCGGCGACAAGGCCGCGCTCCAGGTGATGCGGGAGGCCGGGCGCACCGCGGGCGAGGTGCTCGCCGGCGTCGTCTCGCTGCTCAACCCGTCGGTGATCGCGGTGGGAGGGGTTCTGGCGCAGGCCCACGAGCAGTTGATCGCCGGGATCCGCGAGACCGTGTACGCGAAGTCGCTGCCGCTGGCAACTCAGGACCTGCGGATCGTCACTTCCGTGGCCGGAGCGCGCGCGGGCATCATCGGAGCCGCTACGTTGGTGTGTGACCAGGTTCTGTCGACCGGCGCGGTGGAGGCGCTGGTCGAGGGACGCGGTGCGTTGCCGGGCTAGGTGGGAGTGTCGATGCGACGGGCGCTGGTGGTGCGCGGGGGCTGGGAGGGCCATAGCCCCGAGGCGGTGACCGATGAGTTCATCGGTTTCCTCGCCGAGCAGGGCTTCGAGGTCCTGGTGGAGGATTCGCTGGAGGCCTACGCCGATCTGGAGTTGATGCGGTCGTTGTCGCTGGTGGTGCAGTCGTGGACGCAGGGCGACATCCTGGCCGACGAGTTCCGCGGGCTGCGGGACGCCGTCGCGGCCGGGCTGGGGTTCGCCGGCTGGCACGGCGGCGTGCTGGACGCCTTCCGCCAGACGTCCGAGTTCGGCCAGATGCTGGGCGGTGTCTTCGCCGCCCATCCGCACGGAATGGTGCCCCACCGGGTGGAGTTCACCGATGCCGGACGCGAGCACCCGATCACCACGGGCATCAATGCGTTCGAGCTGGTCAGCGAACAGTACTGGGTGCTGGTCGACTCGCTGTCGACGGTGCTGGCGCAGACCACGATCTCGCCCCGGGCCGACGACCCCTGGCCGCGGCCGTACGTCGCTCCGGTGGCATGGACCCGGCAGTGGGGTCAGGGCCGGATCTTCATCTCCACCGTGGGTCACGGTGTGGAAGATCTCAGGATCCCCGAAGTCCGCACCCTGACCGAGCGCGGCCTGCTCTGGGCCGCCCGTTGAACGCAGCGGCGGCTCACCCGGGGTGCTTCACCTCGACCGCTGCGGTGACACCACCGTCGGACACGGCGATCGGGCCAGCCTCGCCCCCGCGTATCTCGAAGTTCGCGATCCGGCCGTCGGCGAGGGTCAGCGCCACCCGGGAGCCCAGGGGCGCCGAAGCGGCGTACACCTCGAGCGTCAGCCCGTCGAGATAGTCGTAGTCCGGCCGGTCGACCCGCGCACCGCGGGGCAGGATCGCCCCGGGTCGGACGTAGAGCGGGACCGAGTCGAAGCCGTGGACTTCGCGCACCCACCGTCCGCCGATGACCCGATCTCCTGTCAGCAGACTCGTCCACTCGCCCGCTGGCAGGTAGAAGTCGACCTCACCCGTCGCGGAGAACACCGGCGCCACGAGGAGATCGGGGCCGAGCATGTACTGCCGATCGAGATAGGTCACCGCGGGGTCGTCCGGGAACTCGAAGAACATCGGGCGGGCCACCGAGACACCGGTACTCGCCGCCTGTGCGCCCACCGAGTACAGGTAGGGCATCAGTGAATTCTTCAGTTCTGCGAAGGTCCGCGCCACCGCGACGGCTTCCTCGTCGAAGCTCCACGGCACCCGGTAGGAGTCCGAACCGTGCAGGCGCGAATGCGAGGACAGCAGGCCGAAGGCGAGCCACCGCTTGAACACGGCTGGATCCGGCGTGCCCTCGAATCCGCCAATGTCGTGGCTCCAGTACCCGAAGCCGGAAGAGGCCAGAGACAAGCCCCCGCGCAACGTCTCCGCCATGGAGGGGAAGGTCGAGGTGTTGTCGCCTCCCCAGTGGACCGGGAACTGCTGGCCTCCCGCGGTGGCTGAGCGGGAGAACAGAACGGCCTCTCCCGCACCTCTCTCGGCGGCCAGAACCTCGAAGACCGCCCGGTTGTACAGGTGCGGGTACAGGTTGTGCATGGCCTGCGGATCAGTGCCGTCGTGCCAGACGACGTCGGTCGGAATCCGTTCCCCGAAGTCGGTCTTGAGCGCGTCCACACCCTGGGAGAGCAGATCCCGCAACTTGTCCTGGAACCATCGGGTGGCCTCGGGGTTGGTGAAATCGATCAGCCCCATCCCCGCGACCCACAGATCCCATTGCCACACCGAACCGTCAGGGCGCTTGACCAGGTAGCCCCGCTCCATGCCCTCGCGGAAGAGCGCCGACTGCTGGGCGACGTACGGATTGATCCACACGCACACCCTGAGACCCTTGTCGACATGCAGGCGATCGAGCATGCCCGCGGGATCAGGGAAGACCCGCGGATCCCATTGCAGGTCGGTCCACCTGAACTCGCGCATCCAGAAGCAGTCGAAGTGGAAGACCGAGATCGGAATCTCTCGGGCACGCATCCCGTCCACGAACGAGTTCACCGTCGCCTCGTCGTAGTCGGTGGTGAACGAGGTCGAGAGCCACAGCCCGTAGGACCAGGCGGGAAGCACGGCCGGACGTCCGGTCAGGGCGGTATAGCGATCGATCACCTCGGCGGGAGTCGGGCCGTCGAAGACCAGATACTCCAGTGCTTCTCCCGGCACCGAGAAGGAGACGTGCTCGACCGACTCCGAGCCGACCTCGAAGGAAACGTGCTCCGGCTGATTGACCAGGACGCCATAGCCTCGGTTGGTCAGGTAGAACGGGATGTTCTTGTAGGCCTGCTCGGAACTCGTCCCACCGTCGCAATTCCAGATGTCGATGCTCTGGCCGTTCTTCACCAAGGGCCCGAACCGCTCGCCGAGCCCGTAGACGACCTCGCCGACACCCAGCGAGAGCTGCTCACGCACGTAGGTCCGGGCCGGCGCGAGCCCGGTCGCGGTGACTCCCGCGAGGCCGGCCGGCTCGGCACTGACCGTGGCCCCCTGCCCGAGTTCGAGATGGGCGATGGACTTCACGCCGGAGCCGGTGAGCCTCAGATCGCCGCGCCAGAACGACAACTCCCATGGCGCACCCTTGCTGAGTTCGGCCCGCAGCGCCCCGGACTGCAGGATCCCGGACTGCGCGGTGAGCATGGCCCTTCCCGCGCCCGCGACCTCCCGGAACTGGAAGCCGGGCGAACGGCGACCACCGATGTGGCGCTCGATCCGGACCTTGATGACACCCTCGGCGACAGCGGACAGGGTTACCGTCAGCACCGGCATATCGATGACATTGCCGCGGCTACCCACCGGTCGAGCAGCCGCGAGGGCAACCACCCGATCGCCCTCGACCCGAACCTCGTGGGCCTCGTGGGCGTAGGTCGCCCTCACCCCCGGCCGCAGGAACCACTGACCATCGGAGAACTTCATCCATCCACCCCTTCATCAGGCCCAGAGCCATCCAGTCCCCGGGGCCACCCATCGCCGAGCCTCCATCGCGGGCCAGAGCCCTCAGAAGAAGAGCGCTTCGGCATTCTCATGACAGATCTTGTGAATCAGGCGCTCGATCTGATCGAAGCGCAACAGGCCCTGCTCCACCTGCGAGCGCCCGAAGCCACGCAACACATGCTTCAGGGCCAGCAGCGCGCCGAAAGACTCCTCCGAGGTCCACGAGTCGCCGCCCCAGCAGATCCGCCGCGAGTCCGGCAGCACGTCGAGATAGACCGCCAGCGCGGTCTGTGCCGCCGAGGTCGAGATGATCGGAAGCCAGTTGATGTCGACGACGACGTTCTGATACTGGTGCGCCAGCCCGGCGGTCTCATAGATCCACGGGAACCCGCCGTGGAACAGCGCGAAGGTCGCGTCCGGGTGCGCCTCGATCAGCGGCGCCAGCCGCATCGGATTGGATCCGCTGATCCGGGCCAGCCCAGTGTGGATCTGGAGCGGAAGCCCGCGGTTCGCGGAATGCCCAAGGAACACCGAGAGGATGTGATTGCCGAAGTTCAGCGCCTCGGCCTCGGACACCTGGTCGGCCGGCTTTCCGAAGCTGGCGCGGGCCAGTTCGACGTCCACGTCCTCGAAGCTGATGTCCCGTTCGTAGGCCATCGCGCACTTGAACCCGGCGTACTTGCCCGCGCCCGCGTCCAGCGTGGCCGCGATGAACTGCTCGAACTCGTCAAGGGTGCGCAACCCCTGGGCGGTCTCGCCACGCAGCAGCGGGTCGCTGTCGTCCACGCGATGGCCCAGATCGAACGCTTTCATCCACGCGTCGATCCGGAAGATCGGCGAGACGAGGTCGGAGTGCCCCAGGTCGTTGCCATTGTCCCAGAAGGTGTCCTGCACCCAGCGCCGATACCGGCCGTGTTCGGTCAGGATCCGCAGGTGGTGTCCAGGATCACGGTGCGCCGCCTCGATCAACGCGCTGGTGGCGTCCCAGTTCTCGGCGGTCAGGCGATCGACGCCGTAGAGCCGGGAGATCGATCTTTGCAGCCAGACGAAGTAGGAGTTGTACTGCACCTTGTCCAGCCACGCGGAACGAGCCTCGTATGACGTGCCACCAACCTCGCCGTACCACAACCCGATGTAGGAGTTCGCGATCAGGGTGTCGAGGGTGAGCTCCGGGTGGCGTTCGTCGAACAGATGGTGCTCATGGGTCGAGACGACATCCACTTCGTCGAGCACGTCGTCGATCGATCGGTCGATTTCGTTCATGGTCTCGGCACCTCACCTCTCGGAAACTCGCTGGACATGGATGAGCTGGGCCGACTCGGGCTCGAGAGTCGCGACCTGCACGCCGACCCCCGTCAGCACAGAACCGGGGAGCTCGACCGGCCCGGGCATCCAGGGAGCCGGCCGGTATCCGGAACTGGGAGACCCGGGCCTAGCCTGGACGATCTGCACGCGGTAGCGAGCCCGCCGATCGAGCCCGTCCAAGCGGAGCCTTCCGGGAGTCGCGAACTCGCTGGAGGCCATCGAGACCACGGCATACAGCGCTTCGGCGCGATCCGCCGCCACCACACCGTGCAGCCACAGTGCGGGGTCCGGGTGGTCCGAGCGCACCACCGTCCCGGTGTGCAGCAGGCCCCGGAACCTCTTGTGGAGCGCGATCCACGCTTTCAGCTCGTCGCGTTCCACCGCGCTCGCGGCGGTGATGTCCCACTCCACGCCGAGGTGACCGAACAGTGCGGTGATCGCCCGGAACCCCAGTCGGTGCGTACGGCCCGTGGTCTTCGCGGTCGGCGCGCCGATGTGGGCCCCCACCAGTTCCGGAGGGATCAGCAACCCGGTCCAGCGCTGGATCGACTGGCGCTCCAGGGGATCGATGCAGTCGCTGGCCCAGATCCGATCGGTCCGCTGCAGCACCGCCAGATCCACCCGGGCACCCCCCGAGCCGCACGACTCGATCTCCAGCCCGGGGAAGCGGGATCTCAACGTATCCAGCAACCGGTACACGGCCAGGGTCTGCCGGTGAGTCGCCGGGCGACCGTCCGCCTGATGCCCGGGGTCGATCAGATCGCGGTTGTGATCCCACTTCAGGTAGCTGATCGGGTACTCCTCGACCAGGGCCGACAAGCTTGACAGCACATGGTCGTAGGCTCCCTCGATGGTCAGGTCGAGAACCTGCTGATGGCGGGCGGGCATGGGCTGCCGCAGACCCGTCGACATGATCCACTCCGGATGCAGGCGCGCGAGTTCGGAGTCGGGGTTCACCATCTCCGGCTCGACCCACAGGCCGAACTGCATCCCGCGCGCGACCACGTGATCGGCCAGCGGGTGCAGCCCGTCGGGCCAGACCGCGGGGTCGACCCTCCAGTCGCCCAGCCCCGCGGTGTCGTCCCGGCGGCCCAGGAACCAGCCATCGTCGAGGGTGAACCGTTCGACACCGATCTCGGCCGCCTGCGAGGCCAGCTCCATCAGGGTGGGGAGATCGTGATCGAAGTAGACCGCTTCCCAGGTGTTGAGGGTGACCGGCCGTGCCGAGCGCGGATGCTGAGGGCGCGCTCGCAGCGATGCATGGAATCGCGCTGAAAGCGCATCCAGTCCGTCGCCCCACGCCGCGATCAGTGTCGGCGCCGCATAGGTCTCGCCGGGGGCCAGCACGATCTCACCGGGCAGCAGGGCCTCACCGCCGCTCAGCATCGCCCTGCCCTGCAGGTCGCGCTCGGCGAAGGTGGTGTGATTGCCGCTCCAGGCGGTGTGAACCGCCCACACCTCGCCGCTGCGGAAGCCGAAGCCGCGCTCGCCGGCGACGAGCACCGTGGTGGCGTCCGCGCCGGTGCGCCCCCGGCGGGAGGTCCGGACGAACGAACCCTGGACGAACGGGTGGCGCTGGGGGCTGCGCTCCCGGAGCCAGCGACCGGTGAAGTCCAGCAACTCGGTCGCCCGCGACGGGATGGGCAGATTCAGGAAGAGGCCGTCGAGCTGGTAGGGCGCCGTCCCGGCGTTGCGCAGCTGGGCGTCCAGGTGGACGACGCCCGCGGAGTCCACCCGGACGCGGAGGGACAACTCGAGACCGAGATCCACGTCGCACGCCTCCACCTCGACGGTCGGGGCATCGCCGTCGACCCCGACCCGGGTGACCACGAACATCGGCGCGAAACCGGATCCGCCGCGAGAGCCGGCGATACCCGGTGTGCCCAGCCATCCGGTGGAAGCCTCGGCCAGCAGTCCGACCGGCAGCGGATCGTCGACGGTGTTGACGATGGCCGGGGCCTGGGAGGTCCCGGCGAAAGCCACCAGATCCGCGCTCTCCAGCCCTCCCAGCGCGGCCCCCCAATGCAGGATCCGCGGCAGCCGGGGCCCACCGACATCCAGCACGAGCGCGCTTGCGGCGGCTTCGAGGACGATGATCGGCGGCACCCGGGTTGGCTCGGCCATCGGACGGCTAACCCCCGGCCGGGCGCTCGTCGCCCGCTCCGAGCGACACTGCCTGCCCGGTGCGGGCGGACCGACTGGCAGCGACGGCGATCTCCACCGAACGAATGCCGTCGGAGCCGTCGGGAACCGGCGGCCGCCGCTCGGCGATCGAGGCGAGGAACTCCCGCAGCATCGGCACGGCGGCGCTGGGGCCGTAGTCCAGCCAGAACGCCTTGCCGGCCGAGTTCTCGATGCCTCCCACATGCAGCCCGAAGGGATCTATCTCGATGCTGCCGGTGGTCCCGGTCACCTCCAGGGTCAGACCGCCCCAGGTCGGGGACTCCTGCGGATGACTCCACGAGCAGTCGATGGTCGCCACCACTCCGCTGGCATAGCTGACGGTCACCAAGCCGCCCGTCTCCACCGACAAGGCGGGGACGTCGCGATACAGGATGTCGTTCGCGGCTGCGTAGACTTTCGTCGCCCGCGCCGGCGAGAGCAGCGCGTCCAACATGTCGGCGATGTGGACGGTGAGGTCCAGCAGGGCGCCCCCGCCCGACAGCTCGGGCACGATGAACCAGCCCCCGGGAAGGGTTCCGTTGTTGGTGCCGGTCGCTCCCACGATCTCTCCGATCTCACCATCGAGCACCGCGGCCTGGAGGGCGCGGAACATCGGTGTGAACCGGATCGGGTAGGCCGTCATCAGATTGACGCCGGCGTCGCGGCAGGCCCGGACCATATCGTGCGCATCCTCGACCGAGGTGGCCAGCGGCTTCTCACACATCACGTGGGCTCCGGCGGCGGCCGCGCGCAGCACATCGCGATGGTGCCTGGTGTTCTCCGAGCAGACGATCACCGCGTCAGGTCCCCAGGCGAGCAGTTCGTCATAGGTCTCCACATACGGCACCCCGTGCAGTTCGGCGAAAGCGGGACCACGCAGGGCCTCCCCAGGCGCGTCCGGCCACAGTTCGTCGCTTGCGAGCACCTCGATGGACTCGTCGGCCAGCAGGGTCGGCAGGTAGAACCCGGCATGGTGGTGGGCGAAGGACATGATCGCGACCTTGGTCTTCGAGGGGCTCATCGCACTGCTCCTTCACGATCGAGACGGACCACCGCGCCGGATTGCGCGGAACCCCTGGCCGCCTCGGCGACCGCCACGGCATAGCACCCGCTCTGCGCCGTGGATCTTGGAGTCGAGCCACCCAGGAGCGCCTGATGGCAGTCAGCCAGCTGCGCCCGATAGGGATCGTCGAAGAAGCCCACCTCGGGGACGATCGGTTCGGCCTGCGGCGGCGCCGATCGGTCAACGGACAGCCGGAAGCCGGTGTTGTCGCGTGAGTCGTAGCGCAGCGCGCCGCCTGTGCCCGCGAGATCGAACCCGTACCGGAAGGACGTGTTGGGAAGACCCCAGAACCCGCGACAGTGGGTGATCGCTCCGGAGTGGTGGGTGAGCACCACGTGCGCGGTCTGCACCACGGCCCCGGATGCCTCCTGCCGCCGGTTCGTCGCGGCGTACACGCTCTCGACGCCGCCGGCGATCCATACCGCCTGGTCGATGTCGTGGATCACCTGGTCGAGGATGATCCCACCGGACAGTGCCTCGTCGGCGAACCAGTCGTTCGCCGGCGCGGCGCCCGTCCTGCTGAACCGCAGCACCGCGAGGTCACCGATCCTCCCGGCGTCGGCGGCCTCCTTGGCGAGGAAGTACTGGGGGAAGTACCGCACCACGTGTGCCGGCAGGACCTGCCGCCCGTGCTCGGCCGCCAGGTCGATCAGCTCCCGGCAGGCTGCGGCGGAGAGCGCGAGCGGTTTCTCGCAGATCACATCCAGCCCGGCCCGGAGCGCTCGTGAGGCCAACTCGGCATGAGTGGCGGTCGGGGTGCAGATGTCCACGATCTCGGCCGAGGCGAGAGCCTCGTCCAGTGAAGTCGCGCTGGTGGCGCCCATCTGACGGGCGAAGGCGCCGGTGTCCTCCAGCGCGAACACCACGACCTGGTGGCCCAGCTCGCGCCAGGCGCGGGCATGCACGGTGGCCATCGTCCCCTGGCCCAGGAGCGCGATCCTGCTCATCACGCGCCGGCCCCGGCCGGCAGGGTGACCGCAGACCGCTGGTACACGGCGTCGACCACCGCGACCCCCATCAGCCCGTCCCAGGAGGTCGTGCGGTGACGTCCGCCGGCACCGGCCACGTCAAGGAAGCTCCGGATCTGGCGATCGAAACGCGGGCCGGTGTCCGGGACCGTGAGTTCCTCGGCCACCCCATCGGCGTCGACGAACCTCACCACTCCGGGCTGGAAGTAGTCGTACTCCAGAGAACCACCGCTCCCGGCGACCCGGACGAAGGCCTGACCGGTCGGCGACTTCCAGGAGCACTCGATCACCCCGACGACCTGGCGCTCCGAACGCAGCGAGATGCTGCCGGTGTGCTCCACTTCGAGCAGTTCGCCCTCGAGGTCGGCGGTGAAGGTGCCGGCCGCGTCCACCACCTCGCCGCACAGATTGCGGAACAGGTCGATCGAGTGGATCCCCGCATCGAGCAGCGAGCCGCCACCGGCCAGCGCGCGCTGGCCGAACCAGCGGCGTTCGATATCGTCCTGCTGCCCGGAGAACTCGTTGCGGAAGGTGCGCAGCACCCCGATCCGGCCCCGCTCGATCTGATCGCGAATGAACTCGATCTCGGGCTGGAAGCGGTGGCAGTAGGCGACCCCGAAGACCGCTCCGGCCGAATTGGCGACCCGATGGATCGCGTAGGCGTCCTCCAGCGAGTGCGCCATCGGCTTCTCGCACAACACGTGGATGCCCGCCTCGAGCGCGGCGACGGAGATCTCCCGGTGCATTGCCGGCGGAGTGCACACGCTGATCGCTTCGGGCCGATCCGCTGAAGCCAGCAGGCTCGCGAGGTCCGGGTACACCGTGGCGCCATGCGTCCGGGCGAAACCGTCCGCCGTCTGACGGTTCGGTTCCACCACGGCCACCACCTGCGCACCAGCCACGCGATAGGAGTCCGCGTGGACCGAGCCGATCGAGCCGCCTCCGATCACTGCAACCCTCATGTCGATCCTCTTCAGTTCGGGGCGCCGGGGCGCCGCTACGTTGGGCATCGAGGCCAGCAGGACCGGATCCACGGACTCAGCCGCCGGCCCCTTTCGGGAACCGCATCGGTCCTGGCACTCGATGTCTGCGAGCGTAGCCGAAATATTGAAACCCGTCTACCTAAACCGGATCACGGAGAGGCTCGAGGGGGAACCGGCCGGAACCGCTCCGCTGAGCGGGAATAGCCGGACCATCCGAGCTCCTCGCCGCCCCCTCTTGACAGTTACATAATGGCCCTACATATACTGCCTAGGGGCCAACGCTCAACCTCTAGAGTGTTGGCCACTCACGACGGCCACAGCTCGTCCCTGAGACGGGATGCGCCGGTCGGGAGCAGCGACGAAGGAGGCCGGACGGCGATGGCGAGGCGTGACCAGACCCAGAGCACCACCAGACCCCGGGGCCGGATGGCGCGCCGTGAGCGAACCTGGGGATTGATACTCGCGCTCCCCTGGCTGATCGGCTTCGCCGCCTTCTACGCATACCCGATCGGAGCCTCGGCCTACTACAGCTTCACCAGCTTCAACATCTTCCAGACCCCGGCCTGGGTCGGCCTGGAGAACTACGCCGCGATGATCGCCGACTACCGGTTCTGGAAGACCCTGTACAACACGCTCTATCTGGCGGTGTTCGGGGTGCCCCTTACGATCATTCTCGCGCTGGGCGTTGCGGTGCTCCTGAACGCGCCGGTCAGGGGCCAGCCGATCTACCGGGCCTTGATGTACCTGCCGACGATCGTTCCCCTGGTGGTCGCGGTCTATGTCTGGCGCTGGATGCTCAATCCGGAGAACGGCATCGTCAACGCCTTCCTCGGAGCACTGGGGCTGCCCAAGCCGCTGTGGCTCCACGACCCGTCGTTCACCAAGTGGTCCATCCTGATGATCGCGTTCTGGACCATCGGCGGCACTGTCGTCATCTACCTCGCCGCGCTCAAGGGCGTCCCCAACGAACTCTACGAAGCCGCGATGCTCGACGGTGCCGGGGCGTTCCGGCGGTTCCGGCACGTGACTGTCCCGCTGATCGCACCGGTCACGCTCTTCCAGGTGATCGTGATCCTGATCGGCTACCTGCAGATCTTCACCCAGCCGTACCTCCTGGGACGCGAGGCCCACAGCAACAACAACGTCGCCCTCGGAGGGCCCAACGAATCCATGCTCACCTACGCCATGTACATCTACCAGAACGCCTTCACCTATCTGAAGATGGGCTACGCCTCGGCGCTGGCCTGGGTGCTCTTCCTCATCGTCCTGATGGTCTCGCTGGTCATCTTCCGCAGTTCCCGGAAGTGGGTCCACTATGAGGGCTGAGCCAAAGACCGCCCAGTCCGGTGCGGTCGGCACCCGGAGCATCACCCGGACGACCCTGACCTACGTCCTGATCGGCGTAGTGACCGCGGGCTTCGCCTTCCCGTTCATCGTGATGCTCGCGACGGCCTTCAAGGGCCCGGAGGAGATCTTCTCGCTGCCGCCGAGAATCCTTCCGGAGGTCTGGGTCTTCGACAACTTCGGTCTCGCGGCAGAGTCCGTTCCGATCCCGCGCTACTTCCTCAACACGCTGATCGTCGCCGGCGCCTGCGTCCTGGGAACGCTCATCTCCTGCCCGCCGGTGGGCTACGCCCTCGCCAAGCTTCGCTGGCCGGGTCGCGGGTTGTTGTTCACCGTCGTGGTCGGCACGATGATGCTTCCCCCGCAGGTGACCTTCATTCCGCTCTACCTAGTCTTCGATCGGATCGGACTGGTTGGCACTTTCTGGCCGCTCATCCTGCCTCCGCTCTTCGGCACCCCGTTCTTCATCTTCCTGATGCGGCAGTTCTTCCTTGCCGTGCCGACCGAACTGATCGAGGCAGCGCGCATCGACGGCGCCTCGGAGCTCCGGATCTATGCCCAGATCATCCTGCCGCTGGCGAAGCCGGCGCTCGCGACCATCGCGGTCTTCCAGTTCATGTGGGCCTGGACCGACTTCATGAATCCGCTGATCTACCTGAAGAACGAGGAGATGTACACCCTCTCCCTCGGCCTGAACGCGTTCTTCTCGACCTACGGAGTCGCCTGGGGACCATTGATGGCTGCGAGCGTCATGTTCACCATCCCTGCCCTCGTGATATTCCTGTTCGGGCAGCGGTTCTTCCTGAGCGGGATCGCCACGACCGGGCTGAAGTAGCCGAGAGGACCTCCGCGATGAAACTGGAAGAGTCTCTGCTGGAAGACCTCCGCGGGATCCCGGTGGTCGACGCGCACAATCACGTCCGCGGGCACGTCCAGTGCCAGCCTGTCGACTCCGTCATGGACCTGCTGATGGATCCCTACATCGGCTGGGCGATGGAGTTCGGGAGTACCGGCCTGGCACCGCTGGTCCGCGACCAGAGCCGCCCCGACCAGGAGCGCTGGGACGGCTTCATCCAGGCCTGGCCGGCCTGGAGGGCGACCGGCTACGGACGGATCCTCGCCGGCACGCTGGAAGGCTGGGGGTTCCCGAGCGATCATCTGCGCTCGGATCAGTGGCCCGAGATCGTCGCAGCGGCTCAGCAGCGGAACCCCGAACACAGCCGCCAGACCTTCGACCGGCTGGGGATTCGAGCCACCCTCACCCACTTCCTGATGATGCCGCACTTCGGGCACTACGACACGGTGCGGCAGTTCCTGGCCGGGAGCCTCACCTTCGAGCCGGGCTTCTGGCCACAGCTGGGGACGCTCGGCCTCCACCAGTTCCACGATCGGGATCAACTGCTCCAGGTGAGCGAACTCGCCGGAGTCGAGATCAACGACCTCGACTCGCTGTCCGAGGCCATCGCCCGGATCGTCGCCGAATGCGTCTCACGCGGAGTGGTGGGTTACAAGGACCACCGCGCCTACACCGCCGGCCTGGCCTTCGGCGTTCCCGACCGCAGGGCCGCCGAGCAGCAACTCGCCGCACTGCTGCGGGGCGAGCAGTCCGCCGAGGGTGCGCTCGCGCTCTCGGACTACCTGTTCGACCGGTTGATCCAGCTCGCCGCCGACCTCAGTCTCCCGGTCGCCCTCCACACCGGCTACAAACAGAAGGACGTGGACCGAGGAGCGAGCCTGCAACTGATGCGGCCGCTGCTGAGCCGGTATCCGGGAGTCCGCTTCGACGTCTACCACCTCAACTACCCCTATCTCGAGGATCAACTCGAGGTGGTCAAGTCGCACCCCAACGTGTACGCGAACTGCTGCTGGACCCACATCATCGACCCTGCGTACACGGTGGCCTTCCTCAAGTCGGCGATCGGAGCGATTCCGGCCAATCACATCTTCGGGTACGGCTCCGACTTCGCCGTGCTTCCCGAGGCGTGCGTTCCCCACCTGGAACTGGCGCTCGGCAATATCGCGGAGGCGCTGGCCTGGGCGATCCGCCGCCGGATTCTCTCCCGCAGCACCGCCCTGGAGATCGCGCAGCTGTGGCTCCACGACAACCCGGCACAGGTGTACGGGATCTAGCCCCGCGACGGCCAGGACGTACGACGCCGAGGTTCAGCTGTAGAGCTCCGGCCTCCGCCCCTGGTAGAAGGGGTTGACCAGCCGATCCGCGAGCGCCTGCCCCGGATCGAGCTCGCCCACGACCAGCCCGGGCTCGTCCCACAGCTGTGCGATCACGTCACCCCGATGGTCGATCAGGTGGCTGCCGCCCGGGCAATGATCGCCATTCTCGTCCGGCCCACAGGGGCAGGAGGTCGCGATCGCCAGCGAGTTCGACACCGCCAGGTGACGGCTCTCCCGCGGCCCTCGGCTACGGCGGTTGTTGAGCCAGAAGACCACGGCACAGCCCCGTCCGGCGTAGGCCCGGAACATCTCCGGGAAGTCCCCGTCATAGCAGATCACGAGGCCGCACCGGATTCCGGCGAGCTCGAAGACGACCAGTTGCTCGCCCGCGGTGTAGCGAGAGGGTTCGTGGCGCGACCCCTCAACCGCAGCCCACAAGTGGGTCTTGCGGTACCGCGCCTCCACGCCGTCCGCACTCACCACGACCGCGGTGATGAAGGTCCTGACCCCGTCGGTCTCCGTCAGCCCCAGGATTGCTCGCGTCGAACTGCCCCGGAGCACCTCGCGCACGCGTGCGACCGCCGCCCCTCCCTCGATCGGCTCAGCGAGCCCGTCCGCGCCGTCCGGGTAACCGACCAGCATCTCCTCCGGGTACAGCACGACGTCGGGCCGATGCAGGAGAGCTTCGGAGAGCCGCTGGAGCGCCGCGGACAGGTTGAGCTCCACCTCCCCCGGCACGATCGGGCACTGCACGATCACGATCCTCATCGATACCTCCTCACGACGACGCCGCAACTGTCATGCCGGCGCCGTGGTCGAGCGGCGGCAAGACCCCCGAAGGCGGTGTCCCGGATCGGGGACACCGCCTTCGGGGGTCGTCGGGCAAACCTAGCTCTGGAATCTCTCGGCTGCGGTCTTCGCCTTCTGCATCGTCTCGTCGACCCCGGCCCGGCCGCTGGTGAAGTCGTCGAAGATCACATTCAGATCGTTGCTGAACTCCGCATTCCACGGCTGCGCCGGGCTGTACCTGAGGTTCGGGCTCCGCAAGGAGTCCAGGAAGACTCCGAAGCCTTCGGGCAGGTCGTCCCAGATCGGATCGTCCAGCGCTGACTTCAGGGGCGGCAGATTGGTCTGCGACTTGTTGAACCGCAGCAGGTTCTCCTTTTGGTAGAGGAACTTCATGAACTCCCAGGCGGCGTCCTTGTTCTGAGAGTTCGCCGGGATGAAGAAGGTCGAGTTGTCGATGCCCACCGAGCCGGCGAGTTCCGGCTTGGCCGCGGGATGCGGGATCGGCGCGACTCCGTAGTTCAGATCGGGCGCATAGATCGGGATCTGCGCATTGTGGTAGGCGCCGTCGATGAACATCGCCACCTTGCCGTTGTAGAGCGGGTAATCGGGTGTGAACTGCGCCCCGAATCCAGCGGTGAACTCCAGGACCTTGTCCGCTCCGAACGGCTTCAGCACGTTGTCGTTCCAGAAGTTGAGCGCCTCCCGGGCACCCGGGTTGTCCGGCTGGGGACCGCTGGCGCCGTCATCCAGCCCGAAGAAGGAGCCGCCATGGGCGATGGTCAACGGGTTGATGATGACACCGGCCCAGGGGCCGGCCAGACCCAGTTGTGTGATCGCACCCTGATCGTCCACCTTGGTCAGCTTCTGGGTGTACTCGGCGAGTTCCTCCAGGGTCTGCGGCGGCCGATCATAGCCCGCCTCGGCCAGGAGGTCCTTGTTGTAGTAGAGCTGCTGGGTGATCGCGCTCAGCGGAAGCGCATAGGTCTTCCCCTTGTAGACGTTCTGGGCCAGCGTCTCGGGGATGAAGTCTGAGGTGTCGAAGTTGTCCCTGGCGATGTAGTCGTCCAGCGGCTCGAGGATCCCCATCTCGGCCCAGGCGGCAGTGGAGTTGCCGAAGAAGTCGGAGACATCGAAGGATCCGGTACTACTCGTCATCGCGGTGAGCTGGGCCACCGTGTCGGGCGATGACACCCCGGTCACATTGATCTTGTCCTGCGCCGCGTTGAACTCCGTCACTAGTTCGCGCAGAACCTGATCTTCGGCTTCGCCCCACAACCAGAGGAAGGTGATCTCGGTCTTCTCACCAGTCCCTCCCGGAGCAGTTCCGCTCGGCGACGGCGTTCCGCCGCAGCCCGCGAAGAGCGCCACCGCACTCACCACCGCGAGCGACTTCGCAATTCGTGCCTTGGTACTCAAGGCTGGCCTCCTGTCATCGTTGTAGGGGCTCGCATCACTGCCAGCGCATCGATACTGCCAGCGCATCGATGACCAGTATTATTGTAGGGTTCCTTCATAATGGCAAGCCCTTCACGGAAGCGAACCTCCCCGAGCCCAACCCGGGCGCCGGCCGGCCCCCTCTCCATCCCGATGCACGACATGCGGTCGTCGCCGTCCCCCTTGCGCCGCGAAACGGGGCTGCGGCGCCAAGCGTCGGTTGCTGTGCGCTCGATGCCCCGCCGCCACAAACAACCCCCCGAAACATCGGGCACGGCCACTAAGCAGGGACCCGCCTTGCGCGACCGCCGAGCCGGGCAGCACACTTGGTTCGCTCGTCCAGCGAGGCGCTTGACTCCTAGTTTCGAAGCCATGTTACAATTCTGTGACATTGAGAGATCGGATGGTTCACGATGCGCGTACCGAAGGTGGCAGACATCCGTCGGGCGAACGAGGTGGCCTGCATCCAGGCCTGGCGCCTGAGGGGCAAGGCTCTCACCATCGCTGAGCTCGCCCAGCAGGCCGGCCTGTCGCGTCCCACGGTCGAGGCTGTGGTGGCTGATCTCATCGACCGCGGTCTCGTTCAGGAGCACGCGGCCGAAGGAGACGGCGCGACTCTTGGCCGTCCGGCTCGCCGCTTCGACTTCGATCCCACCAGCCGCCTGGTCGCCGGGATCGACGCAGCTCCGACCTCGATCCGAGTCGCCCTGGCCGACATGAGCGGCCGGATCCTGACCCTGACCGACCGGCCCCTTCAGGGCTCCCTGACCGCCGGACAGCGCCTGAACGAGACCGTCAAAGCCGTCCGCGAGTCGCTGCAGCGCATCGGGCTTCCGGCCAGCCGGCTGGCCGCGGCCTGCATCGGCGTCTCCGGGATCGTCAGGCACGACGGGAAGATCTCCCGCAGCTATTACGTGCCTGAGTGGAACAACACCGACGTTGCGCGCGTGCTGTCGGAGCGGCTGGATTGCGCCGTGCTGCTGGAGAACGACATCAAGCTCGCTGCCTACGCCGAGCACCACATGGGAACCACGCAGCTGGTCCGCAACTCCGTGTACTTCCAGCTGGGCGAGCGGATCTCCTTCGCGGTGACGCTCAACGGGCGCATCCTCCAGGGAGCCCACCGCACGGCCGGCGAGCTCGCAAGCCTGAGAGGAATGCGCTGGACCAGCAACTCGGTCAAGGGCCAACTGCTGTGGAAGTCGGCCGGTTCTTTCGCGGGAGTGATGGAGTTGGCGGAACAGGGCGATCCGGACGCGGCGCAGGAGATCGACACCTTCGCCGCCGACATCGCCTACTGGATCGCCGCGGTGTCTCTCGTCGTGGATCCCGATGTCGTCCTGCTGGGCGGGGAGTTCGCCCAGGCTCCCGGATTCCCCGAGCGGCTGCGTCGGCAGATCGATCATATGATGCTGGTGAGCGAGAAGCCGGATGTCCTGCCTTCCAGCCTCGGCGGTGACGGCACTCTCCTCGGCACGGTCGCGCTCGCCTTCCATGAGTGCTCTGAGACGCTGTTCGGGGTCGCCGGCGTGCCGGTTCCCGAGATCGTGAAGCCCGACGGCGCCGAGTTCGGCACCGAGCCCGCGGCGTGGGTGAGCACGGGATGAGCCCAGCCTCGGTCGGCCATGCGAACGCCATCGCACCGCTGCGCATCGGGATGATCGGTGCCGGTGGGATCGCCAAGCCACATGCCGCCGCGTGGCAGCGCCTCGGAGCGCCGCTCACGGTCTTCTCCCACGGCGGCGCCTCAGCCCTGGTCGAGCGATACGGCGGTACGAGAGCCGGCAGCCTCGACGAACTGCTGGACAGTTGCGACGTCGTGGACATCGTCTCGCCCAACGACACCCATGCCGAGTACGCTCTCGCGTCGATCCAGGCGGGGCGCCACGTCATCTGCGAGAAGCCGGTGGCGCCGGATGCGGCCACGACACGAACGGTCGTCGCCGCGGCCGATGCTGCGGGGATGGCGCTGTTCCCGGCCTTCGTCGAGCGGTACAACCCGGCCTACCGGAAGATGCTCGCCGCGGTGCGTGGCGGGAAGATCGGCAGACCGGCCGTTACCCGCCTGACCCGAACGACCGCGCATCCGCCGGCCACCAGCTGGCTGGCGGACGACGCCCGCTCGGGAGGTGTCTTCACCGACCTCATGATCCACGACGCCGACATGGCGATACAGGTGAGCGGTCCGGTCGAACACGTGTTCGCGGTGCGCAGGTCGGCCGAACCTGGAATCGACACGGTCTTCGCAACCCTCACCCATGCCTCGACGGCCATCACGTTGCTCTCGGCGACCTGGGCCGCACAGGGCAGCCCGTTCGGCTCGTCGTTCTCGGTGGCAGGAGAGCATGGAACCATCGAGTTCGACTCGGTCGCTCTGCCAGAGATGACCGTGAGCATTCCCGGCATGGACCCAGCGCTGGCGGCGCGACATCGTTCCGCGGTACGCGGCAGTTTCTTCCATGCCGAACTCGCCGACTTCCACGAGGCGCTGGTTACCGGACGACCGGCGGCTGTCACTGCGGCTGACGCGGTCGCTGCCATCGAGGTGATCGATGCGGTGCGGCGTTCCCTGCAGTTGGGAATCGCGGTGGACCTCGCCGTACCGGCAAGCTGGGGAGAGAAGCAGTGACTTCGGAGAACCTGACCGTCGGCGTGGCCTCGTTCGCTCACCCGCATGCGGCCTCGTACCTGGCGAACCTGGTGCGATCCCCCGCCGTCCGGGTGGTGGCAACCGATCCGGACGGCACCAGCGGTGACTCCGCCACCGATCGCGGAGCTGCGTTGGCGACTCGATTCGGCGTGGAGTACCTGGACGACTACGAGGCGCTCTTCGCGCAGGGACTGGACGCCCTGGTCGTGACATCGGAGAACTCGCGCCATCGCGAGTTGGTCGAGTACGCCGCCACGGCGGGGGTCCACGTGCTCTGTGAGAAGCCGATGGCCACCGAGGTCGCCGACGCCGAAGCGATGATCGCCGCATGCGATGCGGCGGGAGTGATCCTCATGATCGCCTACCCGGTCCGGTTCTCGCCTGCCCACCGGCGTTTGCTCCGGCTCGCCTGCGAGGGCAGCCTCGGACGGCTCCTGGCCGCGCGTGGAACCAACAACGGGCAGATCCCGATCGGCGCACGGCCCTGGTTCGTCGATCCGGAGTTGGCAGGCGGTGGAGCGATCGTCGACCACGTCGTGCACTGTGCCGACCTGCTCGACGAGTTGAGCGGAGGTGCGCTCGCGCTGAGCGTCTACGCTGCCTCGAACCGGATCCTCCATGCCGAGAAGGACGTCCCGGTCGAGACCGGCGGCATCGTGACCGTCACCTACCCCAGTGGCCTGATCGCGACCATCGACTGCTCCTGGAGCCAGCCCGACAACGCCCCCACCTGGGGAGGTTTGAGCCTGGAGTTGACCGGAACCGGAGGCACCGCGACGATCGCTCCCTTCGCGGACCACCTCACCGGGACCAACCACGCCGGAGCCCTCCACATCCCGACCGGCGTCGATCTCGACAAGCTCATGCTGGACCGCTTCCTGACAGCGGTGCGCGCGAGCGGACCAGCCCGGCCCGGCACGCCGCCGGCCTCGCTCCCTCAGCCCGATGGCAGGTCCGGTTTGCGCAGCCTGCTCGTGATGGATGCCGCCCGGCGGTCGGCGCTCAGCGGTCAGCCGGTGAGGATCTCAGCTCCCCCGGCGTCTCGGTAACCCGGCGGCGCAGGAACTCCAGCGCGTCTCTGGCCAGCTCGTCCATGGAGTTCGCGACCGGCCGCCACAGCGAGACCGCGCGAGCGATCTCCTGGACGGTGGGGAGGAACGACTCGACGGAGATCCATCCTCGGTACTCGATCTCGGACAACGCGGAGAACACCTCCTGCCAGGGAATGTGCCCGGTACCCGGCGTGCCCCGGTCGTTCTCCGAGACCTGGACGTGGAAGACCAGCTCCCCGGCCGATCGCACCGCGTCGCCCAGATTCTTCTCCTCGATGTTCATGTGAAAGGTATCCAGCATGAGCCCGACGTTGGGCCGATCGATCATCCGGCAGAGCTCGACGCCTTGCTCGACGGTGTTGACCAGATCTGTCTCGAAACGGTTGAGCGGCTCGATCGCAAGCCCGACGCCCATGGCGGCGGCCCGGTCCGCCACCTGACGCAGACCGCTTACCGCTCGCTCCCGCTGAGCGTCCCGCTCGGCGGAGGACAGCATTCTGGTGAGTCCGGTCGCCGCGTACATCGGGCCCGCGACATGGGGCGATTCCACCGCCTGGGCGAAGTCCACGCAGTGGTGGAGATACTCGAACGCGGCAGCCCGCACCTGCGGGTTCTCGCTCGAAATGTCCCGACCCGGCCCGAACGCACCGCACACGCTCACCGCCAACCCGGTCCGGGCCGCCTGCGTCGCCACCCACCGCGGGGTCAGCAACCTGGGATCCTCGATACACACTTCGATCATGTCGTAGCCGTAGCCGGCAACCGTGTCGAAGACATCGCCATCCTGATCCGAGAACGGCGAGGCAAGCACGAACGTACTCAGTCCATGAAGCCCGGCCTCATTCGCCCCCATGGGGTACCCCTTCTCGGACTCAGTGAGACGTCCGCTACTTCCATAACCCTGTTGTCTATCTCCTGGAGAGGATACCGCGCCGAGGCCTCAGATCGCGCCGCCGACCCGATGGTGCCGGTATCCGCCCTTGCCGGACAGCACATCGACGAACCACCACAGCTCGTCGCCCAGGGCTTCGGTCACTGCTCAGCCCAGTCGAGTGCGCGTTGTTCACCCGCAACTGACCAGCCCGTACTCCTGCTTCAGGACAAGGACGCGGGCCGCGGATTCGGTCAGCCGCTCGGAGAAGGCGGCATCCTTCTCGGCTTCGGCCACCAGGCCTTTCGCCATGGCGACCGCGGCCTTCGGCTCGACGCTGATCGCCAGGTCTCCCCCGGCTTCGACGAACCGCGCGGCACGCTGCCTGGCGGGGACGTCGCGGAGCGCCCTGGCCACGCCGAGGTCGTCGCTGATCACCACCTTGCCGTAGCCCCAGTCGCGCAGCAGGCCGATCACCTTGGGCGAGAAGGTGGCGATTCGCTTGGCGTCGATCTTGCGATAGACGGCGGACGAGATCATCACCGCGTCCACCCCGTTGGCGGCGGCATCGCGGAATGGACCCAGCAGCTTGCTGTCGGCGGTGGTCGTCGAGTCCACCACATTCGCGGCGAAGTCGGTGTTGCCCTTCACCGCGCCCAGGCCCGGGAAGTGCTTGACCGCCGCACCGACCCCGCCGGCGTGCATTCCGTCGACGAAGGCGGCGACCCGCTCAGAGACCTTGGCGGGATCGCTGCCATACCCACGCCGCAGCTTGGCGACCGGCTGATTGGCACGGGCATTGGCCTTCGGCACCACGTCGGCGACCGGAGCGAGATTGAGCTGGACGCCCGCTGCCGCCAGCTGCTCACCCCAAGCGGTGGCCCGCTGCCTGAGCTTCGCTGGGGTGAGCTCGGCCTGGTCGGCCGCGGCCGGAATCCTGTCGAAGCCGGCGCCTTTCAGCCGCTGCACCAGCCCGCCCTCCTGGTCGACGGCGACCAGGATGCCGATCTCGTCCCCGAGTTCGGCGATGGACGCAGTGAGTCCGGCGGTCTTCTTCACGCCGCGGCTGGAGGCTCCCATCAGGATCACCGACCCCAGATGGTTCGCGGTGATCGCCTTGCGCTCGGCGCCGTCCAGTGAGCCCGTCACCCCCACCATCACCAGTTGCCCGGCCCGTTCGGCGATCGAGAGCGCTTCGGCCTCCGCCCGGCAGGCGGGCATCGGCGGCGGGGGCGGCGTCGGCGTGCCGGGCGGCGGGCTCGTCGGAGTTGCGGTGGCCGGTGGCGGG
>JASGEM010000063.1:0-27359 GCA_049841235.1 Propionicimonas sp. | reverse complement strand
GGCTCCCGCCGCGCCGGCGAAGTCGCCCAGCGCCGCGGTCGAGATCCGCGGGGCGACCCGCAGGGTGGCCTGCAGCGCCTCCTGATACCGATCGGCGTCGGCCGCCAGCGCACGTCCGACCTGACCGCCGACCACGATGCACTGCGGCTCGCAGGAGACCGCGGCGGCCACCAGGACGATCAGGATCGCCTGGTCGAACTGGGCACGTAGCTGGGCGATAGCCGGTTCCGGCTGCGGGACGAACAGCTCGGCGGGATCCGCCATCGCCACGCCCGCCTCGCTCGCGCGCCGCAGGATGCCCGGTCCGGTGACCATGTGCTCCAGGTGCGCCCCCAGCGGCCCGACCGGCAGCTGGCCGAACTCCCCGACCAGGCCATGCTCGCCGCGCAGCACCTGGCGATCGATGGCGAGCCCGGCACCGAGGCCGGTGCCGATGGTCAGCATCGCCGCGGTGGAGGCCTGGCTGGCCGCGCCGAAGTGCAGCTCGCCGAGCAGAGCGTAGTTCGCGTCGTTGTCGATCAGCCAGGGCTTGCCGAGCCGCTCGACCAGACGGGAGATGAACCGGGGATCCTCGACCTGCCCGAGGTTGGGCGCGTTGGAGATGCCGCTGTCGGCCACCCGCACCGCTCCGGGCACCCCGATGCAGACCCGGTCGACGGTGGGCCAGAGCGGTCCAGCCCCGTCCTGGATCCGATCGGCCAGCCAGTCGGCCAGGCCGAGGGAATCGGTCTCGCGACGGGTGGGCAGCTGCGCCACGCGCAGCGGATGTCCGGCGAGGTTCGCCACGATCAGCCGGGTGTTGGAGGCACCCAGATCGACTCCGACGATGTGACCGCGTTCCGCCACCACGTCGAGCAGCACCGCCCGCCGTCCGCGGGTACCGACCCGCAGTTCGCGCTCCTCGCGAACGACACCATCGGCGATCAGCTGCTCGACCACCCGCGTCACCGTCGCCGGCGAGATGCCGGTGGCCGAGGCGATGTCGCGCCGGCTGATCGGCCTATGCCGCAGCAGTTCGGTCAGGACAGCGCCCCGATTCAGCTCCTTGGTGTCGTTGACCACCCGGCAGCCCCCTGTTTGATTTCGATCCGGTAACAAATATAGGTCCAATGAGCGTCCCGCTCCTGCAATCACCGTCCAGGATCCGGACGCGCGCTCATCGGCGGTTGCATTTGATTGCGCGTTGAAACTATAGTCCTTCCATCCTCCCAGAGGAACAACCGTGACCACGCACCAACGACGGACCGCCGAGAAGTGGGGCGCGCAAGGCGCAGCACCCCCACCGCACCCGCTGAGCATCACCCGCGAAGGAGCCGCGCATATGACGGACACCACCACCACGGCCCGCGCCGCCACCGGCGGCCTGCTGCAATGGGCCTCGAAGCGGGCCCTGCTGCTGATCTTCGTGGCCCTGGTAGCCATCCTCGCCGCCGTCTCCCCCGGCTTCCGAGCCCCGCCCAATCTGGTCAACATCGTCGAGCAGCAGTCGATCATCGGCATCGTCGCCTGCGGCATGCTGATGATGATCCTGCTGGGCGGCTTCGACCTCTCGGTCGGCGCGGTCGGCGCCGCCAGTTCGGTCTTCGCGGCCTGGACGATGAGCCAGTTCGGCATCGTCCCGGGCATTCTGGCCGCGCTGGTGGTCGGCCTGATCGTCGGGTTGGGCAACGGTTCGCTGATCGCGCTGATCGGGATCAACCCCTTCGTTGTCACCCTCGGCACCCAGGTACTGGTGACCGGGCTGCTGTTCGTCCTCACCGATGCCGCGCCGGTCTACGGGGTGCCGGACGAGTTCACCGTGATCGGCCTGGGCCGGCTCGGGCCGATCCCGGTGGCCGCGCTGATCTATGCCGCTGTCGTCGCCGCGGTCGCGGTCATGCTGAACACCTCGCTGTTCGGCCGTCACATCTACGCTGTCGGCGGTAACGCAGAGGCTTCGCGCCTGGCCGGCATCAAGGTGAAGTGGGTGACCATCGCGGTCTACACCCTGGGCTCGCTCACCGCCTCGATCGGCGGCCTGATCCTGCTCGGCCAGACCTCGATCGGCCAGCCCGCCTCGGCCACCAGCTGGCCGCTGGCCGCCATCGCCGCCGTGGCGATCGCCGGCGTCCCGCTCACCGGCGGCGTCGGCGGCGTGGGCAATGTCGTGGTCGGCACCCTGCTGCTCGGCGTGGTCTCCAACGCCCTCAACCAGTTCGGGATCTCTCCCTACTGGCAGCCGGCGATCACCGGTGCCGTGATCATCGGCGCGGTCGCCATCGACACCCTGCAGCGCCGCCGGCGAGCCTCTTGACCCCACCCCAGCCAGAACCTCCCAGGACACCACTCACAGATGGAGTATTCGATGAAACACCGCACCACCAAGGCGCTGACCGCCGCGACGCTGGCCGCCGGCCTGCTCATGACCGCCTGCGCAGCCGAGCCGACCCCCGGCGCCAGCCCCGGAGGCACCGCAGCCCCTTCCGAGATCACCATCGGCTCGATGATCTGGAACACTTCCGTCCCCTTCTACTCCAACTTCATCAAGGGCCAGCAGGAAACCGCTGACTCCCTCGGCGTGAAGCTGACCATCGTGGACGGCAAAGGCGACATCGGCACCGAGGTGGCCGGCGTCCAGCAGCTGATCGCCCAGGGCGTGGACGCGATCCTGGTCACCCCGTCGGACGCCAAGGGCATCGTCCCGGCGATCAAGAAGGCGAACGAGGCGGGCATCCCGGTCTTCGCGGTCAACAACCGGGTCGACGAGGCGGCGGAGATCGTCACCTTCGTCGGCGCCGACGACGTCGAGTTCGGACGCCAGCAGGCCACCCTGGTGGCCCAGACCCTGCCCGACGGCGGCAAGATCGCCTACATGATGGGCGCGCTGGGCACCTCCGCGCAGCTACTGCGCAAGCAGGGCTTCGATGAGGTCCTCGCCCAGCACGCGAACATCGAGGTGGTCGCCGAGCAGACCGCCAACTGGGATGCCGCCGATGCCCTCGCGCTCACCCAGGACTGGCTGGGCAAGTTCGGCGCCGGCCAGCTGGACATGATCGTGGCCCAGGGCCCGGAGGCCGCCAACTCGGCCAAGTACGCGCGCGAGTCGGGGCGGGACGACGTCCTGTTCGTGGTCGGTGACTACCCGGTCGAGGTCCGGCAGGGCATCGAGGCCGGCTACATCTTCGGCACCGTCAACCAGGATCCGCGGCCGCAGGGCGAGCGCTCGGTCGAGGCCGCCGTGCAGTGGATCAAGGGTGAGAAGGACAAGGTCACCCAGCCCAACGAGTTCCTCGAACTGCCGATCGTCACCAAGGACAATGTGGCCGACTTCCCGCCGGCCTGGGGCGCATAGGGATCGACGATGACGAGTACAGCCATTGCGACGCCGCTGGTGTCGATGCGGGGGATCTCCAAGTCCTTCTTCGGCAACGAGGTGCTGCACGGGGTGGACTTCACCATCCACGCCGGACGGGTGCACGGCCTGGTCGGCCACAACGGCGCCGGCAAGTCCACCCTGATGAAGACCCTCGCCGGGCTGTACTCCGACTACACCGGGGAGGTGGAGCTGGACGGTCAGGCCGTCCGGCTCGCCTCTCCGGCAGCCAGCCTCGGCGCCGGGATCGCGGTGATCCATCAGGAGTTCGCCCTGGTTCCGGACTTCACCGTCGAGGCCAACCTCGCTCTCGGACGCGAGCGCCACACCAGGACGGGCACCGTCCTGAAGCGGCAGATGCGTCAGGAGGCCGAGATGCTGCTGGCCGACCTGGGCTTCGACATCCCGATGGACGTGCCGGTGCGGCGGCTCTCGGTCGCCCACCAGCAGCTCACCGAGATCGCCAAGGCGCTCAGCCGCGAGGCCCGCATCCTGGTGATGGACGAGCCCACCGCGCGACTCGCTCCAGCGGAACGCCAGGCGCTGTTCGCGGTCACCCGCAAGCTCGCCGCGCGCGGGGTGGGCATCGTCTACATCTCGCACTTCCTGGACGAGGTGCTCGAGATCTGCGACGAGGTCACCGTGCTGCGGGACGGCGATCTGGTCGACCACGCACCCGCCGGCAACTACACCATCGCCTCGCTCTCCCGCGCCATCGTGGGCGAGGAGGCACTCGAGGAGGCCGCCGAACCGGTGACCGGGCCCGCCGCGGCGGCGGCCGACGGTCACGTCGTGGTCGCGCTGAAGGAGTTCGGCGCGCAGGGCCGGCCGGCCTCCAGCTTCGAGGTACGCGCCGGCGAGGTGCTCGGACTGGCCGGGCTGGTCGGCTCGGGCCGCACCAGCCTGGTGGAGGCCGTCTGCGGCGCTCGTCCACATACCGGCACGCTGATCGTGGACGGCAAGCAGTCCCAGTTCGGCTCGCCGGCGCAGGCCGCCGACGCCGGGGTGGTGCTGGTGCCGGAGGATCGCAAGCACCGCGGGCTGGTGCTCACCAGCTCGGTGGCGGAGAACATCACCCTCACCGCGCTGGCCAAGCTGTTCACCTCGCTTGGCTTCGTGAAGGCCGCCGAGCAGCGCCGGGCGGTCTCCGAGGCGGTCACCAGGTACAACATCCGCGGCGCCCAGGGCGGCAAGGCACTCGCCCGGTCGCTTTCCGGCGGCAATCAGCAGAAGGTGCTGATCGCGCGGGTGGCCGAGGCCCAGCCGCGGGTGCTGATCCTGGACCAGCCGACCGCCGGGGTGGACATCGGCGCCAAGGCCGAGATCTACCGGCATGTCCGGTCGCTGGCCGCCGACGGGGTGGCCTGCATCGTGGTGTCGGACGAACTGGAGGAACTGCTCACCCTGACCGACCGGATCGCGGTCGTCCGCGGCGGGCAGGTCGCCACCATCGTCCCCGCCGCCGACCTCACCCCCGGCAGCCTGCTGGAACTGATGAGCCAGACCCAGGCCGCCTAGAAACTCACCACGATGGTCGAGCTGCCTGTCCCGAGCCTGCCGAAGGGCACGACAATCGTCCGGCGGCAACGGGTTCGACAGGCCCAGCCAGCGTTGCGGTGCGTTGATCAACGTTCCCTAAGCTAAGAGATCCGCCAGTAGGAGGAGCAGCATGAACCCGATCGTCGGTGTGAAGTCGTACGGCTGGCAGTGGGCCACCGACCACGGCCTCAGCATGGCCGAGGCGGCCCAGCGGATGGCCTCGCACGGGGTGGACTGGGCGCTGGTGCAGAACCTGATCGACCCGCTGCCCGGCAGCGCGGTGGCACAGGTTCCACCGGACGGAGCCTATGACGATGCAGGCTGGGTTGCCGCGCTGCGGAACCAGGGCATTCGCACCTACCAGTCGACGGCAGTGACCTTCTCTCCCGAGGAGTTCGAGGCCAGCGCCGACATGCGTCCGATCTCGGCCACCGGCGAGGAGTTCCGTCCGCTCACCTGGTACTACGGCATCTGCCCTTCCTCCCCGGAATACCTGGAGCGCAAGGCCGCCCGGTTCGCTGAGGCTGTCGCCCACACCCGGCCGGACGGCGTGTTCCTCTCGTTCCTGCGTTTCCCGGCCTTCTGGGAGCTGTGGATGCCCGAGACCAGCCGGGCGGAGATCGAGGAGTACTGCTTCTGCCAGCGCTGCACCGGGCTGTTCGAGGAGCGCACCGGCGAGCAGCTTCCGGCGGGCATCACCGAGCGCGCGAAGGTGCTCACTCATGAGTTGCGGCCGCAGTGGACCGACTTCAAGTGCGCCCTGGTCGCCGGGATCGCAGCACGGCTGCGGCAGACGGCGGAATCCGTCCAGCCCGGGGTGGATGTCATCCTGAACAGCTTCGGGATCCGCAACACCGACTATGACAACGCCGTCCACGAAGTCCTGTCGCAGCGCTTCGCCGAGCTCGACACGGTGATCGACCACTACGAGCTGATGTTCTACTTCCAGATCCAGAAACGAGATCCCGGCACCTGGATCCCCGCCCGCATCGCCGAGGCCCGGCAGCAGACCGACCGCACCCTGCTGGCCTGCCTGCAGGGTGGCGCGGAGTACCTGGAGGATGTCTACCTGCCCGGCGGACGCAAACGCGAGATCACCGCCCAGGACTGGCGGGACGCGCTGACCGCGGTCGCCGCCAGCGGCGCCGACGGCGTCCTGGTGTACTCCTGGCGGGATCTGCTCGCCGACCAGGCCACCCGAGGCAGCCGCGTCACCGATCTGCTCGCCTACAAGGCAGGCCTCCTCACCTGACCGGGATCAGTGGAGCGAGGCGTCCGGCTCGGTGAGCTCCCAGCGCTGGAAGCGGACGGTCAGGCCGGCACGGGTCGGAGCGCACAGATAGGGCCCGGCCTCCAGGGCGACGGCCGGATCGAGCGGGAACAGCCGGACGAGGCGGAGCGGCTCGTCGTCAACGCCGGCCCGGACGGTCACCGCGTCCCCGCTGCGGCTGGCGCGCACGGTCGCCCGCCGGCCGGCCCAATGCGGCATCGGCGCCGACGACCAGTCGGACTTCTCGTCGGTGACCACCGCGCCCAGGTTCACCACCCCGTCGGCGAACTCGATTCCGGACTTGGCCCACCGGGTGGCCGAGGCTCGTAGGAACAACCCGGCCTGATCGAACTGCTCGCTCATCGTCACGTCGAACTCCACCTCGACCGCGGTGTCCGGCGGCAGCGGCACGAGCAACGCATGCTCGTCATCGTGGACGAAGCCGTACGAGGTGATCCGCCAGGCGTCCGATCCCTCGACCGCGGTGACGACCAGCTCGTCACCATCGGCCTCGACCCCGGCGGGCGGAGTCGTCCAGCGTCCCTCGTCCCACCTCACGCGTCGCGTCATGACCTCACGATAACCGGCCGGCCCTGCTTTCACCGCCGCATCAGAGGCTCGAGCCCGGCGCCTGCGCGCGGATGGCACCGTCCGGCGGGCAGCGGAACCGCCTCGAGCCAGCCACCTCAGCCGGCGAACCAGTCGTCCAGGGTCTGGATGATCGCCGGACGCAGCTCCGCCGGGGTGATCACGCGATCCACCGAACCCACCCGCACCGCGCGGTGGATGTCGTGGACGCCGTCGAACTCCGCGGCCACCTCGCTGATCTTCTCGGCACGGACGGCTGCCCGGACGTCGGCCAGTTCCAGCTGCAGGGCGGCCTTCGTCTCGGCGCGAGCCATGCGCAGCCGCGCCTCGATCGCGGCCACCCTCGGGTCGGCCGCCGTCCGCTTCGCGACGTCACCGGCGAACACCACCGCCGCCGCCGGAGCACCGCCGATCACCGAGGCGTAGGAGCCCTCGATCGCCAGCACGGTCATGTTCGGATTCAGCTGCTTGCTGAACACCACGAAGGCGCCGCCGTGGTAGCGGCTGATCACCACGAAGACGATCGGGCCGGCGAAGTTGACGATCGCCCGGCCGATCTCGGCGCCGTACTCCAGCTGTAGCTTGCGCATCGATTCCGGTGAGCCGTCGAAGCCCGACAGGTTCGCCAGCACCACCAGCGGCCGGTTGCCGGAAGCGGCGTTGATCGCCCGGGCGGCCTTCTTGCTCGACTTCGGGAAGAGCGTCCCGGCGGTGTAGGTGTCCGGCCCGTCGGTGGGTGGGAAGCCGACCCTCGGCACCGGGTGCGACTCCACGCCCAGCACGGCCACCGAGCGGCCTCCGATCCGGGCGTCGATCACCACCGCGGTGTCGGCGTCCGCCATCCCGGCCCAGCGCTCGGTGCGCGGATGGTCGGCGTCGCAGACCGCGGCGATCACGGTGCGGATGTCGAAGGCCTTCTTGCGGTCGGGGTTGCGCTCCGGCGAGAAGATCTGGCCGACCGTGGCGAACTCGCCCTCGTGCGGATAGGAGGAGACATCCCGGTCGAACGGATCGGAGGTCGCAGCCCGTCGTGGGCCCGCCTCGCCGGGGGCGACCCAGGTGCTCTCGTAGTGGCCCATCAGGACGCGGAAGGCGCCGGCCAGGTCGGGCGCCCAGTACTGTGCCTGCCCGTTGGGCCCCATCACCCGGTCGTAGCCGCCGATGCCGAAGTTGTCCTCCGCCGAGACCCCGCCGGAGAAGTCCAGCGACTGCTTGCCGGTCAGCACCATCGCCGAATCCGGAGTCATGACGAGAATGCCCTTGGTGTGCATCAGCATGGTCGCCTCGGCGTTCCAGTACGGCTGCGCGCCGACGTTGATGCCCGCCACCACGATGTTGATCTCGCCGCCGGCCTGGGTGAACTCCACGATCCGGCGCAGCGCGGCGCCCACCCAGTCCATGTTCTCCGTGCCGGAATCCATCGAGATCCGCGCCCCAGAACTCAGCGTGTACCACTCGACGGGAACCCCGAGTTCCTCGGCCAGGTCCAGGGCGGCGATGATCCGGCGGCACTCCGGCTCGGCCACCGCCCCCAGCCCGCGGGTCGGGTCGCCCGACAGCACCACCCGGGTGATCCCATCCGGGTAGAGCGGGGTCCGGGTGGTGACCCGGGCACAGATGATCCCCACGCGGTTCCGGCCGGGCGGACGCTGTACCTCGACCAGCCGGTCGGGCTCGCCCGGCGCGACTTCGGCGAGGTCGAGTTCGACCAGTTCGCCGGCGGGGCCTGCCAGCGTCTCCGAGAGCTCGTAGGGGTAGACCAGACCGCGCCGGCGGGCGCGCAGCACCTTGGCCGCGTAGTCGTCCAGCGGCTGCAACGGTTCGGTGGGCGGCGGCTCGACGGACGCGGTGACGCCCCTGCCCGGCTTGGAATGGAAGCGGATCGCCAGCCGGGTGGGCGGCTGGTCGTCATGGACGAAGGTGCCCTCGGCCAGCACCTCCTCGATGCCGGTGCCGTCCGACAGCGGGGTCAGCTTGTGCTGCAGGGCCATCACATCGCGCAGGTCGATGTCGATCTCGGGCCAGACGTAGACCCAGACATGGTTCATGTCCAGGCTGCTGCCCTCGGCGCCGCGAGCGGCCCGGGTGCGCCGGATCGCCTCCAGGCAGTTCTCCACGGCGCGCTCGGCGTGGGGCAGGCCGATCAGCCGGCCGTTCTCG
This sequence comes from Propionicimonas sp., assembly GCA_049841235.1. Classification (GTDB taxonomy): domain Bacteria; phylum Actinomycetota; class Actinomycetes; order Propionibacteriales; family Propionibacteriaceae; genus Propionicimonas. Next base: position 18,450 of record JASGEM010000063.1, on the reverse strand, counting down.
TCCCGCACCGCGGCCAGCTGATTGACCTCGGCCATCGCCACCAGACGGCGGTCGGCAGAGTTCGACTTGGCCACGCACTCGAACAGCAGGACGCCGCGGGGGGCCGGCAGCCGGGTGGCGTCGAACTCCTTCAGCCGCCACAGATTGAGCCGGCGGAAGACCATCGGGTGGACGCCGCGGATCCGCTCATCCTCCACCAGCCTGCCGTCCGGGCCGGGCCGGAAGGTCGCGTAGTCGACATTGCCGTCGGCCGAGCAGGCGGCGATCACGATCCGTCGTACTCCCTGCAGCGGCCAGCCCGCCAACTGCGGCTGCAACTGCGCCGCGAGCTGGGCGTGGCCCAGTGGAGCGTGGGAGCCGTCGCCCGGTGAAGGCCACGCCACGTAGACCTCGACCACCGCTTCCACCGGACGCCTGCCCCGAGACACCGGGGACGGTTCCTGCTGTCCCAGCTTGTCAGACTCGATTTCGGGCTGGGACGCCGCGAGCCGTCCGCGCTGTCCCAGCGTCGGGGACCCGGGACCGGCACCCAATCCGACGGCCGCGAGTCGCTCGGCGACGAGCGCCGCCACCGGCCGGTCCGCTGCCAGCTCGTCCGCCTTGGCGATGGTGGTGATGGTGTGGGCGGGGCGCTCGTCCAGCACATAGTCGGCGACCACCACCGAGCGTCCGTCGACGGTGAGCGCCTGCAGCCCGGAGAGTTCCCGGTCGCCGTAGTGCTTGCGGGTGAGCACCTCCAGGAGCGGCTCGTGAGCGGCGATGCCCTGGCTCAGCCGGGCGGCCATGGTGAGCACCAGGCGCTCCGGGATCGCCGACAGCGCAGCGATCCGTTCGGCGTAGTCCGGAGCGTCCGGGTGGGTGGCCAGATCAGCCACCTCACCGGCGACGGCGGCCAGCACCTGCTCCCGCTCGGCGTCCACCTGCGGCTGGTCGAACCAGCGGAACCGGACCGAACGTGCCACATCGCTGACCGCCGGGAAACGGCGCTGCGTGGACCGCACCAGCCGCTCCAACTGGGCGCGGGCGGGGCCGGCGAGTTCCGCGTCGGGAGCCGGCTGCCCGATCCATCGGTCGAGGATCGCCAGCACGACCTGGACATCCGCCGCCACCCGCTGCTGGGCCAGGAAGATCCGGAAGACCGCCTCGTCCAGGGCCGGCGTGCGATCCAGCGAGTCGACGCCGTAGTGGGCCAGGGCCCGCTCCAGCCGCTGGACGAACTGGTCGGGTAGGCCGGCGCGGGCGGCGTCCAGGCTGCGCAGGTAGCCGTGGAAGTGCTCGCGGTCGGAGTGGATCCGCAGTTCGGTGTTGTCCTGCTCGCCGGCCGGACGGTTGCGGCTCAGCTCGGCCAGATCGGCGTACAGGGAGAACAGCCCGATCTCGCCGGCCAACACGGCCGCGGAGGACGGCGCACCCCCGGAGGATCCGGTCGTCTCCGCGTCGAGGGCAGCCGTCGTCCGCAACGCCTCGTCCCGGGCGGCCAGGTAGGCGGCCAGGGTGTCGGCCGAGGCATCCGTGTCGTAGCCCATCAGGTGGGCGGAGAGTTCGGCCAGCAGCCGCGAGAGCCGCGCCTGGACGGACGCGTCCCTGCCCGCCGGCGGCAGTTCGACCTCGCCGCCGGTGGTCTCGGCCTCCTCCTCGCCGTCGCCCAGCGGCTCCAGCCGGACCAAGGGCGCCTGGCTCTCCACCTGACTGCCCGCCATGACGTGCAGTTCCCGTACCCGTGCCGCGAAGGGAGCGACGATCGCCGTCTCCATCTTCATCGACTCCAGCACCACCACCGGCGCGCCCGCGGCGACCTCCTCGCCGACCGCGACCGGGGTGGCCACCACCAGCGCCGGGGCCGGCGAGCGCAGCACGCCGCCCTCGTCCCGGGAGACCCGGTGGGTGATGCCGTTCACCTCGATCAGGTGCACCGGACCGTGGGTGTCGGTGACGATCCGGAACCGTTCGTCGCCGATCTGCAGCCGGCCGTGGGCCTCGTCCAGGCGTTCCATCCGGACATCCGCGGCCTCATCGCCGATCCGCACCCGGTAGTGGTCGGGGCCGGAGCGGAAGACCACCAGGCGGTGGGCCACGCCGCGCAGCTTGAGATCGACCGGCATACCCTCGGCGTGCTGGGCCTGCGGCCGTCCGCCGCGGGCGGTCTCCAGCAGGTGGGAGACCTCACGCCGCTCGGCCTCCAGGTAGGCCTCGATCGCCGCGGCGACCAACGCCACCGGCCAGTACCGGTCGGCGATCAGCCCGCCCTCGGCCCGGACCCGGTCGATCCAGCCGGTGTCGGCCGATCCGTCGATCACTTCGGGACGGTTGAGGAGTTCCAGCACGAAGCTCTTGTTGGTGGTACCGCCGTCGATGATCACGGTGGTCTCGGCCATCGCCCGGCGGAGCCGGCCCAACGCCTCGTCGCGGGTACGTCCGGAGGCGATGATCTTGGCGATCATGGAATCGAAGTCGGCCGGGATCGCGTCCCCCTCGGCGACACCGGTGTCCACACGGATGCCCGGTCCGACCGGCAGGTCGAGCCGGGTGATCCGGCCCGGGGCGGGCGCGAAATCCCGGTCGGGATCCTCGGCGTTGAGCCGGGCCTCGACGGCATGTCCCTGCTCGACCGGACGGTCGGCCAGCCGGCCGCCGGCCGCGACCTGCAATTGGGCCTTGACCAGATCGAAGTCGTTGGTGACCTCGGTGATCGGGTGCTCCACCTGCAGCCGGGTGTTGACCTCCAGGAAGGCGAAGAAGCGGTCGCCGGGGTGGTAGAGGAACTCCACCGTCCCGGCGCCGGAGTAGTCCACGGCGAGGGCGAGCCGCTCGGCCGCCGCCTTGAGTTCGGCGGTCTGCTCCGCGTCCAGCAAGGGAGAAGCCGACTCCTCGATCACCTTCTGGTTGCGGCGCTGCACCGAGCAGTCCCGGACGCCGAGCGCCCAGGCGGTCCCCTGGCCGTCGGCGATCACCTGCACCTCGACGTGGCGGGCGCCGGTGACCAGCTTCTCCAGGAAGACCACGCCGGTGCCAAAGGCCCGCTCGGCCTCATCCCGGGTGCGCTGGTAGGCGTCGGTCAGATCCTCCGGGGCGTCCACCCGGCGGATGCCGCGTCCGCCACCGCCCGCGGTGGCCTTGAGCATCAGCGGGTAGCCGATCCGCTCGGCAGCGGCCAGCGCCTCCTCCAGGCTGTCGACCGGACCGCGGCTCCAGGGTGCGACCGGGACGCCGACCTCCTCGGCGATCAGCTTGGAGCCGATCTTGTCGCCCAGCTTGCGCATCGCCGTGCCGGAGGGGCCGATGAAGGTCATGCCGAGCGATTCGACCAGGTCGGCGAAGTCGGCGTCCTCGGCGACGAAACCCCAGCCCACCCAGACCGCGTCGGCCTTGGCCTCGCGCAGCACCCGGGCCAGCAGCGCGTGGTTGAGGTACGGACGCTCGGCGGCCGGCCCGAGCGGGTAGGCCTCGTCGGCCTCGCGGACGAACATGGCGGTGCGCTCGGCATCGGTGTACAGCGCGATCGTGGCGATCGCCGGCTCGCCGGGCCGTTCGGCGTTCAGATCACGGACGGCATGGATCAGCCGCATCGCGGCCTCACCCCGATTGACGATCGCAATCCGCCGGAACACAGGGCCTCCCAGGGGCAGGGTCGAAGGGCCCCACTTCGGGGGCCTTGTGGCAATCTGCCATGTTCGCCTCCCGATCTTCAACGGGTGACGGCCAATGTTGCCCCATCCTCCTTGTCGGATTCCTACAATCGACCTCCGCGGCGGCGGGGGTCCGCAGCTTCGGTGATTCCGGCGAAGCAGCCCCGTCGTTCGGGCGTGGGCTGTCGGCCCAGGCGGAGATCCCGGCCTTCGCCCGGATCGCAGGCGGGGCATGGGAAGCCAGCGCGGAGTGGGCTCTGGAGCGAGGCGCGACTCCGGAGCCAATGGGCAAGCCCCTGACGCCGAGCCCGGCACCGAGTACACGACAGGTGACGGCGACAGCCCCGGTACCAATTCACCAGATGTTGTAAAGGATCGCTTATCGCCCACCGGCAGCGCATCGCAGGCTCCTATCGTCAGGGTCGCCGGGCACACCGGCCCCATCGGAAGGAATCCGGATGACGACACGCGGGTTGCCGGCCTGACCGCTCCGGCGTGGGCCTGCTCGCCGGAGCACACCGGCTTCGCCGCTGGGTTCGATTCGGTGGAACTGATCGGACGTCCGGAGTAGGGCGTTTCCGCCAGTAGGTGGCGAGGAGGCGAGATGCTGGGGGGCAGCACCCTCGCCACCGGCTGGCGGAATCCCTGAGGGACCTGCCTGGTGGCCGGGCAAGGGGGGTGACCCGGTCACCAGCGGGATCCCGCCTGACGCTCTCACCCTTTGCACCCCGGCCCGGCCCGCCCCGCGACCGCGGCTTCCTGGCCGCCGAGAGGGCTGGAAGGAAGTAGGTTCCAGGCATGACAACAGGCGTCGCCGGTCAGCGGATGGCAGGCCGGATCCGTCAGTTCCTCACCGACGAGTCGCTCGACTTCCGGGCGAGGCTGTTCAACGTCGCCGCCGCCATCGGCTTCGTCGTCGCGCTGGCCACCGCACTGGAGAGCGCACTGAACCAGATGGTCTGGCAGCAGGCCACGCTCAATCTCGCCATCGCCCTGGTCTCGCTCGCCCTGCTGTGGTTCGTCCGCACCACGGGACGGTACCGGCTCGCCTATCTGATCACGGTCGTCGTGATGTTCCTGGTGGTCTTTCCCGCGCTGTTCTTCTCCGGCGGCGGCTACCTGAGCGGCATGCCCGCCTTCTTCGTCTTCGCCCTGGTCTTCTCCGCCTTCGTTCTGGAAGGGACCGCGCTGTGGATCCTGGTGCCGCTGCAGGTGGTGGTCTACGCCGCCTGCTGCGTGGTGGCCTATCTCCATCCCGCCACCGTCACGCCGATCAGCAGCCCGGCCGCGGTGATGACGGATGTGATCTATGCGGTCACGGTGGCTGGGGTCTCGCTGGCGATCACCCTCCACCTGCTGCTTCGCGTCCACCAACGCAACCAGGAACTGCTGGCCGTGCGCAATGCGCAACTCCAGCAGGTCGACCGGGCCAAATCGGAGTTCCTGGCCGGCATCGCCCATGAGCTCAACACGCCGCTGGCCGCCATCCGGGCCCACGCCGAAGCGGCCGAACGCCGGCAGCCGACAGGGTCCGCCGCGGAGCATGACCTCTCCGTGATCGGCTCGGAGGCCGACCGGCTCGGCCGGCTGGTGAGGCAACTGCTGGACATCGACAGGATCAACGAGGACCGGCTCGACCTCGACCTGCGCGAGGAGAATCTCGGTGCGATCGTCCAGCAGACCCTGCGCGCCTACCAGCCACTCTGCGCACGCACCCGCAACTCACTCGAACTCGCCCGTGGCAGCGCGAGCCCGATGGTGATGGCCGACCGCGAGCGGGTGGCGCAGGTGCTGGTCAACCTGCTCTCCAATGCCGCCCGTCACACCAGCGACGGGGTGATCACCGTGGCAGTGCGGGAACGCGGGCGGTTCGCCGAGGTCTCGGTCACCGACACCGGTGAGGGCATCCCGGCCGAGCTCCTGACCGAACTTGCCAGCCAGACCGGACCGGGCCGGAACGGTGGCGTCCGGTCCGCCCGCGACACGGGCATCGGATTGGGCCTGACGATCTCGCGTTCCCTGGTCAGCGCCCACGGCGGCGAACTGACCCTGACCTCCGAGCTGGGCGTGGGCACCACCGCCCGCTGCGCCTTCCCCCTGGCCAACAAGGACGCGACCTAGTTCCCCGCGCCGATCCCGGGCCCTTAGGACGTCCGCGCGCCGACCCCGCACGCTCCGGACATCCCCGCCCCGCTGCCATCCCCGCCTCGGCATCACCGCGCCCGCCGCCGTCGTCCGATCTCGCCGCCATCGAGGACCAGCCATAAGCACCGAGAGCCAGCACACAAGGCTGGCGCTTGAGGCCTAAGGCTGGCGCTCGCCGACCAGGCTGCTCGTCAGGGAGTGAACCGGACCTGCTGGAAGACGTACCGGTGATCGGCGGTGAGGGTGAGTTCGAAGGCGCTGGCGGCGTCCAGCCGCAGCTTGCGACGCAGGTTGGAGATGTGCTGCCGGACGGTGTTGGTCGGAAGCCCGGACTGGTCGCCCCAGACCGTGGCCAGCAGCTCGGGCTGGGTCATCCCCTGGCCGGCGTTGGCCGCCAGGTAGCCGAGCAACTGCATCTCCTTCTTCGACAGCTCGATCTCCTCGCCCTCGAGGGTCACCTTCCCGGTGACGAAGTCGAGGTACAGCGGCGGCAGCTCCAGCCGCATCGCCCGCGGGGCGCCGCTACGCCGCAGCTGGGCGTTGATCCGGGCGGTCAGCACGTCCAGGCTGAACGGCTTGGTGAGGTAGTCGTCTCCGCCGGCGGCCAGCCCGCGGATCACGGCCAGATCCTGATCGAGCGCGGTGACGTAGATGATCGGCGCCGTGGTGATCCGGCGCAGTTCGACGCACAGGTCATAGCCGGAGCCGTCGGGCAGCAGGATGTCGAGCAGCACGACATCGGGTTGGTGCTCCCAGGCCGCTGCGCGAGCGGCCTGCGCGGTCGCCGCCTCGACCACCACGAAGCCCTGCTGGACGAGGTGACGCGAGACCGCCGCTGACAGCATCGGCTCGTCCTCGACGATCAGCACGATCGGGGCTCGCCCCTCGCACCGCGCCATCGCGCCTCCCTCCACCTCAGAGCGCGCCGAACCATGCAGGCTGCGCGGTGACATGACGGCACGCCGCAGCCGAGCGACGGGTATTCAGCAGCCTCCCGGGCCCCCTCCCCCAGCCTAGGGAAGGTCAGGGCGCTCGGCCGGAAGACCGCGCAACTCGTACCGACCCCGCGGATCCCGGTCCTGGCATAACGTTGGGTTGTGGCCGGCGAACAGATACCCGAACCCGACGAGCACGAATACGAGGACGCGCTGGAGCCCACCCATCTGATCCGGCGCTCGGATGTGGTGCTGAAGGCGGGCATCCTGATGCTCGGCGCCGGCACCAGCGGACTGCGGGTCCGCGAACTGATGCAGCAGGTGGCGAGCACGGTCGGCATCCAGCGGCTGCATGCCGACATCAGCTTCACCTCGATCGTGCTGACCGTCCGGCGCCGCGACACCTTCCGAACCCAGGTGGCCGAGATCCCCAACCCCGGCGTGAACGCCCACCGGATCGCGATGCTGCAGGATCTCGGCAACTCGCTGCCCGAACGCGCCACGGTCGCCGAGGTGGACGCGAAGCTGCGCGCGATCGAGCGGACGCCCCGGCTCCTTCCCGGCTGGGTGCTGGTGGTCCTGGTGGCATTGGCCTGCGCCTCGGTCAGCGTGCTGGGCAACGGCGGCTGGCGCGAGGTGGTGGCGGTGCTCCCGGCCTCCGGATTGGCCTACGGGTTCCACCGGAGGATGGGCGCCTGGCAGCTGAACCACCTGGCCACCGTGCTCATCTCGGCCGCCGTGGCATCCGGGCTGTACGTCGGCTTCAGCGGACTGCTCACCCTCGCCCTGGGCGAGCCGAGCCCTCGGACGGCCGCCGGTTTCATCAGCGCCTGCATCTTCCTGATCCCGGGCTTCCCGCTGGTCACCGCCGGGCTCGACCTGACCCGGATCGATCTGCAGGCCGGCGTCCCGCGATTGGCCTACGCGGCCATGGTGCTGCTGGCGATCACCATCGGGGTGTGGCTTGTGGCCTCGCTGGCCGGGCTCTCGCCCGACCAGGTGCCGCCGATGGACGGGCATCCGGCCTGGGTGTGGACGGCCACCGCCTTGGCCGGCTTCTTCGCCGTCTTCGGCTGGGCGTCGATGTTCAACAGCCCGTTCACCACGGCGGTGGCCTCGGGCGTGATCGCCGCGGCGGGCGCCGTGCTGAAGGTGCTGATGGAGCAGGCGGAACTCCGCCCGCACGTGGCGGCTTTCGTGGCCTGCTTCCTGATGGGCCTGGCCTGCGCACCGGTCGCCCGCTGGTTCGGGATGACGAAGATCATCATGACCGTCCCGGTGCTGCTGGTGACCATCCCCGGCTCGTCCGCGCTACGCACCCTGCTCTACTTCGACCAGGCGGACGTGGTGAGCGCGATGCAGTCCGGGGTCTCCACCGTGCTGGTGGCGATCGCCATGATCGCCGGCCTGGCCGGCGCCCGGATGCTGACCGACCCCGAGTGGGCCTTCACCCGTCCCGAACCGCCCACCCTGGCCCTGGCGAAGGTGCGCCGCCTGCTCGCCTTCCGCCGGCCGACCCGGCATTCCGCCAAGGACGACCCCGAGAACTGAGCCCTACCGGCCGGTCGGCCGGATGGCGCGGAACAGCTCGGAGGTGACGTCGTAGTAGCGGTCGGTCGAGCCGAGGTGGGTCATGCCAAGACGCCGGCACACCGCCTGCGAGGCGGTGTTCTCGGGATAGGTGACGGCGAACACCTGGCCGAGCCCGCCCGCCCAGGCATGGGCGAGCAACCCGCGAGCGGCCTCGGTCGCATATCCGTTCCCCCAGGCATCCGGGTGCAGGTGCCAGCCGATCTCGGTGTCCGCCGAGATCGCGCCTCCCTCGCTGAGCGGCAGCAGCTTCAGCAGCGCCGAACCCACCGGTGTGGAGGAGCCGCGCGGCACGATGGCCCACACCCCGTGCAACGGTCCCGGGATCTCCGCCCACCTCGCCAGGCTCGCCTCGGCCTGGGCGGGCTCGGTCAGCACTGCCGGCGTCCGTCCGAGATGCCGGACCACTTCCCACCGGGAGTAGATGTCGAACACCGTCGCCAGATCGTCCGCGCCCCAGGGCCGCAGCACCAACCGTCCGGTCTCCAGCACCGGCTGCATCATGAACGGGCCCGCCACTCGTCGGTCAGCATGGCGTAGGCCAGGCTGTCCAGCCAGCGGCCGCTGCGGTGGAGCGAATCGGCGCGATAGCGACCCTCCAGGCGCATCCCGGCCCTCTCCATCACCTTCTGGGACGCGGTGTTGTCGGCGAAACAGTAGGCGACCGCCCGATGCACGCCCAATCCCTCGAAGGCAATCGCGAGCACCCCGGTAGCCAGCTCGGTGCCGAGTCCTTGGCCCTGAACGGACGGATCCAGCACCCAGCCCACTTCGCACTGCCGTCCACCGGCCTGCTCGGCGATCTCGTCCTGCGCCCAGCCATCCTCGATGTGCACCTTGGCGGAGGCGACGACCCGTCCGTCCAGGAGACCGAGGACGGTCTCGTCCAGTCCTGATTCGAAGCGGGCGGTGAACACTGCCTGATCGGTGGCCAACCGCGACAGCCACTCGGTCACCACTGGTGACCGGTGCCAGCGCCACACCTCCGCAGCGTCCTCCGCGCGGGCGGGCCGCAACTCAAGCCGCGTCGTCAGCCGGGGCCAGTCGAGATCGGCGAGCGTCGTCATCCGCTCATCGTCCCGCAGCCCTCGGCGGTCTGACAAACCCGGCCGTGGCATGGGCGCCATGCCACGGATCGTGTGGTGGGAGGTCGAGACCGGGGAGCCGGAGCAGTTCCGGCAGTTCCATTCGGCGTTGTCAGGCCAGACCTCGCGCCCGCCTTCCAGAACACCGAACGGGGCGCGGATCACTGGATCGTCCAGCAGGCCGGCTGAGGTATCGGCGGGCTACGGCGGGCATCCGGTGATCTGTACGACCAGAGAGCGCTTGCGGCCGGCGTTGAGCGCTCCTGACCGAGTTCGCTCAACCGAGAACAGTTCGCCGCGGGGTGAGGACGAAGGCCAGTAGATAAAGCCCCGCCACCAGGATCAGCAGGTTGTTGTAGCCGGTCAGCAGGGCGGCGTACTCCAGGCAGCCGCCGACGATGGCGCCCAGCAGGTTCAGCCCGAAGGCGCCCTGGGAGTCGTCCGAGGCGGCGAACCGTTTGGCGAAGGCGACATTGGCCAGGAAGATCGGGACGAACGCCAGCAGCGTCGCGACGATCAGCCGGGGCGCGAAGGGCAGCGGCAGCAGCCATTCGGGCTGGACGACGTACGCCACCGCCAGCGAGGCCGCGATCAGCCCCCACACCACCGGCAGGGGTGGGGTCCGGACGCGCCGGGTGGTCTCGACCGCGGCCAGCACCACCACCAGCACCCCGCCGAAGACCAGTGCGTTCACCAGCCAGGTGGTTCCGAAGAGCAGCGCGAAGGTGGCGATGTTCTTGGTCTCCAGCAGCAGGAAGGCCGCGCCCATGAAGAACAGGTCGGCATAGGGCCGCATCGTCCGGAACGGGCCACCGAGGGCGCGCACCGCGATCAGCGAGATCGCCAGGATGCCGCCCAGGGTCCACAGGTAGATCGGCGGAATCCCGCCGCCGGCGTAGTACAGGAACGGCCGGTCGTCGGTGGCCGGGGCGATCACCGGCCCGGAGGGCGCGAAGCTCTCCGCGCACCGCTGGTTCGCCGGGTCGACCGCCACCGTCACCACGGCTTGGGCACCGCCGAACAGGTCGACGCAGGGAGCGTGGCCGAAGGCGGCCTCGGCGGTGCCGGCCAGCCGGTCGATCAGCCACTGCTCGCGGTAGTAGTTGTACATCGCGAACGCCCCGCCCGGGTTCAGGTGCTCCCGGGCCGCGGTCAGCGCCTGCTCGGTGAACAGGAACGACTCCAGCCGGATCTGCGAGGCACCGTTCACCAGTGCCAGCGAATCGGGCAGGGCGAACAGGATCAGGTCGTACTTGGTGTCGGTCGACTGCAGGAAGGCCCGTCCGTCGTTGACGTGGACGCTCACCCGCGGGTCGTCGTAGGCCCGGTCGGGGTTGAGCTCGGCACCGATCTGCAGGATCCGCGGATCGATGTCGACCGCGTCCACATGCCTGGCCCCCTCGGCCAGCGCGATCGCGACGTCCGAGCCCGAGCCGGCGCCCACGATCAGGACATTGCCCAGATCGCCCTCCCAGCGCTCGTAGGAGGTGCCGTAGATCTTCTCGCCCTGGTCGAGCTTCCACTGCGCCGGCGCCATCAGCTGATGCGGGACGCCGTTGACGGTGATCAGCACCATGCCATCCGCGACGTCCTCGGTGGTCACCTTGTAGTAGGGCGACCAGGAGACACCCGGGGTGAGCGTCTCCAGCGTCAGCACCGCCACCATTCCGGCGCCGCTGAGTGTGGCCAGCAGCCTGGCCCGCCCCGTGATCAACGCGATGAACAGCATCGCCACGACCAGCCCCCAGGCCACCGACGGCGCCTGCAGGAAGGAGAGCAGCGTGAAGCCGGAGATGCCGATCAGCGAACCGACCAGATCCCAGCGGTAGGCAGTGAGCGGACGCAGTTCGCCGAAGCACCGCCCGACCACCTCGGCCGGCCCGGCCAGAATGGACGCGGTGAGCACGAACACCACCGGCAGCACCACCCAGACCGGCGGGCCGGTGGTGCCCAGCGATGTGAAGTAAATGATCCCGCTGCCGGCCCGGTCGACGGTCACCGGGAAGAGATGGACGACCAGCACCAGCAGGGCCAGGATCAGCGGCGTCCACGGCAGCACGCTCCAGGTCTTCCGCGAGATCAGGAAGCCGAGTCCGATACCCAGGAAGGAGCCGAGCAGCACGAAGTTGGAGAAGTACGACAGGTGGACGATGTTCGAGCCGAGCCAACGGATCAGCGCCAGTTCGAGGAACAGCATCAACGCGCTGCCCGCGACCAGCCGGATCACCACCTGCCGATCGGCGGTGTGGTCAGCACCCTCGGGCGCCTCCATCGCAACCAGTCGAGTCGGCTCGGCTGTGCTCATCGACGTCCTCGTATCTTCCGCGGTGCGCTTCTGGCTCCATCCTGGCCCCACCGCCCGAAGCTGTCGATGACCGCGCGCGTGTCGGTGCTTCGGTCGCCAGGTCCGACGCCGCCGCACCCCCTTGAGGACCAGCCTCCTGCGACCGAGGCCCGGCCTCAAGCACCGGGGAGCCAGCCGGCAGCGCTGGCCCTCGACACCTTTGGCCGGCCCTCGACATGGTGGGCGGACAATCCCGATCGTGGCGCTGCGGCCACCGGCCCGGGGGACCTGTCGTTGCGTTCCCCGCCGGGGGCCATGTAGGTTAACGGCAAGCGCTTTCCAGAGTTGGTGGCCAGAGGACGACGATGACGCACGAATCCCCCCGCAGGCAGCGGGCCCGGCTGCAGGCCGAGCGACGCGCTGCCGCCTCGGGTGCGGGTCCGGCGGCACCGGGGTTCCGGGTTCCACGCTTCCCCGGGGCCACGAACCGGTTCGCCCTGTTCGGCGAGATCATGCTGATCGGGCTGATCGCCAGTGTGCTCTCGCTACCGCTGATCACCCTGCCGCTGGCCCTGGCGGTCAGCGCCCGTCATCTGCGTCGCTACCTGAAGGGCGAAGGCTCCGGGATCCGGATGCTGTGGGACGACCTCAAGGCCGGCCTCGGCGGCGGCCTGCTGGTGGGTCTGGGCATGCTCGTGCTGCTGGTGGCGGGAACCGTCTCGCTGCTGATCGCGCCGACCGATCTGACCGGGTTCGGCACGGTGATGACGGTGGTCGCCTGGATCGCCCTCGCGGCCGTCGCCGTCGTCCTGCTGATGCTGGCCGGCGACTGGGAGCCGGTCACCGGCTGGCAGGGCGCCATCCGGCGGCTCGGCGACCGGTTCGAGGCCGCTCCCCTCACCTCCCTCTACCTGCTGTTCGCCGCCGCCCTCGTGGTGGTGTGCGCCTGGCAGCTCGGACCTCTGGTGATCCCGGCGCTCGGCGTCGCGATCTTCCTGACGGTCGCGTTGCGGGAACGCCAGGAACCCGACTCCCCACCTTCCGAACTCAGCTAGGAGCTCCGAAATGCCTGTCGCCCTCGTCACCGGTGGCAACCGCGGAATCGGCCTGGGGATCAGCCGGGCGCTGATCACGGACGGCTTCGCAGTCTCCATCCTGGCCACCCGGGAAGAACCCGCGGAGGTGCTCACCGAACTGCGGCAGTTGGCCGGCAACGCCTCCCGGGTGCGCTACGTCCGAGGCTCGGTGGCCGACCCCGCCGACCACGCCCGTTTCGTCGACGACGCCGTGAGCGCCTGGGGACGACTGGACGTCCTGGTGAACAACGCCGGCGTCGCCCCGGACGTGCGTGCCGATCTGCTGGAGGCGTCCACCGAATCCTTCGACCGGGTGCTGGGCATCAACCTGCGGGGCCCGTACTTCCTCACCCAGGCCTTTGCCAACCGGGTGATCGAGCTGCGCGGCCCGCTGTCGGAGTTGCCCGAACCCCCTGCCGGCCCGGTCGCCAGCATCGTCAACGTCTCGTCGATCTCGGCCACCACCGTGTCGGTCAACCGTGGCGACTACTGCATCTCGAAGGCCGGCGTGGCGATGGCGACCCAGCTGTGGGCGGCCCGGCTGGCTCCCGAGGGCATCGTCGTCTACGAGGTGCGTCCGGGGGTGATCGCCACCGACATGACCGAGGCGGTGACCGCCAAGTACAACGCCCTGTTCGACTCCGGTGCCGTCCCGATCGCCCGCTGGGGCCGGCCGGCCGACGTGGCCGCCGCGGTCTCCCTGCTCGTCTCGGGCGAGACCCCGTACTCGACCGGTGAGATCTTCCATGTCGACGGCGGGATGCACATCCCGGTCCTGTGACGTCGACCGTCGGGCGCCCTGACCAGCGGCAACCACCATCGTCGGCCGAACTTGTCGAGACCACCTCCGAAAGCACGAAGGAGCAGCCATGACCCATGACCCGCAGCCGATGCGGATCGGCGGACACGACATCCCGGTGGTGACCGTGAACACCGTGGTGGTGGGGACGGGCTCGGCCGGCTACTGCGCCGCCGACCGGATCTGGGAGGGCGGTCAGCACGATGTCGTGATGGTGGCCGACAAGGTGAACGCCGGCGCCTCCCGCAATGCCGGCTCCGACAAGCAGACCTACTACAAGCTCACCCTCTCCGGTGGTGACCCCGACTCGGTGCGCGAGATGGCCCAGACACTGTTCTCCGGCGGCGCGATGGACGGCGACAATGCGCTGGCCGAGGCCGCGCTCAGCGCCCGCGCCTTCCTGCACCTGGTCGACCTGGGCGTCCCCTTCCCGCAGAACCGGTACGGGGAGTTCATCGGCTACAAGACCGACCACGACCCGCGCCGCCGCGCCACTTCGGTGGGCCCCTACACCTCGCGTTCGATGGTGCAGCAGCTGGAAGCGAAGGTGCAGCGCAACGGCACCCGGGTCTTCGACGAGTGCCGGGTGGTCGACATCGTCACCACCGACGACGGCGAGGGCGGACGCAAGGTCGCCGGGCTGCTGGTGCTGCGCCGCGACATCCCCTACGACGGCGAGGTCAGCCCCTTCCTGCTGTTCCGCTGCACCAACATCGTCTACGCCACCGGCGGGCCTGCCGGGATGTACGCCACCCGGGTCTTCCCCAACGGCCAGTGGGGCGCCTCCGGGGCGGCCTACCGGGCCGGGGTGGCCGGGAAGAACCTCACCGAGTGGCAGTTCGGGCTGGCGTCCATCCACCCCCGCTGGAATGTCTCGGGCACCTACATGCAGGTGATCCCCCGGTTCGTCTCCACCGACGCCGACGGCGACGACGAGCGCGAATTCCTCACCGAAGCCATCGGAGACTACGGCCGGCTGCTGTCGCTGGTCTTCCTGAAGGGCTACCAGTGGCCCTTCGACATCCGCAAGGCCCGGGACGGTTCCAGCCTGATCGATCTGCTGGTCTACCGCGAGACCGTGCTGCGCGGACGCCGGGTGTGGCTCGACTTCCGCCGCAACCCCGTCCAGGAGGAGTTCGACCCCGGCGCGCTCAGCCCCGAGGCCCACGGGTACCTGGAGAAGGCCGGCGCCCTGTTCGGCACCCCGATTCAGCGGCTGCGGCACATGAACGAGCCCTCCTACCAGTTCTACCTGGGCAAGAACCCCTACGTGGATCTGGAACAGGAACTGCTCGAGGTCGACGTCTGCGTGCAGCACAACAACGGCGGTCTGCTGGTCGACGGCTGGTGGCAGTCGAACGTGGCCGGTTTCTTCCCGGTCGGCGAGGCCGGCGGCGCGCACGGCGTCTACCGTCCCGGCGGGGCGGCGCTGAATTCCGGCCAGGTGGGCGCCACCCGGGCCGCGCAGTACGTGGCGGCCCGCGGTACCGCCGATCCGGTGGACGAGGGCCGGTTCGCCGCCGCAGCCGGTCCGGTGCTCACCGAGGCCGCGGATCTGGCCGCCCGGGCGACCGGACGGGCCGCCGCTGGCCGGCCGGACAACACCGGCGACCTGTTGCGCGAGGTGCAGGTGCTGATGAGCGCCAAGGCCGGGCCGGTACGCTCGGCCGCCTCCATCGACGAGGCGCTGCAGCAGGTGCACGCCTGGCTGGCCGACTACGACGACCTGGTCTGCGCCAACGGCGGCTCCCGTCGATCGGTGGATCGCACCTTCCTGGTCCGCGACATCCTGACCAGTGCCTACGTCTACCTCTCGGCGATGGCCGACTACGTCGCCCACGGCGGACGCTCCCGCGGCTCGGTGCTCTATACCGACGAATCCGGGACGCTGCCGCAGGTCGGCTACGGCCCGGACGCCGAGCGCGAGCTCGACCTGCCGGAGATCTTCCGGTTCGCCCTGGACTGCGGGGCGCTGGACGACGAGATCCAGGAGGCCGCCTGGCTCCCCCCGGAGGAGGCGCCGCCGACCGACCACCCGGCGTGGGCTCCGATCGTCCCGCGGGCCGGCGGCGACCCGGCCGGCGTCCCGGTGTTCCGCTGGCGTCCCCGGCGTCCGATCCCCGAGGACGACGACTTCTTCGAGAACGTCTGGCGCGAGTTCCGTGAACGCGGCGCCGTCTACTGACGCCCGCTGGCCATGGGGACGGTTCCTGTGGCCTGGCCAGCCCTCGTCCCCCGTCCTCCGGGCCACAGGAACCGTCCCCGTGGCCAGGTTTTCGCCAAGCTCGGGAACCAGCGGAGTCTGGCCCCGACCATCCTCGTCTCGGGCTGACCCGGGATCTCACCTGCAGGAAGAACGATCATGACACCCGACCCTCGCCTCTCGATCAACCAGGCGACCCTGAAGTACGCCAGCCTCGCCACCGCCCTGCAGGTCACCGCCGAGGCCGGCGTGGCGTCCATCGGCCTGTGGCGCGAGCCGGTCAATGAGGTGGGGTTGGCTCGGGCCGCGCGCATGCTCGACGATTCCGGGCTGCGCTTCTCCACCCACTGCCGCGGCGGCTTCTTCACCCTGCCTGAAGGTCCCGAGCGCCGGGCCGCGATCGACGACAACCGCCGGGCGATCGAGGAGACCGCCACCCTGGCGGCGGCCGGCGCCCCCGGCTCCCAGGCCATCCTGGTGCTGGTGGTGGGTGGGCTGCCGGAGGGCTCCCGCGATCTGGCCGGCGCCCGCGACCGGGTACGAGCCGCTCTGGAAGAACTCGCACCCGAGGCCCAGGCAGCCGGTGTCACCCTGGCGATCGAGCCGCTGCACCCGATGTACTGCGCGGATCGCGCGGTGGTCTCCACCCTCGGCCAGGCTCTCGATCTGGCGGAGGGCTTCGCGCCGGAGGTGGTCGGCGTGACGGTCGACACCTTCCACATCTGGTGGGATCCGCAGGTGCTTGAGCAGATCGCCCGGGCCGGCCGGGAGGGCCGGCTCGCCACCTACCAGGTGTGCGACTGGAAGACGCCGCTGGCCGCCGACGTCCTGCTCAGCCGGCACTACCCCGGCGACGGCGTGATCGACTTCGGCCCGATGACCCGGGCCGTGCTGGCCACCGGCTACGACCGTGACATCGAGGTGGAGCTCTTCAACGCGGACATCTGGGCCACCCCGCCGGGCGAGGTCGTCGCGCGCACCGTCCACGGATTCGGGCAAGCGGTGAGCCCGCATTTGGCCAGGTCGTGATGTCTCGCCTCTCGACGGGGTGCGCGTCGGCGAGCGTTTCCCCTAGGCTCCGCCTGTGAGTACTCCGGCGGTCACCCTCAACGACGTCGCCCGCGAGGCGGGCGTCTCCTTGGCAACCGCCTCGCGCGTCCTGAACGGCTCGGCCCGTCGGGTGGCCGACGGCTATCGCGAACGGGTTCAGGCAGCCGCGGCCCGGCTGGGCTACACCGCCAACCTCTCCGCTCAGGCCACCGCCCGGGGGACGGCGGCGATCGTTGCGCTGCTGGTCTCCGACATCGCCGATCCCTACTTCGGGCAGATCGCCGCGGGTGTCGCCAAGGCGGCCGACGAGGCCGGGCTGGTGGTGACGATCGCCGTGACCGATCGCAGCCCCGATCGCGAGGCCCGGCATCTGCACGCGCTGCGCGGGCAGCGTCCCCGTGGCCTGATCCTGGCCTCCACCCGCACCACCGCGGCGGCCGCCAGCCCTCTGCTGGAGGCGGAGCTGGATGCCCTGGCCAAGCTCGGCAGCCGGGTGGTCGCGGTGGGACGGGGTGCGCCCGGGCTGCGCACTGTCCCCGTCGACAACCACGCCGGCACCCACGCTCTGGGGACGGCATTGGCCGGCCGGGGCTACCGCAAGGCGATCCTGCTGGCCGCCCAGGCCGGCCTGATCAGCTCGGACGACCGGGTGGAGGGCTTCACCGCAGGCTTCACCGCCGCCGGAGGAGAGGTGCTGCGGGTCCATCGCAGCGCCTACACCCGGGAAGCCGGACAGCAGGCGATGACCGAGGCCCTGGCTGCGGGCGTCGAGCCCGGCACGGTGATCTTCGCCGCCAGCGACATCGCCGCGATCGGCGCGATGTCCACGATCCGCGCTGCCGGACGCTCGGTGGGCGACGACATCGCCCTGGCCGGGTTCGACGACATTCAGACCTCCCAGGACGTCACCCCTGCCCTGACCACCGTCCGGGTGCCCCTGGAGGAGATCGGCTACCTCGCCCTGCGTGCGGTGACGGACAAGGACTGGCGCCCGCCGGCCACCCCGCCCGGCTTCGAGGTACTGCTGCGCGACAGCACGCCGGGCATCTCCTGACACCGGCCGGTGCGGAATCCCGGACTAGGCTGGACGCACCATCGCATCCCCGGGAGTTCGCATGAAGATCGCTCGCAGGCTGAGTTGCCTGGCGGTACTGGTCGTCCTCGCGGGATGCAGCCCGACGACCGGAGCTCCGATGCCCGCCGATCCACCCAGCCCCACCGCCATGCCGAGTACCTGGCCGTCCGCGCGTCCGCCGCTACAGACCACCTCGCCGCTGCCGACCGGCTCCCCCGCCGAAGTGTCGCCGGAGCGTTGGCAGGCGATCATCGACCACCTCGGAGAGCAGGGAGTGACCGGCACCCCCGAGGTGGTCTCGGCCGAGGCGGTGACCTGGCCGGATTCCTCGCTGGGTTGTCCCTCGCCCGGCGTCAGCTATACCCAGGCGCTGGTCGACGGCATGCGGGTGATCGTGCAGGTGGACGGCGAACGCTACGACTTCCGGTTCGGCGCCGGCACCGATCTGAAGCTCTGTCGGCAGAAGCGCTAGGCGCAGGTCCCCGGGGTGACCACACCAGGCTGCGGCTGAATCACCGGCGACGGGCCGAAGCCCACAGCTGAGACAGGGACGCCGCCGGAGGCAGCAGCCTCCGGCGGCGT
>JASGEM010000062.1:0-56278 GCA_049841235.1 Propionicimonas sp. | reverse complement strand
CTGACGCGACGCAGCGGGGCGCGGGCCAGTCCGCGTCCGAACCGGGCGCGGGGCGGAGCGGAGGAGCGGCTGCGGTGCGCGGTGGTGGCCTGTCCCAGCCTTGCGCGCAGCGGAGCGAGGGTGTCGTTGGTGGCGAAACCGGCCCAGACGAGTTCCCACAGGATCTCGGCGAGGGCGTCGTCGCCGAGAGAGCCCGGGTCGAGTCCGGGTTGGCGGCGCGGCGGGCTGCCGCTGTTGTCCGAGGCAGGCCCGAACTGATCTGCCAGGGCGCGGAAGAAGTAGCCGCCACCG
Source organism: Propionicimonas sp. (assembly GCA_049841235.1). Classification (GTDB taxonomy): domain Bacteria; phylum Actinomycetota; class Actinomycetes; order Propionibacteriales; family Propionibacteriaceae; genus Propionicimonas. The sequence goes on along the minus strand of JASGEM010000062.1, from coordinate 55,987 downwards.
TCGACCAGCAGGTCGAGCAGGCGACGGGCTGGCACGCCCAGGACGTCCGGATCCGGGGTCGTCAGGGTGAGTTCTGCGCCGTCGGCCGGATGCAGGCTCACCCAGCCGTCCCCGGCGGCCAGCGAACCGTGACCCTGCCAGAGCACCTCGCCGCCGCCGGTCAGTTCGTCCAACAGCGCCGGGCGGTAGTCGCGTACCCGCGCGGGCAGCACCAGCGACTCGATCGCGCTGGCCGGCAGCGGCACCCCGGCCAGCTGCTCCACGGCGCGCAGCACCCCGTCGACACCGCGCAACTCACCGACCCCCTGCCAACTGGGCAGGAAGCGTGCGAAATCCCTGGTGGCAACCGGTTCCACGGCATCGCGCAAGGCAGCCACCGAGCGTCGGCGCAGCAGCTGGAGGACACGGGGGTGGCAGAACTGGCTGCGGGAAGCCACAGCCCCACCGCCGGGAGCGGCCCCTCCACCGTCATCCCGAGCCCGGCCCGGGATCTCCAGAGCGGGGTCCAGCGGGGACGGGGTGAGCTGAGGCGGCAGCCACCCAGGTGGGCGCAGGTCTCCCTCGACCAGCCGTCCCGCGGTGGTGAGCCGGCGCAGCACATCACGGGCGACCGCCGGGGCCAGCCCGAGCGAGGCAGCGAACGCGGTGGCGGTGAAGGGTGCGTGAGTGCGGGCGTAGCGCGCGGCCAGATCGCCCAGGGGATCGTCGGTCGCCTCAAGGAAGACATCGGGGACACCAAGCGGCGGCGCCGCCCCGAGGGCGTCGCGGAGCTTGCCGGCGTCCTCGACGGCGGCCCAGTGTTCGATGCCGGCGAGCTGGACGCGGATCAGCCTCCGGTCCCTCTCGAGCGCGCGCAGCCAGGCCGCGGTCGCCGAGAGATCCCGGGTGGGAGCCCGGGATGACGCGGGATCGGGTGCGTCGGCGGGGGTCGGGGCGCCCTCCTCGTGGATGGCTCCGTCCGGCTTGCCGCCGGTGGCGAGACCGCGGCCCGAATCGGTGGCCGCAGACGTCGCTTCGCAGCGGGCGGCGGCTCCGTCAAGGGTCAGTGGGCCGAGCGAACGCAGGATGTCGGTGAGTTCGTCGGGGTCACGGGCGCGGCGTCCGTCAGCGAGGTGCTGGAGTTCGAGTTCGGTGCGGGTGAGGGCCTCCGGGTCGAGCAGGTCGGCCAGCGACAGGCCCTCGGCCGTGCCGAGAAGATCGGACAGCAGCGTCGGATCGAGGGCCAGGGCGGCGGCCCGGCGTTCGGCCAGCGGGGAATCGCCCTCGTACAGGAACTGGGCGACGTAGCCGAACAGCAGCGAGGACGCGAAGGGCGAGGCCCGCGGTGTCTCCACGACGACGGTCGAGATCTCGCGGGAACGGATGCCGCGCAGCAGGCCGACCAGGGCCGGGACGTCGAAGACATCGTTCACGCACTCGCGGACCGCCTCCAGCACGATCGGGAAGCTCGGATACTGGCTGGCCACCTCCAGCAGTTGCGCGGCCCGCTGACGCTGCTGCCACAGCGCCTGTCGGCGGTCGGGACGCCGCTTGGGCAGCAGCAGGGCCCGTCCGGCGCACTCCCGGAAGCGGGCGGCGAACAGCGCCGAGCCGCCCAGCTGCGCGGTCACCTGCCCGGCGATGTCCTCGGGATCGGGGAAGAGCAGTTCCAGCAACTCCTCCGAGCCCGATGCCTTCCGGGACCGGCGGGCGCCCGTACTCTCGACAGACCCGACCGACGGGAGATCCTCGTCCTCCCACCACTGGGTGTCGGGGAGGCGGAAGACCATGCCGTCGTCGGCGTGCATCGCCTGGACGTCCACGCCGTAGCGCTCGCGCAGCCGTGCCGCCACCACCAGCGCCCAGGGGGCATGCACCTGGGAACCGAAGGGGGAGTGGACGACCACCTGCCAGTCGCCCAGCTCGTCGTGGAAGCGCTCGACCACGATCTGGCGATCGGTGGGCAGCGCGCCGGTGGCCTCGGCCTGCTCGGTGAGGTAGGTCAGCAGGTTGTCGGTCGCCCACTCGTCAAGGCCTGCCTGCGCCACCCGCTGGCGGGCCTTCGCCGATGGCAGCCCCGAGACTTCGCGGACGAACCCGCCCAGCGCGCGGCCCAGCTCGGCCGGCCGGCCCAGGGCGTCGCCCTTCCAGAACGGCAACCGGGCCGGCATCCCGGGTGCGGGGGTGACCAGCACGCGGTCGTGGGTGATCTCCTCGATCCGCCAGCTGGAGGTGCCGAGCGCGAAGATGTCGCCCACCCGCGACTCGTAGACCATCTCCTCGTCCAGTTCGCCGACCCGGCGCCCCTCACCTTCACCGGCGATGAAGACGCCGTAGAGCCCGCGGTCGGGAATCGTCCCGCCGCTGGTCACCGCCAGCCGCTGGGCGTTCCGGCGTCCGGTGAGGGTGCCGGCGACGCGATCCCACACCAGCCGGGGACGCAGCTCGGCGAACTCGTCGGAGGGGTAGCGGCCGCTCAGCATGTCGAGGACGGATTCCAGCACCGCCCGGGTCAGCCCGGTGAACGGAGCCGCCCGGCGCACCAGCGTCTCCAGGTCGACGACCGTGAGTGCGTCCATCGCCACCATCGCGACCACCTGCTGGGCCAGCACGTCCAGCGGGTTCGCGGGGATCTGCAACGCCTCGATCGCACCCGAGCGCATCCGCTCGACGGTGACCGCGGTCTGCACCAGGTCGCCGCGGAACTTCGGGAACAGCACCCCGTGGCTGACCGCGCCCACCTGGTGCCCGGCCCGTCCCACCCGCTGCAGCCCCGAGGCCACCGAGGGTGGCGCCTCGACCTGGATCACCAGATCGACCGCGCCCATGTCGATGCCCAGTTCGAGGCTGGAGGTCGCCACGACCGCGGGCAACCGTCCGGACTTCAGGTCTTCCTCGATCTGCTGCCGTTGCTCGCGACTGACCGAGCCGTGATGGGCGCGGGCGACCACGCCCGCCGCGCCCTGCGAACTGCCCGGTTGCTTCTCGCTTCGCTCGTCAAGACCTTCCTTGGCCTCGGGAACGTACGCAAGCGTTCGCTCCGCTCGCTCTGCGTCGGTCTGTGGACGATCGGCGTCGACACCGAGACGGACAGGACTGCCGCGGGTCTGGCCCGAGCCGCCCATCACCTCTGCTGGCGCAAAGCGATCCCTGAGGTCGCGCGTGGCGCGAGTCTCGAAGGGTCGCTGAGCCGAGGGCTTCGAGACCCGGCCCGTGGGGCCGACCTCAGCCGTCGTCTCGGATGCACCATGCTCGGGGATGGTTGGGGTGGTGTCGCGGTTGGGGCGGAACACGCGCTCGAAACCGCCGCCGCCCACGCCGTCGGGGGCCTCTCCCGTGATGCGTTCCCACCACAGCTCGTTCAGCCGGGCGGTGAGCCGCTCGGCCAGGCGCCGGGAGTTGGCGAATACCAGCGTCGAACGATGGGTCATCACCAGGTCGAGGATCTGCTCCTCGACGTGTGGCCAAATTGAGGTGCGTTGCGGGTCGGAGGTGGCTCCGCCGGAGAGGTCGCCGGTGGTGTCGCCAATCGCGGCCAGGTCGGGGACGGGGACCACCACGTCCAGTTGCCAGCGCTTCTCACTGGGTGGCGCCACGATGTCGACCGGACGCCCTCCCGTCAGGAACCGACCCACCTCATCGATCGGACGGACGGTGGCCGACAACCCGATCCGCTGGGCCGGCCGCGGCAGCAGCGCGTCCAGCCGTTCCAGGCTGAGTGCGAGGTGGGCGCCGCGCTTGGTGCCGGCCACCGCGTGCACCTCGTCCAGGATCACCGTCTCGATGCCGCGCAGCGCCTCCCGCGCGGCCGAGGTGAGCAGCAGGAAGAGCGACTCCGGGGTGGTGATCAGGATGTCGGGCGGGTTACGGGTGAAGTTGCGACGCTCGTCGGCCGGGGTGTCGCCGGAGCGCACGCCCACCCGGATCTCCGGCCGCGGCAGCCCGAGCCGCGCCGCGGCGTGACCGATGCCCACCAAGGGCGCCCGCAGATTGCGCTCCACGTCCACCGCGAGTGCCTTCAGCGGTGAGATGTAGAGAACGCGGCAGCGATGTGCCGGGTCCTCGGACGGGGCGGTGGCCAATCGATCGAGCGCCCAGAGGAAGGCCGCCAGGGTCTTGCCCGAGCCGGTGGGAGCCACCACCAGGGCATGCCGCCCGGTGGAGATCGATTCCCAGGCTCCGGCCTGGGCCGGGGTGGGCGCGGCGAAGTTGCTCCGGAACCACGCCGCGGTCGCCGGAGAGAAGCGGTCGAGCACCCCCTCGGTCACGGCCACAACTCTGCCACCTGCGTCCGACAGGATGCTGCGACGGGCGAGAACTGTGAGCGACCATCGTCGCGCCTCAGTGCGTTCCCAGCGGGGTGGTCGACGAGGATCCGGGCTTCGACGAAGTCAGGTCGGCCGGGCTCCGCCGTCGATGATCAGGGTGTGGCTCGGATCAGGTGGGCAGTGGCCGGTCCAGATGGAGGGAGGTGATCGCCACGTCGCCGCTTTGGGCGGAGACGGACATGCCGGCGGCCTCGGGCAGGATGCGTGCGGTGAGCGTCGCGGCGCCCCCGTCGGCGAACACCTCGACCGAGTGCTCCCCGACCACGATCCGTAGCTGCGCTCGGCGTCCGCTGATCCGGCGGGACTCCTTGCGGGTGCTCGGTCCGGCCTGATGAGGATCACAAATCCGCGTCAGCGAATCGCGTTGTCGATGCTGAGTCGTTATGGTGCTCCGACCCTCCAGCGCCTGGATAATAAATCTTTGGCTTAGAATAAGTCCTTGACAATCTAGCGGGGGTGAATGAGACTTCGGATCAGACCACCGGACGGACGCTCCGGAGGACGAGAAGCCACTGTCGTTGGCCAGGCTGCGTCGCCTGCGCCTCGCACACCGAGAGGATCGGAATGAAGAAACCCCGCTTGTTGGCGCTGGTGGCGGCTGTCGCGCTCGCCACGCCGCTGGCCGCCTGCGCCCCCAGTACCCCCTCGCCCAGCAGCCCTGCCGCGTCGGCCGGGGGCTCGCCTTCCGCGCCCGCCGCCGCGGGCCCGCTCACCGTCTGGGTGATGGGCGACTCCGCGGCCAACTTCGATGAGCTCGTGAAGCCCTTCGAGGACGAGACCGGCGCCGACGTGACCACCGTCGCCATCCCCTGGGACGCGATCGACCAGAAGTTCACCACCGCCGTCGCCTCGGGCGAGGGCCCCGACCTGATCCAGATCGGCCTCTCCAAGCTGCGCACCTTCGCCAGCAGCGGCGCGCTGCTGACCCTGGACGACGCGACGCTGGCCGGCTACCCGAACCTGGCCGCCTCGAACTTCATCGACGGCATCGCCGGCGAGGCCACCGCGATCGACGGCGCCGTGCAGTCGCTGCCGTGGGTGGCTGACACCCGGGTGCTCTTCTACCGCAGCGACATCCTCTCCGAGGCCGGGATCGACGCCCCGCCGACGACCTGGGACGAGCTGCGGGCGGACGCCACGAAGCTGGCTGAGCGTGGCGCGGATTCCTACGGCTACTACATCCCACAGTGGGACAGTGCGCTGCCCGTGGTGATGACCTGGGGACAGGGCGGTGACGTGGTCGACGCCGACGGCAAGATCAACTTCGACACCCCGGAGTTCGCCAAGGCGGTCGATCTGTACACCGGCCTCTACGCCGACGGCAGCGTGCCCACCAACGGCGACTTCGACCAGACCCAGGGCTTCGTTTCGGGAGCGACCCCGATGCTGGTCAGCGGTCCCTACCTGGCCGCCGCGATCAAGGGCGCAGCGCCCGAGCTCGACGGCAAGTGGAACGTGAGCGTGCTGCCGAAGGCCGCCGCCGGCACCTCGCTGCTGGCCGGCTCCAACCTCGGCATCTGGGGCGCCACCAAGAACCAACCGGGCGCCCTCGCCCTGGCCGACTACCTCTCCGATCCGGCGACCCAGCTGACATGGTTCGAACTGGACGGTCAGCTGCCCACCGTGAAGGCGGCGCTGAGTGATCCGGCGCTGGCCGCCGATCCGCTGGTGGCGGTCTACTCCGACCAGCTGGCGGATGCCAAGCTGCTGCCACTGGTTCCGAACTGGGACGGAGAGACCGGCAAGGCCCTGCTGGACGCGCTGAACTCGATCGTGCTCACCGGCACCGATCGCGGCGCGGCACTGGACGGCCTGTTCACGGCGACCACCGGAACGCCCGCCCGCTGACACCATGCTGGGTGAGGGACGCGCCGTCCCTCACCCAGCGCTCGATGCCGTCGGGGCACAATCAGCGTCTCCCCGCTCGTCCCCTACCAAACCAGGATCATGAAGCCACGTCTCGCGCCCTACGCCTTCGTCAGCCCGGCCATGCTGCTGCTGATCGGGTTCGGCGTGCTGCCGATCCTGGTCGCCTTCGTGGTGAGCCTGACCGACATGAACCTGGCCGGCCTGGGCAACTGGTCGCGGATCACGTTCATCGGCTGGGAGAACTACACCGCCCTGTTCGCCGACCGGCAGTTCTGGCAGGCGATGCTCAACACGCTCATCTTCGTGGTGCTCGGCGTGCCGACCGTGATTCTGGTCTCGCTGGGGATAGCCCTGGCGCTGAACCGCTCGCAGGGACGCTTCTTCCGCACGCTCCGCTCCTTCTACTTCGTGCCGGCGATCACCGCCATCGTCGCGGTCGCGTTGGTGTGGGGCTACCTGTTCAACACCCAGTTCGGCCTGTTCAACTACCTGCTCTCGGTGGTGGGGCTGCCGCCGGTGCCGTGGCTGTCGGACCCGGTCGTGGTCAAGTTCTCGGTGGTCTGGGTCGCGGTGTGGCGTGGGCTGGGGCTGAACATCATCATCTTCCTGGCCGCGCTGCAGGGGGTGCCGAAGGAGTATCTGGAGGCCGCTGCGCTGGACGGTGCCTCCGAGTTCCGGCGGACGGTGTCCATCGTGATCCCGCTGCTGCGGTTCGCCATCGTCTTCGTCGCGATCACCACCACGATCGCCTGGCTGCAGTTCTTCGACGAACCCTTCGTGCTCACCAAGGGCGGGCCGCTGGGCGCGTCCACCTCGATCTCCCTGTTCCTTTACCAGAAGGGCTTCTCCGCCAGCCAGTTCGGCTATGCCAGCGCGGGGACGGTGGTGCTGTTCGTGATCATCGCCGCGGTCACCCTGCTTCAGCTTCGGGCCAGGAGGAGCGATGCCGAACTCTGACCGGACGCGCAGGATCCGCCCCGGCACTGTCGTCATCGGTGTCCTGCTTACGCTGGGGGCATTCGCGACCGCCTTCCCGTTCGGCTGGATGGTCTTCGCGTCGGTGAAGCCGCGCAGCGAGTCGGTGGCCTACCCGCCCCACCTGCTGCCGCGGGAACCGACCCTGGAGTACTTCGCCCAGCTCTTCACCGAACTCGACTTCGGACGCTACCTGCTCAACACCCTCGCGCTGGTGGTGATCTGCATGGCCGGGCTGCTGTTGATGGCAGCGGCGGGCTACGGCTTCGCGAAGTTCAGCTTCCGCGGACGCGAGGTGCTGTTCTTCCTGGTGCTGGTCACGATGATGATCCCCGGCCAGGTGACCATGGTGCCGAGCTTTCTGATCATCAACGGGATGAAGCTCACCAACACCCTGATCGGCATCGCGCTGCCCATGCTGGTCTCGGGGTTCAGCGTCTTCCTGTTCCGCCAGTTCATGTCGACCATCCCCACCGAGGTGATCGAGGCCGCCCGGATCGACGGCGCCAGCGAGTTGCGGATCTTCCTGCGGATCATCCTGCCGATGTCCGGACCGATCCTCGCCGTTCAGGTGGTGCTCACGTTCATCACCGGGTGGAACGCCTTCCTCTGGCCGCTGATCATCGCCAACGACCAGCGGCTGTACACCCTTTCGGTGGGGCTGTCGCTGCTCAACCAGCAGATCGCGACCAACCCGTCGCTGCAGATGGCCGCCTCGACGCTGATGGTGGTGCCGATCCTGGGAGTCTTCGTGTTCTTCCAGCGCTACATCGTGCAGGGCTTCGCCCTGTCCGGACTCAAGTAGGGAGCCGCAGATGAGTCGACTCTTCCGGCACGGCCTGGTGCGCGCCAGCGGCACCGAGCTGGTGGACGACGACGGCCCGCTGCGGCTCGGTGGCGTCGGGCTGGGCAACTGGCTGGTGCCCGAGGGCTACATGTGGCGGTTCGGGGACGATCTGGCCTCTCCCCGGCAGATCGAGGCCCGCATCCGGTGGCTGGTCGGCCCCGAGCGTGCCGCGGAGTTCTGGCGTCGGTTCCGCGACGAGTTCATCACCGAGCAGGACTTCGTCCTGATCGCCGAGGCCGGCTTCGACCACGTCCGGCTCCCGATCAACGCCCGCGGCGTGATCGGTGAGGAGGGCGAGTTCCTGGCGGACGGCTTCGAGCTGATCGACCGAGCGGTCGACTGGAGCGAGCGCCACGGACTGCGTATCCTGCTCGACCTGCACGGCGCCCCCGGCGGCCAGACCGGGACGAACATCGACGACTCCCCGAACCGGCTGCCCGAGCTGTTCATGCACCAGCGGTACCGCGACGCGACGATCGCGCTGTGGCGGGAGATCGCCCGGCGCTACGGCGACCGTGATGCCGTCCTGGGCTACGACCTGCTCAACGAGCCGCTGCCCGAGCAGTGGCAGCACCGCTTCGAGGCGGAACTCGTCCAGCTCTACCGCGACCTCACCACGGCGATCCGCGAGATCGACGACCGGCATCTGCTGGTCTACGAGGGCAGTCACTGGGCCACCAACTGGGCGCCGCTGCGGGAGCGCTTCGACGACAACCAGGCGCTGCAGTTCCACCGCTACTGGTGCCCGCCCGACGAATCCAGCATCGACGACTACCTGGCCGTCCGCGATGAACTCGGCACTCCGATCTATATGGGGGAAGGCGGCGAGAACACCCCGCAGTGGATCTACGCCGCCACCCGGCTCTACGAGCGCCACGACATCGGCTGGAACCTGTGGCCCTGGAAGAAACTCGACACCGTCACCTCCCCGCTGTCGGCGATCCGCCCGGCGGGCTGGGAGCAGATCGCCGATCCGGCCCTCGATCCCGGCTCTGAGGAGGCATGGCAGATCCTGCAGGCCTACCTGGACGCGGTCGCCGCGCCGCGCTGCGAACGTCGCACCGAGATCCTGGACGCGGTGTTCGCCCGGCCCACCCTGCGCCTGCCCGCCTGGGCGGGCAGGCGCAACGGCGCCCACCCGCCACTGGCGCTGGCCAGCCTCCCCGGCGAGCTGTGGCACCACCCCTTCGGAGAGCGCTACACCGACGGTGAGCACCCGCCGACGCCGCTCGCCCCCGGCGACACGCTCAGCTTCGAGCTGACCCGGCCGCCCGCGGCCTGGCAGGCCGACGCCGGCACCCCCGGCGCTCTGCAGGCCCACTGGGACGGCCGCCGATTCACCCTCACCGCCCGCGAGGCGGTCCAGATCGGCGTGCTGACCTTCGCCGATACCGGTACGGTCGGCTCATGAATCTCGCGGCGTCGCACCCGCCGGAGTCGCAGACCGTCACCTCGCTGCGCCAGCGGAACCGTTCTGTCGCGCTGCGCCACATCCTGCGGGAGCGTGAGACCACTCGAGCGGCCCTGGCCCGGGAATGCGGCCTGTCCGCCGCCTCCGCCGCCAACATCGTCACCGACCTGATCGCCGACGGACTGGTCGAGGAGGTCGGCACGATCGCCTCTCGCGGCGGACGTCCGATCTCGGTGATCGCGCCCCGCCGGGACGGCGCCTACGCCATCGGTGCGGATGTCGGCGAGCGCGGAGTCGCCGTCGAACTCTTCGACTTCGGGCTCACCATGGTCGATCGCGAGTTCCGCGGAGGACGCGCCGAGGAACGTCCGCAGGACATCGAGAACGACCTGCGCGACGCCATCGCCGCGCTGCGGGAACGCAATGCCGAACGGTGGCCCCGGCTGGTCGGGATCGGGCTGGGCCTGCCCGGCGTGGTCGAGACCGGCCCGGACGGCGTCCAGACCCTCTACGCACAGAGCCTGGGCTGGGAGCCGCGTCCGATCGTGGAGACCTTCGGCGAGACCGTCCCGGTGATCGCCGAGAACGGCGCCAAGACGCTGGCCAACGCGGAGCTCTGGTACGGCGCGGCGCGCGGGGTCTCCCACGCCGCCGTCGCGCTGCTGGGACGGGGCGTCGGCCTCGGGATCGTGACCGACGGCGAGGTCTACCGGGGTGCCTTCAGCAGCGCCACCGAGTGGGGACACACCAAGATCCGCTACGGCGGACGGCCCTGCCGCTGCGGCAACCGGGGGTGCGTCGAGGCCTACCTCGGCGCGGACGCGATCCTGGGAGCCTGGCGGGCCGCCGGCGGCGTCTTCGAGGGCAGCGGCTGGCATGCCCTCGGCTCCTTCCTGAACGCCGCGACCACCGACCCGGCGGCCGCAGCCGTGCTGGAGGACGTGATCGAGGCGTTGGGTGCGGCGCTCGGCAATATCGTCAACCTGACCAACCCGCAGCGGATCGTGATCGGCGGCTGGGTCGGCCTGCGATTGATGGAGAACCACGCCGAGCCGATCGCGGCGGCCGTCCGGCGCAACAGCCTTGACCGTTCGGCCGTCCAGTTCGACCTGACCGCCGCCACCTTCGGCGGCGACACGGTCGCCCTGGGTTCGGCGCTGATGCCCATCGAGGCGCTGATCGATGCGCCAGCGGGCCCGCGCGGCTAGCTTGGCCGGCTCCCGAGCTACCCGCCGCTCGGGCTGTCGCCCAGGTCGACTCCCCAGCGTTGCAGGATGGACTCGATGACCAGGTGGACGGCCGACGGCATGTCGACGGCGTCCGGTTCGAGAAGCCACTGAAGCTGAAGCCCATCCATGGCGCCGATGATGGCGACGGTGGCTGCGTCGAGCTCGGCGGCAGGCGGGAGTTCCCGGTCGCGGAGTGTCTCGACCAGCGCGTCGCGCACCATCCTGCGAAGTCCCTCGTAGCGGGATTCGAACCATGGCCTTGCCGGATGGTCGTCCGTGACCGACTCTCCCGACAGGGCCGTGTAGGCCTGGACGATCCCGACGCGCATGGTGTTGCGCCGAACGGTCTCGACCAGGTGCAGGAGGAACTCCCGGCCCGCCGGCGCATGGTGGCCTTCGAGTTGATCCACGTCGCTCTGATCCCGATCGGCGAGCACTTCGATGAGGAGCTGGTTCTTGGAGCCGAAGTGGTGCAACACCCCGGCGTGGGTCATGCCGACCGCGTCCGCGATCTCGACAAGGGAACTGCCTCGATAGCCGCGGGTCGCGAAGATCCGGGACGCCGCCTTCACGATCTCCTCGCGGCGCCGCTGGGTGCGTGCGTAGGGCCGCTTGGCCTTCGCCGCCCTGGTGCCTTCGGTCCGTTTGGACACGCCTCGACGGGCCGATGGCTGCGGCGGCGTCACCTGCGGCTTGCCCTCATCCATAGTCCGACATCTTCCCGACCTTGGCGCCGTTGTGCAATCGTTACGCAAAGTTAGTAACAAACATGTTAGTAACTGTTATACCGTTGCTTCACCAACCAGCAGGATCTGCCAGGCGCGACCTCGGTCAGACCCGGAAAGGAAGACCATGCTCCATCGCTCAAAGGCGACCGCAGGAGTTCTGGCGGCCACCCTCTTCGCCAGTCTTGTCGGCTGCACGGCATCGCCCACGCCCGCCCCGTCCGGCTCCGGTGCACCAGGCGGCTCGGGCGAGCCGGTGACCATCACCTTCCAGCACCAGTTCAATGATGCCCAGAACGCCGCGATCGAAGCGCTGGTGGCCAGCTTCGAGACCGAGCACCCCGAGATCAAGGTCGAACTGCTAAGGGACAACGACTCGTCCTACTACGACAAGCTGGTCACCCAGATCACCGGCGGCGCCGGCCCGGACATCGCGCGGATCGAGCCGGTGCGGTCGCCCCAGTACATCGCTGCGGGCTGGGCGCTGCCGGTCGACGACGTGATCACCGACGTCGACAACTACATTCCGTCGGCGCTCGAACCGGTGCTCCTCGACGGCAAGCTCTACGGCATCCCCCTTGACGTGGAGGGTCTGGCCCTGATCTACCGCACGGACCTGCTGGCTTCGGTGGGCTACGACAAGGCACCCGCGACCTGGGACGAACTCGCCGACGCGGCCACCAAGCTGACCAAGGACGGCAACTACGGCGTGGGGCTGTTCGGCGGCTGGGGAGCCTTCGAGTTCTATCCCTGGCTGTGGCAGGCCGGTGCCGAGATGCTGAACGCCGACGGGACCGAGGCCACCTTCAACTCCCCGGAAGCCGTGGCAGCGCTTCAGTACTGGGTGGAGCTGCAGAAGACAGTGATGCCGCCCGGCATGGCGACGGCGACCGAGGACGACCTGAAGGGCCCCTTCGTCTCGGGCAGCCTGGCGATGCTGACCTCCGGCCCGTGGATCATCCCGTCGATGACCGAAGCCGGGATCGACGGCAAGTGGGCGATCGCACCGCTGCCGACCGGCAAGCAGGCCGCGACCGTCCTGGGTGGCATGGATCTGCTGGTGCTGAAGAACTCGAAGCATCCCGAGCAGGCCAAGGCCTTCCTCTCCTGGTTGATGCAGGATGACAACGTGAAGCAGTACTACACGGCGATCGGCGGGCTGCCGGTCAAGTCCACCCTGTACACCGATCCGGCCTTCGCCGAGGATCCGAACGTGGTTGCCTTCAAGGAGGTGCTCGAGCAGGCGAAGTCCCGCCCGACGGTTGCCGCCTCCGGGGACATCGACGCTGCTCTCGGTGAGGCCGTCCAGGCCGCGCTGGCCGGCACGGCCACGCCGCAGGAGGCGCTCGACGCCGCCGTCGCGAAGGCGAACGAGGCCCTGCAGCAGTGACCGTGGCCACACGGACCGACGTGGGCCGGGCGGCGACGCCCGGCCCACGTTCGAAGGCGCGCTGGGTGCCCTACGCCTTCATGGCACCGGCCGTCGTCGCCGTGCTGGCCATGGTGGTCTACCCGATCCTGCGGGTGGGGGTGCAGTCCTTCTTCGACATCCGTCCCACCAAACACGAAGGCGCCTACTTCATCGGCTTCGACAACTACCTCAAGGCCTTCGCCGACGAAGAGCTCTGGTCGGTGCTGGGCCGCTCCGGGGTGTGGACGATCGGCAGCGTGGCGCTCCAGTTCCTGGTGGCGATGGCCGGGGCGCTCCTGCTGCAGAATCTGGTGGGCGGACGCTGGCTGCGGGCGATCTTCGTGTTGTCCTGGGCCACTCCGCTGGTCGTCGGGGCGCTGGCCTGGAAGCTGATCTACCAGCCCAACGGGCTGTTCAACCAGGTGCTGGAGGGTCTCGGCCTCGGCCACTTGGCCCACGCCTGGCTGGCCGATCCCAACACCGCGATGGGTGCGGTGATCGTCGCCAATGTCTGGCGAGGCTTCCCGTTCATCATGATCCTGCTGATCTCCGGCATGGTGTCCATCCCCGAGGAGCTCTACGAGGCGGCCGCCGTGGACGGCACCGGTTCGGTGCGCACCTTCTGGTTCATCACCCTGCCGCTGCTGAAGCCGGCGATCCTCACCTCGACGCTGATGGCGCTGATCTGGACCTTCAACTCCTTCTCCAACATCTACGTGATGACCGGCGGTGGCCCCGCCGGAAGCACCGACATCCTCACCACCTTCGTCTACAAACAGGCGTTCACCTCGTTCAACTTCGGCTACGCCTCGGCGCTGTCGATGGTGCTGTTCGGCATCGTCGCGGTCGGCTCGGCCATCTACATCCGCGCGTTCGGGAAGGAGGCCCTGGCGTGACCGCCCAGCACCCCGCCGCACCGACAGCGAGCCGGCGTCGCCGGCGCATCTCCTGGCGGCAGCTCCTGCTGTGGCTCGCGGCACTGGTGTTCTGCGGGTTCGCCCTGCTGCCGGTGGTCGGCATCCTGTCCGCGGCGTTCAAGACCACCGCGGAGGTCTACCGCGTCCCCCCGACCGTCCTGCCCCAGGAGCCCACCCTGGAGAACTTCGGCTACATCCTCGGCCGGGGCGCGTTCCCGGACTGGTTCGCCAACTCCGTCCTGGTGGCCGTCTGCTCGGTGCTCATCGGCCTCGCGCTGGGCATGTTCGCCGGCTACGCCATCTCTCGGTTCCAGTTCCGGGGCCGCCGCACCATGCTGATCGGGATGCTGGCCACCCAGATGTTCCCCTCGGTGCTGCTGATCATCCCGCTGTTCCAGATCGTCACCGCCCTGCAACTGCTCGACACCCCCTGGGCGCTCGTCCTGGCGCAGGTCTCAGCCGCCGCTCCGCTCGGTGTCTGGCTAATGAAGGCCGCCTTCGACCAGGTGCCCAAGGAGCTGGACGAAGCCGCGATGATCGACGGATGCGGTCCGGTGCGGGCCATGCTCCACGGCGCCCTGCCAGCCGCCCGGCCGGGCATCGTCGCCACCGCGATCTTCCTCTTCATCGGTTCCTGGGAGGAGTTCACCTTCGCGCTCACCTTCACCTCCAGCGACGCCAAACGCACCCTGCCGGTCGGGCTGGCGCAGCTCTCCTCCGCCTACGAGGTCGCGTGGAACAACATGGCGGCGATGTCGATCCTGGTCGCCATCCCCTCGATCCTGTTGTTCGCGCTGATCCAGCGCTGGCTGGTCGCCGGCTCGCTCACCGGAAGCGTCAAGGGATGACGGCCCCGCCGATTCGCGCCCAGGATGGCATGCTCCGGGTGGGCAAGCAGGAGATCCCGCTGCTCAGCGGCGAGATCCAGTTCTGGCGGATGAACCCGGACGCCTGGCGGCCGGCGCTCGCTTCCGCACGGCGGGCGGGGTTCACCATGGTGGCCACCTATCTCTCCTGGCGGCGGCACGAACCCACGCCGGGCGGCTTCGAGTGGGGTGCCCGCGATCCACGGCTCAACGCCAGGGCGTTCGTGCGGGCCTGCGCCGAGGAGGGTCTCGCCGTCCACCTGAAGCCGGGTCCGTGGATCTGCGCGGAGGAGCCGGGCGGCGGGTACCCGGACTGGCTGCTCGCCGACGGTGAACTGGCCGCCCTCGACGGGTGGGGCCGGCCCGTGATCGGCTACAACCCGCCCTTTCTCCATCGGGTGCCCTGCTACCGGCATCCGGCCTACCGGTCCGCCGCCCGGAACTGGCTGGCGGCGGTGTGGGACGAACTCGGCGAACTGCGGCATCCAGACGGGCCGATCGTCGCCGTCCAGCTCGACAACGAGCCGTCCCACTGCTTCTCCCACGCCCTGTACTACGCCGACCATCACCCGCTGCAGGCGGCGGCCTTCCGGACCTGGCTCGGCGCCCGGTACGACGACGACGCCGCTCTGCGGGAGGCCTGGGCCGCGCCGGCCACGATCGCCGGGGCGGAACCGCCGCGGCCCGGTGACCTCCCGGGCGTCCTCACCGCGAGCGGCAACGTGAACCAGTGGCTGGCCGACTGGGCCGGCTTCTGCGGGGAGACGATCACCGACCACCTGCGCTTCCTGCAGCAGCAGCACGCCGAGTTGGGCGCCGGCGAGCTGCTCCCGACCGTGAACCTGATCAACCCGCCGGTCTTCGAGACGCCACTGGCGCACGGAGCGGTCCGAACACAGACCGGGGCGGCGACCGGGGTCGATCACTACTACGTGCCGCCGCTCGACCTCACCGACATCGACCGGCTGGCCAAGACCGCGGCCTTTGCCAGGCTGGCGGAGGAGCCGCTGGTGTGGGCCCCCGAACTCATGGCCGGAATCTGGCGCTCGCCCGGCGAGGAGGTCGGCTATCCGGATCCGACGGCCACCGAGCAGGCAGCGTGGTGGGGCGCGGCGCTCGCCCTGGGCTACCAGGGCTTCAACCTCTACATGCTGGCCAACCGGGAGAACTGGGAGTACGCGCCGATCGATGACGCGGACGACAGCATCGCCTTCCTCGACGCCGCGCGTCGGCTGGCCGGCCTGATCCGGCAGAACCCGGATCTGCTGCGCGCGCGACCGGTGAGCCAGGTCGCTCTGGGCTGGCATCCGCCGGACGCGGTCGCCGCGTGGTGTGTCACCGGCACTGCGCGCGGCGGCGTGGCGGTGCATGACGAGCCGATCGCGCGCCGCGGCTACGACTCCTGGGCCGAGACCGCGTTCGACCTGCTGCGCGCGGGAGTCTCGTACCACCTGGTGGACACGTCCGCTCCCGGCGGGCCGATCGGCGGGCCGGCCCTGCTGCTGGTGCCGGCCTGGAGTTCGGCGGACGACGATCGCCTGACCGGCCTGGGATGGCGGGTGCGGCGGCTGGCCCCGGGCGAGCGGATCGACGACCTGACCGCCGCGGCGGTGCTCCGCCCGGCGGTGGAACTGCCCGAAGCCGACCGGTGTCTGGCCGCCGTCACCCGATCGGAGGCGGCGACCTACCTGCACCTGGTCAACTGGGGCGCCGAACGCGAGGTCAGCGTGTTGTCTGCCGCGTGGCCGTCCACCGGCTGGGTGGACCTGACCGCCGAACAGATCCACCTCCAGACGGGCCGCTCGGGACGTGGAGGAGCGCCGGTCGGTGACCTGGAGGTGGCTCTGCCGACTGCGGGGACCGCGGGTGCGGAACCGACGGATCTCGGCAGGTTCCGGCTGCGGCCCGGGCACACTGTTCTGGCGATGTACGGCAACGATCCGACGAGGCGGGAAACGGCGTGACAAGCTCACTTGAGGAGACAGCAATCGTGACCGAACCGTTCCGTGATCCGTTGCTGCCGATCCCCGGCCGGGTGGCCGACCTGCTGGCCCGGATGGCGCCGGCGGAGAAGGTCGGGCAGATGCTGCAGCTCGACGCGCGCGACGACCTGGATGACCAGGTGCTGCGGGTGAACGTCGGGTCGATCCTGCACACCTCACCCGAACGCGTAGTGCGGGCGCACCGACTGGTGCAGCAGACCCGCCTGCGGATCCCGCTGCTGGTCGGTGAGGACTGCATTCACGGGCACTCCTTCTGGGAGGGGGCGACCATCTTCCCCACCCAGCTGGGGATGGCGGCGTCCTGGAACCCCGGGCTGGTGGAACGGGCTGCACGCATTACAGCTGTAGAGGCCGCCGCCACCGGCATCCACTGGACCTTCTCGCCGGTGCTGTGCATCGCGCGCGATCTGCGCTGGGGCCGGGTGGACGAGACCTTCGGCGAGGATCCCTTCCTGATCGGCGAGCTCGCCTCGGCGATGGTGCGGGGTTACCAGGGCGCCGGGCTGACCGACCCGACCGCGATCCTGGCCACCGCCAAGCACTTCGCCGGCTACTCCGAGACCCAGGGCGGCCGCGACGCCAGCGAGGCCGACATCTCCCGCCGGAAGCTGCGCTCGTGGTTCCTGCCCCCCTTCGAACGGGTGGCGCGGGAAGGCTGCGGGTCGTTCATGCTCGGCTACCAGACGATGGACGGGGTGCCGATCACGCTCAACTCCTGGCTGCTGGACGAGGTGCTGCGTAGCGAGTGGGGCTACACGGGCACCCTGGTCACCGACTGGGACAACGTCGGCCGGATGGTCTGGGAGCAGAAGGTGCAACCCGACTACGCCCACGCCGCGGCGGCCGCGGTGAAGGCCGGCAACGACGTCGTGATGAACACCCCCGGCTTCTACGACGGCGCGTTGCAGGCGATCCGGGACGGCCTGCTGACCGAGGCGGAGCTGGATCCCGCCGTGGCCCGCATCCTGACCCTGAAGTTCGAACTGGGCCTGTTCGAGAATCCCCGCCGTCCGGACCGCGAGCGGATCGAGACGGTGATCGGGACGCCCGCCCACGCCGCGGTGAATCTGGAGATCGCCCGGCGGTCGCTGGTGCTGCTGCGCAACGACGGCACGCTGCCGCTGCCGACCGGCGGTGGGCCGAGGACGATCGCGGTGGTCGGCCCGCTCGCCGACGATGCGCAGGAGCAGCTGGGCGACTGGGCCGGCGGCTCGGGCCAGGCCGGCTGGCTGGAGGGCCAGCCGCGCGAACTGATCACCACGGTGCTGGACGGTCTGCGCCGGCACGCACCGACGGGCTGGACGATCACCCACGCACCCGGTGCTGGGATCGCCGAGTCGATTCCTCACCCGGACGGTCCCACCTACCCCGACGGGCAGCCCCGGATGCCGATCGTCTTTCCAGCGGCTCCTGACCCCGAGCTGATCGCCGCCGCTGTCGCCCAGGCGGAGGCAGCCGACCACGTCGTGGCGGTGGTCGGCGACTGCATTCCGCTGGTCGGCGAGGGCCGGTCGACCGCCACCCTGGAATTGATCGGCGGGCAGATCGCGCTGCTCGACGCGCTGACGGCGACCGGGACGCCGATGACGGTGGTGCTGCTGGCGTCCAAGCCGCTGGTGCTGCCGCCCTCGGCGATGGACGTTGCCGCGCTCGTCTGGGCGGCGAACCCGGGCATGGCCGGCGGTCAGGCGATCGCCGAGCTGTTGCTGGGGCTGATCGAGCCCAGCGGCCGGCTCCCGGTCTCCTTCGCCCGGCACGCCGGCCAGCAGCCCACCTACTACAACCAGATTCGCGGACAGCACGGCGACCGCTACGCCGACCTCACCCAGGCCCCGGCCTTCGCCTTCGGCGAGGGGCTTTCCTACACCACCGTGGAGTACGCAGACCTGCGGATCGCCACCGATCTGCTGACCGAGGGCGACACCCTGGTGGCCGACTTGGGGTTGAGCAACACCGGCGCGCGCCCGGTCCGCGAGACCGTCCAGGCCTATGTCAGCGACCTGGTCACCTCGGTGAGCTGGGCGGATCAGGAGCTGAAGGCCTACCGACAGGTCGATCTGGCGCCGGGGGAGGAGGTCACCGTCCGGTTCGAGATCCCGGTGGCCGACTGCACCATCGTCGATGCCGAGGGTCGCCGGATCGTCGAGCCCGGTGAGTTCGAACTCCGGGTCGGGCCGTCCTCGATCGCCCGATCGCAGCTCCGGGCACGCTTCCGGGTGACCGCCTGAACATCCGGTTCCGCGTCGACCGCCACAGGCCGATCCGGCCGCCCGTCACCGTCCGATCGACTGCGCCCGCCCGATCGACGGCACCCGGCCGGTCGACTTCGACCCTCCGGTTGACCGCGACCGCCCGGCCGACGGCGCCTGTCCGGTCGACCGCGACCGCCCGATTGGCTGGGCCCACCCCTTCCGCACAAACCGGGCAGTTCAGCCCTGTTGCGCGGATTATCCACGCAGCCCCCCGGAATCACCCGGTTTGTGCCGGAGTGAGTGCTGAGGAATCCGGGCACCAGGTGGCACGGAGTTCCGGCAGGGTCCGGGCGGCGGGAAGGGCCAGCTGGCTGGAGAGCGTCGACGGCTTGGCGA
Organism: Propionicimonas sp.; assembly: GCA_049841235.1. Classification (GTDB taxonomy): domain Bacteria; phylum Actinomycetota; class Actinomycetes; order Propionibacteriales; family Propionibacteriaceae; genus Propionicimonas. Next base: position 36,839 of record JASGEM010000062.1, on the reverse strand, counting down.
ATCGCCCGTTGGTGTCCAAGGGGTCGGTGGGCAAGGGACGCACCGAGGCCGTTCGGTGCGTCCCTTGCGTCTGGGGGTCTGCCGCTGTCGTCGGCGCTAGACCTCGGCGGCGATCGGTTCCCGGTCGGGAGCGGCCGCCCGCTCGCCGGCGATGATCTCCCGGTAGCGCGCGGCGCTGGCTTTGGGGGTGAGCCGGCGGGTGGGGAAGTCGACGTAGAAGAGCCCGTAGCGCAACTGGTAGCCGTAGGACCACTCGAAGGTGTCGATCAGGGACCAGTGGTAGTAGGCCTCGACGCGCACACCCCGCGAGCGGGCCTCGCGCAGGGCGGCGAGATACCGGTCCAGGAAGGCGACCCGTTCCACGTCGTTGCAGTTGCCCGAGGGATCCAGGTAGTCCCACAGCCCGATCCCGTTCTCGGTGACCCGGATCGGCAGGTCGGGGGCCAGCTCCGCCACCCGCAGCAGCACCCGGAGGAAGCCGGCCGGATGGACGGCCACACCGTTGCCGCTGCGGGGCTGGGGGACGGGCAGTTTGTCGATCCCCCGGACGATCGGATCGGTGCCAGGTTGGGCGGCGCGGACGACGTTGTGCTCGTAGTAGTTCACTCCGATGAAGTCGATCGGCTCGGCGATGCCGGCCAGGTCGATGCCCTCCAGCGCGGCCGCGACGGTGGCGGTGCCGAAGTACCCGTCGGTGTCCTCCGGAAGTTCGCCGCGCAGCACGGTGTGCAGGAAGAGGCGGTTCTCGACCAGGTCCGCGCGGCGCGTGGCTTCCAGATCGGCGGGCAGGTCGCCGGCGGGTTCGAGATCGGAGAGGTTCATGGCCAGCCCGGTCCGGGCGCCCGGAGCCAGTCGCCGTATCGTCCGGACGGCTTCGCCGTGGGCGTACAACTGCATCAGGGCCGCCCGCAGAGCGGTGGCCTCATCGCGGATGCCGGGTGCGTGCTCTCCGCTGAGATGACCGTGGAAGGCTGCGCAGAAGGGTTCGTTGACGGTGATCCACTCATCGACCAGATCGCCCAGTTCGCCGACGGCGACGGTAACGAAGTCGACGAAGGCCGAGACGGTCTCCAGGCTGGTCCAGCCACCCCGGTCCTGGAGCCACTGGGGGAGATCCCAGTGGTAGAGGGTGACCAGTGGGGTGACGTCCCGGCGGTGGAGTTCCTGCAGGATGCGGCGGTAGTAGGCGATTCCCTCCGGGTTCGGCCGGCCGTCCGGACCACCGATCACCCGGCACCAGGCCACCGAGAGACGGTAGCTGTCGATGCCCAGCCACTCGACGGCGTCGAGCAGGGGAGCAGGGTCGCGGTACATGCCGCTCGCTACCGCGCCTGTGTCGCCGCGGGTGATCGCGCCCGGCTGGGCGGCGAAGGTGTCCCAGATGCTCGGCACGCGTCCCCCTTCGTCGACCCCGCCCTCGATCTGGTACGCCGCAGTAGCGCTGCCCCAGCGAATCTCGGGCATCTCACTCATAGGTGTCTCCTTCGCGGATTTCGCCGCTGCTAGAACTAGTAACCGGTACGGAGCCCGCGCAGCAGGTAGCGCTGCAGCGCGAAGCAGAGGACGACCGCGGGAAGGGTGAGGACGATGCCGCCCGCCATCAGCTCACCCCAGTAGATCTTGTAGCCGGTCTGCATCTGCAGCAGGCTCGAGGTGAGCGGCATCACCTCGGAGTCGGTGATGAAGGTCATCGGGAACAGCAGATCGGTCCAGCCGGCCAGGAAGCTGTACAGGACGGCCGTCATGATCCCGGGCCTGGCCAGCGGCAGGACGATCCGGAAGAACACGCTGAAGGGCGAGAGCCCGTCGAGCTCGGCGGCCTCCTCGACCTCCTTGGGCACCGTCTCGAAGAAGGGTTTCAGGATCCAGATCACGAACGGCAGGTTCAGCACGGTCACCCCGACGATCACCCCGGTGACCGAGTTCAGCAGCCCGAAGGTCTGCATGATCACGTACAGCGGCACCACCAGGGCGGCCGGCGTCACCATCCGGGCCACCATCAGGAAGCCGAGGGCCGTCCCGCTGCCCCGCCAGGGGTAGCGCGCGAACCCGTAGGCCGCCAGCCCGCCGAGCACCACGCTGAGCAGCACCGTGGCCGTCGCGATCACCAGCGAGTTGACGAAGGAGGAGCCGAAATGGAATTGGGTGAACAGGTTCGCGTAGTGGTCCCAGGTGAGCTCGTCCGGCCAGCGTAGCGGCGTACGGGTGAAGAGATCGGCGTCCAGCTTGACCGAGGCGAAGGCCATCCACAGCATGGGCGTCAGCATCACCAGGGCGATCGCGGTGAGGGCGGCGGCCGACATGGCCGTCCCCCAACGCTTGCGGGCCGGGTAGGAGAGGTTCATGCGGGGTCCCCGCGGCGTTGTTCGGGGGAGCGCAGCGGAGGAGAAGAACGTCGTGGGGTGCTCATGCGTTCCTCCGCTGAGACAGCAACAGGGCGGCGCCGAATCCGAGCGAGATGACCAGCGCGGCGACGGCCTGGGCGGAGGCCGCGCCGAAGTCGAGGTGGGTGAACGCCGTCCGCCAGATCAGCAGCGGGAACACCCGGGTGTCGTCACCGGGGCCGCCGCCGGTGGTGGCGAAGACGGTGTCGAAGACCTTGGTGAAGGCGTCGACGGCCCGGAACGCGGCCGTGATCACCATGATCGGCAGGATCGAGGGGATCGTGATGGAGAACAGCTGACGTGGCGCGCCGGCGCCGTCGAGCGCGGCCGCCTCGTACTGCGAGGGTTCGATCGACATCACGGCGGCGAGCATCACGAAGGTGACGAAGGGCATCATCTTCCAGGCGTCGATGATCACGATCGACGCCATCGGGTACTCCACCAGCCAGGGGATGGTGGTGCCGAGCGCGGCGTTCACCGGGCCGAACTGGGCGTCCAGCAGCATCCGCCAGGCGAAGGCGCCGGCGACCGCCGGTACCGCGAACGGGACGATGTAGGCCGATCCGAGCAGCCGGGAGGCGAGCCGGGAGACCGGTCCGCGCGCGCCGAGCATCACATTGGCCAGCAAGATCGCGCAGCCGGTGCCGACGACGATCTCGATGGCGACCGACGCGATAGTGAACTGCAGCGTGACCCCCAGCGACTTGGCGACCGCCGAGTCCGTGAACAGCTTCAGATAGTTGGCCAATCCCGCCCAGGTGACGTCATTGGAGGTCAGCGGACGGTAGGTGTGAAAGGACAGGTAGGCCAGATAGAACAACGGGTAGGCCATCACGGCGCCGACGAAAGCCAGCGACGGCACGGTGAAGGCCAGTCCGATGCGCTGCCGCCGGCCCCATCGTGGGGAGGCGGTGGACGCCTCCCCACGACGTGAGGTTGTCACCAGGCTCACTCGATCGCCTTGCGTCCGGCGAACTTCTCGTCCTGCAACCAGGCCGCGGCGTCCTGGGCGGTCATCTCTTTGGAGTTGACCTTCGCGATCGCCTCCGAGACCCCCGAGCCGAGTTCGCCCGACCAGGTGGTGTGCAGGTAGCTGAGCCGGCCGGCGACCGACTTCAGCATCTCGAGTTCGGGCAGTGCCTCGGCGAACGCCGCGGAGTCCTGCTGCGACTGGAGCACCGGCAGGTTGCCGGTCTGCTGGGCCTGGGCGAGCTGGAAGTCGTCGCTCAGCATCCACGCGATGAAGGCTCCGGCCGCGTCCGGATTGGGTGCCTTCTCCGGGATCGTCGCCAGCATCGCTCCCAGGTGGGTCTTCGCGCCGGCCGGCGGCGCCATCGCCAGCTTGTCGCCCATCTGGGCGCCCAGCGTCCGCCAGGCGTACAGCCAGTTCTGGTAGATCGCGATCGATCCGGCCTGCATCTGGTTGTCGCAGTCGAAGAAGCTCAGCGACTCCCAGCCGGGAGCGCTCAGCGCGGTCAGCTGCTTGATGTACTCCAGCGACTTCACCTGTTCGGGGGTGTTCAGTGTGAGCTCGCCCGTGGTCAGGTCGCCGTAGTTGGAGTCCTGGCCGTAGGTGAAGTAGGTGTTGTCGAGGAAGACCGACCAGTCGACGCCGCCCAGGCAGGTGCCGTACAGGCCGTCGTCGGGGCGGTTGAAGAAGGTCGCGACCTCCACCAGTTCGTCGAAGGTGGTGGGGGCGGCCAGGTCGCGTCCGTACTCCGCCTTGAAGGCGGCCTGTTCGCCGGCGTCGCCGAACAGGTCCGCGCGATAGTAGGTGACTGGGAAGTTGTAGTACTGGGGAGCGCCGAGGAAGGCGCCGGAGTCGGTGGTGAAGAGGTCGTGGTTCACCACATCGTTCACCACCTCGCTTCCCAGGTACGGGGTGAGGTCCTTGGCGTTGGCATGCTTCAGCATCCAGACCGCGTCGTCCCCGCCGCCGAGGAAGACGACATCGTAGGTGCCGGCGTCCTGGGCGAGTTCGGCGACCTTGCGCTGGCCCCAGACATCGCGGGCCACCTTGTCGACCTTCACCGTGATGCCGGAAGACTGGGTGAATCTGGCGGATTCGGTCGCGAGAGCATCGGTCTCGGGACCTTCCACGGCGAGGACGCGGACCTCGCCGGAGGGTGCCGTGCTGCTGGGTGCGGAGTCTGTCGGAGCGGTGTCGGTGGGTGCGGGGGCGCCGGCCGAGCATCCTGCGAGCAGTCCTGCGGATACCGCTGTCGCTGCTATCGCCGTGATCACAGGCCGGGTAACCGGGCGTCGTTTCATGAGATTTCTCCTCATCGAGTTCTGTACGTCAGGGTGCGGCTGGAGACCGTCTCCCTGGAGTGGTGCGCACGCCCTTCGGCGTGATCTGTCGCGGTGCGCGACTCCTCTCTGCGATGGCTTGGTGTCAAGCGGTGGTCGGGATCAACCCGGTCTCGATGAAGCGATCCACCGGCAGGGTCGCAGCACCGAGGGTGACGGCGTCCATGCCCAGTTGCGATCGCTGCACCACGGCCTGTTCGCCGGGTTGCTTGAGGGAGAAGCGGCGCACGGCTGCGCTCAGCTCCTCGGGACGGTCCCGGGCGATCAGGTCGCCGAACCAGCCGCCGACGATGATCTTCTCCGGGTTGTAGAGGTTGACGAGGTTCGCCAGCGCCAGCCCGAGGTGTTCGGTGGCTTCGGCGAGGGCCCGCACGGCCGCCGGCTCGCCGCGACGACAGGCGTCGAGCAGGGCATCGACCCCGGACGGCTCCTGTCCGACGAACTCGTCGCGGCCCCGCCAGCTGCGCAGCACGGCGGAAGCGCCGACGATGGACTCCACGCAACCGAAGGAGCCGCAGCGACAGACCGGACCGGTCAGGCTGATCTTGGTGTGGCCCCATTCGCCCGCGCCGCTGCTCGCCCCGCGGTAGAGCCGGCCGTTGGTGATGATGCCGGCTCCGGCGCCATCACCGATCAGCGCCACGATCGCATGCTCGGCGCCCCGGGCCGAGCCATACCAGGATTCCGCCTGGGTCGTCGTCTTCGCACCGTTGTCCACCAGGACCGGGATGCCGAGGGAGGCCTCCAGCCAGGCGAAGGTGGCGGTGTCCCAGCCGATCACGTCGGCGTGCACCACGGCCTCCGGGGTGGCCGGATGCTCCACCACGCCGGGCACCCCCAGCCCGAGCCCGAGCACGCGGGCAGGATCCACCGCGGTCTCATCGAGCAGTTCGGCGACCTGGGAGGCGACGATCTCGCCCACCCTGGCCGGATCGATCCGCCGGCCGGTGAACCGGGTGGCGCGTGAGGCGAGCCGGGTGAGCGTGAGGCCGAAGAGGCCGGTGGTGACCTGGCTCTCGCTGACATCGGAGCCGAAGACGTAGGCCGCTCTGGGATCGACGTGCAGCAGGACGCGTCGTCGTCCGCCGGCGGAATCGAGGAAGCCGGTCTCGTTCACGGTGCCCTCGTCGATCAGCTCGGCGACGACATTGGTCACCGTGGCCGCCGACAGGCCGGTCGCGGCGCCCAGGTCGCTGCGCGAGGTCTCCCCGGCCAGCACCAGACGCCGCAACAGCAGCGCCCGGTTGCTGCGCCGGACGTCCCTCACCGATGCCTTCTTCGCCACCTCAGCTCCTTAATTCTGACATTAGTTTATAGTCCGAAATATGTATGTCAAGAGGAATCTTCCCCAGAACCGGGCACTCCGCGAGATCAGGGTTTGGGGGTGTGCCGGTAGCGGTTCGGGGTGAGGCCGAGGACGGTGCGGAAGTCGGTGGTGAGGTGGGCATGATCGGCGTAGCCGAGATCGGCGGCCACCTGGGCGATGGTCACCGCGGGGTCGTCGCGCAGCCGCTGAGCGGCCTCCTGCAGGCGGTAGCGCCGGATCACCGCCAGCGGAGTCAGGCCGACGTAGCGCCGCGCCAGCCGCTGGATGCTGCGCGTCGAGAGACCGAGCCGCCGGGCGACCTGCTCGACCCGGACGATGCTCTGGTCGGTGGCGATCAGGTCCTCCATCGCATTGGCCAGCGCGCCGTTGGCATCGATCGGTGTCAGGTGCTCCACCGCCCAGCGGCGATAGGCCGCGACCGCTCGCGCCCGGCCGGCCGCTTCGTCAGCGTCCGTCATCGCCAGGGCCACCTCGCGATGCAACTCCGCTGCGTCGAACGGAACCTCGGCGTTGCGGATGCGCTGCGGCTCGTCGCACAGCGAGGCCAGCCCCGCCGGACGCAGCAGAGCGCCGACCGCCCAGCCGGTGGCGCGCAGGTCGCGGTGGGAAGCGCCCGTTGTCGGGCCGGCCAGCGATACGCCCTCGGGCTGGACGACCAGGTTGGACGCCGGGAAGGGCAGCAGTTCCTGCCGGGAACTGCGTCCGGGGGCGAGGTTCCACCGTGGGATCCAGAACCACCGGATCAGTCCCGCCAGCTCCGCCGGCGCCGGTTCGCGGTGGAAGGTGGGCAGCCGGGTCGGGTAGAGGATGCCACGTCCGTCCTCGGTCATGGGTACCTCCAGATCGTCGCGAATCTACAAGCCGGCGCCGGTGGTGGGCGCCTAACGTCCCCATAATGAACGAACAGAACGAACCCCGGCTCGGAGTCTCCGGGCAGCACACCAGGAACGGCCTGCCGCACGGCTCGACCAGCCTCACGCCCTTCCTCGCCCTCAAGGACGCCGCCGGCGCCATCGTGTTCTACCGTTCGGTGTTCGGCGCTCGTGTGGTCGACGTCACCGAGTTCGGCGACCTGGTGGTCCACGCCGACCTCGACTTCGGCAACGGCCGGTTGCAGCTCGGTGAGCCCACCGCGGAGTACGGCCTCGTCCCGCCGCCCGCGGGTGAGGAGGACTGCTACTCGATCGGCCTGTACTGCGGCGATGTGGACGCGGTCGTGGCGGCAGCCGTGGAAGCCGGCGCGACCATCCGCGAAGCTCCGAGCAATTTCGTCTCCGGGGACCGCTTCGCCTCGATCCGCGACCCCTTCGGCGTCCGCTGGTCGATCCTCTCCCGCGTCGAGGATCTCTCCGAGGAGGAGAGCGCCGGCCGGGTCGCGGAGTGGGCCGCGTCCCTGCAGCAGTCCTGACCCTCCGGCTGTCGGAGTTCTCCCGACGAGCTCAGCCCCGGGCTTCGTCGATCAGGGTGACCATGGCGTGGTAGCCGCGGTTCGCGGCCAGGTCGCGGGGGAGCACGCCGTCCCCGTCCGGGATGGTGGGGTCGGCTCCGCCGTCGAGCAGCAGCCGGACCACCTCGATGTGCTCGGCGGAGCCGTCGCCGAGCACGATCGCCTCGTGCAGGGCCGTCCAGTTGAGGCGGTTGATGTGGTTCACGTCGACGCCGGCGGCGAGCAGGATCCGCACGGTCTCCACCTGGCCGCGCTCGCTGGCGGGGATCAGTGCGGTACCGCCGTAGCGGTTCGTGCTGGTGACATCGGCGCCGTGTTCCAGGGTGGCGAGCAGGATCTCGTTCAGTCCCCGGGCGCCGGCGTACAGATAGGCCGAATCCTGGATGTCGTCCTTCGCGTTCGGGTCGGCGCCCGCTTCCAGCAGGGCAAGCGCCAGGTCGGTCCGTTCGGCTTTCGTGGCGGCGATCAGCGGTGTGCCGCCGGTGCCGTCGCGGGCCTCCAGCGCGGCGCCATCGGCGATGGCTGCCAGGCCTGCGGCATGATCGCCGGCCGCGATCGCGTCCCAGAGCCGTTGCGTGGCGGGGTCGGGCACGACAGCCTCCTGGGAACCGGACGGGACCGTCGCGCGCCTGTTGCTCGGCGCTGAGCATCCCATCACGAGCACAGACACGGCAAGCAGCAGGGCCCAGCCAGGCAGCTGTGCTGAGCGGCCGACCCGTCCGTTTTGTGCGTTCACGCCATCCACCCTAGTAAGCCTCCGATCAAGGCGGCTTGACCCTCCGGTTGCTGGAGCCCTCATGGTGGTCGTGGGACGCACCGGCGTCCATTGAGGAGAGGATCACTTCATGATGAGCATCGGCGCGTTCGCCTGTTCCACCGGTTTGAGCGCCAAGACTCTTCGCTTCTACGACGAGCGCGGCCTGCTCCGGCCGGCGGACGTCGATCCGCACACCGGCTACCGCAGCTACCTGTCGTCGCAGCTTCGACAGGCGAGGACGATCCGCGTACTGCGGGCGACCGGGATGTCGCTGGAGTCGGTCGGGCGAGCGCTGGCCGAACCGGACCGGCTGCCCGAGTTGCTGAGCGCCCACCGGGCGCAGCTGGCGCAGGAGCGACAGCGCCAGGACCGTGCGCTGGCGCTGGCGGACGGACCGGATCATCCGGTTGAGATCGCCACCCGGCAGGTTGCGGCAGCGCATTGGGTGGGGATCGCCTACGAGTTCGATGTGGAACTGGACGAGGCCGCCGTCGAGGCGATCTTCGAGGCCGCCGATGCCCAGTTGGGGCTGCTCTTCCAGAGCCTGGCCGAGGTGGGCAGTCCTCCGATCGGGCAGTTCTGGACGGCGATGCCGCTCACCGGTGCAACGGGATCGGTGACCGTTCTGCTCGCCTGGCCGGTCGCCGAACCGGCGCCCGTCGGCTTCGGTGTGACAGGACTGGACATCCGGCAGGGCACGTTGCCGGAGCGGGTCGAGGCCTACGTTGTTCTGTCCGGTGCGGAACGCTCCGATCAGCTGGACGATCTGCCCGGCGGGCCGCTACCCGACCCGACCTGGATCGCCCTCGCCGAGCACGGCGAGGCCTCGGGTGCCGAGCCGGCGGAACTGCGCCAGACCACCTCCGGCCAGAGCGCCGAGGACTGGACCGCCGAGTACGCCGTGACGGTCGCTGTGCTTTGATCGCCGTTCGCCGCAGCCCGGCGGGTTCGGCCCCGGCGAGGAGGTTCTTCCTTGCGGGTGTCCACGGGTCTCGGCAAGCTCAACCATCGTTTGCAGCGCGTGGATCGCCCTCATCCGGGAACGCCTCGCTCAGCAGCAACTCCGCCATCGGCCAGGCGGCGTAGGCGGTGTTGCCGAGCACGGTGCAGGTCAGGTCGCGGGTGGGATCATGGAGCGACCAGAACGACACCCCGGCGTCCATCCCGACCATCACCGCGGCGGGCGGCTTGGTGTAGAGGCCCAGCCCGTAGTGAAGCTCCTCCTCCGGCTCCCAGTTCCGAGGCTCGGTCATCCGGGTGACCCACTCCACCGGGACGATCCTCCCCGCGTACAGTGCGCGCCAGAACGCGGCCATGTCCGCGGCCGAGGTGTAGACGCCGCCGTCCCCGGTCGCCACGACGGGCAGGATCAGGACGTTGCTCCGCAGGCCGTCCTCACCCAGGTAGCCGCGTGCGACGTTGCCCGGTAGCGAATCCGTCTCCAAGAAGGCGGTCTCGCGCATCCCGGCGGGCTCGAACACCCGCGACGCGATGATGTCGGGCAGAGGCTGACCGAGCACCCGTTCCAGAATGATCGACAGCACCACATAGCCGCCGTTGCAGTAGACGAACTCCGAGCCGGGCTCGGCTCGTTGAGCGTGGCCGTCGAGCGTCGGGACGAAGTCCTCGCTCACCCTGTAGGTGTGCACCGGCTGCGGTAGGACGTGGTCGGTGGGCGACCACTCGCTCTCGTCGAGGTAGTCGCCGATCCCGGAGGTGTGGCTGAGCAGGTGCTCGATCGTCACCCGGTCATCGATCAGCGGCAGATCGTCGCCGAGGATGCTGCGCACCGGGGTGTCGAGCCGCAGCCGTCCCTCCACGATCAGCGACACGATCGCGAGCGCGGTGAAGGTCTTGCTGCCGCTGGCCATCCCGAAGCGGGTGTCCGGGCGGTTCGGGATCTCCCACGCCCGATCGGCCAGGGCGTACGCCGCGGCAACCGGGGTGGTGTCACTCAGCTCCACTCGGACCACGCCGGTGAAGGACTCCCGCTGAGCCAGTTCGTCAACCCGCGCCGGGAGTTCGTCGGTGTTCATGAAACCTCCGTCAAGTCGTCGGCTGCCCCGCACAATCCGGGCAATCCGGCCCTTCCGCGTGGATCATGCACGCGGCCGGCCCGAATCACCCGGTTTGTGTTCCCCGACCGTGGTGCGCCCGGACCTGCCTGACATTGTGCTCGCAGCCCCGGCCCGGCGCATCAGGGCCGGCACGGGCACGCACCGTTTCAGGGCTCTCGTCCCTCGGCCGGGCAGGTCGTTGAGCCGGATCTACCGCGCTGCCGGCAGACCCAGGTCGAGCCGGATCTGGCCGAATCGAGGTAGATCCGGCTCAGGCCTCGGCCGGCTGCTCCTGAGTGGAGTCCTCCGCAGCCTCGGCCTGGCGGGCCTGACGGCGCGCCTCGCGCTTGGCGGCGCCGTTCTCGCGCCACTTCTCCAGGATGTCGTAGAGCACCGGCACCAGGATCAGCGTCAGCAGGGTGGACGACACCAGTCCACCGATCACCACGATGCCCAGTGGCTTGGAGATGAACACCCCGCCGCCGGTGATGCCCAGGGCCATCGGGATCAGCGCGAAGATCGTGGCCAGCGCCGTCATCACGATCGGACGCAGCCGCAGCCGGGCGCCGAGTTCGATGGACTCGTCCACCCCGGCGCCTTCGCGTCGTTTCTTGTTGATCAGGTCGATCAGCACGATCGCATTGGTCACCACGATGCCGATCAGCATCAGCAGCCCGATCATCGACGGCACCCCGATCGGGGTGTCGGTGAGCAGGGACAACCCCAGTGCGCCGGTCGCGGCGAACGGGATCGACACCAGCAGGATCAGCGGCTGCAGCAGCGAGCCGAAGGTGGCCACCATGATCAGGTACACCACGGCCACCGCGACGGCCATCGCCAGGCCCAGCTGGGCGAAGGCGTCCTGCTGCTGCTCGGAGATCCCGCCGATCCGGACGGTCACCCCGTCCGGCAGGTCAAGGTCGGCCAGCCCCTGCTGCACCGTGGTGGTGGTCGTTCCCAGATCCCCGCCTTCGACGGACGCGGTGAGGGTGGCCGCCCGCACCCCGTTCACCCGGGTGATGGTGCCCGGTGCCTCGACGATGTGGACGTCGGCGACGTCCTTCAGCCGCACCGGCTTGGGGTCGAGGGTCTGGGCGTCCTTGGCGTCATCGGCCAGTGCCTGCTGCTCGGCCTGGGAGTCCAGCGACTTCTCCCACTGCTCCGACAGAGCCTTCAGCTGGGAGTCGATGGACGACACCTGCCCGCGGGCGGCCGCCACGCCCTGGCTGAGCTGGATCACCTGCGTGGTGACCCCGCTGACCGCCTGGGTGAGCTGGAAGACCGACTGAGTGACCGTGGTCGGATCGAGGCCGGCCTCGGCCGCCGCCTGCGCCTGCTCCAGCGCCGCCTGCAGCTGCTTGAGCTGTTTCTGTGCCTTCTTCAGCTCGGATTCGGCCTTCTTGGAGGCCTTCTTCGCGGCCGTCCGGGCCTTCTTCAGCTGGGACACCTGCTTGTTGTAGGCCTTGGTGCCCTCCTTCTTGGCGTCCTCCGTCATCTTCTCCTGGCGGTCGCTGACCTTCTCCCCCGCCTCCTTGCGCACGTCCATGGTCATCTTCTGGGTGACCGGCAGCTTGATCGCGCGCAGCTCCTCGATGTCCTGCACCGGTTCCTGGGAGCGCAGGTATACGTCCAGCGTGGTGTCGCCCTGGGTGAGGGTGCCCAGCAGCTGGCCGCGGACGGCGCGCGCCACTGCCTGGCCGATCCCCGCTTGGGTCATCCCCTTGTCCGCTGCCACCTGCTCGTCCACGTTCACCGAGAGCATCTTCTGCTCGTCGGCGAGGTCGGACGAGGGGTCGCTCAGGTCGTCGATCCCGCGCAGCATCGCCAGCACCTGGTCGCTGCCCTTGGCCAGCGCCTCCGAATCCGAGCTCTCGACGTAGACCACCATCTGGCTGGCCATCGAGTTGCTGCCCTGGGCGACCTCGATGGTGCCCTCGCCGGCGTCGGCGAGCTTCTGCCGCAGGGTCGTGGCGACCGCCGTCGAGTCGCTGCCCTTGCGCAGCGTCACGGTGAAGGTGGCGTGGTTGGTGCTGGTCTGGCTGCCCAGGAAGAGGGAGCTCGATCCGCCGATGGTGGTCTGGTAGGTCTCCACCTCATCGGTCGAGGCCAGCACCGCCTCGACCTGCCGGGTCGCGGCGTCGGTCTCGGCCAGGCCGGTGCCGGTGGGCAGCTCCTGTGAGATCTGCAGCGATTCCTGCCCCATCGAACCGATGAAGTCGGTCTTCAGGTGCGGGGTGAGCGCGATCGTTCCGCCGAAGATGCCCAGCGCGATCAGCAGGGTGACCACCCGGTGCCGCAGCGACCAGCCCAGGACGGGGTGGTAGACCTTGTGCAGCCAGGTGTTGGTCTCGCGTTCCTCGGCGTGCGGGTCGGCCAGCTGCTTGGCGCTGGGCCGCATGAACCAGGATGCCAGCACCGGCACCACGGTCAGCGACACCAGCAGCGAGGCCAGCAGGGCGACCGTGATGGTGAGCGCGAACGGCCGGAACATCTCGCCGGCCTGGCCGCCGACCAGGCCGATCGGCACGAACACCGCGACGGTGGTGAGCGTGGACGAGGTGATCGCGCCGGCCACCTCCTTGACGGCGCGGGTGATCGATTGACGTCCGAACTCGCCCATCGCCTGGTGGCGCTTGATGTTCTCGATCACCACGATCGAGTCGTCCACCACGCGTCCGATCGCCACGGTGAGGGCGCCCAGGGTGAGGATGTTGAGCGAGTAGCCGCCCACCCACAGGCTCACCAGCGCGATCAGCAGGGCCAGCGGGATCGAGACCGCCGTGATCAGGGTGGGACGGATCGACCCCAGGAAGAGCATGATCACCAGCACTGCCATGGCCAGGCCGATGCCGCCCTCGACCGACAGGTCGTGGATCGACTGCTCGATGTAGGGCGACTGGTCGAAGACCACTGCGAAGTCGGCGTTGCCGCCGATCTGCTGCTTGAGCTGGGTGAGTGCTGCGTTCACCTCGTGTGCGACTGAGACGGTGTTCGCGCCGGCGTTCTTGGTGACCGAGAGGGTGAGCGAGGGCCGTCCGTTCACCCGCGAGATCGAGGTGGTCTCCACCGGCTGCTCGGCGACTTCCGCCACCTCCTTCAGCGCGATCGGGCCGTCGGTGCCCTGCAGCAACAGGTTCTCCAGGTCTTCGAGCGAGGAGTAGGTGCTGCCGGTCTGGACGTCGAGGTTGGTGCTGCCGTTGCGGATGGTGCCGGACGGGATCGCCGTCGAGTTCGCCATGAACAGCTGGCCGATCAGGGCGGGATCGACACCGGCCTCGCGCAGCTTCGCCTCGTCGTAGGTGATGATCACCTCGCGCGCCTGCTGGCCCGAGAGGGTGACGTCACGCACCCCGGGCAGCGACTTCAGGTGGGGCAGCACGACGTCCTCGGCCTGCTGGGAGAGGGTCTCGGCGTCGGCGTCCGAGGTGAGCGCCAGCATCATCACCGGGATGTCGTCGAAGCTTCCGGTGATCACCCGCGGATCGACGTTGGAGGGTAGCGTGGCGCTGATCGAATCGATCGCGGAGCGGACGTCGGAGGCGATCTTGTCGGCGTCGTTGCCGTATTCCCACTGGAAGCTGAGTTGGGAGATCGAACTGGAGCTGGTGGAGGTGACCTCGGTGATGCCGGGGACCCCCTTCACCACCGCCTCCATCGGCTTGGAGACCTCGGATTCCACCACCTCAGGGCTGGCGCCCGGGTAGACCGCGACCACGGCACCCCGCGGAAGGTCGAGCGCCGGGATGAGTTCCTGTTTCAGCGCGGTGGCCGAGTAGACGCCCAACCCGATGGTGAGCAGCGTGAGCAGCAGCACCACCGTCCGGTGGGCCAGGCTCAGGTTGGTCAGACGAGTCACACGTTCTCTCTTTCACCGGCGCGGTAGCGCACAACTGGTTAGCATCGTACTAACCAACGGGAAATGTTAGCATCGGGCTAAAGGGTTGCTCGAATGGCTTCGGGAGGCTCGAGTCATCGACGGTCGAGCCTGGTTCGCTCAAGCTTGTCGAGGGGCGGGGCCGTCGGTGATGGCAGCGGGGTTTCGTCCGGTCGCCGGAGCAGGCCATCGTGGGCCGCTTGGGGTTGACGACCGTTTGTCGACGGCCGGGCAAGGCTCCGCAGGCTCGGCCATCGAGGATGGGCCCAGGGCGATTCCCTGAGCTTGCCGAAGGGGGTTCAGGGAGACGAGGAGGAAGTTCGGTGTTCCACACGCCGCCGACCACCGGCGACCCGCAGCGGGATGCTCTGCTGACGGAGATCTTCGCGCTGCACGACCGGCTCCGAGCGCTGTCGATGGAGCTGATCGGGCCGGTCGATCTGCCGGCCGACCTGACCATGCAGCAGTTGCGGGTGCTGGGCGTGGTCGCCCACGAGCCGGGGCTCACCGGTCAGGAACTCGGCGCACGGCTCGGGGTGAGCGCCCCGACTGCCAGCGGCCTGGTCGACCGTCTGGTCGAGAAGGGCGTCCTGGAACGGACCGACGACGCCACCGATCGCCGGGTGCGGCGGCTGCAGCTCACCGAGGAGGGCCACCGGGTGCTGAGCGGCCTGGATGACAGCATGGGCCGGCTCTTCGAGGCCGTGGTCCCCCCGATCTCCGCCGAGGATCTGCGCACCATCAAGGCTGGCTCCGAAGTGATGCTCCGCGCCGTGGAGGATGCTCTCGCCCAACGCGGCGGTTGACGCCTCCACCCCACCTCGGCAGGTGGGTTTCCCGGACGGGCGTCCGAGAAACCCGGGAGGGCGTACGTCAGCATCGCACCCCGTCGTTCCCGGGAACTCCGCCGTCCGCCCTTCGGTGATCCCCTCGCGGGCGGGGATCTCCACCGGCGCGACGGCGCTCGTGGCTGACTTCTGGCGCACGACTGGCCGGCGAGGGGCAACCTGATGGTCGTCTCACTATATGGACAGCTCTTCGGGGCACTTTCGGCCCTCTGGTCACGACCGTCACACAACACGCCGACGACACGCCGAGGAATACCCCGGACCGTCGAATTGCCCTCGAAATCGGCCCTTGCGGGGCTTGCTCGCGACGACTAGAAATAACCCATCGGGTTGCTTCGGTGACTCGGTAGCCGAAAGAAGGAAGTCTCGCTTCCCGGATGGGTTTCGGCCCTCCGGATCGGGCCGGTGATGCGGTCAGTGGGCGTGGTGAAGAGCTTTCGGAAGGCGCGGATCATCGCTCCGGCGCCGGGCAAGGCCCCCGGAGTCTCATACATTCCGGGGGCCTCGCTCACGCCCGGCCAGACCGGGTCCGGTGTTGGTCGACGCCGGCTCAACGCCGGACCCATGAGCGCCACTGGGCGTGGCCAGGCTTCCGACAGGTCAACGACTCCTGAGCTCGTCGGTGAGCATCGCCTCAACGGCCCGACGAATGGCCGGGTCTGATGGCGGCGCACGACACCGGGTTCAGCTCTTCGGTGGGCGAGCCGGGCTCCTCCATCGCTGCCGCGCGGCGAGGGCGTCCCTCAACTGAGCAACCACTGCGTGGTGGTCGAGTAGGTCTCGCCTGGCAGCAACACCACGGACGGGAAGCCCGGGTGGTTCGGGGCGTCCGGGTAGCCCTGGGGCTCGATCGCCAACCCGCTGCGGCCCAGGTGCTCGCCGCTGTACAACTGCAAGGCGGGAGCGTCGCTGCGCACCACCAGCGTGCCCGCCGGCCCGACCAGCCGGACATGCTCGCGCAGGCCTTCGCCGTCCACCACGAAATTCTGGTCGATACCGCCCTTACGGGCCAGCCCCTCGGCGATCGCCGCCTCGATCACCTCACCCAGCAGACGGCCACCGCGCAGGTCGAAGGCAGTGCCCTCGGAGGGACGGATCTCCCCGGTCGGGATCAGCTCCTCATCGGTCGGCGTGAAGGCGCTGGTGGGCGCAGTGACGGTGTGATCCTCGATCGTGCCGTCGCCGAGGATGAAGTAGGGATGCGCGGTCAGATTGACCACGGTGGGCGCGTCCGTGGTGGCGGTGTAGCTGACCTCCGCTCCCTGGGGCAGGAGCGCGAAGCGGACGGAGACCTCGACCGTCCCCGGGTAACCCTGATCGCCGTCCGGGCTGGTCAACTGCAGCAGAACCTGCTCGGCGCCGGTCTCCGCCAGCTCCCAGACCTGCTCGGAGAACCCGCCCGGGCCGCCGTGCAGCTGGTTGCGGCCCTCGTTCGGCGCCAGGTCGTACGCCACGCCGTCCAGGACGAATCGCGAGCCGCCGACCCGGTTGGCCAGCCGGCCCACGCTGGCACCGAAGAAGGAGTCGTCCGTGGCGGTGACGTCCGGCCGGCTGAGCATGATGTCGCGCCAGCCGCCGTCCGGCTGCCTGACCTGGAAGGCATGCAGCGTGGCCCCCAGCGGCAGGATCTCGATGGCGACGCGGTCATTGCTCAAGCGGACGGTCATGGGCGTCACGTTAGCGCCCGGGATCCGCCGATCAGCGCTTCGCAACGCTGGGGGAGCCTGGTTCGCCCTGAGCCTGACGAAGGACCGAATCCCGTTGCCGTCGAGCGGTCGCCGACTGCATCTCGGACGGTGGCTCCTCGTCCGGCTCAACCCTGGCCCTCGCAGCCTGCTGAACATTCATGTCCCGGCCGCGGCACACCCGGACGGGTGATCTGCGCCACCTGGATCCGGGCCGGATGTCCAGTCCGACCCCCAGCTCTCGTCGTCACAGCTCACCGGGCTCGTCCTCGCTCGGAGCAGCAGTGCCCGGCACACTCCTAGAACTCGTCGGTGGGTTCGTAGGCAGGGGCGTCCGGGGTGGCGGCGGGCTCCTGGCCAGAGGTGCGTAGGTGCCAGGTCCACAGAGCCCAGGCGCTCAGCACGAAGCCGAGCGAACCGGCCGCCAGCGTCCACAGCGCACCGGCCAGCAGCGGGGCGAGCAAGCCGGCGATCAGGGCGTTGGCGATCATCGCGACGAAGGACTGGACGGAGGCCGCCGCACCGCGCAGCGTCGGGTAGAGGTCGAGCATGGCGAGGGTGAGGATCGGGAAGGAGATCGCGATCCCGAACGACAGCACCGGCAGCACCAGCACCGACCAGGGCAGCCCCTGCGTCGCAGGGAAGACGGCCATCGCCAGGTTCACCACGCCCGCGACGGCGCTGATCAGGTAGCCGATGCTCGCCAGCCGGCGCCCGGAGAGCCGGCCGGCCAGGCGTCCGCTCACCCAGGAGCCGGCGACCATGCCGCCGATCAGCGGGACGAAGAGCAGCCAGAAATCCTGCTCGCCACGAGACAGCAGGTTGACCACGAACAGCGGAGCCGCAGAGATGTAGAGGAAGTTGCCGCCGAAGTGCAGCATGCCGGTCAGCGCCAGCCGGCGCCCGGCGGGCAGTCGCCAGACCGTGGCCAGGTTGCGGCCCACGCCGCGGGCGCTGAAGGTGGTGCGGCGCTCGATCGGGTGGGTCTCGGGAAGCCGGAAGATCACGAGCACCAGCAGCACCGAGCCCAGGCCGACCAGGAACCAGAAGATGCCCCGCCAGTCGCCCGCGATCAGCACCCAGCCACCGACGATCGGTGCCAGTGCCGGCGCGATACCGAAGATCATGGCGATGTGGGCCATCGTCCGCTGCGCCTGGGCGTCGGTGAAGACGTCGCGCACCATCGCCCTTCCCAGGATCTGGCCTGCGCCGGCGGAGAACCCCTGCAGGGCGCGGAAGACGAGCAGCACGGTCAGATTGGGCGCCAGTGCGCAGCCGATCGCGGCGATCGTGTAGACGATCAGCCCGGCGATGACGACCGGACGACGGCCCAGTGCGTCCGAGAGCGGGCCGTGGAACAGGCTCATCGCCGCGAAGGCGAGTAGATAGACGCTGATGATCTGCTGCAGCGCGATCTCGGAGACGCCCCACTGGGTGCCCATTTGAGCGAACGCGGGGAAGACGGTGTCGATCGAGAACGGGCCGATCCAGCCGAGCCCGGCCAGCATCACCAGGAAGAGCCAGCTCGGAGTGTTGGCCAGCGCAGCGGGCTGGGTCTGGTCCGAGCGATTCACGGCGGCCACTCTCTCACGTCCGGCGTCGCCCGTCGCTCGCGTCCGGCATCCCTCATCGTTGTTCCGGCGCAGGCCGGAATTCCCCGTCCCCGCAGCGTCGCCTCGCGGATCCCGGCCTTCGCCGGGATGACGGTGGTGGCGTGGGTGGGAGTGACGGGCGATGGGCAACACAATCCGGGTGACTCGGCACGGCTGCGTGGATAATCCACACAGCTGGCCCAGATTGCCCGGTTCGTGCGGGAGAAGTACGCAGCCGGGATCGAGGATGAGACCTGGGTGAGCGGCTAGGCTGCGGCCGTGTCGCTCCGGATCGCTTTCGTCTCCTTGCATACGTCGCCGGCAACGCAGCCGGGGTCGGGGGACGCGGGCGGGCTGAACGTCGTCGAGCGGGCCACCGCGGACGCGCTGGCCGACCTGGGGCACACCGTCGACCTGATCACCCGGCGTGCCGACCCGTCCGAACCGGACGTCGTCGAGTTGCGGCCCGGAGTGGTGCTGCGCCACCTGACGGCCGGGCCGGAGCAACCGTTGCCCAAGAGCGAGATCGACGCCTTCATTCCCGAGTTCTCCGGGGGCCTGGGAAAGCTCGGTCCCTACGATCTTGTGCATTCCCACCACTGGATGTCCGGGGTGGCGGCGCTGCCGCATGCTCGCGCGTGGGGCGTCCCGCATGTCCAGAGCTACCACTCGGTGGCAGCCCTGCCCGGCTCGCCGCTGGCCGAGGGTGAGGCGGCGGAATCCCCCGCCCGGGTGCCGGGTGAGCGACTGGTCGCTGAGGAGTCGCAGGCGGTGGTGGCGATCAGCGCCGCTGAGGCGCGCACCGTGATCGAGCGGTGCGGTGCCGAACCCGACCGGGTCTGCATCGTCTCGCCCGGGGTCGATCACGAACTCTTCCGCCCGTTGCGCCCCGGTGAACCACGCTGGGAACCCGAAGCCAATGCCGACCGCCCGGACCAAGGGGACGGTTCCCGTGGCGCTCCGGGACCGCAGGAACCGTCCCCGGTGGCCCGACGCGGGTTCGTGCTGTTCGCTGCGCGGCTGCATCCGCTCAAGGATCCCGATCTGGCGATCCGGGCGGTGGCCGGGGTCGATCCGGCGATCCGTCCGCACCTGGTGATCGCCGGCGATGTCTCGGCCGACTTCGCGGCCTACGAGGCGACGCTGCTCAACCTGGTGGACGAACTGGGGCTGACCGGGCAGGTCAGCTTCATCGGTCCGCAGCCCCGTCCGGAACTGGCGCGCTTGATGCGCTCGGCGCGGCTCGTTCTGGTGCCCTCGCACTCCGAGACCTTCGGACTGGTGGCGCTGGAGGCGGCTTCCAGCGGCACCGCGGTGATCGCGGCAGCGGCCGGCGGGTTGCGTGAAGCCGTCGCGCACGGCGAGACCGGACAGCTGATGGACAGCCGCCGTCCGGAGGATTGGGCCGACGCGATCACCTACCTGCTCACCGAGCCCGGCCTGCTGGAACGCCAGGGCGTGGTGGCGCGGGTGCACGCCCGTCGCTTCGTCTGGCGATGGTCGGCCGCCCGCCTGGCCTCGATCTACGCCGATTTGCTGGAGAAGGGGACGCCATGATCCTGGATGCCGC
The DNA here is from genome assembly GCA_049841235.1 of Propionicimonas sp. Taxonomy (GTDB): domain Bacteria; phylum Actinomycetota; class Actinomycetes; order Propionibacteriales; family Propionibacteriaceae; genus Propionicimonas. The sequence goes on along the minus strand of JASGEM010000062.1, from coordinate 16,988 downwards.
CACCCGGGTGCTCTTCCTGCACGCCCATCCGGACGACGAGACGCTGGCCACCGGTGCCCTGATCGCCGACCTGGTCGCTCGGGGAGTCGAGGTGGCGGTGGTGACGGCCACCCGCGGTGAGCGGGGAGAGATCACCGACCCGGGGTTGGCCGACGACCTGGTGGCGCTGCGGGAACGCGAGCTGGCCGCCGCGCTGGCCGTGCTGGGCGTGCATCATCACGCCTTCCTGGGGACGCCGCCGGCCCGGGCGGGAGTTTCCCGCCTTCGCGGGGATGACGGTGAGAAGCGCGGGGACGATGGTCGGAGTCGGCGCTATACGGATTCCGGGATGGTCTGGGTGACGCCTGAGCTGGCCGGCCCCGGCGAGGATGCCGGACCGGATTCGCTCACCGCCGCGTCCGTCGACGAAGCCGCGGCCGATCTGGCGAGCTACGCCGTCTGGTTCCGGGCGGACGCGCTGGTCAGCTATGACGAGTCCGGCGGCTACGGTCATCCCGATCACGTTGCCTGCCACTACATCGCGAAGGCCGCCGCCGGACACCTGGGCATCGGCTTCGTCGAGCTGGTGTCCGGGGTGGAGGAGCCCCGCCTCGACCACTACCGCGATCAGGTGGCCGAGGCGTTGAGCAGCTACCGCAGCCAGCTCCGGATCGACGGCGACGAGGTGGTGCACGTCGGCGGGCAGCGGCACCCGATCCCGACGACGGCTGCTGTGCGGGACAGGAATCACCGTGACTAGAGAAGCCCCGGCCGCCGGTGCTGAGCGTCACTCCAGGCGGGTGGCGGTGGTGGGCGCGGGGCCGTCCGGGTTGTTCGCAGCGCAGGCCCTGCTCAACACGGCGCCGTTCGACGTCGAGATCGACATCTTCGACCGGCTGCCCACCCCGTTCGGGCTACTGCGCTACGGCGTGGCTCCCGATCACGAGAGCATCAAGGCGATCGCGGGCGCGCTCGCACCGGTCTTCGCGGCGGAGAACGTGCGGTTCCGCGGGCTGGTCGAACTGGGACGCGACGTGACCGTGGACGAACTCAGGGCCGCCTACGACGCCGTGGTCTACGCCGCCGGGGCCAGCGAGGATCGCCGGATGGGGATCCCGGGCGAATCCCTGCTGGGCAGCCGCTCCGCCCGCGAGTTCGTCGCCTGGTACTCCGGTCACCCGGACGCCACCGCGCAGTCGCTGAGCGGCGTTCGCACCACGGTGATCGCCGGGGTGGGCAATGTCGCGGTGGACGTCGCCCGGATGCTGCTCAAGCCCGCCGCCGAGTTGGCTCCCACCGACATGCCGCAGCCCGTCCTGGCCGAACTGGCCGCCGCAGAGATCGACGACGTCTGGGTGATCGGACGCCGCGGTCCCGAGCACGCCAGCTTCACCACCACCGAACTGCGCGAACTGATCAGCACCCCCGGCGTCGAGGTCAGCATCGGCGGCGCCGATCTGGAGACCATCGACGACGACATCCTCGACCGGCGCACCAGGGCGAACGTCCTCGCCCTCACCGAGGCAGCCCGGCGCCCGGTCGAGAATCCGCGGGCCCGGCTGCGCTTCCTCTTCTGGCACCGGCCGGTCCGGCTGGTGGGAGGCGGACGGGTCGAGCAGGTCACCCTCGAACGCACCGTGCCGGCAGGTCCGGGCGCCGTCGAGGGATCCGGTGAGTTCACCACCATCGAGGCACAACTGGTGCTCCGGGCGATCGGCTACCGAGGCATTCCGCTGCCCGGCGTCCCCTTCGATGTCGTGACCGGACGGATCCCCAACGCCGAGGGACGGGTGGTCGACGAGACCGGGGTGATCCGGCCCGGGGAGTACGCGGTCGGCTGGATCAAACGCGGTCCGATCGGGGTGATCGGCACCAACAAGGCCGACGCGCGCGAGACGATCGCCCACCTGGTGACCGATCTCACCGAAGCTCCGGAACGGGAGTTGATCGACCTTGATCGGGCTCTGGCCGAACGAGGCTTCACGCCGTCCACCCTCGAGGACTGGCAGCGGATCGACGCCGCCGAGCAGGCCCGCGGCGAGGAGTCCGGACGCGAGCGCACCAAGATCGAGGCCTGGCACGAACTGCTCGACCTGGTGCGCCTGGGACGCGCCGGCGGCCCGCCCTCGCTCGCCGACCGCCGCTGAATCCCGGCTACTCCGGCCGGCCGGGCCACTCCCCGCAGAAACCGGGCGATCCAGCCGCCTGAACTGGATAATGTCCGCACACGGCCAGAATCACCCGGATTGTGCGGAACGTGCCGCCCCGGCGTGCCACAATCACGGCGTGATCAAACACATTGTGATGTGGAATTTCGCCGACGAGGCCGAGGGCGCCGACAAGGCCTCGAACCTCGCCAGGGTGCAGGAAGAGCTGCATGCGCTCCGCGGGCTGGTGCCCGGCATGGGTACCTTCGAGGTGGCCATCGGCGCCGATCCGCTGGAACACTCCTACGACCTGGTGCTGTACAGCGAGTTCGATTCGGTCGAAGCGCTGCAGGCCTACGCCACCCATCCGCGGCACGTCGCGGTGGCCCAGTTCATCGGCAAGGTGCGCACCGCGCGCGCCTGCATGGACTACGAGGTCTGAGGCCCGGACCCACCTGCCTCCTCCTGCTGCGCGCCGGGTTCCCGCGTCCGGACTGGGTAGAGGCCCCTGCCGGTGCGGTGGCGGTGGACCCTAGGATATGACCGTGCGGAGGTTCTTGGTTACCGGCGGCGCCGGGTTCATCGGCAGTAATTTCGTGCGTTCGGTCCTGGAGTCCGGCGAGGACAGCGTGACCGTGCTGGACGCGTTGACCTACGCGGGGAACACCGCCTCGCTCGCGGGACTGGACGAGCGCAGGTTCGTGTTCGTACAGGGTTCGGTGACCGATCCCGAACTGCTGGACGAGCTGGTCGGCTCGCACGATGTGGTGGTCCACTTCGCGGCGGAGTCGCACAACGACAACTCGCTGAACGACCCGTCGCCGTTCATCGCCACCAACCTGGTCGGCACCTACGAACTGCTGCAGGCGGTGCGGCGTCACGACAAGCGGTACCACCACATCTCGACCGACGAGGTCTACGGAGATCTCGAACTCGACGACCCGGCCCGGTTCACCGAGACCACTCCGTACAACCCCTCCAGCCCCTACTCGGCGTCGAAGGCGGGCTCGGACCTGCTGGTGCGCGCCTGGGTGCGGTCCTTCGGCGTGCAGGCGACGCTGAGCAACTGCTCCAACAACTACGGGCCCCGCCAGCACGTCGAGAAGTTCATCCCGCGCCAGATCACCAACGTGATCGACCAGATCCGGCCCAAGTTGTACGGAGCGGGGCTGAATGTGCGGGACTGGATCCACGTCGACGACCACAACACGGCCGTGCTGCGCATCATCGAGGCCGGCCGGATCGGCGAGACGTACCTGATCGGCGCGGACGGCGAGAAGGACAACAAGAGCGTCATCGAGTTGATCCTGCAGTTGATGGGGCAGCCGGTGGATGCCTACGACCACGTGAACGACCGGGCGGGCCACGACCTGCGGTACGCGATCGACTCCTCCCGGCTGCGGTCGGAACTGGGCTGGGAGCCGCAGTACCGCGACTTCGAGGCGGGGCTGGCCGCGACGATCGACTGGTACCGGGCGAACGAGGACTGGTGGCGTCCGATGAAGCAGGCGACCGAGGCGAAGTACGCCGCGACGGGTCAGTGATGGGGGATCTCGCGATCCGGCCCACCGCGATCCCGGGGCTACTGGTGGTCGACCTGGTCGTCCACGGAGACACCCGGGGCTGGTTCAAGGAGAACTGGCAGCGCGCCAAACTGGTCGGGCTGGGGCTGCCCGACTTCGGCCCGGTGCAGAACAACATGTCGTCCAACACGGCGTCCGGGGTGACCCGCGGGCTGCACGCCGAGCCGTGGGACAAGCTGGTCTCGATCGCCGCCGGCCGGGTGTTCGCCGCGTGGGTGGATCTGCGCGAAGGCGACTCGTTCGGCACCGTGGTGACGATGGAGCTGGGCCCGGAGACGGCGGTGTTCGTCCCGCGCGGGGTGGCGAACGGCTACCAGACCCTGGTCGAGAACACCGTCTACTCCTACCTGGTGAACCAGCACTGGAGCCCGGGCGCCAGGGATTCGTACAGCTACCTGAACCTGGCCGACGAGACCGCCGCGATCGCCTGGCCGATCCCGCTCGACCGGGCGACCATCTCCGAGGCCGATCTGGCCCATCCCCGGTTGGCCGACGCGAAGCCCGTGCCTGCCCGACGGACCGTGATCGTGGGGTGCGGCGGTCAGCTCGGACGGGCGCTGACCGCGTTGTTGCCGGACGCGATCGGCGTCGATCTGCCGGACTTCGACCTGACCGATCCGGGCGTCGTCGACGCCGTGGACTGGACGAACGTGGGCGCGATCATCAACGCCTCGGCCTACACCGCGGTGGACGCCGCGGAGACCCCGGAGGGCCGGCGGACGGCCTGGGCGGCCAACGTGGACGGGGTCGCGCGGCTCTGCCGGATCGCGGCCGAGCACCGGATCACCCTCGTCCATGTCTCCAGTGACTACGTCTTCGACGGTACCGCCGAGGAACACGACGAGGCCGAGCCGTTCGCCCCGCTGGGCGTCTACGGCCAGACCAAGGCCGCGGGCGACGTGCTGGTGGGCCAGCTCGCCCGGCACTACATCGTCCGGACGAGTTGGGTGATCGGCGCGGGACGGAACTTCGTGCGCACGATGGCCGAGCTGGCCGCCAAGGGGGTGTCGCCGACCGTGGTGGCCGACCAGTACGGCCGGCTGACCTTCACCGAGGATCTGGCCGCCGGAATCGTCCACTTGCTGGGGTCGGGCGCCGATCATGGGACGTACAACCTGACCAACACCGGGCCGGTGCAGTCCTGGGCCGAGATCGCCGGCGACGTGTTCGAACTGTGCGGCCGCCCCCGTTCGGCCGTCACGCCGATCACCACCGCGGAGTACGCGGAAGGCAAGCTGCTGGCGCCCCGTCCCGTCCACAGTGCGTTGAAGCCCGACAAGTTGATCGCCACCGGGTTCGTCCCCGCACCCGTCGCCGAACGGCTGGGACGTTACGTCGCCGAGCTGTCAGGGAAGCACTGATCAACGCACTGCGCATGATCCGCCCTTCGGGCCCCTGACGCGCTCCTCGTCGTCATGCCAGACTGACCCCATGCGCGGCATCATCCTGGCAGGTGGCTCGGGTACTCGGCTTCACCCCGTCACCATGGCGAACAGCAAGCAACTCGTTCCGGTCTATGACAAGCCGATGATCTATTACCCCTTGTCAACGCTGATCCTCGCGGGGATTCGGGAGGTGCTGGTGATCACCACCCCGCACGAGCAGGAAGGTTTCCGCCGACTGCTGGGCGACGGCTCCCAGTTCGGCATCCGGATCAGCTACGCGGTGCAGCCGGAACCCAAGGGTCTGGCGCAGGCCTTCACCATCGGCGCTGAATTCCTCGACGGCGAGAAGGCCTGTCTGGTGCTGGGCGACAACATCTTCTACGGCCAGGGGGTGGGCACCCAGCTGCGCACCTATGCCGATATCGAGGGGGCGGCGGTCTTCGGCTACTGGGTCGCCGAACCCTCGGCCTACGGTGTGGTCGACTTCGACGCCGACGGCCGCGCGCTTTCCATCGAGGAGAAGCCGGCCAAGCCGCGCTCCAACTACGCCGTACCCGGGCTGTACTTCTACGACAGGGACGTGGTGGAGATCGCCGCCGGGCTGGCGCCGTCGGCGCGCGGCGAGTACGAGATCACCGACGTGAACCGGGTCTACCTGGAACGGGGCCGGCTGCAGGTCTCGATCCTGCCGCGGGGCACCGCCTGGCTGGACACCGGCACCTTCGACTCGCTCAACGACGCCAGCAACTTCGTCCGGACGATCCAGGCCCGGCAGGGCCTCCAGGTGGGATGCCCCGAGGAGGCCGCCTGGCGCCAGGGATTCCTCTCCGACGGCGAACTGCTGCAACGGGCCGCCGAGCTGGAGAAATCGGGCTACGGTGGTTATCTACGCCGCTTGGTGGAGGCACCGCGGTAGCTGCGAAGAAGGAGCCGTCCCAGATGCCGCCCAGCCAGCCTTCGCCCCGCGTGCCGATGTGGGCGAAGTTCGTCTTCATCGGCTTGCTGGCCGGCCTGTTGTCGGGGTTGTTCGGCGTTGGCGGCGGAACGGTCATCGTCCCCCTGCTGGTGCTGCTGTGCGGCTTCGACCAGCGTCTGGCGGCGGGCACCTCGCTGGCTGCCATCCTGCCGACCGCGGTGGTCGGCGTGATCTCCTACGCGGTCGCCGGATCGGTCTCCTGGCTGGCCGCACTGCTGCTGGCCGTCGGTGCGGTCGGCGGGGCGCAGATCGGTACCTGGTTGCTGCCCAGGCTTCCGGTGCGTGTCTTGAAATGGGCTTTCATCGGCTTCCTGGCAGTGGTCATCGTGAACCTCTTCCTGGTCATCCCCTCCCGTGATGCCGAACTGGTGATCGACTGGGGCAACGGCGCCGCGCTGCTGGCCGTCGGCGTGGTGACCGGCGTCCTCGCCGGCCTGCTCGGGGTCGGCGGCGGCATCGTGGTGGTACCGGTGCTGATCCTGTTCTTCGGGGCCAGCGATCTGGTGGCGAAGGGAACCTCGCTGCTGATGATGATCCCCACCGCGCTCTCGGGCACCATCGGCAACGTCAAGCGCCAGAACGTCGACCTCCGGGCAGCCGCGTGGATTGCCGCCGGCAGTTGCGTGACCACGGTCCTGGGCGCCAACCTCGCGCGCATCCTGGATCCGCAGGTCGCCACCGTGCTGTTCGCGGTGTTCCTGACGTTGATCGCCATCCAGTTCGCGCTCAAGAATCGGAAGCGGGCCTGAGGTAGCGTCGGCGGCAACGGATCGAGCACAGCGAGGGGTCCATGCGCGTTGCGGTGGTGGGAAGTTACGGGGTCGGGCTGACCATGCGGGTGAACCGCATGCCCGCCGGCGGCGAGACCCTCTCGGACGGTGTGTTCAGCACCGGGCACGGCGGCAAGGGCTCCAATCAGGCGGTGGCGGCTGCCCGGCTGGGTGCCGAGGTCTCCCTCCTCACCGCGGTCGGGGCGGACACCTTCGGCACGGTCGCCTGCGAGTTGTGGCGTGACGAAGGGGTGAAGGCCACCATCCTCACCACCGGCGCCGCCACCATGGTGGGGGTGATCCTGGTCGAGCCCAGCGGTGAGAACCGGATCGTGATCGCTCCCGGTGCGCTGGCCGAGCTCTCGCCGGCCGATGTCGACGCGTTCGCGAGCGAGATCGCCGCCGCCGACATCCTGGTCACCGGCTTCGAGATTCCCGTCCCGGTGGCCCGTCGTGCGCTGCAGATCGCCCGCAGCCATGGCGTCCGGACGCTGCTGAACCCGGCCCCGGCCGTCCCGCTGGATGCCGAGCTGTGGGAACTGGTCGACGTGCTCACCCCGAACCAGTCCGAGGCCGCCGTCCTGACCGGGGAGCCGGTGGCCACACCGGACGCCTGCGCCGACGCGATCCGCGCGCGCTTCGCCGGGGTGGCGGTGCTCACCCTCGGCGGTGAGGGCTGCCTGCTCGATACCCCGGACGGGACGCGCACCCGGGTGCCCGCCGTCCGGCCCCGGCAGGTGGTGGACACCACCGGGGCGGGGGACGCGTTCACCGGCGCCTTCGCTGTGGCGCTGGCGCGCGGCGACGAACTCGTGGACGCGGTGCGCTATGCGACCGCCGCCGGTGCTCACGCGGTGGCGACCGCCGAGGTGATCCCGAGCCTGGCACGACCTTCCGACATCGCCGCCCTGCTCGGGCAGTAGTGGGCTACTCTGCCTAGGAGCGCTGATCACCGGTGGTCGGGCCTGCCTGTCCTGAGCTTGCCGAGGCCTCCGCTGACGGCCTTCGGCAACGGGTTTGGGCCCCTCGACGGGCTCGAGGCAAACCGAACTCAACCAGCGTTGCAGTGAGAGAGGAAAGAACGTACATGGCACTCGATTCCAGCCTGCTCGACGAGCTCACCCCCGAGGCGGTCGCGCCGTACATCCAGCACACGCTGATTGAGACCGGGCTGACCTACGAGCGGATCGTCGCGCATGCCGAAGAGGCGGTGCGCTACGGGTTCAACGCGGCCATGGTGCCGGGCTCCTGGGTGCCCGAGGTGGTGCAGGTGCTGCGCGGAACCGGAGTGCTGGTGGCCTCGGCGCTGGATTTCCCCTCCTGCGGTGTGACGACCTCGCGCGGCAAGGCCGCCGAGGCCGAGAGCCTGGTGTCGCTGGGCGCCCAGCAGATCGACATCGGGGTGCAGGTGGGCTGGCTGAAGAGCGGTCTCTACGACCGCTACCGCGACGACATCGCCGGTGTGGTCGCCGCCGGCGTCCCGGTGAAGGTGATGCTGGAGTTGCCGCTGCTCACCGCCGACGAGCGCGATGCCGCCGTCGAACTGGCGATGGAGGCCGGCGCGGCCTACCTGAAGAACGCCAGTTCCGGCGCCGTCGAGGTGGCCAACCCAGGCTCGATCGCCTACCTCGCCAGCAAGGTGCAGGGCGGCGTCCAGGTCAAGGCCTCCGGCTCGATCAAGTCCTACGACCAGGCCGCCTCCCTGTTGCGCGCCGGTGCCGTGCTGCTGGGCACCAGCGCGGGTACGTCCATCGTCGCCGGTGGGGCGGGGTCGGGCTCGTACTGAGCCTAGAACCGCCAACTGGCCTCTTCGCCGTAGTAGGTGTTGAGGCTCTGGGTGGAACGTTCCCCCAGCCGGTGCGGGAGCGAGAGATAGATCGCGTCGAGCACGGCGAGATGGACGATCCGCGCCGACATGGCGTCGAACCGGAAGTCCAGTTCCTGGCCGCCGGCGATGAGCGCGATGTCCGCGACCTGCGTCAACCTCGTGCGGGCGAAGCTGGTCAGTGCGATCACTGTCGCGCCGGCGGAGGACGCGACTTCGGCGTATCGGATCACTTCCTTGGTGGCGCCGGTGTGGCTGATGCAGATCACCACGTCGTCGCTCTCGCTGCGGCTGGCCAGCAACAGCTTCATGTTGGGGGACTCCGGCGCAGCCGCATCCATGCCCACCGCGGAGAGCCGCTCGCTCGCCTCCTGGCAGACGAAGAACGACGAGCCGAAGCCGAGGAGCAACACCTTGCGGGCGCGCGCGATGGCCGCCGCTGCCAGGTCGAAGCTTTCGGCGCCGATCGTGGAGGTGATGTCTCGCAGCGCTTCGATGTTGAACGCCAGGACGGTGCGCAACACCTCGTGGGGCTCGGCGGTCCCATCGATCGATGAGCGGATCGCCGGTGCCGTCGAATCGAGCTCACGGGCAAGCCGGATCTTGACATCCTGGTAACCGGCGAAGCCCAGCCGATGGCAGGTCCTCACGGTCGTCGACTCGGCGGTTCCGGCGCGGGTGGCGAGTTCTCCGACAGTCATGTGGATGACCTCGTTGGGTGCGTCGAGCACTGCCTGGGCGACCTTGCGCTCGCCCGGTGAGAGGGAGCCGATCCGGGCGCGGATCGTGGCGAGCACCTGCTTCTCGGCCGGAACGCTGGCGGCTGGGCCCACTCCTGACTCCTTCCCGACGGGCGTCACTCTACTGGCTCGGACCGTCGAGGGTTGGAATTTAATTCCAGAATTAGTATTGCAGGTGGGAATCTGATGCCGTAGGGTCGCGGCATGACACAGTCCCGCGCCGCTGCGGATACGGTCACCACGTCCGCACCAGCGTCCGATGCATCCGCCCGGGCGCTGGACCACATCGTCACCGTGATGAACCATGGCTGGCTCTGTCTCCTGCTCTCGATCGGCGAGCAACTGGGCCTCCACGAAGCGCTCGCCGCCCGCGACGGCATGACCTGCCGTGAGCTCGCGCAGGCGACGCAGTGCGATGACCGCTACCTGCAGGAGTGGCTGTGGGGGATGGTCGCCGGTGGAATCCTCGCCGCTTCCCAGGACGACGACCCGGTGTTCTCGCTGCCGGCGGGGTACGCGTCGGTGCTGACCGCGGCCGGTGGGCCGCTGCACTGGTCGCGGATCACCACCCAGATCACCACGCTGGCGACCCTCGAACCAGAGTTGCTGAAGGCGTTCGCCACCGGCGGCGGGCTTCCGGCCGAACGGTACGAAGGCCGCGTGGCGGAGGTGCTGGCCGGCGAGAGCGGCCCCATCTTCGAGCGCGTCCTGCTCACCGAGGTGCTTCCCCTGACCGGCCTCACCGAGCGGCTGCGGACCGGCCTCGACGTGGTCGACCTGGGTTGCGGGACGGGGGCAGCCGCCCTCCTGCTGGCCAGGGAGTTCCCGAACAGCCGCGTCCGCGGAGTCGACCAGTCGCGCTCCGCCCTGGAACTGGCGAGGACACGGGCCGCCGAGCTGGGGGTGGGCAACGTCGAGTTCTCGCTGGCCGACCTGGAGGCGGAGTTCGACCTCGAACCGGCCGACCTGGTGATGGCGGCCAATGTCGTGCACGACCTCTCCGACCCGGCCGGCTTCTTCACCAGGGTGCGAGGGCTGCTGCGACCGGGCGGGATGCTGTATCTGCACGAGCTGTCGGCGACCAGCCTGATGCGCAAGAACGTGACCGACCCGCATGCCCTGGGCATCCTCACCTTCTCGCTGTACCACTGCCTTCCGCTGGCCAAGCGACGTCCCGGCATCGCCCCCGGAGGCATGTGGGGCCGCGAGCGCTACGTCGAGGCGCTGCGGCGGGCGGGCTTCGAATCGGTGGTGGTGCACCGCGCTCCGTCCGATCCCAACAACGACACAATCCTGGCTTCCTGACCCGCGCCCGGGCGTTCCGGGCAGAATCACCGACCCAGAAGGAGAGTTGGCTTGAACTTCAATCCCTACTACGTCGTCGAGTACGGCGACGAGCTGCTGGAACTCGAAGAGACCTATCGGCGGGCGCTCTCCTACGACGTCTCCGCGATGGCCGGCTGGCTTCGCAGCCAGCAGCATCAGCCGCTGCTCGCCATCGGCGCCGGTGGGTCGCTGCCGGTGGCGGAACTGATCGCGCGGCTGCACTACCTGGCCACCGGACGGATCGCGAAGTCGAGCGAACCGATCGAGCTGTTCAATCTCAACCCGCGTGCCACCGGCTTCGCCGGCGTGCTGGTGACCGCCGGAGGTGGCCACAGCGATTCGCTGGCCGCCTGCGCCAGGCTCGGCTACGACGTAGGCGGCGAGTGGGCGGTGTTCTGCGGCAAGGAGGATTCGCCCGGCGAGGCACTGCTGCAGGGTTCGCGCCGGCCGGTGTTCGCGTTCGAGTTGCTTCCCGATGCCCACGGCTGGGTGGCGGTCAACGCCCTGCTCGGCCAGGCAGTGGTCGCCGCCCACGCCTTCGCGGTGGCCTATCCCGAACACTTCGAGCCCCTGCCGTCCTCGCTGGCCGACCTGCTGCCCCTGGGCGCCACCACGATCGCCGAGGCGCTGCAGCGCGTCACCGAGACCCTGGGCGATGCTCTGGCGCGCGATCGGCTGGTGTTCCTCTACGGACCCGACACGCGGGCAGCCGCCCTGGACCTGGACTCGAAGTTCGCCGAATCCGGGTTGGGATGGCTGACGCTTTCGGAGTATCGCAACTTTGCGCACGGCCGCTATCAGTCGCTGCTGCCCGAGCCGGAACGCCATGGGGTGATCGCCTTCGTGACCCCCTATGAGGAGGCGATCGCGCGCGCCACCCTCGAGCGCATCCCGGAGCCGATCGCCGTCGGCCAACTGACCCTGCCGGTGTTGTCGGGGGCGGCCGAGCAGGTGTCGTCCCTGCTCACCCTGCTGATCAGCGTCGGTGCCCTGGCCGACGTCCGCCAGCTACGACCCGGCTGGGGGACGCGGGGAACCTTCGGCGACGAGCTCTACGAATTCGAACTCGACCAGTACTTCCCGCTTCGCACCGCCGCGGAGCCGGCGGGACGGCTGCTCACCACATCCACACTTGAAGGAAAGGAATGATGATGAAGTCTCTTCGCGCGCTCAGCGCTGTCGCGGCCTTGGCTGCTGCTTCGATCACCCTGGCCGCCTGCGCCGCCGAGACCCCCGGTGGCACCGGCGGCGGACTGGACAAGGTCGCGCTGCAGTTCAACTGGATCACGAACGCGACCTGGTCCGGCAGCTACCTGGCGGACGAGAACGGCCACTACGAGGCCGCCGGCCTCGACGTGGACCTGCGGACCGGAGGCCCGAACATCGACTTCATGGCGCCGCTCAGCACCGGGGAGGTGCTGATCGCCTTCGCCGGCATGACCGAGCCGATGACGCTCAACCAGGACGGCTCCGACTTCCGGATCGTCGGCACGATGTACCAGAAGAGCCCGATCTCGATCGTCTCGCTCAAGGAGGCCGGCATCAACACCCCCAAGGATCTGGAGGGACGCAGGTTGGGGCTCGGCGCGACCTCGCTGTCGCTATGGGATCAGTTCGCCGACGTGGCCGGGGTGGACAAGAGCAAGGTCGAGATCGTCCCGATCCAGTTCGGCGTCGACACGCTGGTCTCCGGAGACATCGACGCCATGATGGGTTACGTCACCGAGGCGCCGATCGCGTTGGCGGCGAAGGGACTGGAGCCCAACTACTTCCTGCTGCAGGACTTCGGCTACGGCTACTTCGTTGACGTGTACACGGTGCGCCAGGCGGATCTGGACGATCCGGTCAAGCGTGACCTCATCAAGCGCCTGCTCAAGTCGGACCTGCAGGGACAGCTGGACATGATCAAGGATCCCGAGCAGGCCGGCAAGGTGACGATCGAGCGCTTCGGTGATGAACTGGGCCTGGATCTGGACACCGAGATCGCGACCGCCCGTGCCGCAGCCCAGCTGTTCTACTCCGACACCACCCTGGAGAAGGGCATCGGCTACATGGGTGGCGAGGAACTGCGGGTGGCGATGGAGACCATGAACTCGATCCTGGGTACCGACTACCCACTGGATGGCAAGGGGTTCGTGGTGAACGACCTGCTGGACGAGATCCGCGCCGAGGACCCTTCCTTCGGGCAGTTGCCGCCGCGCGCCTGACGATTGTCAGCCGGATCGCAGAATGGGATGGGAGTGAGCTGGTGATCGGATCGGACGTGAAGTCGACAGTCGAGATCGCCGTGGAGGATGTCTCCAAGGAGTTCGTCGTGGACGGAGCGCCGCTGGAGGCGATCCGCAAGGTCGGATTCCGGCTTCCCGCGGGTGGCTTCGCCACCCTGGTGGGGCCGTCGGGTTCGGGCAAGTCGACCTTGTTGCGGATGCTGGCCGACCTGGAGCAGCCCACCAGCGGCTCGCTCTCGCTGGGTGGCCAGGCACCGCGCGAACGCGTCCGCAACCATGAGGTAGGGATGGGGTTCCAGGATTCGTCCCTGCTGCCGTGGCGAACCGTCCGCAGCAATGTGGAGTTCGCCCGCGAGGTCGCCAAGCTCCCCCCGCGGCCCGACCTCGTGACCGAGTTGCTGGGACTGGTGGGGCTGGAGGGGTTCTCCTCCGCACGCCCGTCCCAGCTCTCGGGCGGTATGCGCCAGCGGGTCTCGCTGGCCCGGGCACTGGTCATCCAGCCCCGCTTGCTGCTGCTGGACGAGCCCTTCGGTGCGCTCGACGAGTTCACCCGCGAATCGCTCAACCTGGAGTTGCAGCGGATCTGGATGTACGAGGCCATCACCACCGTGATGGTGACCCACTCGATCAGCGAGGCGGTCTTCCTCTCGGACACGATCGTGGTGATGTCGCAGCGCCCGGCGACGGTGCTGAAGCTGGTCGAAGTGCCGTTCGAGCGTCCCCGGGCGCCGCAACTCCTGCTGTCCCCGGAATTCTTCGCGCTCTGCGCGGAGGTGGCGGCACTGCTCAAGGCTGAACACCCCGACGCGACGCCGGGCAGCGGGAGATGAGCAGGGTGCCCACCCTGACGGCGAGCAACCCGACGGATACCACCCGTCGCTCCGGTGCGGCCGGACGGATTCCCTGGACGGCCGTCGGCTCGATCACCGTGGTGATCATCGGCTGGCAGGTGCTCGCCGGAATGGTGGGCAGGGGCGGCCTGCTGCTGCCCACGCCCGTCCAGGTCGTCCAGGCGCTGGTCGAGGACGCCGGGATGATCCTCTCCGCGGTCGGCTCGACACTCATCACTGCCGGTCTTGGCCTGCTGTGGGGGTCGATCGCCGCGATCCTGCTGGCGCTGCCCACGGTGCTGCTGCCCTCGACCAGACGCTTCCTGGTGCGGCAGATGACGATCTTCTACTGCCTGCCGCTGGTGACGATCGCCCCCCTGCTGTACCTGCTGGCCTCAGGGCGCACACCGCAGGTGATCATGGCGGCGCTGTCGGTGCTGTTCCCGGTCTTCATCGCCGTGGTGCAGGGCCTGGGCGCTCACCACGCGGGCTGGCATGACCTGGTCGCGAGCCTCGGTGGGGGACGCTGGCTCTACTTCCGCCGGGTGCAGATACCGGCCGCCACCCGGGAGTTCTTCACGGCTGCGCGGGTGGCCGGGCCAGCCGCGGTGCTGGGAGCGACGCTGGCCGAGTACTTCGGAGGTACGCGGGGGCTCGGCGTTGTGATGATCAACGCCTTGGCGCAGCTGAACGCACCGCGCGCCTACGCGCTGGGCCTGGTGATCACGTTGCTCAGCTCGGGTGCCTTCCTGCTGGTCGGAGCGATCAACCGGCGCTTCTTCCCCTGGACCGAGGAGCTGGGCAATGACTGAGTCCCTCCTTGCGCCCGCGTCCCCGGCGAGATCGGGCTGGCGCAGCGGTGCGGGGGTTTTCCTCCGCGAGATCCTCAACGGGATCTGGCCGCTGCTCACGCTGGGCCTGCTGTGGTGGGTCGCCTTCCAACTGCTGCCGCGCAACACCTTCCTCAAGAGCCCCACCGACGTCATCGGGTTTCTCACCCAGGACGGCAACGTCGTCGAGTTGCTCGATGCGCTCTCCGGCTCGCTGGGGCTGGTGGCGCTGGGCTACGTGGTGGCCCTGTGCGTCGCGATCACGCTGGCCTCGGCCATCGTCCTCAGCCCCTGGATGGAGCGGGCGGTGATGCCGTTGGCCGTGATCGTGGGCAGCATCCCGATCATCGTCATCACGCCGGTGATGCTGATGCTGTTCGGACGCGGGATCGGCACCTCGGTGATCGTCTGCACGATCGTTACCTTCTTCCCCTGCCTGGTCAACATCATCGCGGGCATGCGGTCGCCCGGACGGCAGCTGATCGACCTCACCCGAACCCTCGGCGCGAGCCGTTACGCCACGCTCCTCAAGGTGCGCTTCCCCAGCGCGGTGCCAGGCCTGATCTCCGCCAGCAAGCTGGCCCTGCCGGCGGCGCTGAGCGGCGTGATCCTGACCGAATTCATCGCCACCGGCACGGGCATCGGCAACTACATCAACCACGGACGGGCCAACTTCCGGTTCAACGAGATGTGGGCGGGGATCTCCGCCACCCTGGTGGCCTCGGTGCTCCTCTACTCGCTGCTGGCGGCGCTGGAGATCATCCTCAGCCGTCGCTACACGGCGCAGAGCTCAGGAGCCGGCGGTGAGTGATCCCACCCGCCCGGATGTGGTCGTCGCCGGAACGGTCTCTCTGGATCTCGTGGCGTCCTCGCGCGACGCCGCTACCGCGAGGGCCGCGGTGGGCAACAGCGGCGCCAATATCGCGGTCCGGTTGGCCCAGGCCGGTCTCGCGGCCAACTTCGTCTGCCTGATCGGGACGGACCGGGTCGGCGACCTCGTCCTGGAGGACCTGTCCCGCTGGGGGGTGGGCATCGACTGGATCGTCCGCCGGCCCGGCTACCGAACCCCGATCGTGTATCAGATCACCACCGGCGGAGGCACCGGGTCGGATGTGATCTTCTCGGCCTGCCCCCGCTGCGGCACACCGCGGGGATCGGCGCTGCTGCTACCCGACGCCGCCGAACTGCCGACGGCGGCCTGGCACGGCGCGGCTGCCGCCTCCGCGGTGGTGAGCGATGTCGCGGGCGCCGCCGGTGCGCCCCTGCTGCGGACGGGCACCGCGCTCACCTGGTACGAGGCCAGCCTGCGCGAGGCCACGGTCGATGAGATGGTCGACTGCGCGGCGCAGGCCCGGATCGTCAAGGTTTCCGACGAGGATGCCGACTTCTACGCCCCGGTGCTGGAGCACCCTCGCGGACGGACCCGCCACCAGTTGCTCACCAGGGGCGCGCGAGGTGTCGACTGGCGAGGCCCCGGCGAGCCGTGGCGCAACGTACCCACCCGGCTGGCGGAGAGCCCGGTCGACACGATCGGCGCCGGTGACGCCTTCACGGCGGGAACCATCGCCCAGCTGCTACGGGACGGCCCACCCTGGCGCCTCGACGAGGCTGCTCTCGAAGCCGGCGCCGAGCTGGCGGCGCGGGCCTGCCTGGCGGTCGGCGCCCGGGGAGACATGACACCCCCGTCCGGAGGCAGCCCGTGGATCCGCGACGATGTCCGGTTCGGCTGTGGCAGGTGTGAGGGCGCTGCGTGACAGGTAGTCAGGTGCGGTCGTCCGTGCTGAGGGCCGGGGTGCTCCTGCTGCTGGTCTCGTGGAACCTGCGAACGGTGCTGGCCATCATCGGCACCGCCTCCAGTCAGATCGAGCAGGATCTGGGACGCGGAGGCGCCGCCGTCGGAGCGGTCTCGACGGTGTTCGTGCTGCTGTCGGCGCTCGCCGCGCCCGTGGCGACCGCGCTGGCCCGCCGCTGGGGATCGCTTCGGGTGGCGTTGCTCAGCCTGTGCCTGATCACCCTTGCGCACGGACTGATCGCCGGCTGGGGAGCCGGCCAGATCTGGTTCGCGGTCGCCGCCGCGGGTCTGGGCGGCGGGATGGTCGGTGCGATTACCCCCGCCCTGGTCTCGACGCTGCTGCCGGCACGGGCGGGGCTCGGGGTCGCGGTGTTCATGGTGGGGAACTCGGCGGGCTTCTACGCCGCGTCCGTGGCCGTGGCGTGGACCATCGAACGCTTCGCCGCCTGGCACCTCGCGGCCGTCCCGTTGGGGGTGGTCACGCTCTGCTGTGCCGCGGTGTGGGCCGTAGTCGTCCGGCTCCGGCGGGGGAGCGGCGCCCCGTCCGCCGCCATCCGGTCGGCCTCGGCCGGGGCCG
>JASGEM010000061.1:0-48697 GCA_049841235.1 Propionicimonas sp. | reverse complement strand
GCCCAGCGCAAGGCCGGACACGTGTTCGGCAACACCACCCTCCGCCCGGTCGAGGTCGAGATGATGGCCGAGCCCGTCGATCTCTCACGGATCGCGATCGTGCGCCGGTATTCGATCACCGGCTCCTGGGACGAATTCCTGGCGATCTGGCGGCGGATCGTCCCGCTGCGCGAGCGGCATGGGTTTCCCTGCCTGTTCGCGGTTGCCGACCGGCCAAAGGACATGTTCACCTGGGCTTTCGGCTTCGACGGCACCTGGGAGGAGTTCCCGGCCGCCCAGCGTCCGTACTACCACGACCCCGAGCGCATCGCCCTGCGCGGGGTCTTCGACTACCTGGCCGACTACGCCGTCCATCCGGCTCGTCAGCTTCCCGTGCGGTGACGGCCGGCGGGTCGCCGCAGGGGGTGCGCTTTCCGTCGGGTGGCCGCTCCGACCGACAGCTACGTCGGGCACAGGCGCTGCGTGGCGGCATCTGGACCTGGCCCGACCCCTTCCGGCTGTCGGAGCGGCAGGGTAGAAAGAGTCATGCTCTTCTCGGAGGTGGTGCGGGCCTCGCAGCAGGTGGCAGCGACCAGTGCCCGCAACGGCAAGATCGCGGTACTGGCAGACCTGCTCGCGAAGGCCCGGCCTGACGAGGCCGAACTGCTGGCGTACTACCTCGCGGGACGGCTGCGGCAGCGCCGCACCGGGATCGGCTGGCGTTCGCTGACCGGCTTTCCCACCGCCGCAGAACCCTCGCTCACGATCACCGAGGTGGACGCCGCCCTGGAACGCCTGGCGGGCCTGGCCGGCGCGGGCTCCCAACTCGCCCGGCAGGCCGGGCTGGCTGGCCTGATGGGCAGGGCGACCGCGGACGAGCAGCGGTTCCTCGGTGGTCTGATCGTGGGCGAGACCCGTCAGGGTGCGCTGGAGGGAGTGCTGCTCCAGGCGATCGCCCGGGCGTTCGAGGTACCGCTCGACCTGGTGCGGCGCGCGGCGATGCTCAGCGGCTCCGTTCCGGGCGTCGCAGGCGCCGCAGCCACCGGTGGTCCGGACGCCCTGGCAGCACTGCGACTGCAGGTTGGCCGACCGGTGCTGCCCATGCTGGCGTCCAGCGCCCCGACTGTCGCCGAGGCGCTGGCGAAGCTGGGTGACGATCCGGTGGCCGTCGAGGCCAAGCTGGACGGCATCCGGATCCAGGCCCACAGGCGCGGGAGCGAGGTCGGCATCTTCTCCCGCAGCCTGGACGACATCACCGTCCGGCTACCCGAGGTGGCCGCCGCGGTCGCCGCGCTCGACTGCCACAGCTGCGTGCTGGACGGCGAGGCGCTGGCCCTGGACGCGATGGGACGACCACGTGCCTTCCAGGAGACCGCCGCCCGCAGCGCCTCCGCCGCCGACCCGGCCGGCTTGGCGTTGAACCCCTACTTCTTCGACCTGCTGGAGGTCGACGGGGTCGAACTGCTCGACGAGCCGACCGGAGCACGCCAGGAGCGTTTGGCCGGCCTGGTACCGCAGGAGCTTCGCGTCGCGCGCGTAGTGACCGCCGACCTGGCGACGGCCGAGCAGTTCTCTCACCAGGTGCTCGCCCAGGGCCACGAGGGCGTGGTGCTGAAGGCGCTCGACCTGCCCTACGAGGCCGGCCGCCGTGGTGCCGGCTGGGTGAAGGTGAAGCCCGTCCTCACCCTCGATCTGGTGGTGCTGGCGGTGGAGCACGGCAGCGGGCGTCGCCGCGGCTGGCTCTCCAACATCCATCTCGGCGCGCGGGATCCCTCAGGCGGGTTCGTGATGCTCGGCAAGACCTTCAAGGGGATGACCGACGAGATGCTGGTCTGGCAGACCGCCCGGTTCGAGGAGTTGAAGGTGGCTGACGACGGGTGGGTGGTCACCGTCCGTCCGGAGCAGGTGGTCGAGATCGCCTTCGACGGCGTCCAGCGCTCACCCCGCTACCCAGGTGGCATGGCGCTGCGGTTCGCCCGGGTCATCCGCTACCGGGGGGACAAGACCGCCGCCGAAGCCGACACGATCGACACGGTGCGCTCGCTGGCCCGCTGGATGGACGACTGACCCATCCGTCCGGCCGGGATCGTGCGTCCCGCCGGTGTGCGCCGCAGCACGAGTTGATCCTGCCCGTCCTCAGCCTGTCGAAGGACGTTGCCGCCGCCGCCTGACTATGCGGAGGCGTAACGGGAAGAGACGTCGGCGCAGGCCTCGCAGACCGACGCCGGGATCACGCCCCAGGCCATCAGGCGGGCGAAGATCCAGCAACCCAGGCAGAAGCCCAGGAAGGCCTCCAGGCCGGACGCCAGCACCAGGATGCCGAGCAGCACCGCCGGGCCGACCACCGAGCCTGTGGTGAGCCACAGCACAGCGGCCAGGCCGGTGACCACGGTGCCGATGCCCTGGGCGAACCTCTTCGGCGGACCGGGAACCGGACGAGGCTTGCCCAGCCGGGGAGCGATCACGTGGACGGCCAGCCGTCCCAGCGGGCTGTACCGCGGTCCCCAGCCGAGCCGCAGCGCGAAGCCGACGAACAGCACGAGGGTCAGCCAGTACCAGCCGGTCACCAGGGTGAGCACGGAAAGCGTGAAGACACCGAACGCCACCGAGCGGGCCGCCCACTCGTTGACCGGGTTCGGGAAGTGGAACGGGCTGCGGCGTGGCAGCTTCACATCGCCAACGGGGGTCGTGTTCATCACAGGCTTCCTTCCAGATCGGCGATGTCCAGTGCCGGAAGCCCGTGGACGGGGTAACTGACCGGCCGGGCCGGCACACCGGCGACGGTGGTGTACGGCGGCACGTCGTCCAACACCACGCTGCCCGCGCCCACCTTGGCACCCTCGCCGACCCGGATGTTGCCGAGCACCTTCGCGCCGGCGCCGATCATCACCCCGCGGCCGATCTTGGGGTGCCGGTCGCCACCGACCTTGCCGGTGCCACCCAGGGTGACCTCGTGCAGCATGGAGAAGTCGTCCTCGACCACGGCGGTCTCGCCGATCACCACCGAGGTGGCGTGGTCGAACATGATGCCCTTGCCGATCCGGGCGCCGGGGTGGATGTCGACGGCGAAGACCTGCGAGATCTGGCTCTGCAGGTAGAGCGCGAGCTGCGCGCGTTCCCTCGTCCAGTAGTAGTGGGCGACGCGGTAGGCCTGCAACGCGTGGAAGCCCTTGAAGTACAGCAGCGGGGTGGAGTAGCCACGGGCGGCCGGGTCACGACTGACGATGGCGCGCAGGTCCTCGCGGATCGCGACGCCGATCGAGCGGTCGTCGGCGAAGGCCTGCCCGAAGAGTTCGCGCAGCCGCTCGGCCGGGACGGCGGGAGTCGCCAGCTTGTCGGCCAGCAGGTGGCTCAGTGCGTCCTCGAGGTGTTCGTGATCGAGGATCGTGTGGCGGAGGAACTCGCCGAGCGCGGGTTCGACGACCGCGTCGGCGGCCACCTCCTCGCGGATGCGATTCCAGATCTGGACATGCGACACGGAGCGGCTCGCCTTCTGGGATGCGAACGACGGACGGGTGATGGTCATGAGTGAGTCCTTACGAGTGAGGTGCGGCGGACGAGGTCAACGCCACGGGGCTGGTTGTCTGTTCAGCAACAGCGACAACACAGCATTCGACAGCCCATCCCCACCGGGAGGCTCGTGTCGAATCTCATACTCACGGACACAAGTGTAGCCACGGATCCCAGCCGCCGACGAGTGCCGTCTCACCGGACCGCTGGGCCGGATCTACCGGGATCCTGCACCAATCGCACAGAATCCGGCCCGCTCGGTCCCGATCGAGGTGTATTCGGCCCAGGATTGCCTCCGCAGTGGCGATCCGCGACGGCGGCTCAGCGCTCCGGCAGCAGCTGGGCATGGTAGCGGGCGGTGTCCTCGACGGAGGCGGCGCCGGGGGACCATTGGCCGATCGCGGCGCAGGCGGTCGCCATGCCCCAGCGGACGGATTCGGCGAAGGACGAACCGGTCTCCAGCGAGGCGACCAACCCACCCATGAAGGCATCCCCGGCGCCGATCGGATTGCGCACCTCGACCGGGATGCCCACGAGCTTGCCGGTGCTCTCCGAACTCGCCCAGGCAACTCCCGCCGAACCGGCGGTCACCACCACGTGCCCGACGCCCCGGGAGTGCAGTTTGATCGCGGCCAGCTCTGCGCGGTACAACGCATCCGCCCCGACCTCCACCGGTTCGGATGCCCCGCCACCGAGCGCAGCTTCGGCCTCGGCCAGGTTCGGCGAGATCAGCGCGGGGCGACCGGCCATGCCGGCGTTCAGCCAGTCGGGCCCGGTATCGAGCGCCAGGCGGCCTCCGGCGCGTCCGACCTGGCTGACGAACTCGGTGACATCGGCGCTCTCGACGCCCGGCGGGAAGCTGCCGGAGCAGATCACCCAGCGGCCGGGCAGCACACGTCCGACGATGCCGGCCGCGAACTCCCGCCAGCGCGCGGGCTCGACCGGCGCGCCAGTGCCGTTGATCACGGTGACCCGGGCGTCGTCCTCGTAGATCAGGACGGTCTCGCGGACACCGCCCGGGTAGCGGTGGAACACCGCGCGCAGCCCTTCGCTCTCCAGGGTCTTCTCGTACCAGTCGGAGCCGGTCTCCGGGAGCAGGACGTGTGTCTCCGGCCAGGCACCGTTCGCCCGGGCGCCACGAGCGGCCGAGACCGCCTTGCCCGCCGGAAAGGCCTTGTTCTCACGCGCCCGCAGCACGCGCCCCGGTTCCAGCACCGCCAGGAAGACCTGGCGATCGATGGTGGGGTTGGGACAGACCACCAGCACTTGATGCCTCCCGAGAGCCGATCGTGCCGTCAACCTGTCACAGCGCCGGCCACAGCGTCAATCAGCATTCGGCCATCGCTCAGGCAACCGCTGTCATCCCGGCGCAGGCCGGGATCTCCGCCCAGGCGGACACCGAGATTCCGGTCTCTCGCCGGGGTGACCTTCACGAGCCGGAATGACGTTGGTGAGAACCGACCTGGCCGGGCGCCACCGCACCGCGACGTCCGCGACAGCTACTCCGGCAGGAGTGCGCAGCCCGCGGGGTCGATCCGGACGGCGACCTCCGCACCCGGCAGTTCCGTGGCGCGGAGCTCGGCAGCGGCGCCTCCCGGCAGCCGGACGGTCACCGCGTGGTGACCGCGTCCGGGTCTCACCTCGAGCACCGGGACGACGATGCCGCCGGGGTCTTCGACCAGGCCGTCCGGGCCGAGCGCGACCTGGCCGTCCACCTCGCCGGTCCAGCCCAGGGCGCGCGCCTGGGCGGCGGGGAGGATCGGCCCGTAGCCCAGGAACTCGGCGACCTCGACGCCGGCCGGGTGCCGC
Organism: Propionicimonas sp.; assembly: GCA_049841235.1. GTDB lineage: Bacteria > Actinomycetota > Actinomycetes > Propionibacteriales > Propionibacteriaceae > Propionicimonas. The sequence goes on along the minus strand of JASGEM010000061.1, from coordinate 43,399 downwards.
CACAGCTCGCCGGGCGGGGCCAGCTGCAGCAGCCGTCCTCCCGAGAGCACGGCGATCCGGTCGGCGATCGCGAAGGCCTCGTCCTGATCATGGGTGACGTAGAGACCGGGGGTGCCGGTGGCGCGCATGGTGTGCTCCAGAACGCCGACCAGATGCTCTCGCAGGCCGCGGTCGAGGGAGGACAGTGGCTCGTCCAGCATCAGCAGGCGCGGGTGCGGCGCCAGCGAACGCGCCAATGCCACCCGCTGCGCCTGTCCCCCGGACAGGGCCGTGACCGGACGCGGACCGTAGCCGGCCAGTCCGACCAGTTCCAGCAACTCCTCGACCCGGGCGGCCCGTTCGGACCGGCTGAGCTGGGTGAGCGCATAGCCGACGTTGCCGGCCACGCTCAAGTGCGGGAACAGCTGCCCGTCCTGGAACATCATCACGAAGCCACGCCGGTGCACCGGCACCGCCGTGATGTCCTCGCCGTCCCAGGTCACCGTCCCACCGGCCAGCGGTTCCAGCCCGGCAATGGCCCGCAGCAGCGAGGACTTGCCCGAACCCGAGGCGCCCAACAGCGCGACGATCTCACCGGGGGCGACCGCCAGCGAGATCCGGTCGACCGCGGTGACCGGGCCGTACTTCACCACCGCCTCGGTCACGACCAGGGCGGCCCTTCCGGGGAGCCGCTCGTCGGTCGAGCCGGACGAGGAGCCCGCGGCGGCAGTCGACACAGGCGAAGGCTTCTTGAAACCCGGCGCTCCAGTGGCCGGAGGAACAGTCGAGAGCACCGAGGACATCTCGGCAGGTTCCGACCCTTCGGCAAGCTCGGGGTGGACGGGGCTCGGCCGGCGTTGCGGCCCGCCGATCGGCATTTCCTCAGGCCTGCTCACCACGGGTTCACCTCCTTGGGGCCGAGCCATTCGGCGACGGCCATGACGGTAGCGGTCAGCAGCGCGAGCAGGACGGCGGCCGCCATCGCCATCCCGAAATTCTCCGCTCCCGGCCTTGAGATCAGCCGGTAGATCACCACCGGCAGCGTCGGACGATCGGGTCTGGCCAGGAAGGAGGTCGCCCCGAACTCGCCCAGCGAGGTGGCGAAGGCGAAGCCGAGTGCCAGCCCCAGCCCGCGGAGCGCGAACGGCAGATCGATGGTGAGGGTGATCCGCCGCGGCCCGGCACCCAGCGTCGCGGCGGCCTCGTGCAACCGTGGGTCGATCGCCCGCAGCGTGGGCAGCAGCGTCCGCACCACCAGCGGCAGCGCCACCAGCGCCTGGGCGATCGGAATCAGGATCCAGGACGATCGCAGGTCGAAGGGCGGCCGGTTGAGGGTGATCAGAAAGCCGAATCCCACGGTGACCGCCGACACCCCCAGCGGCAACATGAACGCCGAGTCGGCCACCGCCAGCACCCACCGTCCGGTCGGCGAGGACGGACGCCGCGACAGCACGTAGCTGACCAGCAGCCCCAGCCCGATCGCCAGGACGGTGGCCGCCGCGGCGATGGTGAGCGAGTTCAGCAATGCCTGCCACACGCTCACCGTGGTCCCGCTGGCGCGGCCGGCCAGGGCGACGTAGTTGTCCCACCCGAAACCGCGGACGGTGACGAAGGAGCGGATCACCAGGCTGGCGATCGGAGTCACCAGCAAGCCGAGGACGACCGCCGCCGTCACCACCACGGCCGGCCAGTCGGCCATCCGCAGCGGGGTGTCCACCGGGCGTCCCAGCAGCCGTAGCGCCCGCTCGGAGCGGGCGCGGGCGCGGTTGGCGACCAGCAGCGACGCGGTCACCACGATCAGTTGCAGGATCGACAGCGCGGCCGCGGCCGGCAGGTCGAGCAACTGGGTGGTCTGGTACCAGATCTCGGTCTCGATGGTCCCCCACCAGGCCCCGCCCATCACCAGCACCACCCCGAAGGCGGTCGCGCAGAACAGGAAGGTGAGCGCCGCACCGGAGGCGATCGCCGGTGCCAGCGCCGGCAGCGTCACCGTGGCGAAGACCCGGAACCCCGAAGCGCCCAGCGTCCGGGCGGCGTCCTCCGCCCGCGGATCGAGCCGCGCCCAGAGCGTCCCGACCGTCCGGACCACGACGGAATAGTTGAAGAACACCAGCGCCGCGACGATCCCGGCGAAGGATTCCTGCATCCCCAGCCAGCCCAAGGGCCCGGTCGGGGCGAGCAGAGAGCTGAACGCCACCCCGACCACCACGGTCGGCAGCACGAACGGGACGGCCACCAGCGCACGCAGCAGCCGTCGTCCGCGGAAGCGACGACGATAGAGCAGGAAGGCACCCGGAACGCCCAGCAGCACCGCGACCACGGTGCCGGCCGCGGCCTGGGCGAGGGTCTGCCCGACGATCCGCCAGGTCCGCGGCGAGGAGAGCACGGACTGGACCCCCGCCAGGCTGAGGGCACCTGTCTCGTCCAGGAATCCCCGCGCGACCAGCGCCGCCACCGGCCAGGCGAAGAAGACCACCAGGAAGCCCAGCGGGATCACCGCTGCCAGTCCCCAGACCCACGGCGACCCGCCCAGCCCGCGGCGCCGCGCCACGGTGGTCACCGGCCACCCCGCTTCCCGCACAAACCGGGCAACTCCACCCGACCGCGTGGATAGTGCAGGCAGCTGCCCTCAGCCACCCGGTTTCTGCGGGGCAACGGGCGCCGGCGCATCGGCCGGCCACCCTCCCGGGCGCTCACCCCTGCCTGCAACCTGATCCCAGCCTCCCCGCACAAACCGGGCAAATCGGCCCTTCCGCGGGCATAGTGCACGCAGCGGGCCTCGACTACCCGGTTTCTGCGGGGCAGCGCGGGTCCGCGCACCAGCCTGCCGTCCTCCTGAACCTCCACGGCCGGCAACGATCCGATCCCCGCTCCCCCGCACAAACCGGGCAAATCGGCCCTTCCGCGGGCATAGTGCACGCAGCCAGCCCGAATCACCCGGTTTCTGCGGAAGCCGGGCGGGCTGAGGGCGAAGGCGGGGGTCACGGGCGGAGTTCACCAGGTGGGATTCACGGGTCCGGGGTCATCCGATGACGGTGGTCGTCCAGTCGCGGATCCAGGTCTCCCGGTCGGCCGAGATCTTCTCGGCCGGGACGTACCAGGGGTCGCTCACCGAGCTGCCGAACTCGGTCCACTCCGCAGGCAGCGGAGCCGCCGGATCGACCGGGTACATCCACATCGAAGCGGGAATCTGGGCCTGCACCTCGGGGCTGAGCATCCAGTCGACGAACTTCCGTGCACCGACCTCGTTCTGCGCGCCCGCGATCACGCCGACGAACTCGACCTGGCGCAGGCAGGTCTGCGGCAGGTTGGCGGTCCGGGGCTTGCCGTCCTCACCGAGTTCGGAGGCGGGCGAACTGGCGTACGACAGCACCAGCGGACGCGGGCCCTTGCCGGAGGAGCCGGAGAACTCGACGGTGTACGCCTCGGTCCAGCCCGGGACCACCTTCACGCCGTTGTCCTTCAGCTGCTTCCAGTAGTCGAGGTAGCCGTCGCCCTTCGCCGCGATGGTGGCGATCAGGAAGGACAGCCCCGGGGTCGAGGAGGCCGGGTTCGACACCACCAGCAGGTCGGCGTACTCGGGCTTGACCAGGTCATCCAGGGTCTCGGGCACGGCCAGGCCCTTCGCCTCGAACCAACCGAGATCGGCGTTCAGGCAGACATCTCCGAAGTCGACCGGGGTGAGGAGACCAGCGCCGTCCTTGGCCAGCTCGGCTGCTCCCTCCGGCAGCACAGGCGACGTGTAGGAGGCCAGCACCCCGGCATCGATCGCGCGGCCGGCGAAGGTGTTGTCGATGCCGAACACCACGTCGCCCAGGGGGGCGTCCTTGGTGAGGATCAGCTGGTTGACCAGCGTGCCTCCGTCGCCGGGCTGGACGTACTCGACCTGGTACCCGCTGGCCTGCTCGAAGGCGGCCAGGGTCTCGTCCGGCAGGTAGAAGCTGTCGTGGGTCAGGACGGTGAGCGTCCCGCTCTCGGTGGGCGGAGCGGACTCGCTGGGGCTCGTCCCACCGGTCGGGGGCTGGCTGACCTCGCCGCTCACCCCCACGCAGCCCGTCAGCAACACGGCCAGCGCGCCCGCGGCGACTGCCAGTGGCTTGAACATACTATTCCTCCAACTGAATCGGAGGGCTCGGCCTGTGGCCAAGGAGATTCCCGACTCCCTACGCCGGTGTTAACCGGATCAGGTTCGAGGGTCTGCGTCTCCGCACTCTCAGCGCCCCGTCGGCGCTCCCCTGTCTGTCCCCCAAGACTACCTTGCCGGCGCGAGGGATGAGCCCGATCTCGCGGGCCAGTACTACTCTTCGGCCATGCACTGGCTCGGGATCCGCAGGGTGACGTCGCCTCGGGTGCTACGCCTTTGCCCGGGATCGGCTCATGGCCGTTGAGTGGTGGGCGGCGATCCCGTTCGCGCTGCTGCTGGTGGCGATCGCGGTGCTGCCGCTGATCCCGGCCACCGCGCACCACTGGGAGCGGAACTCGGTCAAGTTGGCCGTCGCGCTCGTTCTCGGCTTGCCGGTGGCCGGCTGGTACCTGGTGTCGGGCGCGGGTGCGGCGATTGGCCATGCGGTCGTGGAGTACCTGCAGTTCATCACCCTGCTGCTGGCGCTGTTCGTGATCTCCGGCGGCATCTTCCTGACCGGTGACATCCGGGCCACGCCGCGTGCCAACACGATCTTCCTGGCGATCGGGGCGGTGGCGGCCTCCTTCGTCGGCACGACGGGTGCGGCGATGCTGCTGATCCGTCCCCTGCTGAACACCAACGCCGAACGTGCCCACAAGGTGCATACCGTGGTGTTCACCATCTTCATCGTCGCCAACTCCGGCGGGATGCTGACCCCACTCGGCGATCCCCCGCTCTTCCTCGGGATGCTCCGCGGCGTCCCCTTCACCTGGACGTTCGGGCTGTGGCCGCAGTGGCTGCTGGTGAACATCCTGCTGCTGGCGGTCTACTACGGGCTGGACCGCCGCGCCTACGCCCGCGAGACGCTGGACTCCCTGGTCACCGACGACCTCGAGCGGACGCCGCTGGGCCTGCGTGGGGCGATCAACCTCGCCTTCCTCGTGATCGTGGTGGGGGCGGTGGCGTGGGTTCCCTCGATCGACCTGCACGCGCTGGAGTCCGGCCACGCCGGTTTCGTCCAGCTCGTGCCGTGGCGAGAGATCGCCATGCTGGCGGCGATCGCCGGCTCGCTGCTGCTGGGCGACAGGGTCGCCCGCTACGAACTCAACCAGTTCACCTGGAGTCCGATCCTTGAGGTGGCGGCGCTGTTCATCGGCATCTTCCTCGCGATGGTGCCGGCGCTGGACTTCCTGCGGCGGATCGCCCCCACCCTGCCGTTGAACGAGCTCACCACGTTCGTGTTCACCGGCGGCCTCTCGGCCTTCCTCGACAATGCGCCGACCTACGCGACCTTCTTCGAGATCGCCTCCCAGCTGCCGGGCGAACCCCGCGTCGCCGGCGTGCCTGAAGGACTGTTGGTGGCGGTCTCGCTCGGCGCGGTGCTGGGCGGTGCGCTCACCTATATCGGCAATGGACCCAACTTCCTCACCAAGGCGGTCGCCGAATCCGCCGGCGTGCCGATGCCGAGCTTCGGCGGCTACCTGCGTTGGTCGGTCATGTATCTCCTGCCGGTGCTGGTGGTGATGGCGCTGATCTTCCTGACCGACGGCCTGCTGTGGACGGGGTTGGGCGTGGTCGGCGCGTTGGCGCTGCTCGGGTATGCGGTCATTCGCTCGGCATTCCCGCGCGCTTCGTAGTGCCTGCGCTGCGTCGTTCCCCGAACCCCGATCCCTTCGCCCTTGCCTCGAAGGCGGCAGGAGAGAGGGTGTGCGCGACGGCCGGAACGATGCGGCTGGGAAGCGGGTTGTGGCAGGCTTCTGTCATGACGCAGCCGTCCGTTCCGGAGGAACCGACCACCCAGCCCGTGCCGCAGTCGAGCGTCCAGCCCGCAGCGGCGTCGGAGGCCATTCCCACCGCAGCCACTCCGGAATCCAGCGGCCCGCCGGCCTACTCGGAATGGACGCAGCGGATCATCGACGGCTACACCTTCACCGAGCCGTCGATCGAACTCGGCGTGCTGATGGACGACGGCGCTCCAGTCCCGGACGCGAAAGTGCGGATCTCGCTGTCGATGCTGAGCCGGCACGGCCTGGTGGCGGGCGCCACCGGCACCGGCAAGACCAAGACGCTGCAGGTGCTGGCCGAGCAGATCTCGGCGGCCGGGGTGGCGGTCTTCGCCGCCGACATCAAGGGCGACCTCTCCGGCATCGCGATTCCCGGCACCCCGAACGAGAAACTGCTGGCCCGCACGACCAAGATCGGCCAGGACTGGCAGCCGCAGGCCGCGCCGACCGAGTTCTACGCGCTGGGTGGGCAGGGCCTGGGCGTCCCGCTGCGCGCGACGGTGTCGAGCTTCGGGCCGATCCTGCTGTCGAAGGTGCTGGAACTGAACCAGACCCAGGAATCCACGCTGGGCCTGGTCTTCCACTACGCCGACAGCAACGGGCTGGCACTGCTCGACCTGGAGGATCTGCGGGCCGTTCTGAACTACCTGACCTCCGATCAGGGCAAGACCGAGTTGAAGTCGATCGGCGGCGTCTCCTCGGCCACGGTCGGCGTCATCCTGCGCAATATCATCGCGCTGGAGGCCCAGGGCGCCGGCGAGTTCTTCGGCGAGCCCGAGTTCAACACCGCCGACCTGATCCGCACCACCCCGGACGGCCGCGGCGTCATCTCGCTGCTGGAACTGCCCAACCTGGCCGACCGGCCGGCGATCTTCTCCACCTTCCTGATGTGGCTGCTCGCCGACCTGTTCAGCGAACTGCCCGAGGTGGGCGACCTCGACCGTCCCAAGCTGGTGTTCTTCTTCGACGAGGCACACCTGCTGTTCAACGGCGCCTCGAAGGCCTTCCTGAACGCGATCGCGCAGACCGTCCGGCTGATCAGGTCGAAGGGCGTCGGCGTCTTCTTCGTCACGCAGACCCCGAAGGACGTCCCCGAGGAGGTGCTCGCCCAGCTCGGCTCGCGGGTGCAGCATCAGTTGCGGGCACACACCCCGAACGACGCCAAAGCGCTGCGCGCGACCGTCCAGACCTACCCGAAGTCCGCCTACGACCTCGAGCAGACCCTGCAGTCCCTGGGTATCGGCGAGGCCGTGGTCACCGTCCTCAACCCGGACGGCGCCCCCACCCCGGTGGCGTGGACGCGGATGCGCGCCCCGCAGGCGTCCATGGATCCGATGAACCCGGAGTGGATGGCGGCGGGCATCGCCCGTTCGGGGATGATGGCCCGCTACGGCACCGAGATCGACCGGGAGTCGGCCTACGAGATCCTGGCCACCAAGCTGCAGGCGGGTATTGAGGCAGCCCAGCGCGAAGCGGAGGCCGCGGCCTACGAGAAGCAGCAGAAGGCCGATGCGGCACTACGCGACAGGGAGGCTGCCGCGCAGGCACGCGAGGAGCGACGGGCTGCTCCCCGTTCCACCCGCCAGGAGAAATCCTGGATGGAGAAGACCCTGCAGTCGGCGACCTTCCGGGATCAGGTGCTGCGCACCGGCGGCCAGATCCTCCGCGACGTCCTGGGCACCGCTCGCAAGCGTTGAGCCGCCTCCTCCGGCGATAGCTGCCATGCTGGAGCGGTGATCCTCAGCCTGGTCGACCGCGGCACCCGCGCCTACTGGCGGCTGACCGGGCGACCGGTCGACCTCGAGGAGGCGGACGGCTGGCTGGCCGCCCCGATCCACACCGCCTCGGTGGTGGGCGACGAGTGGGTGGCGGCCACCGCCGCTGCCCGCGGCGCTCAGATCGTCGAGACCCCCGGCCTCGGGCTGCTGTCCGACTTCTCCCTGCTCGACGGACCGGGCTTCGCCGCCGCCGACCTGCACCCGCTGGTGCGGGATTTCTACGAGTCGACCGCCCGCTGGCGGATGGACGTCTGGACGCAGTGGTCGCCGCTGTTCCGTCCCGGCGGCGAGCTGCTGACCGGTCTGTTCGGACGCCGGGTACGCCAGCTCGCGCTGCCGACCCGGCCGCTCGACGTCGCCCGCGGGATGGATTCGCGGGTGATCGCGGTCGTCGATCCGGACGGAAGCCAGCATGCTGCGGCCTGGCTGCGCACCCTGCGGGCCACCGGTGACTACGTCTATTCCGGCTGCTACGGGACGGCGATCCTGCCGGGCAGCGATCGTCCGTCGGTGCATGTGTCCTTTCCACTGGAGCAGGGCAATGTGCAGGTCTTCCTGCGGCCCACCGTGCTGCCGGACGGGGCGCTGCGGCTTTCCTCCCCGCCGGGCGGATTCGGGGAGGACGGCGCCTACATCGTCGTCCGGCACGGCAGGTCGCACCACGCCGCCCGGATCCCGATCCACGAGGAGTTCCACGTCTTCACCGACGACGAGGGCGTGCTGCGCACCGACCACCTCCTACGGCTCTGGTCAGCCACCGTGATGCGGCTGCACTACCGGATGACCCGCGTCTCCTGAACGACCTCGCCCAGGGGGATCTCCGGGTCGGCCAGCCGCGCGCGGTCGATCGCGTCGGCGGAGCGGATCAGCCCAAGGATCGGGTCGATGGTGTCCCAGGTGTTGACGTGCATGCCGGCCAGCACCCGTACTCCCTCGCCCTCGGGCACCACCCAGAAGGCCAGGAAGGCGCCGGACGAAGGATCGCCGCGCAGCACGACCTCCGTCTCGGTGCCGCGCGGGACGTAGCCGGTGTACTCCAGCCCGGCGTCGTACTGGTCGGAGTAGAAGAACGGCTGCGGGTCGTAGACCACCCGGGCTCCGGCCATCGAACGGCCGGCGGCCAACCCGCCGTCGTAGGCGTTCGCCCAGTGCTCGACCCGCACCTGTCGGCCGAGCGTGCGGTTCTGCCAGTTGGCGACGTCCCCGGCCGCCCAGATGTCCGGACGGGAGGCACGCAACGCCTCGTCGGTCACGATGCCGTTGTCGACGGTCAGCCCGGCGGCCTCGGCCAGCATGGTGTTCGGCCGGATCCCGACGCCCACCACCACGGTGCCCGCCCGGAGCCGGGTGCCGTCGGTGAGGGTGAGGCCGGAGACGGCCTTCGTCCCGTCGATCGAGGCGACTCCGGCCCCGAACCGGAAGTCCACCCCGTGCGCGCGGTGCAGTTCGGCGAACCAGCTGCCGATCTGCTCCCCCATCACACCCAGCAGCGGCACGGGTTGGGGCTCGACCACCACTACTGAGCAGCCGTGCTTGCGGGCAGCGGCGGCCACCTCGAGACCGATCCAGCCGGCCCCGATGATCGCCACTCGACCACCTTCCCTGAGCCGGTCGAGCAGAGCGAGGGAGTCGTCCAGGGTGCGTAGCGAGAACACTCCCGGCAGGTCCGCGCCGGGCACGTCCAGGTGGCGTACCGACGACCCGGTCGCCAGCAGCAGCCGCTCCCATTCCAGCTGCTCGCCACTGATCAGGGTGGCGGTCCGCGCGTCCGGGTCGATGCTCGCCACCGGGTCGCCCAACCTCAGTTCGACCTGCTGCGTCCGATACCACGCCGCATCGTGCGGCAGTGCGGTCGTGGGATCGTCCGCGCCCAGCAGGACTCCCTTGGACAAGGGCGGACGATCGTAGGGAAGGTGGTGTTCCGCGGACACGACCGTGATCGAGCCGCCGGAATCGAGTTCGCGGATTCCCTCCACCGCGCGAGCGGTGGCCGTCCCGCCGCCGATGATCAGGTACTTCGTCGTCATGCCCCATGGTGACCCCATGAACACCCCCGCGTCGAGGGGTCTCAACCCACAACCCCGTCGTTCCGAGCTGCCCCGCGAGTGCGGGGATCCAGCAGGGATCCAGTCTCCGCAGCGAGACGAAAGGACCGGGACGAAGAGCGACAAAGCCGACGAGCCCTGAACCACGTCCGGGGAAGGTCAGGGCGACGTCGGGGTGCACCGCCCTTTCGGTCGCGAACCGCCCCGGGCAGACTCGATGCAACTGCTCACAGAACCGGAGTCCGTCGTGGTGCTGCTGCTCGCCGAGTCCCTTGAGTTCACGGTGCGCAATGGTGCTCTCCGGCAGCCGATCCTGCGCGGTGTCGATCTCTCCATCGAGGCCGGCACGATGACCGCGATCATGGGTCCGTCGGGGTCGGGGAAGTCGACGCTGCTCAACTGCCTCGCCGGGCTGGTCCGGCCGACCGGGGGCCGGGTCTGCTTCGAAGGGGTCGACCTTGTGCAGGCGTCCGCCCGGGAACTGGACCGGCTGCGGCGTACGGACTTCGGGTTCGTCTTCCAGAGCTACAACCTGATCGAGGCGCTCAACGCCGAACAGAACGTGTTGCTGCCGACGCTCTTCACCCGCCTCCCGCTCACCCGCACGGACGCACGCCGGGCGTTGGCGGAGGTGGATCTCGACGGCCTGGAGCGCCGCTATCCCGACCAGCTGTCGGGCGGGCAGCGCCAACGTGTCGCGATCGCCCGTGCGATGGCCGTCCGCCGCAGGGTGCTGTTCGCGGACGAACCCACCGGTGCCCTCGACACTGACGCGGGCGCCGCGGTGATGGACGACCTCGCACGTCTTCCCGAGGCGGGGACGGCGGTGCTGGTCGTCACGCACGATCCGGTTGTCGCCGCGTACGCCTCCCGGGTCGTCTTCCTGCGCGATGGGCGGATCGCTGACACGGTGACCGGCGCGAATGCCAGGGAACTCGCCCTCCGCATCGCCAGCCTCCGAGGCGCAGCAGCGTGAGAGGCCTGCGCCGACTTCGGGCTTCGGCGGCGCTGGTCCGGCGCCATGCCGGGCTTTACCTTGGCCTGGCTTTCGTGATCGCAGTCACCGTGATCGTGACCACCGCGCAGCTGTCGATGTACGTGTCGCTCACCGATGGACGTAGTGTCGACACCGGTGGCCTGTCGGTGGCGGAGTCGGCCGCGCTCCACGACGAGTTGGCCGGTTTCGCCGCTATCGCGATCGTGATGACCCTGCTCACCGCGGTGATCGCGACCTTCCTGGTGGGCGGCGGAGCCCGCAACGTGATCGATCAGCGGCGCCGCGAGTTGCTGACCCTGCGGCTCAGCGGGGCCAGTGCCGGCCAGGTGCGCCGCCTGATCGCCGTTGAGGGCGGGCTGCTGGGCGGGAGTGTCGCGCTGCCGGCTGCGCTGGTCGGGTTCGCTGTCACCCCGGCCATGTTCACGCTTCTGCAACGACTTCGGATCTACGGTGAGCAGCTGGTCGTCTCGTTCCCGATCCGGTACGACATGCTGCTCGCCGTCGTCGCCGTGGCCGCCGGTGCCTGCGCGGTCGCCTGCTGGTGGGGCGCCCGGGGGCTGCGGGCCGATCGGCTGCTGGCCTCGCAGTTCGTCCAGCCTCGCTGGCGCGCCATCACGGGAAGGGTCATGCGGATCGCCGGAGCGGCGGCCATCGTCGGGTTGGCCTTCGTGCTGCAGCCGGGTGGCGTCGACGCGGGCGCCCTGGCGCTGTTGACCCCGGTGGTGATCACCGCGGGGCTGATGCTGCTGGCCCCGGTGATCGTGCCTGTGGTCGCAGCCGCAGTGAGCGCCGCGATCCGTCCGGTCCTGCCGGGGACGGCGCTGCTGGTATCGCAACGCGCTGGCAAGGACGGGCCGCGATTCGTCCGCATGATCACTCCGCTGATCCTCGCCGCGGGACTCTTCGGAGGCTTCCACCTGGGCAACGTCCCAGACCAGGCCATGCGGGCCACCGCCAACGACACCTTCTACACCGCGAACAGCATTATCGAACTCACCCCGGACGCCGACGCGACTGCTGCCGCCGACGCGACCACGGCCGCGGGAGCCACCGATGTCACACGCTGGGGATCGGCTCGAGTCCGGACCACGACGGGGACAAGCGTGCCGATCCAGTTCGTGGACGCGACGAGCGTGGGCGAGGTCGCGAACCTCACCCTCTCCCCCGGTAGGCCCGGCGACCTCCACGGCACCTCGGTCGCCAGCGGTCGTCCCGCCGACCGGGTCGGCGACCGGATCGAGATCGCCTCCCGCGCGGGGACGACGGTGCTCACCGTGATAGCGCTGGTCAGCGACCCGGCGCTGGAGGACTCGTTGCTCGCCGATTGGCGGACCGGCGAGCAATGGTCCGTGCCGATCACTCCGACCCAGGTCTTTGCGCGGTTCGGCGCTCCGGTCGGTTCGCCGGCGTGGAACTCCCTGGCGACCGAACTCGGACGGCACGGCGGCACGCTGCTTACGAAGTCGGAGTTCCTCGCCTCGCGCGAGGCCACCCGGGCGGCCAACAGCTACCGTGGCAACATCGCTGTCTTCGGGACCATCTACCTGATGGCCGTCGTCGCCATCGTCCAGACCGCGATCGCCAACGCGAGCAATCGCCGCCGCGAGTTCGATCTCTACCGCTCGCTCGGCGTCGGCTCGCGGGGCGTCCTCGGCATCCTCGGCGTTGAGGCGCTCGTCCTCGCCGGCGTCGCGGCCACCCTGCTGACAGCCGCGTTTGTGGCGATCGGATTCCGGTTCGCCACCGGCTCAGGAGCGACGACGACACTGGAAGGCACCGCTCTCACTGGCCAGATGCTCGCAGCGCTCCCCCTGATCGGGTCGGTGTTCGCGGCGGCCGCAACGGTGATGGTCCTGGGCTCGCTGGCCGGCGGCCTGCTCGCACTGGGCCGTCCCGACCGCATGGCGATCGCCTGAGCCCGTCCTGGTTCCTTCCTAAGCCCGGATCCACCGATGGCCGCCGTCGTGAGCGGCACCAGACGGGTGCGATGGCAAGACGGTCACGCGAAGGCAGACCGGGTCGTCTGGTGAGACGTGGCCGGCGCAGCCAGCGCGCCCGGAAGGGGTCGCGTAGCAGGCGGAAATCGGTGGATCCGGGCTAAGCCAGAGCGGGATTCGGGGAGGTGCCCTGTCGACTCAAGGATCCGTCCGATCAGCGGCTCGGCAGCGCTTCGATCAGGTCGGCGACGAGCCGGTCCACCCGCTCATCCTCGTCGGGGGTGAAGCCCAGCCGCGCCACCACCAACTGCTCGGACGGGACGATCATCAGCCGCTGGCCGTCGTGGCCACTGGCCCAGTAGGTGTCGGCGGGCAGTCCGGGGTGGCGCAGGGTGCCGTCGGCACGCTGGTTGGCCCACCAGCCCGAGGCGTAGCCGTCCTCCTCGGATTCGACGTCGACCGCCGTCACCGATTCGGCCATCCAGCCTTCAGGCAACAGTCGCTCGCCGTTCCAGACACCGTCCGCCAGCGCGAACTGGCCGACCGCGGCCCAATCACGGGGGGTCGCCCAGGCGTACGAACTGCAGACCGGGGTGCCCGCGCCGTCCGGCTCCAGCGTCATGCTGGAGAGTCCGAGCGGGACGAACAGTTCCTGCCGAGGCCAGTCCGCGCCACCTCGGCTGGGTGCCAGGATCGAGCACAGCAAAGTCGTGCTCCCGCTGGAGTACTGCAGATAGCTGCCGGGCTCATGAGCCAGCGGCAGCGATGCCACGAAGCCACCCATGTCCGGCTCCAGGTAGAGCATCCGGGTGATCGGGGTGCCGAGATCGTAGGTCTCGTCCCACTCCAGCCCGCTGGTCATCTGCAGCAGATCGCGGATCGAGATGGACGCACGTCCGTCCGTCCACTCCGGACGCAGGTGGTCGTCGTCCAGGCTCGCCTCGCCCCTGGCGACCAGGCGTCCGACCAGCAGGTTGGTGAGGCTCTTGGTCATCGACCAGCCCAGCTGGGGAGTGGACGCGTCGAAGCCTTCACCGTACTGCTCCGCCACCAGCTGGCCATCCTTCAGGACGACAATGCCGCGGGTGCCGAGCGCGGCGCGTCCGGCCTCGTCGAGATCGGCGCCGAAGGCCAGATCAAGGGCTGCCTGCACCTCCGCGGAATGGGCCGGGGCTGCCGCGGCAGCGTACAGGTTGGTGTCCGGGCTCACCTCGGTATACGCAGGCAGCACCGGGGGCTGCCCCGCCACCGTGCACCCGAAGCCCGGAGTGAACCAGGCATGCTGCCGCGCGAGGAACCCCAGCACGCTGCTATCGGCACCGGCCCCGCTGGTCGAGGTGCGCAACACGGGCACCAGCGGATTGTCCGGCAGATCCGCGTCCGGGTTGTCGCGTCCCGCCACCTGGGTGACCGCGCAGGCATTGTGTGCCACATACCCGCTGCCCGTCAGCAGCATCGGCCGCTGCCACCAGTAGACGCCGGTCGCCGCCACCAGCACCAGCGCCAGGACCGATCCCAGCACGATCCCGAGAACCTTCACCCACCGCCGCATTCTCGGCAGCGTAATACTGCAGAACCCTGCGGTCGAGAGCCCGTCGAGGTGTCCCGCTGACCGACATCCAGCCGGGTAGACCCACCGACGGGCTCGGAGATCGTTCGGTGGGGCGATCGTCGATCAACTGATCTTGATGCCGAAGATCTTCTTGTCGTACGAGGCCACCACGATCATGTCGTTGTAGATCGCCGGGGATGCCTCGACGTTCTTGCCCAGGCTCACCGTGGAGTAGTCCTCACCGGTGTTCGGGTCGAACAGGTGCATGGTGCCACCGGCGTCCGCAAAGACTCCGTAGGAATGACCGTCGGTACCGGTGAACACCACCGGCGAACTCCACGAGTAGCGATCCAGCGACCGCGACCAGGCGACCTTTCCGGTCTGGCGGTCCAAGGCGATCAGCTCGCCGCCGAAATCGCCCAGGCAGCGGCCCAGGATGCACAGCAGCGGATCGGTGGTCTTGGCGACGTTGAAGATCACCAGGTCGGAGATCTCACCCTCGCCCAGCACCGGCGTGGCCAGCAGGCCACCGTTGTTGGGGTAGGACGCCACCGTGGGCACTTTGTGCTCCCACACCAGTTCGCCGCTCAGCGCATTGATCTTGCGCAGGTAGGTGAAGTTGTCGTCGCCCGCGTGACCCCGGTTGTCCAGGGTGTTGCCGTGGTAGAGGAAGACACCGTCCGGCGCCTCCTCCAGCACCATGGAAGCGTCCGAGTCGTCCCCGATGTCGCGCGCCCACAGGATGCGCATGGTGGTGGCGTCCCAGGCGACCAGGTTGCCGTCGTTGTCGGAGGCGAACACCAGGTTGCGGTACGCCACCGCCGAGGACTCGATCCCGAAGCTGTCGCTGACCGGGGTCTTGTACTCCAGCTTGGTGAGCACCGGGTCGACGCTCACCGTCTTCGCCACCGGATCGAACTCGGCTCCCAGCTTGACCTTGTAGATCAGCCCGTTCTCACTCGGCTCGATCAGCGTGTCCGTTGCCGCGTTCACCAGTGCCGACGAGTCGAAGGCTCCCCAGTCCTTGCGCGGCCGGGCCGGATCGTCGTTCCCCGACCAGCCGGAGACCTCCTTGTTCTGGATCAGGTCGAAGATCCGGTAGCGGAACGGACAGTCCTCGGTGTCCGGGTCGTCGTCCATGTCGTCCAGCCCCTGCCCGGCGTACAGCAGCGGGTAGCCCCGCGGGTCGACCGAGCCGGTTCCCTTGAAGCCGCAGCCGGCGTCGATCGGCGGCTTGGTTGGCTTGCCGGTCGCCAGGTCGAGGCGGTAGACCTTGCCCTCGAAGACCGGGTAGAGCACCTCGACCAGATCGGAGTCGGCGAACTCGGCGTCGAAGCCCATCGCCTGCCGGGTCTCCTCGGGCCAGTTCACCAGCAGCGGCTGCCCGGTCCAGCCGGCGCCGGGGAAGTAGGAGCCGTCGCCGCGCACCTCGCCGATCTCCTGCGTCCAGACGATGTCGAGCTTCTTCTCGCTCACGTCGGCGGTGCCGTAGGCGGGCGCGGTGCGGTGATGGTTGCCCCGGAAGGTGAGCACGCCGGGAACCTGGGTGTAGGTCTGCGCAGCACCGAAGGCCACCGTCTGATCGGGGGCGTAGCCGCTGATCACCTGGTTGTCGTTATCCCACAGCCGCCAGCTGACGTCGCCGTCGGTGCCGGTCATCGGAATTGATGTCCAGCCGTCCGCGCCCGGAGTGCCGTCGGGCGAGTTGGGCAGCGCGTCGAGCGGGATCGCCAGCTTGTCCGGATCGGTCTGCGGGTCGAAGCTCGGCTCGGTGACCGAGGTCGGCCGGTTGGGCCGCTCCCCCATCGTCACCCCGCCTCCGCTACAGGCGGACAGGCTGACCGCCAGCCCGACCCCGAGCGTCCCGACCAGCAACCGACGGACCGAACGCGGCATGGGGCTTCCCTTCAGGTGACAACAACTCCCTGGAGTCTATGCCGGTGCCCTGCTCCCCTGGCTCGTTGCCCTCGTCAGCGCCCCGCCATGGCAATCGGCGACCCCCTCTCCTCAGCCGGGCGATGCGACGCCTGCCGCCAGCGATCTGGCCGCAGCTCGACGGCCCGGCGCGGCCGGGAACCATAGTCCTGCAATAAGACTATGTTCGCCACACACGGCATAGGGCAGCACACCAACACGGCTCACCAATTTCAGACGTTGATGGACCCACAGCCCCTAAGGCAACCTGGAAAGCTTCAGCAAGAGGGGGTTGACCTGCCGCGGAGCCGGCATTAAGTTCGACTCACATCAAAGTCTTGATATAAGACTTTCTGACCGGGACACGCGATGCAGACACTCGACACAAGGCCTTCAACGAAGAACCACCTCCTCTTCATCCGAAGGCTGAACCGCGCACTGGTGCTTCGTGAGATCAAGTCGCACCAGCCCATCAGCCGCGCCCAGATCGCTCGGAACCTGGGGCTCGGCAAGAGCACCGTGTCGAACATCGTGGAAGACCTCGTCGCACGGAAGGTCGTCCTGCATCTCGGGGAGCGCTCGGCCAATGGTTCAGGAGGACGCCCGGCACCCGAGTTCGGCTTCAACCCCAAGTCAGGCTATGGCCTCGGCATCGACATCGGGGGAACGAAGATCCAGATCCTGATCACGGATCTTCTCGGCGAGGTCGCCGGCAGCCGTCGCTTCGAGACCACCAACTCCGTTCCGCGGATCGTCGAGATGGCGCGCGAGGTGCTCGCAGAGTCCGGCATCCCCGAGCAGGCGATCCTGGCGCTCGGCGTGGGTGTCCCCGGCACGGTGAACTCCGGTGTCGTGCTGCGGGCCAAAGCCCTCTCCTGGACCAACTACGACCTGTACTCGGCACTGCGAGAGCACTTCAGCTTTCCCATCTTCATCAACAACGACGTCAACAACGCCGCCCTCGGCGAACGCTGGCTGGGCTCAGGAGAGTTCAGCGACGAACTCTTCTTCATCTCGCTCGGCACTGGTATCGGCAGTGCGATCGTGACCAACGGGAACATCGTCTACGGCGCGAACCAGCGTGCCGGCGAGATCTCCTACACCGTCAACCGCAGCGACCTCGACTCGGGGAACCTGAACATCCTGGGACAGCACGGAGTGCTGGAACGTCGAATCTCCGGCTACGCGCTCAGCCAGCATGGCTGCGAGCCGAAGGAACTCTTCCAGCGCTACTCCGAGGGGGAGCCGAAGGCGGTTCGGGTGATCGAGGACATGGTCGCCGATCTGTCCGTCCTGATCAGCAATGTGGTGAGCCTGCTCAACCCCAGCACGGTCGTGATCGGTGGCGGCATCGCCGAGTCGCTCGATGTCGTCCTGGATCGGATCCGCGAGACCGTCGCGGGATTGACGCCGATCCCCACGACCATCCGATTGGCCTCGCTGGGCACCCTGGCAGGCGCCTACGGGGCGGTGGCGTTCGCCATCGAACAGATCGAGTTGGGCGACGTGGAGATCGGTGCGTCGACATGATCGAGGTGACCCCGGTTCCCTCGATGCGGGACTACATCCATCAGGCTCCCGCCGCTCTGCGAGAAGCCATCAGGCACCTGCATCACGACACGGCGAGGATCGCGGCAGCCATTCCGTTCGAGGTGCGAAGGATCGACATCGTCGGCTCCGGCACATCACTGCACGCGGGCATTGCGGTTCGAGAAGCCTTCGAGCACGCCCTCGGCGTCGAAGCGCGCCTGGCCACCCCCAATGAGTACTGCGATGGGCCGCTCGATCGGGTCGGTGCGGGAACCCTCGTCATCGGCGTCTCGCAGACCGGGCGCAGCACCGGGACGAACCGGGCGATGCGACTCGCCCGCCGACGGGGGGCGCTCGCCATCCTGGTCACGGGCTCGCCGGCCGCCGTCGGCGCGCAGAACGCCGACGCCGTCCTCGACATCCGGTGCGGCGATGAGCATGTCGGAGCACGCACCAAGGGCTATGTCGCGACCCTGTTCGCTCTGGAACACCTTCGCCTGGCACTGTCCGGCAGGACGGAGGATGCATCCACGGGCCTCCCCGACACCTTGGAATCGGTCATTGCACGGGCGGACGAAGCTCTGCCCGCGATCGCCGACACCTTCCAGGACGCCTCGGCGATCTGGCTGGTCTCCTACGCGAACGGGATGGCAACAGCCCGCGAGGCCGCGCTCAAACTGATCGAAACGGTTCGGATCCCGGTACTCGCCTATGACGTGGAGGAGTACATGCACGGCCCGTACCACTGCCTCGAAGCCGATACCCGGCTGGTGTTCATCGCCCCGCCCGGACCCGGGTTCGAGCGTATCAAGGCACTCGCCCGCTTCGTCGCTCCGATCAGTGGCCACACCCTTGCGATCGCCGGTGAACCGGAACTCAGAGCCCTCCCCGCCGGGCACAGGTTCGAGCACCCGGCCGATCTCCCGGCCAGCTACCTGCCGATCGTCCAGATCCCGATCCTTCAACTTCTGGCGAACGAACTGACCATTCGGCGCGGACGTGAGCCGGGGCACAGCCGCTATCCGGAGTTCCACACCGTGCTCGCGAGCAAGGAACCGCCGCCGGACGCACCCGCAATCTCCACGAAAGGAAAGAGATGAGCGTCAAACTCGGCATCGATGTCGGCGGCACCTTCACCGACGTGGTCGCCATCCTGCCCGGTGGTGAACGCCACTATCGGAAGGTGTCGTCGACTCCCGCCGATCAGAGCATCGGGGTCGTCCACGGCATCCTCCGCACCCTGGAGACCCTTGGTGTCGCACCGTCGGACGTGGACGAGATCGTCCATGGCACGACCGTCGCCACGAACACCCTCCTGGAACGCGCTGGTGCTCCGACCGCCCTCATCACCACCCACGGCTTCCGCGATGCCCTCTACATCGGACGGCAGAACCGCCCTGGACTCTACGATCTCTACGCCGAGCGCATGGAACCCCTCGTCACCCGGGAGTTCCGGGTTGAAGTGGTGGAACGCACCCTCTTCACCGGCGAGATACTCCAGCCACTGGACGAGGAGGAACTGAGCAGGCTCGTCCTCGACCTTCAGCAGCGCGAGATCAAGTCGATCGCGGTGGCCTTCCTGCACTCCTACGCCAACCGTCACAACGAGGAACGGGCACGGGCCGTCATCGGCCGGGTCGCACCCGACATGCCGGTATCCATCTCGTCCGACATCGTGCCCGAGTTCCGCGAGTTCGAACGGATGAACACCACCGTTCTGAACGCGTACGTACAACCGGGCATGCGTAACTATCTCTCCCGGCTGGCGGGCCGGCTGGCCGATGCTGGGATCGACGCCCCGCTGCTCATCATGCAGTCGTCCGGAGGCATGATGACCGTGGAAGCCGCCGGCAGCCGCAGCGTGCAGACACTGCTCTCCGGCCCGGCCGGAGGCGTCCTGGCAGCGCAGTATCTCGCGGATGTGATCGGTGACAAGAGTTTCATCACCGCTGATCTCGGCGGCACCTCCTTCGATGTCGCGATCGTCGAAAGAGGGCGGATCTCCACCATCACCGAAGGTGAGATCGAAGGCTACCCGGTCAAGTTCCCTCACATCGACATCAAGACGATCGGTGCCGGCGGGGGCTCGATCGCGTGGATTGACACCGGCGGCGCGCTCCGGGTCGGGCCACGATCCGCGGGCGCAGATCCAGGACCGGTGAGCTACGGCAGAGGCGGCAAGGAGCCGACCGTCACTGACGCGAACGCTGTGCTCGGCCGAATCTCACCGGTGCTCTCCGGAGGCGAGTTGGCACTGGACATCGATGCTGCCCGCGATGCCGTGCGGACGCGGATCGCCGAACCCCTCGGTCTGGGCGTGGAGGCGGCCGCCGAGGGAATCCTGCGCGTCGTCAACGCGAACATGGTGCGCGCCATCCGGGTGATGACCATCGAGCGAGGCATTGATCCACGCCACTTCGTGCTGCTGCCCTTCGGCGGGGCCGGCGCCCTCCATGGATCCGAACTGGGGCGCACACTCGGCCTGCGGCGAGCCATCGTCCCGATCGCTCCGGGCAACTTCTCCGCCATCGGGCTGTTGGCGGCGCCAGTGCGGTACGACCGGGTCCAGAACTACCAGGTACGCGATGTCGAGTTCGAGCCTGCTGCGATCCAGCAGCGGTTCCAGAACCTCCAGTACATCGTGGAAGAGCAGCTGCGAGCAGACCGGATCGAGTCGAGCGACGTGGTCATCCATCGCCGCGCCGATCTTCGCTATCTCGGTCAGGCATTCGAACTCACCGTCGACGTACCGTCGGGAATCCTTGATCAGGAAACCCTGGCGGCGGTGATCGCCGACTTCCATGAGTCACATGAGCGTCACTACGGCTTCCAGAAGCCAGGCGAGACCGTCGAGCTGGTGAACCTGAGGGTATCCCTCCTGGCAGCCACCCAAGGCACCCGCCAGGCTCCGTCAGTGGCCGTCGCCGAGGTGATGCCCGAACCCGTCGAGATCCGTCCGGTCTACTTCCACGGCAGCTGGTTCCAGACCCCGCTGTACCTGAGGGACGACCTTCGGCACGGGCATACCTTTGCCGGCCCGGCCATCGTCCAGGAAAGCGGATCCACCACGGTGGCGTCACCCGGCGACCAAGTCACCGTGGACACCGCCGGAAACCTCGTTCTGGATCTCACCGATGTCCTGGCGAGCGACACGTAAGAGGAAGGAGACAGCATGGACGCGATCACCCTCGAAGTACTGAGGAACCGCTTCTTCGCAATCGCGGAGGAGATGGGGGCTGCCCTGATCCGAACCGCCTACTCCCCCAACATCAAGGACCGTCGCGACTGCTCGTGCGCGTTGTTCGACCGGGAAGGCAACACCATAGCCCAGGCGGAACACATTCCAGTTCACTCCGGCGTGCTGCCCTGGGGAGTGAAGGGCGCGCTGGAGTACATCGACGTGGACGCACTCGTTCCCGGCGATGTGGTGATGCACAACGATCCGTTCATCGGCGGTACCCACCTTCCTGATGTCATCGTGATCTCGCCGCTGTTCGCCGAGGGCCGGGTGGTCGCCTTCGTGGCGAATCTCGCCCACCACGTCGACGTCGGCGGGAAAGTACCGGCTTCCCTCTCCCCCGATGCCACCGAAGTGTTCCAGGAGGGCCTGCGCTGGCCACCCGTCAAGATCCAAAAGGCAGGTGTGCTCGATCCGGAGTTGCTCGCCATCCACCACTCCAATGTGCGGACCCCACACGAGGGGAAGGGGGACCTGCTGGCCCAGATCGCGTCCAACAATGTCGGCCAGAAGAGGTGGGACGAGGTCGTTGAGGAGTTCGGGCTAGAGGTCGTCCTGGAGGGCATCACAGAACTGGATTCCTACTGCGACCGGCGGATGCGAGTCGAACTGGAGCGCCTTCCCGTGGGCACTTTCTCTTTCTCCGACACGATCGAGGGCGACGGAGTCGTTGACGATCTTCTTGAGATCAAGGTGACCATCACCACCGGCGGACCTCAACTGCTGGTTGACTTCACCGGCACCTGTCCCCAGACGAAAGGACCCCTCAACTGCGTCCGTCCGATGACGCTCGCGTGCATCTACTACGTCATCAGGGCAATTACCGATCCCACGATTCCGCCGAACAGCGGAACCTTCCGCGGCATTGATGTGATCACGCCCAGCGGTAGCCTCGTCAATGCGAAGTTCCCCAGCCCGACTGGCATGGGCAATGCGATCAGCACCCAGCGGATCGTCGATGTTCTGCTCGGCGCCTTCGCGCAGATGCTTCCCGAGCGAGCGACCGCTGCTGCGGCCGGGGCGATGAACGGTGTCCAGATGGGGAGCTTCAATCCGGTCACCGAACAGTACTTCACCTATGGCGAGACCTACGGTGGCGGCTACGGGGCCAGCCGCCGCGGCGACGGCACCAGTGGCGTGCAGAGCCACATGACCAACACCCGCAACACCCCGATCGAAGTCCTGGAGTCGATCCTCCCGGTGCGGGTGTGGCGCTACGGACTGGTTTCGGACAGCGAGGGAGCCGGGGAACACCGCGGGGGCTTCGGAATCGCGCGAGTCGTCGAGATGCTGCAGGACGACGTGAGCGTGTACGTGATGAGCGACCGCGCGATCAACAAGCCTTGGGGGCTGGAATCGGGCCAGCCGGCCTCCGGCCCGAGCTTCACGGTGACGAACGCGGCGGGCAGCCGCCGGCTGGGCACGAAGTCCAGCTTCGTGATGAACACCGGAGATGTGCTGTCCATCGAGACCAGCGGTGGCGGAGGTTGGGGCGACCCGCTGCGTCGCGACCGCGACGCACTCGATCGCGACGTCCGTGGCGGCCTCATCTCACCAGAGCGCGCCCGCGCCGTGTACGGGCTCCGGCTGCCCTCCACCTCAGCCGGCTCCGAGACAACCAAACCCATCCAGGTGGACGAAGCAGACCGCCAGTTCGCTATCGATCAAGGGAGGAGTCCCAGATGAAAGGCTTCCTAGGACGGACCGCAGCCGCGGGCATCGTCATCTCGCTCCTGTTCGCCGGCTGCTCGAACAGTCCGGCTCCGAGCGCTCCGCCGACCGGCGGCGATCCCGCCGCCATTTCGGGTGAACTCGAAATCCAGTACTTCATCGGAGGGTATGGCGAGGAGTGGTGGAATCTGGTGTTCGCGGACTTCGAGAAGAAGTACCCCGATGTGACCATCATCAGGCAAGGCGGCTCCACGATCCACGAGGAGATGAAGAGCCGCTGGATCGCCAATGACCCACCGGACATCGTCGAGATCGAGGGTGCTGGTATCAGTGAGTCCCAGATGGTGACTGACGGTCAGCTCATGGATCTGACCGAGTGGATCCCCACCATCCAACTCGCCGGAGGCGACAAGCTGATCGACCGGTTCATCGCGCCGCCGAACGACTACGACGGCGTTCTCTACAGCGTGCCGCTGATCTATGACAACCGTGGCACCTGGTTCGATGACGCGTGGTTCACCCAGAAAGGCTGGGAGATCCCGATGGACGTCGAAGCATGGCAAGCATCAATGGCGCAGATCAAGGCCGAGGAGGGCATTCCACCCATCGCGACGACGGGCGTCTATCCGACCGTATTCATGACCGGCGTGCTCTACCCGGCATGGGCGGGGGTCGGTGGATCCGAATTGCTCAACGCGATGGTCGACGGCGAGGAGGGCGCCTGGTCTCGGCCCGAGGTCCTTGAGGTGATGAAGCGTGTTGAGAGCTGGGTCTCGGCCGGGTATGTCGATCCCGGCTTCGCCGGCCTGACCCACACCCAAGCCCAGATGAACTTCCTCCTGCACAAGAACGCCTACGTGCCGACGGGATTCTGGCTTCCGAACGAGATGCGCGGCGATGTCCCCGAGGACTTCGAGTTCGGCGTGATCCCAACGCCCTTCAACAAGCCGGGCGAGAAGATGACCGTCGTCCCCGAGGTCAAGACCATCGCGGTGGCACAGAATGCCAAGAATCCTGTGGCGGCGAAGGCGTTCATCGAGTTCATCATGACCGAGGAGTACGCCCATGCCTTCGCCAAGCTGGCCGGAGCGATGCTCAACATCACCAATGTGGACCTGGCGTCTGACCCGGACGTGCCGAGCTACCTGAAGCGGGCCAACGACCTCATCAACAACGAAGAAGTCGTTCAGTTGCGCTACCTGGCGCATCCAATGCACTCGGACCTCTCGGCTCCGATCGGCAATGCCCTGGTGTCTCTTTTGCTGGGCGACTCAACCGCCGAGGAGTTCGTCGCGGCTGCCGAAGCCGCGGCTGCCGACTACAGGTCCTGACCTGCGTGGTGTGGTGGCCACGACGCCCTTCCGGCCACCACACCACGTCCGCGCAGTACCGGGCTCACCCGAAGGGAGGCCGTCATGGTCGAGTCGAAGTCCCAGAAGCGGCTGTTTCTCATCACGGCGATAGCGCCGGCAGCTCTGCTCTTCGTGGCCGTGGTCGTCTACCCACTTCTCTCGGGCGTGGGGTACTCGTTCTTCAAGTGGTCCGGGGCCAGCTCCAATCGGACGTTCGTAGGGCTCGACAACTACGTGAAGCTGGTCCAGGATCCCCTGATCCCTCAGGTCATCGCGCATGATCTGTTCCTGGTGATCATCAAGATTCTCGGCATCATGCTGCTGGCGATGTTCTTCGCGGTGGCACTGACCCAGTTTCGGTTCCGCGAGGCATCGTTCTACCGGGTGGTCTTCTTCTTCCCTCAGATCATGGCTGCGGTCACGATCGGCATCCTCTGGATCTTCGTCTTCAACTACGATCTCGGCCTGGTCAACGGCCTGCTCCGGGCTCTCGGGCTCGGAGAATGGGCACGGTCCTGGCTGGGCGACCAGTCGACGGCGCTGGCCAGCCTCGCCATCCCGGTCATCTGGGCCGGCGTGGGTTTCTTCATGTTGTGGTTGATGAGCGCTATCGCCGGAGTACCGACCAGCCTGCTGGAGGCCTCTCTCCTCGACGGCGCCACGAGGTGGCGGCAGTTCTGGAACATCACAGTCCCGCTCATCTGGCCTCAGATGCGCGACGCCATCGTCTACATCGCCATCACCTCGCTGAACGGCGCCTTCATTCTCGTCGTCGTCATGACCAACGGCGGGCCCAACAACGCCACTCAGCTCATGGGCTCCTACCTCATGGAGCAGGCGTTCACCCGCTACAACTTCGGCTACGGAGCGGCCATCGGCTCGCTCATTCTCGTCGTGGCCTCGACGGTCGTGTTCCTGTTGCGGTGGCTGATGCGCAAGGACCCACTGAAGGACACGGCATGAGTGCTTCTGTCGCCCGGCCGGAGTTGACCAGCACCGAACCGGCCACGCAGCACCCCCGACGGGGGTCGCGCCGGACCGGTAGCTTCGGTGTCCTGACCCGAATCCCGCTTCTGGTGTGGAGTGTCGTGGTGATCTACCCGATCATCTGGATGTTCATCGGCGCGTTCAAGACGAACGCCGAGATATTCCGGTCGCCGTGGGCCCTCCCGGAGAACCCCACTCTGGACAACTTCGCCCGCGCATGGACGGAATACGGCGTCGGAAGCGGGCTGGTCAACAGTGGCATTGTCACTGTGCTGGGCACTCTCCTCACACTCGCACTCGGCCTGCCCGCCGCTTATGCACTAGCGCGAATACCCTTCCGCGGTGCCCGTCTGCTGTACAGCGCCTTCCTGGTCTCACTCACCATTCCGACCGTACTCGGACTCATACCGCTGTTCTTCCTGCTGCTGGATCTCAAGCTTCTCAACAACCTACCGGCACTCGCCGTGGTGTACGCCGCCAGCCGGCTGCCCTTCACGATCTTTCTGCTCAGCGGATTCATGCATGCCATTCCCCGAGAACTGGAGGAGGCAGCAGCCATTGATGGAACCTCCCGCTATCGCCTGCTGGGCTCGATCATCACCCCAATCATGACTCCTGCCCTGATCACCATGGCGGTGATGAACGCAGTGACCTTCTGGAACGAATACATCATGGCGCTCATCTTCCTGCCCCGTTCCGAAGCCCGAACCATCGGCGTCGTACTGGACTATATGAACCAGAACGCGCAATACAGCAACGACTGGGGCGGACTGTTCGCCGCGCTCTCACTCTCGGTAATCCCTGTGCTGATTGTCTACACGTTGCTTCAGAAGCAAATCATCCGCGGAATGCTCGACGGCGCAATGAAGGATTGAATCCGAAAGTCCCATGACCGGCCGGCTTCCGTCGCCGAGCCATGTCACCAAGAGAGAGGCACCTACATGAGAATCCAGCGATACGGGCAACTCCCGGTCCACATCGCAGAGAATGATGACGAACTCGGCAGGGCCGCGGCCGCGGACTTCGCCCAGGCGGTCAATCGCGCGCTGTCCGAGAAACCCGAGATCGCCGTCATCATGTCGCTCGGGGCAGCCCAGCCGACCTTCTTCCCCGCCCTGATCGCCCGCAGGGACATCGACTGGTCCCGCATCACAGTCTTCCATGTGGACACCTACCTCGGGGTGGCCAACGATCGGTTCGAGAGCGGTGCGGTCCGCCTCAGGGAGCATCTTCTCGACCAGGTCAGACCGAAACAGTTCTTTCCCATGAACGGCGCACATGAGCCGATCGAGGAGGAGATCGCACGCTATGCCGGACTCATCCAGGAGTGGGATCCCGACGTCTGCGTGGTAGGGATCGGCTGGAGCGGTCATCTGGCGTTCTGCGACCCGCCCGCCGACTTCGAAGACCACCGCCTCGTCCGCGCGGTGGCTCTCTCCCCAATCAGCCGCGAGCAGATCCTGTCGGTCGGCTACTTCAAGACTCTGGAGTCGGTTCCCGGCTACGGAATGACCCTCACCATCCCGGCCCTCCTCAAGCCGCGCCAGGTGCTCGCTCTCGTCCACCAACGGGAGAAGGCCGCGGTCATCATGCGGATCCTGGAGGGCCCGGTGTCGATCATGGTCCCGGCCTCGATCCTCACGACCCAGCCGCACGCCCGCCTCTATCTCGGCCCGGATGCGGCAAGCCTGCTGAAGGATGAACCGAGCTGATCCTGCCTCGCCCACTCCGATCCGGACACCGCCCTCCGATCAGGCAGACCAGCCGAGGGACGCACGGCTCGCCGGACCCGCTCGACGACACGAAACACAGCCGACAATGCCGTGGTTCCGACCCTACAGCCCCTGGCCGCCGACCGTTCCGACGATGCTCTGGCGCCACTCGGGGCTGGCGAACTTGGCGAGTTCGGCCTTCGCGGCGTCGATCCGGGCGGGCATGCCGAGCCGCTCGGACGGCTCCTCGTTACCGGGGGTGGCGACGAACTTCTCGATGGCGGCCAAGCCGGCGGCGGCACGTCTGGCGGCGGCGGCCTGCTTGGCGTCCACCCGCTCGTGATACCACTGCGAGGCGAGCACGCTCTCGGCGGTGAACTGGGAGCGGAACTCCGGCGAATCCAGATCCCAGCCTTCCGAGGTCACCCCGTTCGCCATGATCTCCAGCAGCGCCCGCAGCGGCGGAACGGCCAGCGAGATGGTGCCGTCGTCGAAGTAGGCCTGGGCGACCCGTTGGTGGGTGGTCACGGTCACCGCGACGGACTCGGCGAAGATCGCCGGATCCTGCAGTTCGGGCCGCAGCATCTCGGCGGTGAACACCACGTGCGGGTGCAGGAAGATCCGGCCGAAGTACTTGCGGGCGAAGCCGGCGGTCATCCGGTAGCCCAGCCGGCTGGCGAGCACCTGCCGACCCTCGAACTCGAAATCCTCCAGCCGCTCCAGGCTGCCTTCCGCGATCAGGCGGCAGGCATCGCGCTCCTCCGGAGTCATCCGGCTGAACACCTCGGGCACCAGCATCGAGATGTCGTGATCGACCCGGACCTTCGGGCCCACGAACCCGGCGCAGGAGACCCAACCGTCGTAGCCGGTCAGCGCATAGGACAGGAAGGCGGCGTTCAGGTCGATGATCGCCGGCATGGCGTTGAACGGGCCCTTGGTCAGCGCGCCCTCCGAGCCGGCACCGGTGGTGGAGGGCGACTTGCCGGTCATCGAGGAGATGAACTCCAGGAACAGCTCGGGCAACTCCATGTAGTGCAGCGGGTTGAAGGCCGACAGGGGCGGCACTCCGGGCTCGGGCGGGTTGTTGCGGCGTCCGGCCGCGACCACGTCGATCGGCAGCGGCAACGGGGCACCGGCCGGCTTGCGGTCGTAGAGATGGGACGCCAGATCGGCCACCGCCGTCGCCTTGGCATTCGCCCGGTCGGGCCGCTGCTGCAGGTACCGGGGATTCTTGGACGGCTTGCCGTCCACCAGCCGCGGGTTGGCCGAGCTCACCACGAAGTCGGGGCCGGAGCCCTCGGGCGAATCGGCGAACTCCGACAGCATGGTGGCCATCGGCTCGGTGAATTGACTGAAGTGCACCGCGTCGTCGCGCATCGCCCGGACCTCGTCCCGGGTCAGCGGCTGGAAGTTCGACAGGAAGGTGCCCGGCTGGGAGAGATCGCGCTCGGTCTGCTTGTCGTAGCCGCGGTGGATGGCGTCGTCCGGACGCTGGAAGAGCAGGTTCTCGCAGTTCTCCACGATCTTGTACGACCGGGAAGGATCCAGCCCGAGCACGGCGCCGGAGACCACCGTGGAGGCGGTGATGTCGTCCTCGGTCTGTACCTTCACCGCGGGGGCGAAGTCGTGCCGCAGGCCGAACAGCCGCCAGGAGCCGTCCGCCTCGAAGCCCACCCGCAGCATGTTGACGGTGATCTTGTCGCCGTCCAGCCGCAGCGCGTTGCCGAGCCGGCCATTGATCCGTCCGACGGTGAAGTGCGAGCGCCAGTCGCCACCCCATTCCGGACGGTAGAACCGCTTCACCACGAAGACCAGTTCCTTGATGTGCGGCGGGATCGACTCCAGCCACGCGTTGTAGTTGGCGTGGAACTCGTCGGCCGGGGTGAGCAGTTTGATCACCGATCCGATCGACCGGGTGTCGGCCAGGATCGAACGGTGGTCGATGCCGTTGGCCGCCGGGTCGGCGAACCGGTGGGAGAAGTCGCCGTCCAAGATCCTGGCCACCTCGTCCATGTCCTGCTCCACGTTCGGCGCGTAGGCGTTGCCGAAGATGAAGGCGTCGGTGATCGCCTTGGAGATCTCCGACTTGCCGCCCCCGGAGACGGTGGACGGTTTGTGGCAGGAGGTCACCCGCGGGGCCGTACCGATCAGGCTCCACTGGGTGCGATCGGCCGCGATCTGGGCCATGTGAACGCGGTAGCCGTTCGGGCTGAGGTAGTGCGTGCCCGCCCGCAGCGGGATCGATCCCTCGGTGCCGTCGGGGTTGGTCCAGGTGGCGGTCAGGTTGCGCAGCGAGTAGTAGGCGTTCGCCGGCACCAGCACGATATGCGACTGCTCGGTGTCGAGGGCGTGGCCCTCCGGCTGCCCGGCGAACCGCTCCGGGTCGCGTTCGAGCACCTCGGCCAGGCTGTACTCCTCACCGCAGGAGGTCTCGTGGTACTCCTGCCCCAGGTTGTAGGAGGGGTAGACCAGCGCGCCGCCGGCGTGCTCCTCCTCGGCATTGCCGAACAGGTTCGCCGAATAGCTGATCTGGGTCTTCACTTCTTTCTTGCAGTAGCCGAAGTAGTTGTCCGCGATCACGGTGACGATCACGCCGCGCTCGTCGCGGGCGCAGATCTTGAACGCCTGCCCGCCGTTGTACCGCTCGTCCTCGTGCTCCCAGGCGACGCCGTCCCGCAGCTGACGCGGGGTGGCCTGCGAGACGTGAGGCAGGCCGAGTTCCTTCTTGGTCACCTTGGTCAGGTGCGGCGCCAGGACGACCAGCCCGGAATGCCCCGTCCAGGTGGAGGGCGCCAGCGAGGAGTCGTTCTCCGGCAGGTAGGGATCGCCGCCGTTGCCGAAGATGCCTTCGACGAAGTCGAGATTCGCCACCAGCCCGCCGGGGACGATGAACCGCACCTCGAGCCGCTTCTCGGGAACGTGGCCGGGCACCTCCGGCGCCACCAGCGGACGCAGCAGCAGCGAGACGAAGCATGCCGCCGGCTCGGCGAGGCTCGCGGTGTAGGGCAGCACCTTGTCGATCTCGGGCGGCTCGAAGGCCCGCTCCAGCAGCCGGGCGAAGACCGCCTTCGGCACCGCGATCTTGTCGTCCGGGATCGGCAGGCCGCCCTCGGCGATGTGGAAGACACCGGCGGTGGTACGCCGGTCGTTGGCCGGGTTGTGCAGCACGCCGTTGACCAGCCGGTAGCTGCTCAGCAGTGGCGAACTGACGCTGTCGCCGTCGTAGGGAAGGGAGAGTTCCCGGGCCAGGCCGGGCTCGTCCAGCACGAACGTGCGCCGCGGCAGCTTCGGCTGCAACTCCACCTCGGCCAGGTAGTCGTCCAGGAAATTCTGGATCCGCTGATCGGCGGCGCACAGCCGGTCGGCCAGCCGTCGGCTCAGTTCCCGCTGCCGGGCCAGGATCGGCGCCACCAGCCGGGCGTTCTCGGAATCCTCGAACCCCTTCAGGTGGATTCCCACCTGGGCGAGCCGAAGGTTGATCGCTGCACTCTGGTTCGCGGTCATGCCCCCATTCTGGACGGCACGACCACCCGGGTAAGGCCAATCTCGCCGTTCCGCCCGGATTCCCGGACGACCGACGGCCCGGCGAACGCCTGCGCAGAGAGGTCGGCGGGAGATCAGGGTTCCGCCAGGAACCGTTCCCGGCCCGGAACTGGAGTCCGATCCGTCCCTCCGCGGTGGGTACTTTTCGGCCGTCCCTGCATCGGGGACGGAGCTCTAGGGTTGTGACGACAGGAAGGCACCCCCATGGCCCGCCGCGGACTTCCCATTCTCGCTGCCGTGTTGTGCCTGGCCGGATTCGGCTGCACACCCGGCCAGCCCTCGCCTTCACCCTCGCCCTCCGGGAGCCTTCCGCCGCCCCCCGACTCGACCTCGCAGCCGACGGAGCCCGGCGGCCCGGCAACCATGCCACCGCCCAAGGGCGCAGCGACCCGGATCGCCGACATCGACAGGGACGGCCTGCCCGATCTGGTGGCGGTCGACCGGGGTCGCCTGCCCGACGATCCCGAGGATGCCGCCGAGCCCCGCGAGGGGGGTATCCAGGCCGCATTGTCGAGTGGCCCGCTGCAGCGCTGGACGATGGCAGACCTCGGATTGGAGTGGAGCGACTCGAGCAACTTCGGCGCCGGACGACTGGTGACCGACCTCAACCTCGACGGCTACGCCGACGTGGTGGTGAGCGATCCCACCCCGGAGCCCGAGGGCGACAGCCGCGGTGCGATCTACGTGCTCTGGGGCGGTCCGGACGGGCTGAACCCGGGCCGCTTCGCCACCCTGGCAGTGGGCGAGGAGGCCAGCTTCACCGGCTGGTCGATGGCCCTGGTCGAACTCCCCTCGCGGGTGCTCGCGGTGGGCACCCAGCATGCCACCGGCGGAGGGGTCGCGCTCTATCCGGTCGGCGACGACGGCAGCCTGGACGAGCCGCGGCTGGTCGACCTGGATTCTCCTGGCGTGCCGGGCGGCGCGACGAAGCAGAACGAGTTCGGATCGGTGCTGGCCGCCAGTGGCAACATCCTGGCCATCGGCGATCCCGGCGCCACCATCGAGGAGGCGCGGCGCGCGGGCGCGGTGACGCTGCTGCGGATGACCGGCGAGGAGTTCACCGTCGAGCGGATCACCCAGGCCACCGAGGGGGTTCCCGGCGCTCCCGAGGCGGGGGACGAGTTCGGCTGGTCGGTGTCATTGCACGGTGGGTTGCTGGCGGTCGGTGTCCCCGGAGAGGCGCTCGGCACCCTCGAGCAGGCGGGCCGGGTCTACCCGTTCACGGTGTCGGAGAACTCGGTCAAGACGCTTCCGTATGTCACCCAGGACACCCAGGGAGTGGCCGGCACCGCCGAGGCCGGAGACCGGTTCGGCGAATCGGTGACCGTCTTCCGGCCCTGCGACGGCGCGCTCGGGGTGCTGGTCGGCGTCGCCGGCGAGCTTTCCGTGGAGAACCCGGCAGGCAGTGGTGCCGTGCAGACCTTCCGGGTCTCCGGCGCCGCCTGCACGTCGCTCACCATCGCCTCCGAGACCACCGCGGGCCTGCCGTCCCCGCCGCTGGGGGTCGAGGGTTCGTTGACCGTCTTGCGCGGAGGGGCCGGTGCCGACGCCGCCGAGCCGGTTGCCGCCGCGCTGGCCGGCGGCGGGATCGTCGTGCTGCGTCCGCCCTTCGCCGGGATCGACCGGCAGCTCGAACTGGTGGGCCTGCCCGTGGCCGCGCAGGGGTGACCTCGAGCGAACAACAACCGCCTCCTCGACTCACCGAACACCGATCGTCGGCAGGAGGCCGCACCGCGACCTCCGTCACCACGGCGCAGGCCCGAATCTCTGCCGGGATCCCGTCCCCACGCCGTGGTGACGATCCAGAGACGGACGATCGGCGGTTCCTTAAGCTTTCGCCAAAGGTTCGAGTCGTGAGGTTGTCTTGTCGGACGCGCTGGCTAGCATCGGCTCATGCCTGATCTGCCCGAGTTGCCGCGGCTGACCATGGAGACCTGGATCGCCGTCGGGTCCATCGCCGTCGGCCTGCTGCTGTGCTTCCGGGGGTTCGCCGCGATGCGGTGGATCCTGGCGATGGTCGGTGGCTTCGCGGGCTGGCAGCTGGGCGGCTGGGTCGCCACCTTCGTGCAAGTCGACCCTGACTTCGACACCGCGCTGCGCTGGGGAGTCGTGGTGTTCTCGGTGGTGCTCCTCGGCAGCCTGGCCTACGCCTTCTTCGTCACCGGCGTGCTGGTGGCCGTCGGCTGGCTCGGCTACACGGTCGGCGAGCTGGTGACCGCCCAGTTCGGCTGGACGGGCTGGCTGACGATCGTCGTGCCGGTCGTGATCGCGATCGGGCTGATCGTGCTGGCGTTCGTCACCAAACTCCCCCGGCTGTTGCTGGTGCTGGTCACCGGCATCGTCGGTGCCGCCGCGGCCACGGCGGGAATCCTGGCCCTGGTCGAATCGATCAGCCTGCTCGGGCTCGACCTGTCGACCGCTCCCAGCCTGCTCACCTACGGGCTGGTGTGGAGTCTGGGCTTCCTGGTGCTCGCGGGTGCCGGCGTGTTCGTCCAGTTGCGCACCGGCAAGCAACGCAACCTGCAGGCCATCTACTCCTGACGTCTCTGGCCGGACGAGAGCCCGCCGGACGCGAGGCCGGTCCAGCCCTCCCGCGTCTCCGTCCGGGAGACCTCGCCTGCGGGGCACGAGGGCGGGCCACGTCGTTCCCTCCCTCATCCGGTATTCCCGATTCCCGCCCGATACGGCACACCCGCGGGGGTGGGAACCTCCGGGCCGCGTCGCCACGGCAAGAAGATCCCCACCCCCGCGAAGTGACGGATCGGAGGTCAGCCCTGCGGCAGGACGTCGCCCGAGGGCCAGGTCTGCCGGATGAAGTCGGCAGTCTCGGGGCCGGTCAGCAGCTCCTCCAGGATCGGCACACCGGGGTTGGTGTTGTCGGTGCGCCAGACCAGCAGGTTGGCGTTCGGGTTGCCCTCCACCTTCTCGATGGCGATCGCATCGGCGGCGTTCAGCCCGGCGCTCAGGATGAAGTTGCCGTTCACGAAGGCCACATCGATGGCGGGATCATCGAGCTGCTTGACGATGACCTCCGGCTGGTTCTCGACGAACTTGAAGCCGCGCGGGTTCTGTTCCGCGGTGAGGCTGATCACCGTGCTGTCGTCGGTGATCCCGTGCAACTGGCCGATCTCCTCCAACAGCCGCAGCCCTCGGATCTGGTTGGCGACATCGCTGGTGATCGCGATGGTGGCGCCGTCCGGAACCTCGGCGAAGGACTTGTGCTTGGACGAGAACGCGGCGTAGGGCTCGATGTGAACGCCGGCGCCGTGCTCGAACTGGTAGCCCTTCTCAGCGATCTGATCCTGGAGGTAGGGCAGGTGCTGGAAGTAGTTGGCGTCGATCTGACCCGAGGCGAGCGCCTCGTTGGGCAGCACGTAGTCGTCGAACTCCGTGATCTCCAGGTCGATGCCGGCGGCAGCGGCCAGGTTCTGGTCGATGAACTCCAGGATCCTGGCATGCGGGACGGGGCTCGCGCCCACCTTGACGACCGTGATCTCCGCGGCCGGAGAGCTACCTCCGGCGGTGGTCTGCTCAGGTGCGGGCGTGGTGGCCGGGCCCGCCGCGCAAGCCGACAGCATCATCGCGGCCGTGAGGCCTACGGCGACGGCCGTCAGTTGCTTGCTGAGGGTTCCCATGATGGTGCTCCTTTTGTGAGGGTGGGCCGTGGCCCGTTTCTGTGTGTTGCCGACCGGCGGGTGCCGGTCGTTCCCCGCCCGCGGCGGGAAGTCTTCGTACTCAGCGGTGGTCGACGCGCCGGACAATGCGGTCTCCCGTCCACTGCGCCAGCTGCACCATCGCCACCAGGACGACCAGAATCACGATCATCACCTCGGGCTGGTAGCGCTGGTAGCCGTAGTTGTAGGCGAGCCGCCCCAGACCACCGCCGCCGATCAGACCGGCCATCGCGGAGTAGCCGATCAGCGTGACGACCGTGGTGGTGACGCTCGACACCAGCGAGGGCAGCGCCTCCGGCAGCAGCACCTTCCACACGGTCTGGAAGCGGGTCGATCCCATGGCGTGAGCGGCGTCCAGTTTGCCCGGGTGCACTTCGCGCAGGCCGGCTTCGACCAGCCGCGCGAAGAACGGGATGGCGGCGAGCGACAGGGAGACCGAGGCCGCCATCGGACCGATCGAAGTGCCGACGATGAAGATGGAGAACGGAATCAGCGTCAGCATCAGGATCGCGTACGGGATCGAACGGGTGATGTTGACGATGACCGTTCCGAGAACGGCGTTGACCACCCGGTTCTCGGCCAGCCCGCCAGGCTGGGTGATGAACAGCACCACCCCCAGCGGCAGGCCGATCACGACAGTGGCGAGACCCGAGATGCCCACCATCAGCAAGGTCTCGACGAAGGCCGGCCACAGCGCGGTGGTGATGGCCGGGTTGCTGAACAGCGCGGTGAAGAACTCGTTCATCGGACGACCTCCGCGGTGCTGCGGGCTGCGGCAGCGCCGACATCGCCGAGGAAGGCGATCACCTGGTCGGCATCGGTTCCGGCCGGGACGCGGACCCGGGCACGATGGAAGGTGGTGCCGGCCAGATGCTCGATGGTTCCGGCGAGCACCGGCAGATCGATGCCGAAGTGACGCTCGGCGGCGGTCAGCCTGGGTGCGGAGCCGGTCGCTGTGGTGTACAGCACCTCGATCAGGGTGCCCTCGGCGGCCTCGGCCGGATCGTGGGGCGGCAGCGCCAGCAGCGCGTCGCTGAGCCGGCTGCCGAAGCGTCCGACGGTGTCGACCAGCGATCCTGATTCCAGTACCCGTCCGTCCTCCAGCAGAGAGACCGAGTCGCAGATCCGCTTCACGACGTGCATCTCGTGGGTGATCACCAGCACAGCCAGGCCGAGCCGCGCCTTGATGCCACCGATCAGGTCGAGGATCTCGGCGGTGGTGGCCGGGTCGAGGGCGCTGGTCGGCTCGTCGCAGAGCAGGACGTCGGGCTCGGTCGCCAGCGCCCGGGCGATGCCCACCCGCTGCCGCTGCCCGCCGGAGAGCTGCGCCGGGTAGGCGTCGCCGGAGTCGCCCAGCCCCACCAGCCGCAGCAGTTCGGTCGCTTTCGCCTTCCGTTCCGCGACCGGGACGCGGCCCAGCTCGAGCGGATAGGCCACGTTGGCCGCGACGGTGCGCGAGTCGAAGAGGTTGGCCTGCTGGAAGACGACCCCCAGCCGGCGGCGGGCCCTGCGTAGCTCCCCGGCGCGGACGGCGGTGAGCTCGATCCCGTTGATCTCGACCGATCCCGACGTGGGGTGGTCGAGGAGGGCGAGGCAGCGCACCAGCGTCGACTTGCCGGCGCCGGATTGCCCGATGATGCCGTGCACGGTGTCGCCGGGCACGCTCAGGGTCACACCGTCCAGGGCACGGATCTCCCGTTTGCCCTGCTGATAGACCTTCTTCAGGTCGGTGACTGTGATCATGATCGGCTTTCTGCGTGGCGATCCAGGCCCGTGTGGACACGGTGGATCGACGGTGGTGGTGGGAACGCACACCCCGGCAGAACGCCGAGCAGAATGGCCGGATCAGTGGCCGGGGATGGTGCGGTTGCTCAGCAACAGCACATTCGCATGCACATCATCGCCGGGGCTGCATTGTGCAGGCGGGCGATGCGGCAGGCGGTGGTGAACACGGGCGCAACGATACTCGCCTCAGCCACGCTGGTGCCAAATCGGTGAGAACTGGACCGGTAAGGACCGTCAGGTCAGGGGCTCCACCAGATAGAGGGCGGAGCCGTAGTCACCGGTCAGGCGGGCGGTGGTGTCCTGGCCGTCGAAGCGGGGATCGAGCTGCAGCCAGGCCAGGGCGGATCCGGTGCCCAGATACTCCTGCTCGCGGTCATCAAGCGAGCGGAACCAGTCCAGCACCGTCAGCGGGACGCCGTGGCCGCTCAGCTTCACCGGGAGAGCGTGATTCACCAGGCCACCCAGGGAGCGCAGCGAGGTGCCCTGCGGCAGAGCCCGCACCCGGTAGCGGCGGTGCGGGTCGAGCCCAGCGACCGGCAGCGGTTCAGCGGCGGAAGCGGCCCGTGAGCCCACCTGGAAATGTCCGATCACCCGCGGCTCCCCCTCTGCCTCGTGGATGCTCCAGGTCACCTGATCGTCACGGACCGGATCGTGCCGGCGCAGCCGACCGAACTGCAGCAGGCGACGATGGGCCTTGTAGATGGCGATCTGCTGCCGGATCCGGCGCCGCTCCTCCCGGGTCAGGTCGGTCGGGTCGAGTTCGTAGCCCAGCAGCCCGAAGGCCGCGACGTTGAACCGGGTGGAGAGCGGCGTCTCCCGTAACGTCTGGGCGGACGGGGACGCGGTGACGTGCGCGCCGATGGTCGACTGCGGATAGAGATAGGAAAGCCCGCCCTGGATGCGCAGTCGCTCGACCGGATCGGTGCAGTCCGAGGCCCAGATCTGCGGCGAGAAGCACATCATCCCCAGGTCGAACCGGTTGCCGCCCGAGGCGCAGGATTCCAACAGGATGTGCGGACGCGGCTCGAAGATCCGCCGCAGCACCTCGTACAGTCCCAGGACGTACCGGTGGTGCAGTTCTCCCGCCGGAGTCACCGCCGAATACTGGTCGGAGAAGGTCCGGTTGGCGTCCCACTTGACGTAGTTGATCGTCACCGCGTCGAGGATCGACGACACGTTCGTCACGATGTGGTCCCGGACCTCCGGCCGGGTCAGGTCCAGGATCAGCTGGAACCGTCCCTCGCTGGGCGTACGGCCCGGTACGGCAATCGCCCAGTCCGGATGCGTCCGGTACAGGTCGGAATCGGGGTTCACCATCTCGGGCTCGAACCACAACCCGAACTTCAGCCCCAGCCGGGCGATCTCGGCTGCCAGCCCCTCCAGCCCCTTGGGCAGCTTGCGGCGGTTGACCGCATAGTCCCCCAGCCCGGCATGGTCGTCGTCGCGAGCGCCGAACCAGCCATCGTCCAGCACGAAGAGTTCGGCACCCAGGCCTGCCGCCCGTTTGGCCATCGACACCACCCGGCGGTGGTCGAAGTCGAAATAGGTGCCCTCCCAGTTGTTCACCAGCACCGGACGCTCGGCATCCCGCCACTCGCCGCGGACGATGTGCCGTCCGACGAACTCGTGCAGGTTGGCCGACAGCCCGTTGTACCCCTCGTCCGACCAGGAGAGCACCGCCTCGGGGGTCTCGAAGCGGGCGCCGGGTTCCAGCGTCCATTCGAAGCCGACCGGGTTGATGCCCGAGGTGACCCGGATCAGCTCGCGCTGGCTGAGTTCGACAGCGGTGTAGTGGTTGCCGGAGTAGACCAGGTTGAAGCCGTACACCTCGCCGCGGTCCTCGCCGCAGCCGCGCCGGGCCAGCAGCACTCCGGGATTGTGGCGGTTGGACGAGAACCCGGTGATCGAGGAGTTGACGTAGATCCCCGGGGCGAGCGGACGGACGTGCTTGTGCGCCTCGGCGATCCAGGCCCCGTCGAAGGTGACCAGGTCGAAGCCGCGGTCGGGAAGGTCGATCAGCTGGCTCATCAACCGTCGCACCCGCAGGGTTGCCTCGGAACGATTCGACAGCACGGCCCGCCGGGTCACCACGTTCGATTCGGGGAAGATCGTGTAGTACAGCGTGGCCCCCAGGTCGCCGTCGGCCAGGTCGACCTGCAACGTCCGGCAGGGACCGTCCGCGGCCAGAGCGGTCGGCAGCCCGTCCAGGCAGGGCACTGCTCCCTCGTGCACCGCATGAGACACGTAGCGCAGGTCGGTGACGAACGTCCCGTCCGGCATCGTGGTCTCGATCGCGGGCAGCCGGTAGTCGCCCTTTCCCAGCCCGGAGTACTCCGACGGCAGCCGGTCGAGGTTGTAGCTGGTGTCGTCGGGGTGGTACTTCACGCCTTCCCCGTTGGCGGGACGCTTCACCGCCAGCGCTGCGACGCTGTCGAAGGGCTCGCTGCCCAGTTCGACCCGCGCCCCGAAGTGGACATGTTCGAGATGTCCGTATTTCGTCACCCGGAACAGGTAGCTGATGCCGCCGCCCTGCAGGTGGAAGACCGGACCCTCATCGGAGGTCGAGGCGGACGACAGGATGTCGATCATGAACCCACGCTAGCGGCAGATCGGGACTGCTGCCCGGTCAGCACGCATGCGAGGATCCCACCCCTACCGGGGCGGAAGCGGTGGAACACGCCGCAGCCATCCGCAGAAACCGGGCAACTTACGGTCTCCGCGGGGATAGTGCAGGCAGACAACCTGATTTGCCCGGTTTGTGCGCCGCAGTCTTCGTCGAACTCGGCTTACCCGAGCTCGTCGAGGGGTCGAAGACCACTGCCCGGCCGGCGCCGGAGGTCTCGACAGGCCCGGCCACCGAGTAATCGGCGATTGTCCGGATCGCCCGACTCAAGCTCGTCGGCTCAGGGTCGAAGATCCGCGAGGCTGATCGGCCCGGCATGTGTCAACTCGTACCGGCAGCGCTGACGGTACGAGCATTCAGCATCCTAAGCAGGCCGGCCGCGGTCCGCGGCAAAACCTCAGGATTGATCGGGTTCTCCGGTATCGGCGGCTTCGGCCGCCGCCTGCACCATCGTGCGCAGACCGACGTTGAGGGCCTGTACCTGCTCTCCGCTCAACCTCGCCGGGTTGGGGCCCTCGCAGAAGCTCAGTTCCGGCGAGATCAGGCGCAGCAGTTCCGCCGGCACCAAGGAGTCGGCGCTGAAGCCCAGTACTACCACCGGCATCACCAGCTCACCGCCCTCGGGGACGCGGGGCGGTCCCACCACCAACCCGAATCCGACCACGCCACCGTCGGCGCTGTCGTCCCACAGGACCACCTCGTCGCGGATGGCCAGTTCCTCCGGTTCGCGGTCGATCGCCACGCCGATGGTCGGGTTGGGAGAATCCTCGATCAGCTCAGCCAGGGCCGCGACACTGTCATGCCCGAGGGTGGCGCACCACGACGAGCCCGCGGTCTCGGTGGCCCGGATCTGCCGGATCACGGCCAGCTTGTCGATCTGGTTGGCCTTTCGCCACATCGTCAGGGATCGCCGGGCGCCGGCTCGGGCCGGCCGATCCGCGCCCTCCCGCTCCAGGTACCAGGTCAAGGCATCGTCGGCGTAGTCGATCACGGCGACCGGACGCTGGGAGCGGATCGTGGCCAGCGCCTCGCGTACCTTCATCCCCTGGCCGAGCAGGATCCCGAAGACCGCCGAGGGTGCGCGGTTGACACCCATGTGACAGTGCACCAGCACCTTGGCATCCGGGTCGGCCAGCGCCCGGATCACCCACGCGTGGAGTTGCTCGAACCAGTCGGACGGGATCTGCTGGCCGGCGTCCTGCACAGGGTGGTGAAGGTAGTCGATCTCCGGCGCCCAATGAGCGACCAGGTCGGCGTCGTTCCATTCATCGCGCAGGTCGGCGACGTGGGTGATGCCGGCATCGACCAGATCCTGCAATTGCCTGCGCGCAAGGGAGAACTCCGGCGCAAGGTCTCCCCCCACCGCCAGCCGCGGAGTGACGAACTGGGCATTGGCGACTTCCAGAGCTGGCAATGACATGCGCCCATTGTGGGCCCGAGCGGGAACTGCGACCAACCTGCGTGACCCTGTGAGAACAAAAGGCGAGGGGCGTGACCACCGGCCACGCCCCTACGAAAACTGCGCCGGCTCGCCCCCCAGTGGCCGTCGCACACATCACTTGCGATGTGCCGTGAGTTTCCCCGCTGGACACTGTACGCAGGCGACCCCCTCTTCCGCTGTCCCCCGTACGGGTACATTTTCCGGGCCGGCCTGGTCACCCGGGGTCGGGCCCGGCGCGTCGCTGGCCGGCAGATGCCGGACAACGCATCAAGCCCGCTCGATCAAGCAGGGCTGCCTCGACCGGCCGCTCGCCGGGCCGTCACACAGTTGAGCCCGGGTCCTGCTGGTACCCGGGCTCAACTGTCGTGTTTCTTGCGCTTCTTGCGCTTCTTGCGGGCTTTCGCCCACGCCTGCACCTTGTCCTCGTCCCACATCGGGGTGCGCTTATCGGGCCAATGCTCCTTGGGAGCGTGGAACTCCTTGCCGTTCTTGCGCTCTTTGGACATCGCCGAACGAAACTGGTCGGTGGGCAGCCCTGCCAGTTCGGCGGCTTGCGACGTCGTCAGCACACCCGCAGACTACCCGGTCGAACTGAGCTACGTCAGGACCGGTGTCCGCCTGGGCCGAGAACCGCGAGAATCGTCATCTCAGATCCCGACGGGACCTCGGTGCGCAGGCCGGCGGTGAGGAATCGGACGACACCGCGCATTGCTGCTCGTGCTGTTCGCATGACTGGCTCCTCCTTCACCTGTTGTCGTGCGGTTTTTCGTGTCAGATCGACTGACAGTGCCTGAAGCTTAGCATCGCTAGGGTTGCTATACAAGCAACTCTAGCGATGCTAAGTGGATCCGGTTGATGAAATCC
Organism: Propionicimonas sp.; assembly: GCA_049841235.1. Taxonomy (GTDB): domain Bacteria; phylum Actinomycetota; class Actinomycetes; order Propionibacteriales; family Propionibacteriaceae; genus Propionicimonas. Next base: position 2,870 of record JASGEM010000061.1, on the reverse strand, counting down.
CTCCGAGAAGGCGGTTGAACAAGGCGTTGTCTGCTAGGCAAGACACATCCGGGCCATTTCCCCACACCGCCCACGCGGTCCTCGCCAGGGGGTGCGTCCGGTCGCTGACGTGACCGGAAGGCTTGCCGTCTGGGAGACTCCTGGGGTGCGCGAGGCCTTGCTGAGATTCCCCGGACGGACAGTGCTGTCGATCTGGGCCTGGCTCGCCCTGGGCCTGACCCTTCTGCTGGCCTTTCCGATCGTCACCCTCATCTGGCTTGCCACCGTCCGCACCGATCCGGGCCGCTATCGCGCCGGCTACGCGTTCCGGAAGGTGGCGGTGGTTGCCCAGACCCTCAATCCGCTGTGGCGGTTCACCGTCTCCGGCACCGCCCCCAGCGATCCTCGGCGCCCGTACATGGTGGTGGCCAACCACGAGAGCTTCGTCGACATCCTGCTGATCGCACATCTGCCGTTCGAGATGAAGTGGCTCGCCAAGAGCGACTTCTTCAGCATTCCCCTGGTGGGCTGGATGATGCGGATGGCCGGCGACATCCGCCTGGTGCGAAGCGACCGCGGCTCACGCGGCGACGCGCTGGCGGCGATGCGCGACCGGCTCGCCAACCATGTGTCGGTGATGGTCTTTCCCGAGGGCACCCGCTCGGCCTCCGGCGAACTCGGCGAGTTCCGCGACGGCGCGTTCACGGTCGCGGTCGAGGCAGGGGTGCCGATCCTGCCGCTGGCCGTGATCGGAACCCGGGACGCGCTGGTGAAGCACGACTGGCGGTTCGGCAGCAGCCATGCCGAAGTCCGTGTTCTCGAGCCGATCGAGGTGGGCCCGCAGACCGAGGTCTCCGGCCTGCGCGAACAGACCCGGGCGGCGATCGAGACGGCGCTGATCCAGTTGCGCGCGGAGCGGGCCGAGCGCCGCTGAGACGGCACTGGCCGTCGCCGTCGAAGGGCGCTGTCCGGCGTTCCCAGGCAATGAAGACCCCCGGGGGCGCGAACCGTATGACGGACCGACGCTCGGCGCGCTCGCATTGCTGGGGGGCGGCGCGCCCACCCGGGGGTCAGCGAGGAATCTGGGGGGAAACTCGCTACCCAAAACATTACCAGCGAAGTCCGCAGCAGGGGTGGCACACCGGGCCGGCATTTCTGGACGATTCAGTGCCAAATCCGGGCGTGGATGGGAGGATCTACCCAGACTCAGCGGGGAGGGTGTCGTGAGGCGTTTGGCGTGGGCGGGTATCGCCCTTTCGATTCTTCTGGCCGGATGTACCGGCGTCAATCCCGTCCCGCCCGACAGCCCCACGCCGTCGGCCCCACCCGCACCGGCACCACTGCCGGACCCGGCCGACCCATTGCCCATCGAACAACTCGCGCGGTTCAGCAGCGTCGCCTCACTCAACGCCGGTTCGAACTGCACCGGCACGCTGATCGACACCGGAGTGCCGACCGGCCCGGCGTACCTGCTCACCAACGGCCACTGCGTCGGCGACGTCGGGCGGGCCGCCCAGAACACCACCATCGAACACGAGTGGTTCGGCAAGGCCACCTTCCTGCTCGCCCAGGGCAACGAGGACAACACCCTGGACGTCGATGTGGTCCAGATCGCCTACAGCACGATGCGTCACACCGACACCGCGATCGTCCGGCTGGACACGACCCTGGGGGACCTGAAGCAACTCGGCCTGCGGCCGGTACCGATCACCGCCGACGAGCCGGCCGAAGGCGCCCCGGTGACCAATGTCGGCGTGCCCTTCCAGGACATGGCTCAGGACGACTGGGTGCTGCGCCGTGGCGAATGCACCCTCGGCAGCCAGCACACCCTGATCGAGTTCTCCTGGTTGTGGTTCGGCGTCTGGTCCAACGACTGCCCGGGCATCGTGATGGGTTCGAGCGGATCGCCGCTGTTCACCCTGGACGCCGACGGCCAGCCGACCGCGATCGTGGCGATGATCAACACCACCACGGGCGGTTCCCGGGTGTCCGACGGCGGTGAGTGCTTCCTCAATCGTCCCTGCGAGGTCACCACCGACGGCGTGAGGATGGTCGAGGACACCAGCTATGCCCAGAGCGTCGCCGGGCTGGGCGGCTGCTTCACCGCGGAGGGCAATTTCGCGCTGGGGCAGTCCTGCCCGCTGCCGGTGTCGAACATCTGGACCGAGACCGGAGGAGGCCCCTTCCGTGGCGGCGAATTGCCCGACGCCAACGGGCGAATGCCTCAGGTGAGCCTGGTCGGGCGCTCCGCCAGCCCGGCGCGGACCGTGCTGGTGCCCCTCGGCGACGGCACCGCGTGCCTGCGTGCGGAGACCTACGGCTCGGCCACCGACACGGTCATTCCCCAGGCGGGCTACGAATGGGAGCAGAAGGGCGATCCTCTTCCGGTCGATCTACCCGAGATCGAGGGTCACTACACCCTGTGCGCGGTCGCCGGAGAGGACTACGCCAGCGCGGCCTCGGTGCTCTTCGAAGTCGACCGGACCCCGCCGATCTTCCCGGCCAGCGCCGAGGTCGAGGACATCGGTGGGGGCACCAAGATCGTCCGGCCGCACCTGAACCCACCGGAACTGACCACTTTCCGGTTCACCTGGGGCGACCCGAAGACCCTGGACTGCGACGACACCGCCAACTTCCAGGAGTTCTTCATCGTCCCGCTGACGCTGACCACCGAGGATCTTCCGGCGTCGTACTGCCTCTACGGCATGGACGGCGCGGGCAATACCACCGAGGTCACCCGGATCGAGATCCCCTAGGAGTTGCTGAACAATGCTGTTCCGAGCGAGGAGGTGCCCGGCGGGATGAGCTGGGGTTAACGAGAACTGGTGGCCGGATGGGAGATCTGGCGCCAGGTCCAGGTGCCGCAGACCGCCCGTCCGGGCGCGCCGCAG
>JASGEM010000060.1:0-7340 GCA_049841235.1 Propionicimonas sp. | reverse complement strand
TGAGAGAGGCTGTCCTTAGTACGAGAGGACCGGGACGGACAAACCTCTGGTGTGCCAGTTGTTCTGCCAAGAGCACGGCTGGTTGGCTACGTTTGGAAACGATAACCGCTGAAAGCATCTAAGCGGGAAGCGCGTCTCAAGATGAGGGTTCCCACAGAGTTAATCTGGTAAGGCCCCCGGAAGACCACCGGGTAGATAGGTCGGATGTGGAAGTGCAGCAATGCATGGAGCTGACCGATACTAATAGGCCGAGGGCTTGTTTCCTACAAAGGTGCTACGCGTCCACTGTGCGGTTCTCGAGTAACGGTCGGGTACTCGAGAGATCGAGACCGATACAACTCCATAGAGTTACGGTGATCATGGCGAAGGGGAAACGCCCGGCTCCATTCCGAACCCGGAAGCTAAGGCCTTCAGCGCCGATGGTACTGCAGGTGGGAACCTGTGGGAGAGTAGGACATCGCCGGACATTTCAACACCCCGCGGATCTTCGGATCCGCGGGGTGTTGTGCATTTCAGGGACAGGTGAGCCCCAGGAACTCAGTCCGCGGGGTTTTCGTGCGTTCTGGCCGGCTTCGCCCGGCCCAGGTTCGTCGACGGACTGGCGAGGGCGCCATGCCGGGGTGTGGATTCGCACCTTCTAGCGGGGTTCGCGTACCGAGGCCTCGGAGAACCCTGGGGTGCTGAACCGCTGATGGTTCAGCGGGCTCCTAAGCGCCGGGATCACGCACGACGCTGAGCATGGGGGGCAGCAGCATGCCACGCTGCCGGGTGGCCCTGGTGAGGTCGTTGGGCACTCCGGTCATGGCGGCGATGATGTCCTCGTAGGTGACGTCGTCCATCAGGGCGTCGCCGACGATGCGGCCGTGCCGCATGACCACCAGGCGATCCGCCACGGCGCGTACATCGGTGAGGGTGTGCGAGATGAACATGACCCCGTAGCCAAGGTCGCGCAGGTGCTCGATCAGGTTCAGCACCTCCGCGGTCTGGGTCACCGAGAGCGAGCTGGTGGGCTCGTCCATCACCACGATCTTGGGAGAGCCGAGCAGGGCCCGGGCGATCGCGGTGATCTGCCGCTGGCCGGCCGAAAGATGAGCGACCGGCGTCCGCACCGGCGGCAACTTGGCCCCGAGGTCGGAGAGGATCCGTCGCGCGATCTCGTCCATTTGATCGTCGGCCAGGACCGTGGACCGGGCCAGCTCGCGTCCGAGGAAGAGATTCTGCACAATCGAGAGGTTGTCGCAGAGCGCCAGTTCCTGGAACACCGAGGCGATGCCCAGCTCGTAGGCCGCCGACGGGTTGGGGAGGGTGGCGGGGTGGCCCTCCCAGTAGATGTCGCCGGAGTCGGGCTGGTACACCCCCGCGATGGTCTTGGCCAGCACCGACTTGCCGGCGGCATTGTCGCCGACCACCGCGACCACCTCGCGGGGGTGGATGTCGAAGTCGATCTGCTCGAGCGCGCGTACCGAGTTGAACGACTTGTTCACTCCGCGCAGCCCGAGCACCGGCAGGCGCGGCGCCGGCTGCACCAGCCGGGGTCCAGGTGGGTCGAAGCCGGTCACGGGCCCGTTGCGGAGGGCGGTCATGCGGTGGCCTGACTTGCGACCGTGGCCTGGAAGACCGAGTCGATGGCGTACGCCGCCGCGCCGAGGGCGGAGGCGTCGGTGCCCAGCTCGGAGATGTGCACCCGGGGCGGATTCAACGGGTTGTGCAGGCTGTGCCGCTCGAGCGATGCCTCCAGCGGGACGGTGAGGATGCCGCCGGCCGCCGCCAGCTCACCGCCGATCACCGTGATCTCGGGGCTGACGACATTGCTCAGCGCCGCGATCGCGAAGCCGATGTGCTGCGCGGCGTCGGCGATCACCCGGGTGGCACCGATGTCGCCCTGCCGGGCCATCGCGATGATGTCCCGCAGCGTGACCGATCCGACCGTATTGCGGAGCGCGGCAGTGATGGCGGTGGCGTTCACCACCATCTCCAGGCAACCCCGGTTGCCACAGCGGCACAGCTGTCCGTTCTCCAGGACGCGGACATGCCCGATCTCGCCGGCGAGACCGGCGTGGCCGCGGAGGATCTGGCCGTGGGCCATGATGCCGGCACCGATGCCGTGGCTGATCATGACGAAGACCGCCGACGACATCGACTTGGCGATCCCGAAGCGGGATTCGGCGAGCATGGCCAGGTTGGCGTCGTTGTCGGCCACCACCGGGGTGCCGAGCCGGCGTGACAGTGATTCCGCGATCCGCACCTCGTCCCAGCCGCGCAACAGCCCGGGCACCGACAGCATGTCGGTCGTGGGGTCGTAGGGCGCGCAGATGCCGACCCCCACGCCCTGCAGCTCCGCGCGTTCGGCATCCACGTCGGCCAGCATGTCGTGCAGCAGTTCCGCCGCCTGATCCAGGCTGGTGTCGGAGCGATGGTCGGTGGGCAGCGGCATCCGCTGGGCGGCGACCACGCTCCCCAGCGGATCGCACAGCACCAGCCGCAGCGCCCGCGAGGAGAAATGCACCCCGGCGACCAGCCCCAGCCCTCGCGACATCGCGACCTGAGTGGCACGGCGCCCGGAACGGGTGATCTGAGCTGTGGTCAGCAGGCCGGCGGCCGCGAGCTCGTTGACGATGATCGATACCGTGGCGGGGGAGAGCCCGGTGGCATCCGCCAGTTCGACCTGGGTCATCGCACCCAGTTGCTTGATCGTGTCCAGGATGCGGGCCCGGTTCGCTTCGCGAAGCGAACTCGGTGAGCCAGGCGGCACCCTGGGAATGGCCATGCGTGGCATTCTACTGGTCAGGTGCCGTAACCCGTAGACCCTGTGACCTCACTCGTTCGCTGAGTTTGGGAGATCAAGTAACGATTCGATTACATCCCGCCATGTGTTTGAGACCTAAAGACAACTGCACTAGCGTTAGCCCTACCTCCCGACGCAGGGGGGCGATCCCCTGGGCCTCTCCCATCGGCGGGCGGGACCCAGCGATTTCTACAGGAGGGATTCCTTATGGCTATCCGCAAGTCTGCGGCTCTGATCGCCGGGCTCGCCATGGCTTTCGGCATGATGGCTGGTTGCTCGGCAGAGCGCTCCCCGGCCGAACCGGCACCGACCGCCACCGGCGGCGAAACGCCCAGCGCCGAGAAGCCGCTGATCGGCATCACCATGCCGACGGTGAGCTTGGAACGCTGGAACAACGACGGCGCAGGCCTCAAGGCCCAGCTCGAGGAAATGGGCTACGAGACCATGCTCGACTACGCCGACAACAAGAACGAGTTGCAGATCACGCAGCTCGAGAACCAGATCAACGCCGGCGCCAAGGTGCTGGTAATCGCCTCGATCGACGGCAAGACCCTCGGCCCGACCCTGCAGAAGGCCGCTGACAAGGGTATCAAGATCATCGCCTACGACCGCCTGATCCTGAACACTCCGAACGTCGACTTCTACGCGACCTTCGACAACTACAAGGTCGGCGAACTCCAGGGCAACTTCATCAAGGAGGCACTGGAGCTCGATTCCGCCGCCGGTCCGTTCAACTTCGAGCCGTTCGCCGGATCCCCCGACGACAACAACGCCTCGTTGTTCTTCGGCGGTGCCTGGGATCAGCTGAAGCCGTTCGTCGAGTCCGGCAAGCTGGTGATCAACTCCGAGACCGGCAAGAAGGCCTCCGGTAACTGGCAGGACATCGGCATCCTGGGCTGGGGCTCCTCCGACGCGCAGGATGAGATGGAGAACCGCCTGAACTCGTTCTACACCGACAAGAAGGTCGACGTCGTGCTGTCGCCGAACGACTCCCTGGCGCTGGGCATCGCCCAGGCTCTGGAGACCAAGGGCTACACAGTGGGCGGCGACTGGCCGGTGCTGACCGGGCAGGACGGCGACGTGGCCAACGTGAAGAACATCCTGGCCGGCAAGCAGTCGATGACGGTCTGGAAGGACACCCGCGAGCTCGCCAAGCGGGTCGCCACCATGGTGGACGAGATCGCCCAGGGCAAGGACGTCACCGTCAACAACACCACCGACTACGACAACGGTGAGAAGGTTGTGCCGTCCTTCTTGATCGACCCCGAGGTGGTCGTGGCGGACACGGTGCAGTCGAAGCTGGTCGATTCCGGCTTCATCAAGGCCGATCAGCTCAAGTGACGAGCGAGCGGTACTAGCATTTCACCGCGACGGGCCGGGGCCCTTCAACCCCGGCCCGTCGCGAGTCCCGAGTCCACCTCAAGGTCGAAGAGGCGAGCGATGACCGAAGAACCGGACATCCTGGCGATGACCGGAATCTCCATGGAGTTTCCGGGCGTCAAGGCGCTGGAGGATGTCACCCTGACCGTCAAGCGGGGTGAGATCCACGCCATCTGCGGCGAGAACGGCGCGGGCAAGTCCACCCTGATGAAGATCCTCTCCGGTGTGCACCCGCACGGCAGCTACACCGGAGACATCCACTACGACGGAAACGTGTGCGAGTTCCGCACCATCCGCGACTCCGAGGAGCGCGGCATCGTGATCATCCATCAGGAACTGGCACTGGTGCCCTTCCTGTCGATCACCGAGAACATCTTCCTGGGCAACGAGCGCGCCCGCCTGGGCGTGATCGACTGGACGCAGGCCGAACGCGACGCCGCCGGGCTGCTGGCCCGGGTCGGCCTGGAAGAGCACCCCCGAACCCGCATCGTGGACATCGGGGTCGGCAAACAGCAGCTGGTGGAGATCGCCAAGGCGCTGGCCAAGCGGGTCGAGCTCCTCATCCTTGACGAGCCCACCGCCGCGCTGAACGACGACGATTCCGATCATCTGCTCAACCTGGTGCGGGCGCTGCGCGATCAGGGCGTCACCAGCATCATCATCTCCCACAAGCTCGGAGAGGTGCTGTCGATCGCGGATGCCATCACGATCATCCGCGACGGCCGGGTGATCGAGACCCTGCAGGCAACCGACGGGATCACCGAGGAACGCCTGATCAAGGGGATGGTCGGACGCGAGATGAACAGCCGGTTCCCCGAGCGCAGCGCACTGGAGACCAGGCTTGGCGACGAGGCGTTCCGGATCGAGGACTGGACCGTCCATCACCCGGTCGACGCCGGCCGCAAGATGGTGGACAGCGCCTCGCTGACGGTACGCGCCGGCGAGATCGTCGGCCTGGCCGGGCTGATGGGCTCGGGCCGCACCGAACTGGCGATGAGCGTCTTCGGGCAGACCTACGGCCGCGACATCACTGGCACGGTCTACCGCAACGGCCAGCAGGTCGAACTCCGGACGGTCGGCCAGGCGGTCGCCAACGGCATCGCCTACGTCACCGAGGACCGCAAGCGGTACGGGCTGAACCTCATCCAGTCGGTCAAGGAGAACATGACCGCGGCCGCGATGCGGAAGGTCTCCAGCCGCGGTGTGATCGAACCGAATGCCGAGACGGTGGCGGCCAACGAGCTGCGGGTGGGGCTACGGGTCAAGACTCCGACGGTGGAGGCCCAGGTGCTCAAGCTCTCCGGCGGCAACCAGCAGAAGGTGGCCCTGTCGAAGTGGGTGTTCACCGATCCCGAGGTGCTCATCCTCGACGAGCCGACCCGAGGCATCGATGTCGGTGCCAAGTACGAGATCTACGCGATCATCAACCAACTGGCCAATCAGGGCCGGGCGGTGCTGGTGATCTCCTCCGAACTGCCCGAGTTGATCGGCATCTGCGATCGGATCTACACCCTGAGCGAGGGCCGGATCACCGGCGACGTCGACCGGGCGGATGCGACGCAGGAGCACCTGATGAAGCTCATGACCCAGGAAACCTAGGAAGACGCCAATGACCTCCCTTCAGGAATCGCAGCGCAGCAACCTGCGCGAGACCTCCATCCAGGAATCGCTGCGAAGCAACCTGCGCCAGTACGGAATCATGGCTGCGCTGGTGCTGGTGATCGTGGTGTTCAACGTCCTCACCGGGGGACGCCTGCTGTGGCCGGACAATGTCTCGGCGCTGATCGGCCAGAACGCCTACGTGCTGATTCTTGCGATCGGCATGGTGATGGTGATCGTGGCCGGTCATATCGACCTGTCGGTCGGGTCGCTGGTCGCCTTCATCGGCGGCGTCCTCGGCTGGGCGATGTACCACTGGCACTGGCCGTGGCCCGCCGCTGTGCTGCTGGCGCTCGCGCTGGGCGCGGTGGTCGGCGCCTGGCACGGGTTCTGGGTGGCCTACGTCCGGATCCCGGCCTTCATCGTCACCCTGGCCGGCATGCTGGTGTTCCGAGGGCTCGCCATCGTGATCGCCGGATTCACCATGGCCGGCTTCGACCAGGGCTTCGTGGCGATCTCTGCCGGTTCCCTGCCGAACATGCTCGGCTTCGCCGGCCAGTTCGACGTGGTGACGCTGGTGATCGGCGTGATCGGTGTCGCCGGGCTGGTGTGGTCGCAGTTGCGGGCTCGCGCCTCCCAGGTGCGCCACGGCATCGCGCCGGAGCCGATCGGGCTGTTGATCGTGAAGCTGGTCGTGATCGCCGCTGCCATGCTGGGGCTCGCCGGATTGCTGGCGCTCAGCGCCGGCGGCACCCCGATCGTGCTGGTCATCGTGGGCGTGCTGATCTTCGTCTACAGCTTCGTGCTCAATCGGACGGTCTTCGGGCGTCACATCTACGCGATCGGCGGTAACCTGAACGCCGCCATCCTGTCCGGCATCAACACCGCCAAGACGAACTTCATGATCTTCGTCCACATGGGCATGCTGGCCGCGGTGGCGGCGGTGGTGGTCACCTCGCGGGCGAATGCCGCCACCTCGACCGCCGGGCAGAGCTACGAGTTGGACGCGATCGCGGCCTGCTTCATCGGTGGCACGGCGGTCACAGGTGGCATCGGCCGGATCTCCGGGGCCATGGTCGGCGCCCTGATCATGGGCGTGCTGAACATGGGCCTGTCGATCGTCGGCGTGCCGTCCGCCTGGCAGCAGGTGGTCAAGGGCCTGGTGCTGCTGGCAGCGGTCGCGTTCGACCTGCTGTCGAAGCGGCGCACCAAGGTCAGCTGAGATTCGGTCCGGCCCAGCACCCCCGTGCGGTACGTCCGTGCGGGGGTGCTGTACGTTTGAGGGGTTGACCGCGGCGAGAGGACGAACGAGTGGACCAGGCGGGTTCTGGGGACGGGCGGCCCGACCGCCGCACCGGTGGCAAGCCCCGATCGACAGGCCAGGGTTCCGGCGCAGGCAAGGCCGGCCCTCGCAAGCCGGCCGAGCGTCGCACCGGACCGCGCGGTGCAGGCGCGGGATCCGCCCGGCCACGCAGTGGCGGTGGCTCGCGTGGCGGTCAGGCCGGCAGCGGCGCGTCCCGTGATGCGTGGGGTGGCGACCGACGTCCGGGCACTCAGGCCGGACGCAGCAGACCGG
>JASGEM010000059.1:0-64315 GCA_049841235.1 Propionicimonas sp. | reverse complement strand
TTTTTTGGGGGGTGCGCCGCCGCCCGCCGGCACCCCCACTGTTGCCTAACTCTCCAACAACTCGTTGATGTCCTTGAACGCGGCGTCGAGGGCGTCCCTGGCGGACATCCGTCCGTTCATCGCCTGATCGATGTAGTCGCCCAGGATGATGGAGGTCTCACCGCCACGGGCCATCACGATCTTCTGCGAGTTCGTGTTGGCGGTGTCGAAGACGAAGGTCGAGAAGTCCAGGAAGTCCTGCGGAATCTCATACTCCTTGGCCGCAGCCTCGTAGGCCGACTGCCGGAAGGGCCAGTCGCTCTTCTGACTGAACTCGTAGGCACCCGCCTCGGTGCTCAGCAGATAGGTCGCCAGATCCCACGCGAGATCCTTGTTCTCCGACATCGTCGGGATCCCGAAGCTCCAGGCGTTCAGCACGGTTGCCGTCTTGCCCTTGGCCGAATGCGGCACCGCGGCATAGCCCACCTTGCCTTCGATCTCGGAGCCGTAGGTCATGCCGTACACGTACGGCCAGTGGGTGATCATCGCGAACTTGCCGGAGAGGAAGCCCTCATGGATCTCGTTGTTGTCGTAGGTGATCACGTCCGGAGGCATGACCTTGTGCTTGTTGCGCATGTCGACCATCAGCTGCAGCGCCTCAACACCTTCAGGTGAGTTGAACAGCGGCTTGCCTTCGGCGTCGACCACACTGCCACCGTTCGTGAGCAGGAAGTTGAAGAACGAGTAGGTGTTGAACACCTGGCCCGGCAGGCCGTTGGTCGCCATCCCCCACTGATCGATGTTCCCGTCCCCATCGGTGTCCTTGGTCAACTTCGTGGCAGCGTCCACCAGCTCGTCCCAGGTCTCAGGCACCTTTGTGATACCCGCTTCGGCCAGCAGATCGGTCCGGTAGTACAGCACGTAGGCGTCCAGGCCGTAGGGAATGTTGTACGGATGTCCCTTGTAGTCGCTGTAGCCGGTGCGCAGGATGTCACCGTCGTCGATCGTCGAGAGGTCGTACTTCGGATCGTAGCTACCGTCGAGGGGAGTCAGCATCGGGTACAGCTGATCCATGTAGAAGTCCCAGAACATGATCACGTCGTACCGGGGGTTCTGGGTCTGAGCAGCCAGGACATAGGATGACGCGTAGGTCTGGGTGTTCTCCTCGATCACCTCGAGTTCGACGCCCTTCTCCTTGGCCCACTTCTCCATGGAAACTATCGCCGTCTTGTAGTCGCTGGTGTTGACCACGGCCGCAACCGTGAGCTTATTCGAACCAGACTGGCCACTCGAGTCACCACTGGGTTGGCCACCCGGTACGGGCCCGACACAGGCAGCCAGCAGTCCCGTGAGAACGCCACCGACGATGGCAAGGGTCTTCTTCTTCATCTCTTGGCTCCAGGATCTGCTAGCTGAGCAGGGTTTCCAGTAGGTTCTCGACCTTGGCCTTGTGTGCCTCGGTGAGCTCCTTGAGGGGACGGCGGGCGAAGCCGACATCGACACCCTGGACGAGCAGGGCGAACTTCAGGATCTCCAACCAGTGCACTTCGGCATTGGTATCGGGATCCATGAAGTACTCCACGAACGGAATGAACTTGGCCCAGGCCGCCTTGCCCTTGTCCAGGTCACGCTCGTCCCGGATCGCGTCCTGCACCGCACGACACTGCTTCGGGAACGCCGCCGGGAACCCCGACAACCACCCGTCGGCACCAGCCGCATAGGCCGCTTGACCCGAGTAGTCGTGGCCATAGAAGACCGTCATGTCGCTGAAGAACTTCAGATCGGTGATTCGGTTCGTGTCGCCGTGAGCGGATTTGATCGAATCGATCGTGCCCTCATCGAAGAGTTCCTTCGCCTCGCGGGTAGTGAACTCATACCCGGCGAAGTGCGGGTTGTTGTACAAACAGATGGGCAGCCCGGTCTCGCGCCGAACGGTACGCAGGTGCTCGCGCGCAGCCTCCTTGTACGGCTTGTAGTAGTAGGGCAACAACACCATCAGCCCGTCCACACCGGACGCCTTGGCCTTGCGAGCCAGGTACAGGGTCTCAAAGGTGCTGTACTTCCCCACGCTGGCCAGCACCGGAACCTGTCCCGCCACGAACCGGGTCACATGATCGATGATCTCGGCCTGCTCGTCCGGCTGCATCGCGGTCATCTCGCCCGTGCTGCCACAGACCGACAACGCCTCCGCACCCGACTCGATCAACCACGTGACATACGCCTCCGACTTGGCCCGGTCATAGAGTTCATCAGAGTCCCACGCCGTCATCATCGCCGGACAAATGCCCCTAGCTCCACTCATTGATACTTCCCAACTGCTCGGTTTTCGACGCTTGAGCGTCCTGCGTGCACGCCGGCTGGGGATCGACTCGGCCTCGATGCCGACTGTCACGGATCGACTCCTGCGGCGATGCGCTAGACGCTAATCGATCAGCGTCTAGCGGTCAAGGGCAGAACTCGCTAAAGTACGGAGATCACCGCAGTTCGGAGAGGAGACTCGCTTGGTGACCTTTGCTGAGGGTGGCGCGGAAGGCGGCGTATCCGACCTGATCTCGGACCGGCTGTACCGCATCCTCACCGACCGTCTGATCAGTGGCGAGCTACCGCCCGGATCGCGGATCGACCCCGCAGCGATCGCTACGGAGTTCGGCATCTCCCGGGCACCGATCCGCGACGCGCTGGCCCGGATGGAACACGCGCAACTCGTGGAAACCCGGGCCCGCTACGGCACCTTCGTCGTCCGGCCCACGGTGCAGGACATCCACGAGGTGTGTCAGTTCCGCAAGGCGGTCGAAGTGCTGGCCACGGGCATTGCCACCACGCAGATCTCCGCGGCATTGGTGAGCGAGTTACGCCAGGAGGCGATGGAAGCACTCGAGGCCGCCGACCGCGGTGTCTACGGACCGTTCTTCGCCAGCGACCGGAACATTCATCAGGCGATCATCGCCTCCACCGGGAACTCACGACTCATCCGCGCCCGCGCCGGCGTGGAGCCATGGGTAGCGTGGCTCCGCGTGCTGGGCGCGACCGGCGTCCACCGGATATCCGGCTCGACCTTGCGCCACCTTGAGATCCTGGACGCGATGACGGCCAAGGACGCCGATGCCGCACAGGCCGCCGCCGCGCTGCACCTCGACGAGGTCGAAGCATGGACGGTGGCGGACTTCCAACTGGGCGCCGTCAACGCGAACACGGCCTAGTACCCGGCTACCCTGCGAGTCCGCGACCACCGCACCACCGCGGGATTCGCCGACCGAACACTGGTTGACCAACGAGCAAGCCCGGGGGCATGTCGGGGTACTCGCGCAACTCGGGCTGATGGTTCACGACCAGCCCGATCGGCTGCCTGATCCGGGGGTGGCGCCACAGACTCCTGTCCTGTGGATCGATCGCCGGCCTGGGCCCGGCGCCGGTCGGACGGCGGACAGGTGGTCTTCGAGGGCACGCCGGCCGACCTGGTGGCGACCCACTCGACCCCGACCGGCCGGCATCTGGCCGAGTACGTCACCGTTTGAGAAGACCATCGCCAACGAGCCGGGACCTCCGTGCTCGGCGTCGGGCGACCAGGCCGGCAAGTCAGTTGACCAGGGGACAACCAACTGAGATAGTTGAATCACAGTCAACCATCTCGGAGGGAGCGATGAACGCCACTGGGCAACCGGATCCCGACGAAGCCCGGGCCAGCCTCGAACAGATCGCCGAAGCCCACCGGGCGGCCGCGGAGGCGACCCGCCGACCGGCGTGGTTCCATGCGATCTTCGCGGCCACGACCGGCATCGGCGTCGGCGTCGCCACACTGCACCAACCGTCCCTCCAGATCGCCGGAGTCACGATCATCGTGGTCGGCGGCGCTCTCCTGGCAGTGGTGGAGCATCACCTCAAGCGGCGGCGCGGGCGGATCCTGGATGAGCGGTCGGTCCGCTCCCAGCCGTTGCGGTTCTTCATCCCCTGGCTGGTCGTGTTCGGCCTCACCCTCATCCGTCCGGAGGCGGGCTGGCAGCCCTGGTACGCCATCGCAGCCGGCATCCTGGTGGCGCTCGCCGGCTTCGTCTATCTGCGCTGGGACGAGAACTACCAGACGCGACGGCTCGCCGCCGGCGACTATGACCGCTACGACCTGATATGAGCTGGGACCCGGTCGTCGCACAGTTCGACGAGCTCATCCACGTCCCGGCGCGGCTCCGGGTCGTGGCGGCCCTGGCGACCGCCACCGAGCTGGAGTTCAGCGCGCTGGAGGAATCCGTCGGCCTGACCACCTCGCATCTCTCCAAGCAACTCCGGGTCCTGACCGAGGCCGGCTACCTGGCCCTCGACAAGCGCGCCCAGGCTTTCGGACGCCCCCGCACCTGGGTGCGCCTCACCCCGTCCGGCCGGCGCGCCTGGCTCGGCCACGTGGAAGCACTCCGCCAGCTCACCGCTCCAGAACCCTGAGCGGATCGGCGCGACAATCATCAGAACGCACACCAAGGAGCCGGCTGTGCCGGCTGGCCCCTCCTGCGCGGCTCAGCCGCACGGGTGATGCGCCTCGCCGAGACGTTGGTCGAGTTCCCAGAGGCGGAGGCGTTCGGTGGCCTGCGTCCAGCGACAGGATCTCAGCCCTGCGCGGCGACGCCCTGACGCCAATAGCCCATGAACGCCACCTGGCTGCGGGCCAGACCGGCCTCCCGGACCAGGTGGCGGCGTAGCGTGGTCACCACGCCGCTCTCGCCGGCGATCCAGGCGTAGAGGCCGGGAACGCCGCCGCCGTCCGCCAACTCCTCGCCCAGACTGGAGAAGATCGGCGTCTCCCAGACCGGGAACTCGGTGTCGGCATCCTGGATGCGGCCGTGCGGGTGGACGCCGAGATGTTCGACCACCGCCGGGACCAGCCGGGAGCCGAATGCCGCAGGGCCTTCCCCGGCGTCCCCCGGGACGGCCGCGGGATCAGCCTCGCGGGGCAGCCAGTGGATCTCGAAACCGGGCGGCGCCTCCAGCGGGAGGATGTCCTCCTGGGACGGAACCTCGACGAAGACATCCCCCGTCACTCCGGGCTCGAGGTCGAGCAGGATGCGGGAGATGGCCGGCACCGCGGTCTCGTCACCGGCGAGCAGCACGGTTCGGGCGCCGGAAGGGCGGAACTCGACACCTCCCCAGGGTTCGCCACGTCTCGGGCCGATCAGCAGCACCTCGTCCCCGGGCTCCGACGCGCTCGCCCATCGGGAAGCGGGGCCGGTGAGGCCTTCGGCAACGTGCAGGACGAAGTCGACCGCCACCTGGGTCGATGGGCCGGCGCCGACGATGTCGCGGATCGAGTAGGTGCGCATCGCACCGCGTTCGTCCTCGGGAAGCCCCTGCCACTGCGGCCACCAGTCTGCGCTCTCGGCCAGCACCGGCACCCGTCCCCCTGCCGGCGGGAAGATCACCTTGATGCGCTGGTCGTAGGTCTCCCCCGGGTTGCCGAACTCGGCCAGGCCCGCGCCCGCGAACCAGACCCGGGTGAAGGCGGGTGAGAGCCGCTCGACCCGATCGACGGCGGCCCGCGCCAGCACACTGGGCGACTTCGGCTTGCGGCTAGGCATGGTGGCGTCCGATCGGGAGCATCAGCGGGCGGCCGGAGACCGGGTCGGTGATGACCCGCGAATCCAGCCCGAACACCGCCTGGACGGTCTGCTCGGATAGCACCTCGACGGGGTCGCCCACCGCGTGAATCCCGCCGTCCGCCATCGCGATCAGGTGGTCGGCGTAGCGGGCGGCCAGGTTCAGATCGTGCAGCACCATCACGATGGTTGTCCCTCTACTCCTGTTGAGGTCGATCAGCAGATCGAGCACCTCCACCTGATGGCTGACATCGAGGAAGGTGGTCGGCTCGTCCAGCAGTAGCAGGTCGGTCCGCTGAGCGAGCACCATCGCGATCCAGACCCGCTGGCGCTGCCCGCCGGAGAGCTCGTCCACCGCGCGGTCGGCGAGGTCGACCGTGTCGGTGGCCTCCAGCGCCTCGGCGACAGCCAACTCGTCGGTGGCCGACCAGCGGGAGAACACCGCCTGATGGGGATGACGTCCGCGTCCGACCAGATCGGCCACGGTGATTCCGTCCGGCGCGATCGGCGACTGCGGCAGTAGCCCGAGGGTACGGGCGAGTTGCTTGGCGGGCATCCGGTGGACGGCCCTGCCGTCCAGCACAACCTGACCGGCCTTCGGCGCGAGCAGCCGCGACATGGAGCGCAGCAGGGTCGACTTGCCACAGGCGTTGGCTCCGACGATGGCGGTGACGGCCCCGGGCGGCACGATCAGGTCGAGCTGCTCGATGACCAGCCGGTCGCCGTAGCCGGCGCTCAGCCGCTCGGCGGCGAGAGTGGGTGTCACAGTGATCCTCCGGCGCGGTTGGTGCGGATGATGAGATAGACCAGATAGGGCGCGCCCAGCACCCCGGTCACCACGCCGACCGGGAAGCGCTGGCCCAACGCCCATTGGCCCAGGAAGTCGGCCGTGGCGACCAGCAGAGCACCGACCAGCCCGGCCGGAACCAGCATCGAGCCGTACGGCCCCATGACCCGGACGGCGATCGGCCCGGAGAGGAAGGCGACGAAGGCCACCGGCCCGGCGGCCGCGGTGCCGAAGGAGATCAATCCGACAGCGGCGACGATCAGCAGGATGCGGGTGCGGTCGACCCGCACGCCCAGCGCGCTGGCCGTGTCGTCCCCCAGGCGCAGCGCGGAGAGGTTGCCGGCCTGGGAGAGCAGGACGGGGGCCAGCACCGCCAGTGCGACGGTGACCGTGGCGGCGTCGCTCCAGGTCACGCCGTTCAGGCTGCCGGCCAGCCAGCGCATCGCCTGCTGCAGATCCCACTCGCCCGCCCGCGACAGCAGGTAGGCGGTCACCGAGTCCAGCATCGCCGCGATCCCGATGCCGACCAGGATCAGCCGGGTGCCGAGCACTCCGGAGCGGAACGAGAGCAGGTACACCAGCAGCGCCACCCCGAGCCCGGCCAGGATCGCGAACACCGAGACCTGGGCGTCGGAGAGCCGCAGCACGATGATGGCGAAGGCCGCGGCGGCACCCGCGCCGGCGGTGATCCCGATGATGTCGGGACTCGCCAGCTGGTTGCGGAGCATGGTCTGGAAAGTGACCCCGCCCATGCCGAAGCAAAGCCCGACCGCCACCGCGACGATGGCCCGTGGCAGCCGGAGCTCCCCCACCGTGAAGCTCGCGCCGGCAACCTCCTGGCCGAGGATCACCCGGACGATCTCCTCGAGGCTGTAGAAGGTATGGCCGAGCATCAGCGAGGCGACGAATACCGCGAAGATGAGGACGGCGAGAAGGCCGAGAATGGCGGCCCGGCGCCGCCCCTGCCGGAGACGATGGTCCCGCACGACCGCAAGGGTGGCCGTACTCACACCGGGGTCCCCGCGGCGTTGTTCGGGGGAGCGCAGCGGCGGAGAAGAACGTCGTGGGGCGGTCACACCGGGGTCCCCGCGGCGTTGTTCGGGGGAGCGCAGCGGCGGAGAAGAACGTCGTGGGGCGGTCATAGCTCACGCACCTTCTGGCGCCGCACGATCCAGATGAAGAAGGGGGCACCGATCAGCGCGGTGACGATGCCGACATCCACCTCGGACGGACGAGCGACCAGCCGTCCGACGATGTCCGAGCCGGTGAGCAGCACCGCCCCACCGACCGCCGAGAAGGGCAGCAGCCAGCGGTGGTCGACCCCGATCAGCAGCCGGCACAGATGCGGCACGACCAGTCCGACGAAGCCGATCGGACCGGCCACCGCTGTCGCCGCGCCGCACAGCACCACCGCACCGACCGCCGCCCCCGCGCGGGCCAGCGCGACCCGCTCCCCCAGGCCGGCGGCCAGTTCGTCGCCCAGTGCCAGTGAGTTCAGCGCCCGGGCGGAGAGCAGGCTGATCGCCAGCCCGGCCGTCAGAAAGGGCAGCACCTGGCCGATCGCGTCGAAGTTGCCGCCGCCCACCCCGCCGATCTGCCAGGAGCGCAGCACGCTGGCGATGTCGTTGCGGCCGAGCACCACCGCGGTGATGAAGGAGGCCAGCGCTGCGGACGTGGCGGCTCCGGCGAGTGCGAGCTTGAGTGGCGTGGCGCCGCCTCGTCCCAGCGAGCCGACGGTGTAGACGAACACCGCCGTCACGGCGGCGCCGAGGATCGCCGTCCAGATGTAGGCCGAGTAGGTGACCAGCCCGAACCCGGCCACGCCCACCGCCACGGCGAGCGCTGCTCCGGTGTTCACGCCGAGGATCCCGGGATCGGCCAGCGGATTACGGGTGACGCCCTGCATCACGGCGCCCGAGAGCCCCAACGCAGCGCCGACCAGCACCGCCAGCAGCGTGCGCGGGATCCGCTTGGTGACGGCTGCCTGCTCAAACGTGTCGGCCACCCCACCGAAGGCGGCCCAGATGTCCTGCCAGGCCACCTCGCGGGCACCCACCGCGATGGAGGCCGCCGCCACGGCGAGCAGGACGATCAGCAGGACGAACAGCCACAGGGCGCGCGCCCGTGCCGGGCGCCGCACGACGGCGACGCCCGGCACGACAGCAGGCGCTGCTATGACCACCTCCGGAATGGGCTGCGTCGAACCTCCTACTTCGACCGCTCAGCCGCGGTCACCAGCTCGTTGACGTACCAGTCGAGCAGGTACGGCAATTGCAACGGGGTCGGGTTGGCCGCGGTGGCGTTGGCGCTGGCGCCGTCCAGCAGGACCACCGCGTTGTTCGCGATCGCCGGCATCAGACCGAGCAGTGGATCGGCCGCCAAGGTGTCGATCATCGCCTGGTCGCCATAGGTGACGATCAGGTCGACATCGTTGAAGGTGTCGGCGTTCTCCGCGCTCACCGAACCGGCGAACGGATTGGCCGGGTCGGGCTCGAAGGCGGCGATGCTGGCCGGGGTCTTCAGGCCCAGGTCGCTGAAGAACTGCACCCGGGTATCCGCGGGAGTGTAGAAGTTCACCACGCTGAGATCGGTGACATCGACGTGGGTGAGGAACATCACCGAGGTCTCGGCCAGGATCGGGTTCGCGTCGGCCGCCGCCTGGATCTTGCCCTCGAGTTCGGCGATCAACGCGTCGCCTTCGGCGGCCATGCCCATGCCGGCCGAGTTCAGCCGGATCATGTCGCGCCAGGGCGTCGTCCACGGGGTCTCCGGGAAGGCAACGGTCGGCGCGATCTTGGTGAGCGTGTCGTAGTCCTCCTGGGTGAGCCCGGAGTAGGCGGCCAGGATGACGTCGGGCTTGGTGTCGGCAACCGCCTCGAAGTCGATGCCGTCGCTCTCGTCGAAGAGCACCGGGGTCTCGGCACCCAGTTCGTCCAGCTTCTCCTTCACCCAGGGCAGCAACCCGTCGCCGTCGGGGTCGGCGAAGTTCGCCGCGGCCATGCCGACCGGGACGACGCCCAGTGCCAGCGGCACTTCGTGATTGGCCCAGGCGACGGTCGCCACCCGTTCGGGCTTGGCGGTCAGCGTGGTGGTGCCGAAGGCGTGCTCGATGGTGACCGGGTAGGCACTGTCAGCGGTCGGAGCGGCGGTGGTCGGGGCCGGACTCGCCGGCGTTTCGGCAGGGGCCGCAGCGGGAGAACAGGCGGCGAGCGAGACGGCGGCCGCACCGGCCACCAGCATCGCCCAGACGCGGGGCATCCTCATCGGACGTCCTTTCCAGGAGACTTTGGTTAGGTTTGCCTAACCTCATACAGCCTAGAGGAATTAGCTCACGCCCGCTGCGCCTAATTTCAACCGGTGGACGCCGGCACGTCCCGGACGCTCCCCACGCCACATTGGCGTCCTCGCGCCCGGGGTCTAGGGTTGACCCCTGATCTCTCACCAGGAGCAGCCCGATGGCCCACAACTACGCACGCGTCTTCGCCATGAGCTTCGCCAGCATCTATCCGCTCTACACCGAGAAGGTCGAGAAGAAGGGGCACACCCCAGCCGAGCTCGATGAGGTGCTCAGCTGGCTCACGGGTTACGACGCCGACGGACTGCGCCAGGCGATCGCCGACGAGATCGACCTGGAGACCTTCTTCGCACAGGCGCCGGAGATCAACCCCAACGCCTCGCTGATCACCGGGGTGATCTGCGGTTACCGGGTGGAGAACATCGAGGACCCGCTGATGCAGAAGATCCGCTACATGGACAAGCTGGTGGACGAACTCGCCCGCGGCAAGAAGATGACCTCGATTCTGCGGGGCAGCCCCGCCTAAGCCAGGTCAGCCAGGTAACGCTCGACCCATTCGGGGACGACCTTCGTGGCCGGACCGATCTCCCGTTCGTCGTAGTCGAGCCCGAGTGGCTGATCCTCGAGATTGAGCAGGACGGTCCGCGCTCCGCACGCCTTGGCATAGGCGGCCAGACCTGCCGCCGGATAGACCATCCCGGAAGTGCCGATCACCGCGAACGTCTCACAGTTCTCAACCGCCTGCTCGATCTCGTCCATTCGGTAGACGTTCTCACCGAACCAGACGATGTCCGGACGAAGGCTGCGGCTTCCGCAGGAGGGGCAGGCCGGCCGATCGGCCAGCGGCCTCGTCCAGCGGGCCCGGCTGCCGCAGGCCGTGCACAGTGCGCTGTTGAGTTCTCCGTGCATGTGGATCACCCGCTTCGAGCCCGCGCGCTCATGCAGGTCGTCGATGTTCTGCGTGACGATGACCATCGCGCCGGAGTTCCCCTGGCGATCCAACTCCTGTTCAAGCCTGGCCAGAGCGACGTGTGCGGCGTTGGGTTCGACCGCGAGCGCGGCCCGGCGGCGCAGGTCGTAGAACTCCTGGACGACCTCGGGCATCCGGGCGAACGCGAGCGGCGAGGCCACCTCCTCCGGGCGGTAGCCCTCCCAGAGGCCGTTCGCGTCACGGAAGGTCGGCAAACCAGATTCCTGCGAGATCCCCGCCCCGGTCAGGATCACCATTCGAGAAGTCGCCATACTCCCATCCTGCCAACTGCAGGTCACAGCACCATCACCAGGGTGCCGGCCGTCAGAACCACGAGCCCGATCAGCTCTCGCCGGGCGAGGCGTTCACCGAACATCAGCACGGCGAACCCCACGGTGACCAGGATGCTCAGCCGGTCGATCGGCGCGACCACGCTGGCCGGACCGTCCTGCATCGCCCGCCAGTAGCACAGCCACGATGCGCCGGTAGCCAGGCCGGAGAGCACGACGAACAGCAGATCCCGCCGGGGCAGGGTGCGTAGTGAGCGCTGCTCCCCCGTCACGAACACCACGATCCACGCCATCACCAGCACCACCACGGTCCGGATCGCCGTGCCGAGGTTCGATTCGACCTCGACGATGCCCACCTTGCCGAGAATCGCGGTCAGCGCCGCGAACACCGCCGCGCCGATGGCGTAGGGCAGCCAACGGCGTCCGTCCCGATCCGGCACCGACCATGCCTGGCGGTCGATCATCAGGTAGGTGCCGACCGCGATCAGGACGGTGCCAGCCAGCCGCGTCCACAGGCTCCCGGTCTCGCCGAGCAGCACGATCGCGAACAGGACGGTCAGCACCACGCTGGATTTGTCGACCGCCGCCACCCGGCTCACCGGCCCGAGCTGAAGCGCCCGGAAGAAGCACAACCACGAGGCGCCGGTCGATAGCCCGGAGAGCACCAGGAAGACCAGCGTCGTCGCACTGATCTGGCCGATCGTCCCCTGTGAACCGACCACGAAGACCATGGCCACCGCGCTCACCAGCACGACGACCGTCCGCAGGGCGGTCGCGAGATGGGACGGCGTCCGCGCCACCCCGGCCTTTGCCAGCACGGCGGTCAGCCCGGCGAAGAACGCAGACCCCAGCGCGAAGGCGATCCACATCACCGCAGCGCCGTCCCCAACACGGGTCTGAGATTAGCCGGACGGATGCCCGGCGAACATCAGAGGCTGAGCTCCGGCAGCACGATCTTGCGGCCCTCGGCGCTGGACTGCAGGCCCACCTGGGCCAACTGGACGCCACGCGCCCCGGCCAGTAGGTCGTAGGGGTAGTCGGTGCCCTGGACGTAGGAGACCAGGTACTCCTCCCACTGCTGCTTGAAGCCGTTGTCGAACTCCGTGTTGTCCGGCATGTCGATCCAGTCGTCGTCGTAGACGTGCTCGTCGGCCAGATCGGGGTTCCACACCGGCTTCGGGGTGGCCTCGCGGGGCTGGACCTTCGCCCCGAACAGGCCCACCACCGCCGAGCCGTTGGTGCCGTCCACCTGGAACTCGACCAGTTCGTCGCGGTTCACCCGGACCGTCCACGACGAGTTGAGCTGCACGAGCACGCCGCCCTCGAGTTCGAAGACCGCGTAGGCCGCGTCGTCCGCGGTGGCGTCGTACGGCTTGCCGTGCTCGTCCCAGCGCTGCGGGATGTGCGTGACCGCCTGGGCGTAGACGCTCCGGACCCGGCCGAAGAGATTCTCCAGCACGTAGTTCCAGTGCGGGAACATGTCGACGATGATGCCGCCGCCGTCCTCGCTGCGGTAGTTCCAGCTGGGACGCTGGGCCGGCTGCCAGTCGCCCTCGAAGACCCAGTACCCGAACTCGCCGCGAACGCTCAGGATGCGTCCGAAGAAGCCGGAGTCGATCAGCCGCCGCAGCTTCAGCAGGCCGGGCAGGTAGAGCTTGTCGTGGACCACTCCCGTCTTCACCCCCGCCGCGGCGGCCAGCCGGGCCAGCTCGACGGCTTCCTCGACGGTCTCGGCGGTGGGCTTCTCGGTGTAGATCGCCTTGCCGGCGGCGATCGCCCTGCGTAGCGCGGCGGCGCGTGCCTTGGTGACCAGGAAGTCGGCGTAGATCTCCCAGCGCGGATCGGCCAGAGCGGCGTCCAGATCGGTGGTGTAGTCCTCGATCCCGTGACGGGCGGCGATCTCGGCCAGCTTGGCCTCGCTGCGTCCCACCAGCAGCGGACGGACGGTGACCTTCGAGCCGTCCGGCAGTTCGATCCCACCCGCATCGCGGATCGCGAGGATCGAGCGCACCAGATGCTGGCGGTACCCCATCCGGCCGGAGACGCCGTTCATGATGACGCCGATCTCGCGGACCTGCGGAGCGGGCTGGGAAAGGGTGGTCTCGACCATGGGACACGGTTCCTTCACGTCATGGGTAATCGCTTTCCCACCTAGCATAGGGCCTCCCGCAGGCAGCATGCCAGCGATCTGACCAAGTTGAAGCAAGCGCTTTCCAGCACTGCTACGGTTGACCCGTGAACGACCGCATCCCGACGCTCGCCCTGGTGGGGGTAGGCGGTTTCGGCAAACAGCACATGATCAACATCGAGCGCTTGGTGAAGGCTGGAAAGGCTCGCCTGGCAGCGCTGGTCAGCGGCAGCGGCGTCGCACAACTGCGTGGCGAGGTCGCCCCGGAGGTGATGGCGCTGGCCGAGTCCGTCGACGTGCACCGCACCCTCGACGACCTGCTCGCCGCAGGGCCGGCACCGACCGTCGTCATCATCTCGACACCAATCCACACCCACACCGATCTGACGGCCCGCGCCGTGGCCGCCGGCTCTCACGTCCTGCTGGAGAAGCCGCCGACCCCCGGCCTGGCCGACTTCGGCCGGCTGACCTCGGCCTCCGCAGCGACCGAACGGATCGTGCAGGTCGGATTCCAGTCCTTCGGCTCCCACGCTCTCCCCCGGCTGGCCGGGCTGATCGCCTCCGGTGAGATCGGCGAGGTGCGGCACGTCGGTGCGATCGGTACCTGGTCGCGGTCGGTCGGCTACTTCACCCGCTCCGGCTGGGCCGGTAGACGGATGATCGGCGACATCCCCGTGGTGGACGGCGTGGTCACCAATCCGCTCGCCCACGCGGTGGCGACAGCTCTGAAGATCGCCGGCGCCACCCGGGCGGACGACATCGCCACGGTGACGCTGGATCAGTACCGGGCCAACCGGATCGAATGCGACGACACCTCGGCCGTGCTCGTCCGCACCACGCAGGGCAGGCTGGCCAGCCTCGGGCTCACCCTGGCCTCGCCGGTGCAGACCGAGCCACGGATCGTGGTCTACGGCAGCCGTGGCCTCGCAGCCCTGCACTACACCACCGACGTCCTGGAGGTCACCGTCGACGGGCGTACCGCCACCGAGACCTTCGGACGCACCAACCTGACCGAGAACCTGCTGGACCACCTGGCGGATCCGGCCGTCCCGCTACTGTGCCCATTGGCCGACACCGGCGCCTTCACGGTCGTGCTGGATGCGGTTCGCTCCGCTCCCGACCCCCGTCCCGTGGCCGAGCAGTTCGTCAGCTGGCACGAGCATGACAACGACATCTGGGGTTCGATCGCCGACGTCGAACGCTACTGCCATCAGGTCGCCGAGCAGGGCCACACCTTCGCCGAACTCGGCGCACCCTGGGCGCAGAGCGGTCGCTGACCGGAGCGGGGCCTCAGCGACCCCCGAACCCAAGCTGGGGCTTGGGGCGTGGCTACAACGGCAGGCCCAGCTCCAGTTCGTCCAGCCGGACCGGAAGGCCGGTCTCCAGGGAGCGGTTGCCCGCGTAGCCGATGCCGGACGCCCGCAGGCCGTCCGCCAGCGCGGCCGCGCGTCCCAGCGGGTCGGGCGCGCCGCCAGGACTGAACACGTCGGCCAGCAGCAGGACGTCGCCACCGCCGTGTCCGCCGGCCGAGTTCACGATCGGGATCTCCCGGGCCCGCTCCCAGTGCCGCTGCACGATCAGCCGCTCGGAGGTGGGACGGATCGGATCGGCATGATCCACCACCGTCGAACTCGCGTCCAGAACGGCCTTACCGCCGGCATCGAAATCCACCGACCCCCGCTCCACCACGTGCAGTTCGGCCTGGCCCTCGGTGCCGTGGACGACCACCCGGTAGCCCTCCCAGGGCGCGTAGGCGATCAGTGAGTAGGTCAGCACCACGCCGCCGTGGTACTCCACCACCAGTCCGAGGGTGTCCTCGGTGGTCATCCCGGGATCGAAGACCGAGCGGTTGCGGACGTAGCCGTCAACCGCCTGCGCGTCGGCGCCGTACAGCGCGTCGAGCCAGGGATAGTCGGCGATGTCCAGGAACCACGGATCGATCCCTCGCGCGTTCAGCTCCACCTCGAGCGGGGAACGGGTGTAGCCCTCGGCATGCCCGGCGTCGTCGCCGTAGAACCGACGGCCGCCACTGGCGAAGACCCGCTCGGGCACCGCACCGATCCACCAGTTGACCAGGTCGAAGTGGTGGGACGACTTGTGCACCAGCAGGCCACCGTTGTTGACCTTCTCCCGGTGCCAGCGGCGGAAGTAGTCCGCCCCGTGCCGGGTATCCAGCGCCCAGTCGAAGTGCACGGCGGTGACCCGTCCGATCTCGCCGGAGGCGATCACCTTGCGCAGTTCGGTGTTGCGCGGCGAGTACCGGTAATTGAACGTCAGGGTGACATCCCGGCCGGTTTCGGCCACCGCGTCGGTGATCTGCCTGGCCTGCTCCGGGTGAGCGGCGATCGGCTTCTCCACCACCACGTCGACGCCCGCCCGCAGCGCGCGAGCGACCAGTTCACCGTGCGTCCGGTCGATCGAGGTGATGATCACCCGGTCGACCGCCAGGTCGGTGAGCGCCCGTTCGAGTTCGTCCGGTCCGAAGACCGGACGCTCCCCGCCGATCGCCTCGGTGACCCGCCTCTCGAAGGCGGCGGCCCGCACCGGATTCGGATCGATCCAGGCGACGATCTCACCGTCCCCGCGGTGGTCTCCGATCAATGCGTTGACGAACATCCAGGCACGGTGGCCCGTACCGCAGACGGCATACCTCTTCACGGACACTCCGAGTTTCACTTGATGCCGGTGGTCGCGATGCCCCGGACGAGGAATCGCTGTCCGAACAGGAATACCAGGAAGATCGGCACCAGCGAGACCACGCTCATGGCGAACATGGCACCCCAGTTCGACTGCCCGGCCGAATCCATGAAGGCACGGATCGCGAGCTGGACGGTGTAGTTCTCCATCTTGGTCAGGTAGATGAGCGAGGTGAAGAAGTCGTTCCACGTCCAGATGAACGTGAAGATCGCGGTCGTGGCCAGCGCCGGCACCATCAACGGCAGCAGAATGCGGAAGAAGATGGCGAAGTGCCCGCAACCGTCGATCAGCGCCGCTTCGTCCAGTTCCCGCGGCAGACCACGGATGAACTGCACCATCAGGAACACGAAGAACGCGTCGGTGGCGAGCAGTCTCGGCAGAATCAATGGCCAGAACGTGTTCACCATGTCGAACTGGGAGAACACGATGTACTGCGGCACGATCAGGACGTGGATCGGCAGCATGATGGTGACCAGCATGAAGCCGAACAGGATCGGTTTGGCGGTGAACTCCAGCCGGGCGAAAGCGTAGGCCGCGAGCGTGCAACTGACCAGATTGCCGATGATCGCGCCCAACGCGATGACGGTGGAGTTCCACAGGAACACGTGGAACGGATACTGCAGCGCCGTCCAGCCCTGAAGGTAGTTGGCAAGGGTGAAGTTGTCGAACACCAGGCCGGGTTGGCGGAAGATGTACTGGCTTTCCCGGAAGGACGACAACACCATCCAGATCAGCGGGTACACCATGGTGAGCGCGCCAACGGTCAACAACACATGCTTCATCACCACGCGGGCCATTCGACCCGCAGTGTGGTTCTGGTTGCGGATTCGCGCAGGGGCGACAGCGGTAGCCACGGCGGCCTCCTTGGTCTCAGTCCTCATAGAACACCCAGTACTTCGACAGGTAGAAGTTGAGGGCGGTGAAGATGCCCACGATCAGCACCAGCACCCAGGCCAACGCTGAGGCGTAGCCCATCCGGAACTGGACGAAACCCTGCTGGTAGATGTAGAGAGAGAAGAACAGCGTGGAATCCACCGGGCCACCGGTGCCGTTCGAGACGACGAAAGCCTGGGTGAACGACTGGAACGCGCCGATCACCTGCAGCACCAGGTTGAAGAAGATGATCGGCGACAACAGCGGCATCGTGATCTGCCAGAACTGCGTCCACTTCGACGCACCGTCAACCGACGCCGCCTCGTAGTACATGTCCGGAATCTGCCGCAGGCCGGCCAGGAAGATGATCATCGGCGAACCGAAGGTCCACACGTGCAGCAGGATGATCGACCACAAGGCCGTGTTCGGATCGGCGATGAAGCTGTGCGCGGGATCCACGATCCCGAACCAGGACAATATCGTCGGGACCAGACCGTTCGAACCGAAGATCTGCCGCCACAACATCGCAATCGCGACCGAGGACCCCATCAGGCTCGGAAGATAGAAAACCGAACGGTAGAACGCCAGGCCCTTCGTCCCCTGGTTCAGCAGCATCGCGATCGCCAACGCCAGCGTCAACTGCAACGGGGTAGAAATGATGACGTAGGTGAACGTCACCTGCAACGACTTCAGGAACCGCGCGTCGGAGAACATCCGCATGTAGTTCTCAAGCCCATTGAACTCCGGAGCCTTCAACAACGGATAATCCGTGAACGACAACACCAGGGAGGCCAGCAAGGGAATCGTGGTGATCGCGATCAGGCCCAACACCCAGGGAGTAAGGAAGATGAAAGCTACCTTGTTCTGCTTCTTGGTGCGGGTGCCCTTGGCGTTCTTGAGGTTCTTCAACTCCATCAAGGCGCTCATGAGGACTTCTCTCTCATTGCTCGTGGCCGATAGCGGGTGCAGAGACCTGGGGTGGGAGCGCCGCCGGGCGCCCCCACCCCAGGCACAGTCGACCTAGCTTAGGCCCATCTCCTGCTTCAGTTCACCGACGAACTGCTCAGCAGCCGCGGCCGGCTCGAGCTGGCCCAGCAACACCGAATCAGTGGCCCGGCGCTGGATGGTCTCGGACTGCCCACCGCCCGGCAGCGGCACCGCGCCGCCCGGCTTCACCTCGGACTCGATCTTGGCCATGAACTCCACGACCTTGACATTGGCGCCCTCGAGGCTGGGGGTGATCGCCTCACGGACCTTGAGATTCACCGGGACCCCGCGCTCGGTGCCGAGAATGGCGCCGGCCTCGGGATCGTTGATCAGGAAGTTGATGAACTTCGCGACCTCTTCGGGGTGGGCGGTCTTGGCACCGGCAGACAGGTACATCGACGACTTGAACCATAGGTTCGCGTCGGCCGCCGAGCCGGTCTGGGTCGGCGGACGCAGTAGGGTCAGCTCGCTACCCGAAGCGCTCTGCACGGCGTTGACCTGGTTCGACCACTGGAAGCCGATGCCGATCCGGTTGGTGCCCAGGAAGGCCTGATCGAGCGCAGTGCCCTGGTTTTCGATGGTGGCGGTTGCGCTGGCGGTGCCCTTGTCCGTCAAGTCCTTCCAGTACTGGAACCACGGAGTCACGGTGGCGGCGTCGAAGCCGATGCCCTCCGCGGTGAACTGCTGCGCGCCAGACTGCCGGATCCAGATCTTGCTCGCACCGTCGACGCCGATCAGGTTCTCGACGCCGTAGTACTCACCGGCACCCCTGGCCTGCAGGTCGGTGGCCAGCGTGGCCAGGTCGTCCCAGGTCCAGGTGCTGTCGTCCGGAAGAGCGACGCCCGCCTTCTCGAAGAGGGAGTTGTTCGCCAGGAACACCGGGGAGTTGACGGCCCAGGTCGCGGCGTAGAGGGTGCCGTTGAACTCGCCCGCCTCCCTGGTGCCCGAGGCCCACTCGGTGGTGTCCACGCCGAGCGCGGCCAGATCCGCCAGCGCGCCCTTGTCGCCGTACTCTGCCAGGTACTTCTCGTCCATCTGGATGATGTCCGGGGCATCCCCGCCCGCGGCCTGGGTGGAGAGCAGCTGCCAGTAGCTGGCGAAGTCCGCGCTCTGTGGCTCGATCTTGATGTTGGGGTTCTTCGAGGTGTAGAGGTCGATGACCTGCTGGGTCAGCTCGTTGCGAGCATCGTTCCCCCACCACAGGAAGCGGAGGGTGATCTGCTCGGCGGAGCCACCGGCGCCGCCGGTCTCCGATGCGGTCGGAGCGGGCGATCCGCCTCCGCAACCGGTCAGCGCCAGACTGGCCGCGACCAGGCCGGCCGCGCCCGCAAGCAGGCGACGTGCCTTACTCTGCATGGGTTTCTCCTTCTTTCTTGTGCCCCTGAGCGAGGCGGTTCGAGGTGGCGAGACGGCATCCGATGAAGACAGTCGGCGACGCCGGCGGCTGTCGCGTCGTGATCCCCATACCGCGCTCCTTTGCGTGTCCGGATCCGGCTTCGTCCGGCTTCCGATCTCTGTCGGTAAGCGCTTCCCCATCGGCCTGCGATTCATGCCTGATCTCTGTAACGATGGGATTCGCCCTACACCGGCAATCGCCAACGTAGCACATCGGAATGCGCTTGCCACCCCTTTGCTGGCAACTCGCGTCCCTCTGTTGCCAACGCCGACTCCGCGAGCAGCGGCGTCTAGTTCCTGCCGCTCATGGGCGCCTTCTGCCCAGGCAGTCGCCGACGACTGGCGGGATCGGCCGGCTGACGTCGTGCACGGCTACTCCTGGATGTCCGGGCTCGCCGCACTCCAGCAACCGATGGCCCCCTGAAACCCACCGCATCGAGAGCGGCCCGGCTACGCCTCCTCAGGATCCAGGCCGCTCTCGATCATCCGCGAAGCCAGTTCGCGAAGCTTCAGATTCCGGTTATGGCTGGATGTCTTCAGCCGCCCGAAGGCGTCGTTGGGCGTCAGACGGTGCCGCTCGATCAGAATGCCCACCGCCTGGCCAATCAGCTGGCGACTCTCCACCGCGCGGCTCAGATTGCCCACCCGATCGGCTGCCTGTTCCGCAGCCAGGACCCGATCCACCGCCAAGGCGAAGGCCTTCGCCAGAAGATCGGCAACGATCATCTCGTCGGGCCCGATCCGCCGCGGTGCCGAGAACTGGATCCAGGCCCTGCAGTCCGCCTCGGCGCTGGGCGGAGCAAGCAGGATCCCGGGTCGTAGCGCAACCGCGTCAGCGCTGGCCTGCCCGGCCAGTCCCTGCAGGACCCCTGGCGGCAACTGCTCGGCTGAGACCCGCGCGCCACCGGTGACGAAGAACGGCTCCTCGGAGACGTTCAGCTGCACCGTCGTGCCGCCGTCGAAGAGCAGACTGAAGACGTGTTCCGCCACCGCCAACACCGTCTCCAGGTCGTCGGCGACGGAGAACTCGGCGCTGGCATCAGCCGCAGCAACCCTGCGCTCCCGGGCAGACCTCTCACGCTCGAAACGACGAAACGTCGCAAGACCCGCCGGCCCCGGTCCTGAACGATCCAGCCGAGCGACGGCCATGTGAACCCACACCGGCCGTCGATCGACCCGACAAAGGCGACACTCGCCGGAGACCGGCTCGCCCCGCAGCGCTTGCTGCCACAGATCCACGACGACAGCCAGCGCCTCCGCATCCTCCTCGGGGGTCGGCCACCACGGATAGGGAAGAGCAGACGGCGTGACCTCCACCCCGTACCCGAGCAGATCGCTGAAAGCCTGATTGACGCCCAGGACGCGACCGGCGGAATCGAAAACCACCGCACAATCCTGAATGGCCGACAACACAGCGGTGAGCCACGAAGCATCTCCCTCATAGTGAGTACTCGACGACGGCATCCGATGGCTCCCCTTGGCCGGAACCGACGTCAGCCCGCGGCAGGCAGAACGGCTCGGCCATGAGCAATCGTGTCACCTCACTGCATGTCGGGGCCAGCCCAGCGGTGTCACGCGCTTTCGCGGTGTCCTCGATCTCAGTCTGGCGCGGGGAGATGCCCTGGATGTCGGGGAGGTCCGACCGGACTGGGGTCCGCCGGCTTGTGCAGGCACGGCCGGACGCGGCAGGAGACCCCAACAGACCCATCCCTGCTCCGGACGTCCTGCCCGATCCGAAGGCTAGAAGGTGGCCTTGCCGCCGGTGACCCCGAGAATGCTGCCGGAGACGTAGCTCGCGGTCTGCTCCGAGGCCAAGAACACGAAGGCGGGCGCCACCTCGGCGGGTTGCCCGGCCCGACCCAGCGGCGTGTCCGAGCCGAACCCAGGTATGTCGTCGGCGTCCCGGCTGGCCGGCTGCAGCGGCGTCCAGATCGGGCCCGGTGCCACAGCGTTGACCCGGATGCCGCGCGGGCCGAGTTCTTCGGCGAGGTTCACGGTCAGGCTGTTGACCGCGGCCTTGGTAGCGGCATAGTCCAGCAGATGGGTTGATGGATCGTAGGCCTGGATGGAACTGGTGTTGATGATCGATGAGCCCTTCGTCAGGTGAGGCAGCGCCGC
The DNA here is from genome assembly GCA_049841235.1 of Propionicimonas sp. Lineage (GTDB taxonomy): Bacteria > Actinomycetota > Actinomycetes > Propionibacteriales > Propionibacteriaceae > Propionicimonas. The sequence goes on along the minus strand of JASGEM010000059.1, from coordinate 43,220 downwards.
CTGCGAGACCCACAGCAGCGCTGCGAAGTTCGTCCGCAGCACCCGATCGACCTGCTCAGGCTGCAGCCCCTCCAGCGTCCCGGTCTGGTGCCTGATGAACTGCACGCCGGCGTTGTTCACCACGATGTCCAGGCCGCCGAGCCCGTCGACCGCAGCCTCCACCAACCGCCTGCAGGCCTCGATCTCGGAGAGATCCGCCGCGATCGCAAAGCCCTGCGAACCGGCCTGACCGACCAGTTCGATGGTGTCTCGCGCATCTGGCTCCTCCTCAGAGAGGCAGCCGATCGCCACGTCCGCGCCTTCCCTGGCGAAGGCGATCGCGACGGCCCGCCCGATCCCCGAATCGCCTCCGGTGATCAGAGCCCGGCGACCGGCCAACAGCCCGTGCCCGACATAGCTCTGCTCACCGTGATCGGGTCGCGGACGCATCTCGTCGGTCAGCCCGGGCAGTTGCTGCTCCTGCGGCGGAAAATCCTGCGTCGGACGCGATCCTGAACCCTGCGTGAACTCATTCATGCCGGTCGCAGTACCCACCGGGATGGATGATCAACCAGTGGCGATGAGGGGTGGTTGACCGGGTTCAGCTCCCGAACTGGCGAACCGGGCGCCGAGCGGCGGGCGTCGATGTGAAGGCTCGTCGCCACAGGAGCCTGTTGCCAGTGGTGGGCGCGGATGTGGTCCTCCTCCTGCTGTACAGGACGAGCGCTGATGAGGGCGGCGGGCAGCAGACCGATCTGCAGCATCGCCGCATCGCCCACGACCAGCAGTTGCTCGTTCGCGGTCGCGATGACGGCGGCTGTCGGATCGCTCTCAGTGCCCATGAGGGCGTCGAGCGGATCGGGCGAGCCGTCGCCGTCCGGGTGCGCGGCGCGCTCCTGGCAGAGCGAGAGCCGGCTCGTCGCGCCGTCTGCGTCGGTGTAGGTGTAGGTGAGCGTGAAGTGGTCGCGCGAGCTCTCGAACTGTTCCATGCCGCGGCCGCGCTCGACCTCGCCCGGGACGATGCCGCCTGGCTCGCCGGGCACACCACTGCCGGCCGTGCGGCCGCTGGTGTGACACCCAATGGAGCGGATGACGGGAATCGAACCCGCATGACCAGCTTGGAAGGCTGGGGCTCTACCATTGAGCTACATCCGCGCGCAGACCACCATAGCGGAATGCCGACACCCCTCGCGCACCGGACCCTGCGGCCCGTGGTTCAGCAGGTGACGAGCGGCGGGTAGGCGGCCTTCGGCAGATGGTAGGCGAGGTCGATGGCGGTCTCCACGGCCTCGTCGATACCCAGGCGGTGCTCCGCAACCAGGGTGGCCAGGAAGCCCGCGTCCACCCGCCGGGCCAGATTGTGGCGGGCCGGGATCGAGCAGAAGGCGCGGGTGTCGTCCACGAAGCCGGTGGTGTTGTAGAAGCCGGCGGCGTCGGTGACGGCCTCGCGGTAACGTCTCATGCCGTCGCGGCTGTCCAGGAACCACCACGGCGCCCCCAGCTTCATCGCCGGGAACACACCTGCCAGCGGCGCGAGCTCGCGGGAGAAGGTGTCCTCGTCCAGGGTGAAGGCGATGAAGGTGAACCGCGGGTGGTGCCCGAAGGCTTCCAGCAGCGGACGCAGCCCGCGGGTGTAGTCGACGGCGATCGGGATGTCATAGCCGACGTCCGGCCCCCATGCCGCCTGCACTGCCGGATCGTAGTTGCGCAGCGAACCGGGATGGAACTGCATTGTCAGGCCGTCAGAGGTGGACATCCGGGCGAACTCGAAGATCATGTTCGCCCAGAAGGCATCCTGCTCGGCGGCGTTCGCGCTGCCGGCCAGCGCCTTGGCGAACAGCCGTTCGGCATCGGCGGGTTCCAGCGGCGTCGTGTCCGAGGTGAGCGCAGCATGGTCGGTGGCGCGGGCTCCGTTGGCGATGAAGTGCCGGCGGCGATCCTCCAGCGCGCCGATGAAACTCGCGTAGTCCCCGATCTCCCGGCCGTTCGCCCGCTCCAGCAGAGCCAGCTGGTCGGGCCAGTCGGGCGCGGCGATCGCGAGCAGTGCGTCCGGGCGGAAGGTGGGCGGCACCCGATCCCCCAGCCGCTCGGCCAGCTCACGGTGTCCGGCCAGATCGTCGGTGGCCGCGTCCGTGGTCGAGATGATCTCGATGTTGAACCGGTCCAGCAGCGCGAGCGGGCGGAAGGCCGGATCGGCCAACTGCTCGGCGATCTGGTCGTAGAGCCGGTCGGCGTTGTCGGCGGAAGGCTGCTCGGTGATGCCGAGCAGGCCCCCGAAGACGTCCTCCAGCCAGTAGCGGGTCGGCGTCCCCCGGTAGTACCTCCAGCCTTCGCAGAAGCTGCGCCAGGTCGCCCGGGGATCGCTCGACCATCCCGGCTCGCCCAGCAACTGTGCTCGGCCGATCCCCTGCGAACCGAGCATCCGGGTCAGGTAGTGGTCGGGACGGATGAACAGCCCGGCCGGGTCGGGGAAGGGTTCGTTGTCGACGAACACCGAGATGTCGACGTGGCCGTGCATCGAGACCACGGGCAGCGGCTCGGTATGGTCCAGGATCTCGCGGGCGATCGCACGCACCCCCGGCTCGGCCGGCAGCGCACGGTCGGAATGCAGTGCCAACGGCAGCGGCTTCGCTTCGATCACGACGATCCTCCGCTCGCGTCTCAGGCGGAGAACGGCGCGATGTGGCGGCCCAGGTGATCCTCCAGGAAGTCGCCGTACTCGGTCGCACGTACCGTCAGCAGATTCCGCACGGCGGCGGACAGCTCGGCGGCCCGCGGGTTGTCGGCCAGTACGGCGCCGTAGCCGACGTGCAGCAACTGGCGGGAGTCGTGCGCGGCGACGATTCCGGGCAGATCGGCATCGGTGGCCGCAGCGGGCTCCGGAGTCTTCGAGAGGTCGGCCGAGACGTGGTAGGCGAGGCTGGTCCGGCGATAGTCCTCACGCGCGATCGCGTAGATCTCGCGGAACAGATCCGGCGCGTAGTGCGCGGCGAGATCGCAGGCCACCAACCAGGTCGTGCCCGAGGTCTTCAGGTGCAACACTCGCTCGGTGGCCCGGGCCACAAGCGGGTAGATGCTGAACTTGTCCGAGCCCGAATGCAGGCTGATCTTGTACGGCCCGAAGTGCTCGGCGACCGCGTGGTGCGCCTCCAGGTTGGCCCGCAGGTCGTCCAGCGAGCCGATGTACTCGGTGCCCTTCTCGAACAGTCCGACATAACGTGGCGCCACGCTGACGAAGCGGCAGCCCAGCCGGATGAGCTCGTTGATCATCCAGGCGTGTTCGCCGACCGTGGTGACGTAGTCGGTCTCGTCGATGGCGAACTCGACATCGAGGGGGTGCGACACGTTGGCAGCCAGGTGGCGGTACATCCTCGCCCCCAGCGCCACCACGGCGCCGTACTTGACCGCGGCGGTCCGCACCTCATCCGGGGTGAGGGTGAGTTTCTCGCTGCCCAGGTCGATCACCAGTCCGGCGTAGCGGCTGAGCATGGAGGCCAGGTCGGTCTCCAGCTCCGCCCACGGCACCGCGTCAAGCTGGGCCTGGGTGGGGACGCCGTCGATCGGGACGACCTCGTCGCCGGGATCGATGGTGAACATGGTGAAGCCCGCGGGAATGCAGCGGTCGATGTCCTCGACGGTGTGCAGATGGTCGGCGTCGGAGCCGTGCGGGCCGTCCCAGCCGCCCTCCAGGATGCCGAAGGTGGCGTCGTCCATCACCTGCTGCGGGCTGCGGTGCAGCTTGCCCATCTCGCGGGCGGACTGCTGGGTGAAGAACGGGATCAGGCCCGCGCCGTGCTTGCGGAAGGCGCGGATGTGGCCGGGAGTGGAGAGCCCCAGCCGGTCACCGGTCCCCGCGGACGCCGCCAGCCCGGCCGGACGAGGGTTCAGCGCGGCGACGTGCGCGCGCAGGGCTGCGGCGTTGGCGGGGCTCAGCGGCCCGACCAGCAACGAGCCACCCTCGAACTCGGAAGCCTCGCCCTCGAAGCCGGTCAGCGCGGCCGCATCGGGACCGGCCACCCGCAGCGAGCGCGTCCCTGCCTGGTTGGCCACCGCCACCCGCAGCGCGGTGCCGTCAGGGGTGATCCCGGTCAGTTCGTAGGTACCGAGAGCGGTCACGCTGTTCCTCCATCGCCTCGTGGGTTCGGCGCTGGCGACTTTACGGCTCGGTCTCCGGAAACCGCCATCCGGCTGGGCAACAGGCGGCAACCCCTCCGAGGGGGTCCCGAGGTGCCTCGGCTGACGCTGACGGGGCGGTCACCAAAGTGGCGGCCGCGGCGGCCTCGTCCGGGAAGGCCCCGGCGTAGTCAGCCAGCCATTCCGCCCCGAACGAGGCTGCGTCGCCGGCCGGCACCATGGCCCAGACGCTGCCCCCGAAGCCGGCGCCGAAGGCCGATGAGGCCACCGCCCCGAGACGCAGTGCGTTCGCCGCCAGGGCCACGGTCTGCGGAATCTGGTTGCCCAGATGGGTTTCGGCCAGCCGCTGGGACGCTGACGCTGCTGCGGCGAAGCCCGCCAGGTCGCCACCTCGCAGTGCCTCGGCGGCCTGCGGCACCAGCACCTCGGATTCGATCGCGAACTGTTCGACGCGGGCGCGGAGGTATCCCGCCGGCAGCAGGCCGAGCAGTCGCCGGGCCGCGTCGTCCTCGCTGCGGAGCGCGGTGGCCAGGTGCCGGTCGGAGCGTCCGGCGGCTTGGTTCCACAGCGCCAGCGCTTCTCTGGTGGCCAGCGACGCCCGGTTGTACGACTCCCTGGCAGCTCCGGTCTTCTCCGCCGCCACGCCGCTGGTCGCGACCACGAAGACGTGATCGCCGGGCCACGGCACCCGCTGGCGCCGCTGCAGCGGCGCGAATCCGAACCATCCCAGCTCTCCCGGTTCGCCGCACAACATCGCGGTGTGGTCCTCCGAGCCGCCCAGGGTGCCCACCCCGGTGTGGCCGTCGAGGGCGCCGAAGCTGCTGCCGTTCTCCACCGAGGCCAGGTAGCCGGCCAGCCGCAGCCGGTCGGTTCCGATCTCGGACGCCCAGAGCTCCGTGTGGCGGAGGCCGTTCAGCTCGGCCAGCACCAGAGCGGTGGCCACGATCAGGGCGGAGGAACTGGACATCCCCGATGCCAGCGGGAGGTTCGAGTCGATCTGCAGCTCAGCGCCGGCCAGCGGCCCGAAGTTGCGGGTCAACCTCTCGATCGCAGTGTGCAGGTAGCGCCCCCAGTGGCCCGGCGGCAGGCCGGCGTCCAGACCGGCGCGCAACGTCACCGGCTCGGCGAAGCTGGTGCTCCGGGCGACGATCCCGCCCGCATCCGTCAGGGTGCCGGTGGCGGTCACGCCGTGGCCGGCAGCGCACACCAGGACGTTCCCTCCGGCGTAGTCGGTGTGCTTGCCGAGCACCTCGATCCGGCCGGGAACCCGCCAGGTGGCCTTCACAGCAGGACCAGTCCGTTCTCGAGCACCCTGGCGACCACGGCCACGTCTCCGCGGGAGGACAGATCCCAGACCCCTTCGGTGGAGGTCACCAGAGAGATCCGCTCACCGGCGTCGATCAGCCAACGCACCGCGTCCACCACTTCCAGTTCGCCCCGGGGCGACAGCGGGATCGCCGCACAGGCCTCGAACACCGGTGGCCCGAGCAGCCAGCAATTCATGCTGACCCAGCGGCCCGTCCCGGCGGCGGCGACCTCCTGCGTGCCGGGCTTCTCGATCAGATCGGCGACGTTGCCCGCAGAATCGGCCGTGAGCAGCGCGAAGGCGGCGATCCGGTCCGCCGGAATGTTCGAGTTGGCGACCAGGCCGCCCGGGCTGAACCCGACGGTGGCGAGTCCGGGCTCGGCCGCCAGGCGGCGAAGCGAATCCACCGGGTAGAGGTTGTCGCCGTTGACCACCACGAACCGGTCCCGGCCGGTGAACCCGGCCGCCGCCGCGACCGCGTCCGCGGTACCCCGCGGCTCGGCCTGGATGGCGTAGCTGATCCGCACTCGCCGTTGGGGCAGGCTGTCGTAGTACCGCCGGACCGCCTGGTGTTCGGGCCCGATCACCAGGCAGATGTCGGTCAGGCCGGCATCGGCGAGCCTGGTGAGCAGGTGGTCAAGGAAGGGACGCTCCCCCACCGGCATCATGGCCTTCGCCCCGGAGGCGGCGGCCGCCGCCTGCTCGGGTGACAGGTCGGCCTCCCCGGCCCGGCGCATCCTGGAGCCCAGGCCCCGGGCCATCACCACCGCCTTGGTTACGGCCATGGCGTCCCCGTCTGGCGGATGATCATCCCGGGCCTCAGTCCGAGTAACCCATCGGATTGGCCGACTGCCAGGCCCAGTGGTCCCGGCACATGTCGGCCAGCGAGCGCGTGCTCCGCCAGCCCAGCTCGCGCTGAGCCTTCTCCGGATTGGCGAGGGAGACCGCGACATCCCCGCTGCGCCGGGGCACCACCTGGTAGGGCAATTCCCGTCCGACCGCGGCGCTCCACGCGCCGAGCACCTCCATCACGGAAGCACCCACGCCGGTGCCCAGATTCCACACCTGGCAGCCTTCGCGATCGGCCAGGGCCTCCAGGGCGGCAAGATGCCCCTGGGCGAGGTCGCAGACGTGGATGTAGTCGCGCACCCCCGTGCCGTCCGGAGTGTCGTAGTCGTCGCCGAACACCTGCAGCGCCGCCAGCCGGCCACTGGCAACCTGAGCGACATAGGGAAACAGGTTGTTGGGAATGCCGGACGGATCCTCGCCGATCCGGCCGGACGAGTGCGCCCCGACCGGGTTGAAGTAACGCAGCAACGCGATCCGCCAGCCGCCGGTGGCAGCCACGTCGGTCAGGATCTGCTCGATCATGGCTTTGGTGTGGCCGTAGGGATTGGTCGGCGCCACCGGGGCGTCCTCGACGAACGGCGGTTCCGATGCCTGGCCGTACACGGTGGCCGAGGAGGAGAAGACCAGGGTGCGGCAGGCGTGGCGGTCCATCACCCGGAGCAGGGCCAGGGTGCCGCCGACGTTCTCGTGGTAGTACCGCAGCGGTTGGGCGACGGATTCCCCGACCGCCTTCAGGCCGGCGAAGTGAATCACCGCTTCCGGGGCGACCTCGGTGAAGACCTGTTCCAGCGCGCCCTCGTCGCGGAGGTTGGCCTCGGTGAAGCCGACCGGCTTGCCGGCGATCTCCCTGACCCGGACGAGGGCTTCGACCGACGAGTTCGACAGGTCGTCGACGACGTGGACGTCGTGGCCCGCCTCGAGCAGCTCAACCAGGGTGTGGGATCCGATGTAGCCGGCACCGCCGGTAGCGAGAACGCGCATGATTCAAGTGTCCTAGTTCTGGAAGGTCGGCTCGACCTTATCGCTCAGGCCGCCGATCCAGACTGCCAGCGACATCGCCGGAACACGAACTGGGACCAGCAGGCGGCCTGCGGATCCCTGTCGCCGATCGGCTCGAACTGGGTTTGAACCGTACCCCCGCGGGGTATACGGTAGGAGAAGGACATATACCCATGGGGGGTATTGCGAGGAGGAAGCCCGGATGGTCTCGAAGGATCGGCATCACGACCACGCGGACCACGACATGACCGCCCGCACCCACTCCGCCGGCGAGTCGCGCCCTGTGCCAAGCGGAGCCGAAGACCGTCCAGAGCCCAGGACGCACGGGGATCACAGCATGCCCGGCGACCATGCCGGAGAGCACGGCGGACACGGCACCGGTGGCCATGGCGGTCATGGCGGTCATGTCGCACAGTTCCGGCGGCTGTTCTGGATCAACCTGATCATCGCGGTTCCGGTCGTCGCCTTCTCGCCGATGTTCGGCATGCTGCTGGGCTACTCCGTGCCCGGCTGGGCGGCATGGATCGCGCCCGTGCTGGGCACCGTCATGTACGGCTGGGGCGGCCGGCCGTTCCTCTCCGGCGCGCTGGACGAGCTCAGGAGCCGCAAGCCCGGGATGATGCTGCTGATCGCGCTCGCGATCACGGTGGCCTTCTTCGCGTCCTGGGCGGCGACGCTCGGGCTGGTGCATCACGAACTGGAGTTCTGGTGGGAACTCGCGCTGCTGATCGTCATCATGCTGCTCGGGCACTGGATAGAGATGCGCTCGCTGGCACAGACCACCTCCGCGCTCGATTCCCTGGCCGCGCTCCTGCCGGACGAGGCTGAGCGAGTCGAGGGCGACGAGGTGGTCACGGTCTCCCCCGCCGCGTTGCGCGTGGGCGACATCGTGATCGTCCGGCCCGGTGGAAGCATCCCCGCGGACGGCATCATCGTCGGCGGCCGCGCGGATCTGGACGAGTCGATGATCACCGGCGAATCGCGTCCGGTCTCGCGTGGCGAGGGCGACCGGGTCACCGCCGGCACGGTGGCGACCGATTCCGGCCTTCGGGTGCAGGTCACCGCTACCGGTGACGACACCGCCCTGGCGGGCATCAACCGGTTGGTCACCGAGGCGCAGAACTCCACCTCGCGCGCGCAGCGCATCGCAGACCGCGCCGCCGCGTGGCTGTTCTGGTTCGCGCTCGTCGCCGCGATGATCACCGCGACGATCTGGACGCTCATCGGCGACCCGGATGCCGCGGTGGTCCGGGCGATCACCGTGCTGGTGATCGCCTGCCCCCATGCGCTGGGCCTGGCGATCCCGCTGGTGGTCTCCATCGCCACCGAGCGTGCCGCCCGCGGCGGCGTCCTGGTCAAGGACCGGCTCGCGCTGGAGGCCATGCGTCAGGTCGACGCGGTGCTGTTCGACAAGACCGGGACGCTCACCAAGGGCGAGCCCACCGTCGTCGCCGTCGAACCCGCCGGTGGCCTGGAGGCCGATGCCCTGCTGGCGTTGGCCGCTGCCGCCGAGTCGGACAGCGAGCATCCGCTGGCCAGGGCCATCGCGGCAACCGCCCAGGAACGCGGCCTCCGCCTCGAGCCGGCCAGCGGATTCTCCTCCTCACCGGCCGTGGGTGTGACCGCGACCATCACCGGTCAGGAGATCCGGGTCGGCGGACCACGATTGCTGGAGGAGACCGGGCAGCCGGAGGTCGACGTCGCCGGCTCCTGGCGCGACGAGGGCGCGATCATCCTGCACGTCCTGCGTGACGGCGCGATGGTCGGCGGCCTGAAGCTCGCCGACGAGGTCCGTCCCGAGTCCCGCGATGCGGTCGATGCACTGCACAAGCTCGGCGTCGAGGTCGTCATGATCACCGGCGATGCCGAGGCCGTCGCCAGCGAGGTCGCGCGCGAGCTGGGCATCGACCGGGTGTTCGCCGGCGTCCGCCCCGAGGACAAGGCCGCCAAGGTCGCCCAGCTGCAGCACGAGGGCAAGCGGGTCGCGATGGTCGGCGACGGCGTCAACGACGCCCCTGCGCTCGCCCAGGCCGATGTCGGCATCGCCATCGGTGCCGGCACCGACGTCGCGATCGGGTCGGCCGGCGTGATCCTCGCCAGCTCCGACCCACGCTCAGTGCTGTCGGTGATCGAGCTGTCGCGCGCTGCATACCGGAAGATGAAGCAGAACCTCTGGTGGGCGGCCGGCTACAACCTCATCTCCGTCCCGCTCGCCGCCGGCATTCTCGCGCCCGCCGGATTCGTCCTCCCGATGTCGGTCGGCGCCATGCTCATGTCGCTGTCCACGGTCGTGGTCGCGCTCAACGCACAGTTGCTTCGGAGGATCGACCTCACGCCCGAGGCCAGCGCTCGTTCCGTCCTCGAGGGCGAGAGGTAAGGGCACACACGGCCCCACCCTCGGCATCCGGATCCTGGCGTATCATCGCCGCATGGCGATGAAGGAAGACGGTCGCGTCGTGGCGGCGTGGCCCGGCGATGCTTCGGAGGTGACCGCCGCGGCCTGTCTGTTCCATAGTTTCAGCGAGACCTCCCGGCTGGTGATTCTTCAGCACCTCCAACTCGGGGAGCACCGGGTGGTCGATCTGACCGAGCACCTCGGGCTTTCCCAGAGCACGGTTTCGAAGCATCTCCTGAGCCTGAAGGAGACGGGACTGGTGGTCTCGCGTCCAGAAGGCCGCGCATCGGTCTACTCCCTACAGCATCCTGAGGCGCTCGTGGAGCTGTTCTCCGCTGCGGAGAGGTTCCTGGCGCTGACCGGCGACGCCGTTCGCCTCTGCCCGCTGCACGAGCCGAAACCCTGATCGGCACCTGCCGCCAACCGGATCGCCGAGATCAGCGGGCGAGCTCCACGCCCTCCGGAACGCCGAGTTGCACCGTGGTGGAGTCGACACCGCGGACGGCGCGGCCGACCGCCCCCCTGACCGTCTGGGTCAGTTGGACGCCGTCGTCGAGCGTGGCGAGGCCGTCGGGTTCGACGAACGCCTCCACGAGCATCCGATGCCCGCTCCAACGCGCACGAACCACGGCATGACGCACGCCGGGCACGGCGCTCACAGCGGCGGTCATCCGGTCGACGACGCCCTCGTCGACGCCGTCCATGAGCCGGTTCAGGATCGATCGCAGTGAGCTCAGCATGATGCCGAAGATCACCACCGCGATGAGGAGCCCGACGATCGCGTCCGCCTGCGGCAGGCCCAGCCACGCGAAGGTGATGCCCACGGCCACGGCCAAGGATGTGAAACCGTCCGCCCGAGCGTGCTGACCCTCCGCGATCAGGGCGGCGGAGCCGATACGCCTGCCACCCCGAATGCGGTAGATCGCCACGATCTCGTTGCCCAGGAAACCGACGATGCCCGCCGCGAACACCCAGACGAGGTTGGTCAACGGCCGAGGGCTGATCAGGCCGGTGATCGACTCGTAGGCGATGTAGACCGCGGTCAGGAAGATCACGAACACGATGAAGATCCCGGCGACGTCCTCGGCACGCCGGTAGCCGTAGGGGTAGCGCTTGGTCGCCGGACGTCCGCCGAGCCGGAACGCGATCACCAGCGGCACCGTCGTCACGGCATGGCCGAGGCTGTGCACGGTGTCGGCGAGCAGGCCGATCGAGCCGGAGGCCAGCACGATGGCGAGTTGCGCGACCGCCACGGCCAGCATGCCCGCCAGCCCGATCCAGGAGGTCCGGATGCCATCCCTGCGCGCCTCCTCCGCGGTCTGGATCGTGTCCACGGCATCATGCGAGTGGGGCGTGATCGCATGCTTCAGCTGCGCCCACCAGCCGGAGGCGTGGTGATGATCGTGGTCGCTCTCGTGGTGATCGTGGCCGTGGTCGTGGGAGTGACCCGCCGGGTGGGAATGCTGCTCGTCGGCCACGTGCGCGTGGTCTTCCGCTGCCGGCCCGGCGCTCACCCCCGCGTCCTGCTCGATCGGGCTTCCGCCTGCGGTGACCATGGACACTCCTCGCTCTCTCGGCCGGGTGTGACTACTTCAGGGAGTCGATGACCCGCGTCCGCGCGTCCTCGATCTGCCGCACGGCGACCCGTCGGGCCGCGTCGGCATCGCCGTTGAGAACCGCGTCGTAGAGATCGTGGTGCTCGTGCGCCTGGCCACCCGAGGACAGACTCATGAAGAGCAGCCGCTGCATCTCCTCGAGCAACTGGCGGATCGCCTGAGCGAGCCTCCGGTTACCCGAGGCCTCGGCGAGGCGGGTGTGGAACTCTCGATTGGCCTCGATGTAGGCGGTGTAGGCGTCTCGGTTCCCGTCCGCGAACGAGGCATGAGCAAGCTCGTGGAGCGCCTCGATGTCCGCGCGCCGGGCGTGCAACGCCGCCTGCTCGGCCGCGTAGGGCTCCAGAAGCAGACGCATGGCGAAGACCTCCCGCACATCGGCGAGCGAGACGTCCGTCACCCGGTAGCCACGCCTGGGTTGCACCTCGACGAGGCCCTCGACCGCGAGGCGGCCCAGAGCCTCACGCACGGCACCGCGGCCATGGCCCGTCGACTCCACCAGTCGCGTCTCGGTGACCGACGCACCGGGCGCCAGTTGGCAGGTCAGCACCGCGCGCTTCAACTCCTCGTAGGCGACATCCGTCGCCGTCAACGCACGCATCGCTTCGATCAGCATCCTCACCCCTATTGATTCACTACGTAACATATCGCGTGATCAATCACAATCGCCATCCATTGCCTTACATCCATAGAGAGAGATATCATCGCTTTAGGTCGATGTATTGCGGTGTTCGTGCCGATCACGGCGGGACACCCGGTCACTGGGATGGAGATCAGGTAGACATGGGTGCAGGACACCGCCATGGCGGGGCTCCCGACGAGGCCGGGCAACCGGGAGACTTCCGCAGGAAGCTCTGGATCGCCTTCTCGATCACCGTCACGATCGTCGTCGCCCAGGCGGTCGGCTCCGTCCTCACCGGCAGCCTCGCGCTGCTCACCGACACGGCCCACGCCGTCGCCGATGCCTCCGGGCTGCTCGTCGCGCTGATCGCCGCGACGCTCATGCTCAAGCCGGCCGACTCCCGGAGAACCTGGGGATTCCGCCGCATCGAGGTCATCGCCGCACTCGGACAGGCCACCCTGCTCCTGGCCGTCGGGATCTATGCGGCGATCGAGGGCATCCGGCGGCTGATCGAGCCCCCGGAGGTCCCCGGCACGGAACTGCTGGTCTTCGGCATCGTCGGGCTGGTCGCCAACATCGTCGCGATCACCATCCTCGCCTCGAGCCGCAGCGCGAACTTCAACATGCGCGCTGCCTTCCTCGAAGTCCTCAACGACGCGCTGGGTTCCCTCGGCGTGATCATCGCCGCGATCGTCATCGCCACCACCGGATTCCAGCGGGCCGACGCCATCGCCGGTCTGTTCATCGCGGCACTGATCGTCCCGCGCGCCGTCAAGCTGATGCGCGAGACGACCAGCGTGCTGATGGAGTTCACCCCACCCGGTCTCGATCTCGATGAGGTGCGCAGCCACCTCCTCGCGCTCGACCACGTCAAGGGAGTCCACGACCTGCACGCCTCCACCGTCGCGACCGGGCTGCCGACGCTGACCGCTCACGTGGTGGTGGACGACGAGTGCTTCACCGATGGACATGCCGCCGCGATGCTGCACGACGTCAAGGAATGCGTCGCCGAGCACTTCGAGGTGTCGGTCCATCATTCGACCTTCCAGATCGAGACCGAACACATCGCCGAGTACGAACCGGACGCGACCAGGCACAGCTGACGGCGGATAATGGTGGGCATGATGCACGAGCCGGTTCCCTTCGAGATCTACCAGCCAGAGGTGTTCCTGCACGGCACCAAGGCGGAGCTCGCCGCGGGCGCGCTGCTGCTCCCCGGCCGCGAGTCGAACTTCGAGGCCGGACGGGTGATGAACTACGTCTACTTCACCGCGACGCTGGACGCGGCCACCTGGGGCGCCGAGCTGGCTGCCGGCGACGGACCCGGTCACATCTACGTCGTCGAGCCGACCGGCGCCTTCGAGGACGACCCCAATGTCACCGACAAGCGGTTCCCCGGCAACCCGACCCAGTCCTTCCGCAGTCGTGAACCGCTCAGGGTCGTCCGGGAACTGGAGGGCTGGGTCGGCCACAGTCCCGAGCAGCTCAAGGCCATGCGGGAAGGCCTCGGCGAACTGCGGCGGAACGGGTCTGCCCAGATCGAGGACTAGGAACGACGATCATCGGGCACTCGATCGCGAGGTGTGTCCGCTCGCCCGTTGACCAACGACTCCCTGGCTGATGCCGCATGGAACTCGTGGCTACCGCGATGCTCCGGCGGAACCACCGCCCCTCGGTCGTGAACCTCGACCGCTGACCGTCAGCGCCTCGCGCTGTTTGCCGAGGGTGGCTTCGGGTACTGGGCACATGAACCCGAGCGAGAGGAAGATCATGGGCCTGGGTATCGGAATCGTCCTGCTGGTCGTGGGTGCCATCCTGAGTTTCGCGGTGCGCGACTCCATCTCCGGCGTCGACCTGTCGATGGTCGGCTACATCTGCATGGGCGCGGGAGCACTGGCGATCATCCTGGGCTTGATCTACAACGCGCAAGCGACCCGCACCAAGCACACCAGCGTCGTCGAGCACCCCGACGAGTGAGCGGCCAGCCCGCAGTGGAGGCACCAGCCGGTGAGACGTCCTGCCCGCACCCGGCCGAGGAAGATCGGTAGCCGCACTGGCACAGCAGTTCTCAGAACGGCTCAGGCTCCAAGGCACTCCATGGCCGCGGCGTGCGCCCCGTCCTCAATCGGCAGTCTCGCCTTGTAGTACTGCGCCGGGTGGTCCTCGTCATCCGAGTCGATCTCGTCCCAATCGGCGGGCAACGGCATGATGCGGGCTACCGCGTCGTTCGCCCCCGGCACCCACGCCCAGGCTTTGGCGTCGAACTCGCCGGTGGTCGGTACGGCCGCGATGTACCAGCCGCCGCCGGCGGCGATCATCTGACCCTCACCTGCGGGCCGGGTCTTGCTGTACTCCCACGAGTGTTCGTCGAGCCATTCCACGAGGGGCTCGGGAATATCGAGACAGGTGGGATCGAACGCCTCGGCATCAAGCGCCCCGCCCTGGTCATCGACCTCGATCTTGTCTGGGGCCTCGATCTCGTCCCACGCCGAGATGGTCGGCCGGACCGCAGGCGGCGAGTCGTCCGAGGCCAGCGGGATCGAGCAGCTGGTCAGGGTCAGGACCACCCCGGCGGCGATCAGGATCCGGCTCATGCCTCTGACCATAACCGTAAGTCGACGATCTCGCCCCTACCTTGAGTTCGGCGGCGGAGAGGCCGGTGCTCGGCGTCCGGGCCAGTGGGCCGGCGGTGTTCCGGGACGACCGGCGCCATTCCTGCGCATCGCAGTCGGTCGACGTCACACCTTCGCGCGCCGGTAGCCGGCAGACCTCGCCGCCGCAGCGGAGCGGAAGCACTCCTCGGGCTTGGTTGCCTTGTAGTAACGATCCCCGGGCATGTGATAGATCATGGAGTCCGCGTTCCCCTTGACCGGGTACCCGGGAGGGCAGTCGTAGCCACTCCCTCGCTTGACGCTCGGCTTCACTCCTGCCACCTTCTTGGTGGCCTTGGACGTCTTGGTGACGGTCGCGTAACCCGACTTCTCGCCGGTCACCCGCACCGTGATCTTCTTGCCCTTCAGCGAACTGGTCAGCTTCAGCGACGACTTCGTCGCACCCTCGATCTTCGAACCGTTCGCCAACCACTGGTAGCCGAACTTCGTTCCCTTGGTCCAGCTACCCTTCAGCACCTCGAGGGTCTTGCCGACCTTCGCGGTACCCTTCACCTTCGGCGTTGCCGCCGTCGCCACCTTCGCGGTCGCCTTCGACACCTCCACCACGGCGGGATAGCCGGACTTCTTCCCGGTGACCCTCACCGAGATCTTCTTGCCCTTGAGCGAACTGGTCAGCTTCAGCGACGACTTCGTCGCGCCTTTGATCTTCGAGCCGTTCGCCAACCACTGATAGGAGAGCTTCGTCCCCTTCGACCAATCACCCGCGACAGCCTTCACCGTCGAACCACTGGCCAGTGTCCCGGAGATCGTCGGGGTCGAAGAGGCCAGCGCCCGATCCATCCGGAACGTCCAGGACGCATCAGGACCGGCGGCCGCGATGGTGACCCAGACATTCCCCGGCTTGGTCAGCTCCAGGCGTCCCCCGGTGTAGGAGGCCGACTCGTCCTCGTCGTCGACGACCAGCCAGAACGAGTCGAAGTCATCGCCGGAGACATAGGCGAGAAAGCCGACACTGCCGTCGGCGAACCTGCTGTTCTGGTAGGAGAGGCTGAGCTCATAGCTGCCCGCGCCGAGCCGGTAGATCGGAAGCGACCCCATGGCGAGGCCTTGTCCCGCCACGCCGGTGCTCGCAGGTGTGGGCGGTTCGGTGCGGACGAAGGAGACCATCCATCCCACGGTGGCCGGGCCTTCGGCCTTCAACGTGACGTTCCGGGAAGTGGGTACCCAGAAGTAGCTCCAGGCGTGCGCTGAGACACCCTCGGTATGGAGAACTTCATCGACGTCACCTTGCTCATCGGTCAGCCCGATGTGGAGACCGCCGTAGGAGCCGTCACTGGTGTTGTAGATCACATCGAGCATGTAGTGCCCCGCGGCGAGGGTGAGGGTCTGCTGGGCGCTGCCCTGGCCGGATAGCGACTCGTCGTCAGCGTGTGCGGTCTGCGACGCTCCGACCAGGTTCAGGGTCAGCGTCAGCAGGCCGATGATGATCGCCAAGAACCGGCGCGGACGTCGTACGGGGTGGGCTTCGAGGTTCACCGGAACTCCTGTCTCCTGCGGACCGCTACTCATCGGGATGCGTCGAGCATGTCACCTCGGACGGAGTGACGCAGCCAAACGCAGGGACTCCGTTCGGCTGAGTTCGACAGGAGGCAAGGAGCCCGCTCGTAGCCTTCCGTCCTGAGCGGTATCGGCTTCGATCCGGCCGAACCCTGGAACATCGAACCAGTGCCTCCTAGCGACGCCGCGAAGCACGAGAAACCCTGCGAAAGCAGACACAGCGGACCAGTTGCAGATCTCCGCCGGTCGACGCCTGAGGATCAGCTTCCGTCCTCCCGTGCTCCGACTGCGGTTCGTTGCCTAACCCGGTGCATGGTGGCCTCTTGCCAAGGGCGGTCGAGAGGATGCCGACCGCCTGGTGGACGACCAGCAGCGGCCTCGGATGGGTTGCGGAAGGGGCGGCAGTCGCCGGATTGGGCGACAGTTCGGTGAAACGGGCATTTCGGGGTCTCCCTCAGTTCGGGAGCGAAACGCTAGGGATGCACGGGCCGATTCCGGCGACCTAAAACCCACTCTGACTAGGCTAGAAGCATGGTCGGGGCGACAGGACTCGAACCTGCGATCTCCTGCTCCCAAAGCAGGCGCGCTAGCCACTACGCTACGCCCCGGATACCGAGCGGACAGTCTAGGCCCGCCCCGCGTCCGGCGCCAAAGCCGAGACGAATCCCCACGCTGCACCTTCCACTTGCGGATTGCCCCTGACGACGTCGGGCGACCTCGACACCGGGCGCGAACCATCGGCCTATCAACAGGCGAATCGACTCTGTGGCGATCGTCCGCCATGCCAGAGTTCTCCCATGCCCACACCCCAGGAGCGGCTCTACCCCGGTCGGCAGTTCATCGACACGGCGCTGGACGCACTCGACTCCAAGACCCGGATGTCGCGCGAACTCACCGTTCCCTACCTGCAGCGGGCCGCCATGGCGGGCATCATCATCGGCATCTTCTACGGGGCCTACTACGCGGTGGTGGCCACCTTCGACGCGATCCCGGCGGGTGACAGCACGCTGCTCGGGGTGGGCCGTTTCCTAGGGTCGCTGGTCTTCGGGTGGGCGCTGGTGTTCATCTTCTACAGCAAGTCCGAACTGCTGACCTCGAACATGATGGTCGCCACCATCGGGCTCTACCACCGTCGCGTCTCCCTGAAGCGAGTGCTGGGCCTGCTGACCCTGTGCTACCTCGGCAACGCACTGGGTGGATTGCTGCTGGCCACGATCGTCCGATTCTCCACCCTCGCCTCGGGCCCGGTGCTGGAACAGATGGTCCGCTCCGTCTCGGTCAAGCTCGGCTACATCGAGGCCGGCCTGCCCGGCATGGGCGATCTGTTCATGCGCGCTGTCCTGTGCAATCTGATGATCAACATCGCCGTGCTGCTGATCTACAGCGGCGCCATCAAGGGGGACATCACCAGGGCGCTGGCGATGGTGATGTCGGTCTTCATCTTCGCCTTCCTTGGGCTGGAGCACTCGGTGGCCAACACGGTGCTGTTCCTGGTGGTCGGGCTCTCCGCCGGGATCGATCCGTTGCTGGCGGCCTCCAATGTCGCGATCGCGTTGGTCGCCAACTACGTGGGGGGTGGGCTGCTGATCGGCGCCTACTATGCCTACGCCAACGACGAGAACCGTCGGACCTAGCTAGCCGCCGATCAGCAGCCAGGCCAGAGCGGTCGGATCGGTGATGTCGCCGGCGGCGTAGCCGGCGAAGAGCTTGAAGCGGGCCTCCTGGGCCGTGATCGCAGCCAGGGGCGCCTCCGGCCAATGCTCGGGGCAGGCATCCAGCAGGCACACCAGTTCGGCGGCGGCGGCCGGACGCAGCCCGACCGCACGTCCGGGCAGGCCGGCACCGAGCCGGTTGATCGCTCCGATCAGCTGGGCCGCACCGGTCTCGGTGCGACGGCCGAAGTGCAGTCGATCGGCAAGCACCGGGTGCGGGACGGCACGCATCAGCGTCAGCAGCGGCGCGGTGTCGGCATCCAGCGCGGACGCCGCGAAGGCCACGATCCGCCGCACTTGAGCCTGCTGGCTGCGGTCCGGCAGGGCGAGCACCTGCTGGACGGCCTCCGAGACCATCGCACGTTCGCTCTCCTGGACGGCCCGGTGACAGCCGAAGGCGATCGCCAGCGGGTCGCCGCGGGTCGTCCAGTCGAACCGGTCCAGGGCGTCTTCGATGAACCTGTCGGAGGCCAGGTCGCCATGGATCAGCGCCTGCTGCACCACCACCGCCCCCGCCGAGCTCAGCGGACCGGCCGCCAGCGCCTGCCGCGCGACGGTATGCACCACCTCATGGCTGGTGGGACATACCTCCAGCAGCACCTCGGTCACCCCGCGCCGGCTGTGGATGCCGATCCGGTGGCGGCCGGCGGGCGCGCGCAAGCGCACCGTTCGTTCGTCGTCGGGGTACTCCACCTCGACCGGGTCGGAGGCGTCCAGGCCGAGGTCGGCGATGTCGGCCTCCCACTCGTCGCCCGGTCCGATCGCCAGCGGCTGGTACCAGGCAGGCAGCAGGCGGAGCGCCACGGCCAGAGACGGCAGTCGTTGCACTCGCAGCACGGTCACCTGACGATCCGCACCCGCCGGCAGGAGGGAGAGTCGCACCCGGCGGCCATCGGCGCTCTCACCGGCCCAGGTCAGCGATCCCTGCAGCACCCGCACGGCCAGCACGGGGCCGGGGCCGACCTCGGGGAAGATCGCCAGCAGCCCGTCCGCCCCGCTCGGCCACACCCAGCCGTGATGGCCCGCTGGCAGTTCGACCTCGAGTTCCACCTGGCGATCCGGTTCCGGCGAGGTCTCGATCACCCACCGCACCTGGCAGTGCTCGCCGACCGTCACCCGCTGTGACGCCTCGTACTCGCCCGCCCCCGCATGCTCGGCGGTATCGGGCTCGAACAGCACCGGCTGCCAGCCGGGATCCGGCACCAGGCTCAGCCGGACGGGCGCTGCCGTCTCCTCCACCCGCAGCAGGACGCCGCCCCGTTCGTCCAGCGAGGCGATGCCGCCAGGCCAGGTCAGTGTCACCGGCTGCGCTGACATCGGTTGCACCAGTAGAGGTTGCGCCCTTCGAAGGCCTGCGCGCTGACCCGTTGGCCGCAGACCAGGCAGGCCATCCCGGGACGCCGGTAGACGTAGACCTCGCCGCCGTGCCGGTCGACCCGCGGCAGGCGTCCCATCGCCTCCGGCATGTGCTGCTCGCGCACGGTGTCGATCCGTCCGTTCGCCAGCGCCGGCGGCATCAGTTCGAGCAGGTCCTGCCAGATCCGTCCCCAGCGTTGCCGGGTGAGGGCGCGTCCCGGGGTCATCGGGTGGAGCCGCTGCCGGAACAGCACCTCGCACCGGAAGATGTTGCCCACCCCGGCGGCCACCCGCTGGTCGAGCAGCAGCGAGGCGATCGGACGCTCCGAGCGACTCACCCTCAACCAGCCCCGGTCGGGCTCGGCGTCGGCGCGCAGGGGGTCGGGGCCGAGCCCAGCCACCACCGCGTCCCGCTCTCCCGGGGTGATCAGCGCACAGGTCTGCGGACCCCGCAACTCCGCCACCGCCGTGGGCGTCTCGATGCGTAGCCGCAAGGTGTCCGGGTTGGCCAGCGGCTGTGGCCCGCTGAGCCGGAGCTTGCCGATCAGGCCCAGGTGGATGTGCACCAGGGAGGCGTCCCCGATCTCGCAGAAGAGGTGCTTCCCGTACGCCTCGGCATCCAGGAACGGCCTTCCGTCCAGCAGCGCAGCCGCCTCAGCGAACCTGCCCTGCGGGCTGCTGACCCGCACCGGCCGGCCGCCGAAGGCTTGGTCCAGGCCCTGGGCGAGTCGGTGAATCACGTGGCCTTCCGGCATGAATTGCTCCCTTCCTGGGTCCGGAGTCTATGCCGGACGTCACCGCGGCGGCCGGACTCGTCCGCCTCATCCGCTCGCGCCGCTGAGCGGCACCGGCGCATAGTGTTGAGTGCGCGTCGGTGGGCCGATACCCTCGGCTCGGCCATATTCCCGCCCCAGAGGATCTCCATGTACCCCGCGAACATCACGCGCAGCGAAGCCGAGCTTCGCTCGCAGGCCATCACCAGCCACAGCTACGAGGTGCTGATCGACCTCTCCGGGCGGGTTGCGGACGCCGCCGAGCACACTCCGGAGGAGACCTACGTCTCCCGCTCGAAGATCGGTTTCGGCAGCCAGGGCGCCGACAGCTACGTCAACCTGATCGCCGACCGGTTGATCAGCGCCACCCTGGACGGCGAGCCGCTGCCTTCGCAGGCCTTCGCAGACCACAAGCTCCACTTCACCGCCTCACCGGGCGAGCACGAGCTCGAGGTCGTCGCGGTCTGCCGGTACAGCCGCACCGGAGAGGGCCTGCACCGCTTCGTCGACCCGGTGGACGATCGGGTGTACCTGTACTCCCAGTTCGAGACCGCGGACGCCCGCCGGATGTACGCCTGCTTCGAGCAGCCCGACCTGAAGGCGACCTTCCAGCTCACCGTGATCGCCCCCGCTCACTGGACGGTGCTCTCCAACTCCCCCGCCGTCACCCCGCTTCCGGAGGAGGAGGGTCTGGGCCGCTTCGTCTTCGACGCCACGCCGCCGGTCTCCACCTACATCACCGCCCTGATCGCCGGTGAGTTCCACACCGTGACCGACAGCTACCCCGGCCGGACTGCGGAGATCCCGCTCTCGCTCTCCTGCCGCCAGTCGCTGGTGGAGTACCTCGACGCCGAGCGGCTGTTCGCGATCACCAAGGCCGGTTTCGAGGTCTTCGAGGAGCAGTTCGGCGCCCCCTATCCCTTCGCCGACTACGCCCAGGTCTTCGTCCCGGAGTTCAACGCGGGTGCCATGGAGAACGCCGGCTGCGTCACGATCCGCGACGAGTACCTGTTCCGCTCCCGGACGACGAACGCGGCCTACGAGGCGCGCGACAACACGATCCTGCACGAACTGGCTCACATGTGGTTCGGCGACCTGGTGACCATGACCTGGTGGGACGATCTGTGGCTCAACGAGTCCTTCGCCGAGTGGGCCTCCCACTTCGCCCAGGGAAAGATTCGTGAGAAGGGGGCACCCGGGGACGATCCATGGGCGACCTTCGCCAACTCCCGCAAGACCTGGGCGTACCGGCAGGACCAGCTGCCCTCGACCCACCCGATCGCGGCCGACATGGTCGACCTGGAGGCTGTCGAGCTCAACTTCGACGGGATCACCTACGCCAAGGGCGCCTCGGCGCTGCGCCAACTGGTGGCCTTCGTCGGCGAAGAGCAGTTCCTGACCGGCGTCCGCGCCTACTTCGCCCAGCATGCCTGGGGCAACACCCGGCTGGCCGACCTGCTGAGCGCACTCACCGAGGCCTCCGGACGCGACCTCTCGCACTTCGCCGCCCAGTGGCTGCAGACCAGCGGGGTCAACACCCTGCGGGCCGAGTTCGACGTCGATGAGGCCGGCGCCTTCACCCGGTTCGCGATCCGGCAGACCGCACCCGAGGCCTGGCCCACCCTGCGTCAGCACCGGATGGCGGTAGGTCTGTACTCTCTGGTCGATGGCCGGCTCGCCCGCGTGCATCGGGTGGAGACCGACATCGAGGGCGAACTGACCGAGCTGCCCGAACTGGCCGGCCAGCCGCAGCCGGAGCTGATCCTGCTGAATGACGACGATCTGACCTACGCCAAGATCCGGTTCGATCCACGCTCGATGGCCACGCTGGTCGAGCACATGGCCAGCCTCGACTCGGCGCTGAGCCGGGCACTGGTCTGGGGTGCCTCCTGGGACATGTGCCGCGATGCCGAACTGCCGGCCGCCGGCTTCGTCCAGCTGGTACTCGGCGGGGCGGGTGTAGAGACCGATCTGACCGCGGTCGGCGCGGTGCTGAACCAGTCGCGCACCGCGATCGACCTGTATACGCCGCGCGCCGGCCGCGGGGAACTCAACGAGCTGTTCACCCGCGGGCTGGCCAAGCTCCTGAAGGAGGCCGAACCGGGTTCCGACCACCAACTGGCATTCGCGCGGGCGCTGATCGCCGCTGCCGAATCCGAGGGAGCCGTCGAGCTGATCCGGGCCTGGTTGGGCGGCGAGGAGGCGCCGGCCGGGCTGGCGGTGGACACCGATCTGCGCTGGCTGATCGTCACCCAGCTGGCCCGCCGCGGCAGGATCGGCGAGACCGAGATCGCCGCCGAGGCGCAACGCGACGCGACCGCCGCGGGGGCCGAGCGGGCGGCCGGGGCTCGTGCGGCTCTGCCCACCGTCGAGGCGAAGCAGTGGGCGTGGCAGCAGGCGACCGCCGATCCGAGCGTGCCCAACGAGACGCACTTCCAGGTCTGCAACCAGTTCTGGCAGTTCGGTCAGGACGAGGTGCTGCGTCCCTACGCCGAGGCCTACCTCGACGTGGCGCAGGCGATCTCCGAGGGCCGAGACGGCTGGGCCGGTCGCAGTTCGGCGATCCGCCAGCACGTGCTGGGGCTGCTCTTCCCGCGCACGCTCGCCGACCGGGAGTACCTGGAACGGCTGGACCGCTGGGTGGACGAGACCTCACCGATCGATTCGGTGCTGCGGCAGGTCGGCGAACGCCGCGACGACGCCGAGCGCGCGCTGCGCTGCCAGACGACGACCTTCCCGTCGCGGTAGCGGCGGCAAGGGAGGAGTCTTGACGAACACCGCGTCAGCGGTGCGAGGAACAGACGACGACCTTCCCGTCGTGATAGCGGCGGCAAGGGAGGAGCCGGCGCGTCAGTCCTGCTGCTTGCGGCCCCAGGCCGGCGCGAACACCAGCAGCGCGAACAGCGTGGCGATCCCGAGCGGGATGAACAGCGTGACGAGCAGCATTTCGAGCACGGTCGGGTCGTAGACGGCTGGCCAGCCCGGCAGGGTCGTCGTGTCGAACATGCCGCTAGGGTACCGAACTCTCTCGCCGGCTCAGCTCCGCTGTGCTACCGAACAATGCGCATCTCGCTGGGAAACAGCGGCACCAGACGCGACGGATGAACGCCAGGCGGTAGGTCCGGGACACTCGCCGCCCCGTGCCAGCTCAGCCGATCGCCAGCCTCGCGCTCGCTCGTCTTCTCGATCGCTCGGTGGCTGCGCCGATCAGCGTCGGGAGCAGGATCGCCGCGATCAGGATCAGGCCCTTCGCCACGTTCTGGTAGAAGGTCGGCACTCCCCAGAGGTTCATCACATTGGAGACCAGTCCGAGGGCGAGCGCGCCGAACACGGTGCCCGCCAGCGTGACCCGTCCGCCGGCGAGCAGGCTGCCGCCGACGACGACCGCGGCCAGGGAGTCGAGCGCGAAGCGTCCGCCGATGATCGGGTCGCCGGTCTGCGTCCGAGCGACCAGGTAGATCCCGGCCAGCGCGGCGAATCCCGAGCAGATCAGGTAGGCGGTCAGGTAGGCCCGCTTCACGTTGATCCCCGCCAGCCGGGAGACGCCCGGATCGCCGCCGACGGAGAGGATGTCGGAGCCGGTTCGCGTCCTGCGCAAGTAGAAAGCGGCGGCGGCTGCGGCCAGCAGGACGATCGGCAGAGCCACCGGCAGGTTGTTCCAGAAGCCTGCGATGACGCCGAACTCCGGAGGCACCTCTCCGCCGGGCGTCGGCCGGACGAACAGCGCGGCCCCCTGCGCGATGGAGAGGGTGGCCAAGGTGGTGAGGAAGGCCTCGAAGCCGGAGGCCACCGCCAGCCCATTGATCAGCCCAACCGCGAGACCGGCGCACAGGCCCACGAGGCAGGCCAGCGGCGGCCCCAGCGGCTGCATGAGGGTCGCGGTGACCACCGCGGAAAGGCTCGCCGTCGATCCCACCGAGAGATCAAGCCCCCCGGTGGCGATCGCGAAGGTCTGGCCGATCGCGATCATCAACAGCGGGGTGACCTGCAGCAGGATGTTGGAGACGTTGAAGGCACCGGAGAACGCCGGTCCTGAGGCGATCCCGAGAACGATCAGCAGAAGGCTGAACACCGCCGCCGGGTAGGCGATCGGGTCGACGGCGGTCCGGACTCGTCGGGAGAGTCCCTGCCTGGACCGGACATCTGCCGTACTCATCACGCGACCTCTTCTCCGACGGCCATGGCCAGTATCCGTTCCTCCGAGCTCTCCGCCGGCAGCACCGCCACCAGCCGACCGTGGGACATCACCGCGATCCGGTCACAGAGTCCCTGGAGTTCGGTGATCTCCCGCGAGACGACAACGGCGGCTGCCCCGCTGTCACACTGGTCCCGGATCACCTTGTAGATCTCCTCCTTGGAGCCGACATCGACGCCGCGAGTCGGCTGATTCAGCAGGAGCACCCTCGCTCGAGCGGCGAGCCAGCGGCCGAGAATGAGCTTCTGCTGATTCCCACCCGAGAGTGCTCCGACCGGGCTCGCCAGGTCTCCTCGGACTCCCGCCGCCTGGGCACCCGCCAGCGCCAGCGCCTGATCCTGCCGGGGCTGGACGACGCCGAACCGGCTCACCCGCCGCAATAGCGGCAGGGTGATGTTGCGACGTCCGCTCTCCTCCAGCAGGAGCCCTTCGGTCTTCCGGTCCTCGGGGACGAAGCCGACACCGACGCCGATCAGCCGCCCCGGGTTCCCCCAGGAACAGGGCTTTCCGGCGACGGTCAGCCGTCCGGTGACGGGGTGGCGCGCGCCGGCCAGGCAGGCCAGGAACTCGTCCTGCCCGTGACCTTCGAGGCCGTAGATGCCCACCACCTCGCCCGGGTAGAGCTCGAGATCGGCAGCGAGAAGTCGCGGCGGATCGCACACTCCAACCGCCCGCAACAGAGGCTGAGTACGGTCGATGGAGGTGGCTTTCGGCGGGAAGAGCTCCACCACGTCGCGCCCCACCATGCGGCTGATCACCTCGGGGATGGTGAGTTCACCGCGCTTGCTGGTCCCGACGATTCGCCCGTCCTTGAGCACGGTGATCGAATCGGCCAGCCGGGCGACCTCGTCGAGCCGGTGGCTGATGTAGATAAACGCCGTGCCTCGTTGCTTCAGCATCTCCACCACGTCGAAGAGACGGTCGGCCTCGGCCGGGGTGAGCGCGGCAGTCGGCTCGTCGAGAATGACCAGGCGCGATTCACTGACCAGAGCGCGCGCGATCTCGACCATCTGCTGACTGCCGGTGGCCAGATCCTTGACCCGTGCTGTGACGTCGATGTCTCCGGCGCCCAGCCTGGCCAGCGCCTCGCCGGCCGCAGCACGCATCTCCCTCCAGGCCAGACTTCCGCTTCGACCGCGTTGCTCCTGGCCGAGGAACACGTTCTCCGTCACAGAGCGGTGCGGCAGCAGGGCGAGTTCCTGGTGTACAAGATGGATGCCGGCCAGCGTCGCGTCCTTGGCGGCCGCGAACGTCACCCGTTCCCCGTCGAGGCTGAGTTGTCCGGTGTCGGGCTGGACGATGCCGCTGATGACCTTCACCAGGGTTGACTTCCCCGCCCCGTTCTCCCCCACGAGCGCGTGGACCGCCCCTGCCCTCACCTCGAAGCTCACGTCGTCCAGCGCCTGGGTCTGTCCGAAACGGCGTGAGATCCCGGCGAGGGTCAGGCTGAACCCCTGGGCCATCGCGTCATCTCCTTTCCAGTGTGGTCGCCCGCCGCTTCGCGGGCGGGCGACCACAGCTTCTGAACGACTAGTTCGGGAAGACCTGCTTGACCTGTTCCGGGGTGAGGTAGTTCTCCACCCAGTAGTCGTCGGACGCGTCCTGGACCACGGCCGAGGCGACATCGTTCACCGACGGTGGCTTCAGCAGATACTTGCTCTCGATCGGTTCGCCGTTGAGCGCCTTCAGCGCCAGCTTCAGGGCCTCCGGCGCCTGCCAGGTCGGGAACTGCGGGCCGGAGGTCTGCAGGTCCACCTCGATGGCGGCCTTGAAGAAGCCGTTCAGGTTCTCTCCGCTCATCGGCACCAGCGGCCGGTTGGCCTCCTGGAACGCCTGGATCGCGCCCCTGGTCATCGCCGCGCCACTGGACCAGACGCCGTCGATCTGTGGGTGTGCGGCCAGCAGTGACTCGGTGATCGACTTGCCCTTGTCGAACGCCCAGCCGCCGTACTCTTCGCCGACGATCTTGATGTCGGTTCCCTGGAAGGCGCTGATCGCGCCGTCGTAGCGGGCCTGTTCCGTGCTGTTCCCGGCGATACCGCGGAGCATGATGATGTTGCCCTTGCCGCCAAGGTCGGCCACGAGCTTCCGTCCACCCTCCTCGCCGAAGAAGACATCATCGGCCACGACCTTGGCGGTGACCTTGTCGGTGTTGATCTCCGATCCCCACACGATCACCGGGATGCCGAGGGAGGCTGCGCGTTCCGCGATCGGGGCCAGCGCGTCCGGCGCGACGGGCGAGAGCAAGAGAGCGTCCACCCCCTTGGCGAGGGTGTCCTCGGCATCGGAGATCTCCTTGGTCGCATCTCCGCCCGCATCGGTGACGATCAGTTCAACACCGAGGTTCTCGGCCAGGATCTTGGTCGAGCCGAGAGCCTGCACGCGCCAGCTGTTCACCAGGCCCATATCGACATAGCCGATGGTGAACGACGTCTTGTCGGACTTGAACTGGCTGGTGTCCACGGTCGTCGCATCCGCGGCCGGGGTCATGTCCTGGAACAACTCGGTGCTGCCGAGGTTTCCGGCGTCGGCCGGGGGCGCGGATGGCGAACCGGGCGCCGACGGCGACCCCGGCTCGGGCGTCGGCTGGGGTGACGGTGTCGAGCAGGCCGACAGCAGGCCGAACAGGCTCAACGAGGTGACCAGGCCGGCAATCACAGTGCGGCTTGTCAGTTTCTTCTTCATCGAAGGTATCCCTTTCTTCGGGTTGGAGGACTCAGGTTGTGTGCTTACGTCGGTAGGCGGCGGCTGCGGCGAGGATCACGGTCCCCTGGATCACCTGGTTGCCCGCGGTGCCTGCGCCGAGCGCGGTGAGTGAGGCGGCCAGAACGGCGAGCAGGATCGCGCCGCCGAAAGTGCCCAACAACCCGCCGCGGCCGCCTGCCAGAAGAGTGCCGCCGACCACGGTCGCGGCGAGCGAACTCATCAGGAGGTCCTGCCCGGCGCCCAGGCTGCCGACCCCTACGAAGCCGGCGAGCAGGAGCCCTCCCAGGGCAGCGCAGAATCCGGAGAGCGTGTACGACCAGAACCGCGTCCACTCCAGGCTGATCCCGGTCAACCGGGCGGCCTCCGGGTTCGCGCCGATGGCATAGACCCACCTGCCCGGCCAGGTCTTGGCCAGGGCCAGACCGACAACCAGGGACATGACGATCCAGATCCAGGTCCCCCAGGAAAGGCCGAGCAGCCCGGGCAGCGCCAGCGTCCGGATGGCCGCAGGGACCTCCCCGCTGGGCGCGCCGCCGCTGACCACCAGCATCACGCCGGTCAGGACGAAGCCCATGCCGAGCGTGACAACAAGCGGCGAGAGCTTTCCCCACGCGACGAGCAGACCGTTGCACGCGCCGACGAGGGCGCCCACCACGAGGACGATCACCATGACGTTGCCGCCACCGATCTCCCGCGCGAAGGCGCTCGCGGCAAGGACGTTCACCAGACCGACCAGGCCGCCCACCGACAGGTCGAACCCGCGTCCGATGATCAGCACGGTCTGCCCGATTGCCAGCAGGCCCACCGGAGCCGCCTGCCGGAGCAGGAAGGGCCAGCGCGCCGGGGCCACCACGGGGCCGGCGATCACCGCCACGATCGCCACGACGACCGCCAGCGCGATCCACACGGGCAGACTGTTCAGGTTGCGCCAGCGACCTCTCCCACCCGACGAGCGTGCGGACGAAACCGGTGTGGTTGCGGTCACCATAGGTCTCCCGATCCTCTGAGCGCGTCACGCAGGGCCCGGTAGCGGGCGAACTCGTGGTCCGGCGCGGTGGCGTCCGGCTCGAAGACCGCATCCGGACGCAGCGCCGCCGCCTCGGCGGCCAGTTCGTCGTCCTCGAGCAGGCCGGACGCCCAGGCGGCCAGCAGGGCCGCGCCGCGTGCCCCGAACTCCTCGCCCCTGGGCCGGATCACCCGGACACCCGCGGTGTCGGCGATGGTCTGCAGAAGCAGATCGGACTGGGCGGCCCCACCGACCGCACTGATCTGGCGGACGGCGGAGGGCATGCTGGCGTAGTTGTCGGCGATCGCGAACGCGAGACCGTTCACGGCCGCGCGAGCCAGTTCGGGAACACCGTGGCTCGAGCGAAGGCCGACCCAGCCGCCTCGAGCGCGCGCATCGACGAAGGGGGACACGACTCCGGCACCCGCGAGATAGGGAACCAGGATCGGGCGATCGTCCCCGGCCCGCGCAGCGGCCTCCAGCAGCCGTACCACGCTGCCGGCGGTGAGCATCTCCGCCGCCCAGTCGAGGGTCGTCGAGCCGGAGGTGTTCAGCATCGTCCTGAGGTAGGTGCCGGTCGGCGAGGCCGCCATGATCCCGACCGACGGTGGTGTGAACTCGGGTTGCTCGGTCACGAGGGTCGAGTTGGCGCTGGTGCCGAGAAGAGTGACGGCGTCGCCCGGGAGCAGCGCACCCGCTCCGGTGACCCCGGAGACGATGTCGACCACACCCAGCCCGACCGGGATTCCGGCGTACAGCCCGAGGGTCTCGGCCGCGTGGGCGTTCAGCGGGTGGGTTGTGCTGGGATCCCTGACCGGCGGGAACAACCGGGCGTGTTCGCTCACTCCCGCCAGATCGAACAGCCGATCATCCCAGTCCAGCTTGGTGATGTTGAACGGCGCATAGGACGCATCGGTCTGCTCGGCGGTGATCTCGCCGGTGAGCGCCAGCCGCACATAGTCCTTGCACCACAGAAGCCTGTGGGACCGTTCCAGCGTCCCGGGCTCGTGTTCGGCCAGCCAGGCGAGGACCGGGAGGGTGTAGCCCGGGAAGCAGATGTTCCCGGAGAGCCGGAACACCTCGTCCATCCGGCCGTCCTGGCTCCACCGGTCGACGATGTCCGCCGCACGGCCGTCGTTCCACAGGATCGCCGGCCGGACCGGCCGCAGGGCGTCGTCGATCAACCACGCGCCGCATGCCGTACCGGTCAGCCCGATCGCGACCACGCGGTCTGCGGCCACGTCGGTCACGGCCGCCCTGGCGCATCGCAAGGCTGTCGCGACGACCTCGTCCGGATCCGCCTCCGACCAGCCCGGCCGCGGCGCGAAGGTGCGCGACGGCTCGCGGTAGACGCTCAGCGGGATGGCTGTGTCGGACAGCGCGAAGACTGCGGCCTTGCTGGTGGTGGTGCCGATGTCGATGCCAAGCACCAGGCCCGGCTCAGAACTGCGGGATCCGCTCACCGTTGATCACCTCCGACTGGATCGACTCCAGTTGCGCCGCCGGGAAGAACGCATCGAGCAACGGGGGCACCGCCTTGTCGTCCCGCCGCCAGACGATCGCGGCTCGGGCCATGTCCGGTTCGGCCTGCAGCGGCGAGAGCCGAGTGAGCGACGACCAGGACAACCGCGCATCGCCGATCACCGGGCTCAGCAGGTTCTGTCGCCACATCACCGCGGCGTCCACCTCACCCGATGCGACCACCTCTGCCAGCCCGAGGTACGGCACGCTCACCAGTTCCGCTTCCGGGAACTCGGCCAGCGTCAGCGCCATGTGGTCCGACGAACGGCGGTCGATGGCGACGCGTCGGACGGGATCGGCCTGCTGACCGGACCTCGTCACGACCACCGGGGCGTCCACGGAGTAGTAGGTGTGAGCCGAGAGCGCGCGGAAGAGCACGGACGGGCCGCACTGCTCGGCCGCACGGACCGACATCACGGTGTAGTCCACCCGTTCTTCCTCAAGGAGCCCAAGGCGGACCGCACCGCCGTGCCGGAACATCAGCGGGGCATCGAGTTCGGCCTGTTCGGCCAGCACCGACAACGCCGTGGCGAGGCCGAGGAACTCACGGTTCTGAGGAAGCGGCACCACACCGATCAGCGGCGCCCGGCCGGTCGCCAGCCACAGTTGACGAAGGTCGCTGCGAAGGAGTCGCGTCCCACGATGCCCGTGGGTGGACAACGCGACCGCACCCTCGACCTCGAGCGAACGCAGCGCGGCCTGCACCGTGCCGTAGCCCACCGAGGCCGCCTCCGCGAGATCAGCCGTCCGAGGGATCTGACCTCCCGGAGCCACTGCCATCAGCTCCGTTGCCGCGATCCTGCGCACCAATTCGGTTTGAGTCGCCATTGCACCTCCCGACCCGTACTATTTACAGTAATCTGAATATTGTCAAGATCCAAGGGGAGGACTCCCTCATGAGCAAGGTCGCCGTCTGGCCGACGAACGAGAGCGAAGTCCCGCTGCTGTGGCGCGGGGACGTCCTGGTGGTGGGCGGTGGTTCCGCGGGTTCAGCAGCTGCCGTCGCCGCAGCACGGGCCGGTGCCGACACCCTGCTACTGGAGTCAGGCGGCTTTCTGGGTGGCACGGGTTCCCGAGTGCTGGACACCTTCTACGGGTTCTTCGCTCCCGGCTCGGGCGAGCGAGTGGTGGGCGGTGTGGGCTGGGAGGTCTGCCGGCGACTCGAACAGATGGGGATGAGCTTCCAGCGTGCCAACACCTACGGCGCCGGCACGGGGGTCACCTATGAACCCGAGGCGCTGAAGCTCGTCTGGGACCAGATCGTCCACGACTCGGGCGCCAAGGTGCTGTTCTACGCCCTGGCCCTGACACCCGTCCTGGACGGCCGAACGATCACCGGCGCGATCGTCGCGACCAAGGCCGGGCTCGGACGCGTGGAGGCCACCGTGGTGATCGACGCCTCGGGCGACGGCGAACTGTCTTGGCGGGCCGGGGCCGAGTTCGCTCCGGCGAGCCGGCTGAGCGATCTTCAGCCAGCGACCGCCACCTTCCGGATGGGAGGCGTGGGAGACCGCCCCGACACCGCCACGCTGCATCGGCTGACCCGGGAAGCCGCCGAGCAGGGTTATGCCCTGCCCAGGTTGGAGGGATCCGCCCACGAGACCCTGCTCCCCGGCGTCGTCCACACGAACATGACCCGCATCTCGGGGAAGGATCTGACCGACCCGTGGCAGCTCACCGAAGCCGAACAGGAGGGCCGCCGCCAGGTCTTCGAGTATGCGCGGTTCCTCCGCGAGCGGGTGCCCGGCTACGAGGACTCCTATCTGCTCGGCTCCGCCCCGCGCCTCGGCATTCGTGAGACCCGTAGGCTGCAGGGCGCCTACGTCCTCGACGAGCAGGACTTCCTCGGCTGCGCCCGCCACGAAGACGACATCGCCCTGTGCGGCGCGCCGCTCGAAGATCACAGCGCCGGCTCGGAGACCCGCTGGCAGTACGTCGGTGGCCGTGAGGCGCCCGACGGGGCCCTCTTCGGCATCCCCTACCGGACGCTGGTGCCGCGCGGGGTGACGAACCTGTTGGTGGCCGGCCGCTTCTTCTCCGCGACCCACGAGGCGCACGCGTCGGCCCGGTCGATCGGACAGTGCACTGCCATGGGCATGGCTGCCGGACGTGCGGCGGCGATCGCCGTCCAGAACCAGATCAGTCCTGAGAAGGTGGACCCGACTCAGCTGCGAGGCGAACTGAGCAAGGAAGGAGCCCTGCTGTGAGCAACAGCACCGTCAACACCGTGACCGGTCCGGTGGAGGGAAGCCGTCTGGGGGTGACCGACTCCCACGAACACGTCTTCCTGCGCAGCCCCTACCTGCCGGGCGACGAGTTCGAGGATCTCGACAGGATGTCCGACGAGGTGAGCGCGGTCGCGGCGACCGGCGTCCAGACCATCGTCGACCTGACGCCGATCGGCCTCGGGCGCGCGCCCGAACGCACCCGGCAGCTCTCCGAGCGGACCGGCGTGAACGTCGTCCTTGCCTCGGGCATTCATCGCACCGCCCACTACCCCGCAGGGCACTGGGTCTACGACCTGACCGAAGCCGAACTGAAGGAGCTCTTTCTCAAGGACCTGCTGGAGGGCATCGACGACCGCGACTGGCGGACGCCGTACCGGCGCCCCACCGCCGTGAGGGCCGGAATCGTGAAGCTCGGCGTGAGCTACCAGCACTTCCGCGCCACGGAGCGCGCCTGGCTGGCCGTCGGCGCACAGGCGGCCCAGGAAGCCCGGGTGCCCGTGGCGGTGCACCTCGAGATCGGCACCATGGCTCATGAGGTACTGGACCTGTTCGAGACCGAAGGCCTCCCCCCCGCCCAGGTGATGCTGGCTCACCTCGACCGCAATCCCGACATCGAGTTGCACGCCGAGCTCGCCGCCCGCGGCGCCTTCCTCGCCTATGACTCCGTCGGGAAGGTCAAGTACCACTCCGACGCTGCCATTCTGGACAGCATCGAGTCGATGGCGGCCCGGGGCCAGACCGCGAACCTTCTGCTCGGCACCGACGTCGGACGCAGTTCGTCGCTGCGTGCCTACGGCGGCGGTCCCGGCATGGACGTCCTCGGACGGGTGTTCCTGCCCCGCCTGCGCGCCCGCCTCGGGCAGGAGACCGAATCCGCGATCATGGTGGGCAACCCGAGGGATCTCCTGACGCTCGCCCGGGTATAGGGGGCATTGGCAGCGACAAGGGGCCTGACCTGAAGGCGGCTCTTGGTCACGAACCCTCCAGCCGCGAACGCGTGGCCGTCCATCGAGTCCCACCCCTCGATGGACTCTGGCTGACATCTGGTCAGGTCGCGGGAGATGCCGGCGGGTTCGGTACTGTGGCGGTTCGAGGCGGGTCGTCTGAGGGCGGCCGGCCGAGAGCCGAGGAGTGCCCTGCGTGAGCCTGCCTGATGACAGCCCCGATGCCGCTCGGGTGATCATTGATTCCGACGAACTGGGACGGGCGCTGACCCGGATGGCCCATCAGCTGCTGGAGGCGAATCACGGCGCGGAGCACCTGATGCTCCTGGGGATTCCCACCCGCGGCGTGCCGCTGGCCCATCGGCTGGCTGCCCTGATCGCCGAGATCGAGGGACGCCCGGTGCCGGTCGGCTCGCTCGACATCACGATGTACCGCGACGATCTGCGGCAGCATCCCACCCGGGCGGTTGGACGCACCGACGTCCCCGGCAGCGTGGACAACGCGGTGGTGGTGCTGGTGGACGACGTCCTCTATTCCGGACGGACGATCGCCGCCGCCTTCGACGCGCTGCGGGATCTGGGCCGCCCTCGCGCCGTCCGGCTGGCCGTCCTGGTCGATCGCGGTCATCGCGACCTGCCGATCGCCGCCGATGCCGTGGGTCGCACGATCCAGACCGCCGCGGCCGAGCGGGTACGCGTCCGGCTGGCCGAGATCGACGGCGTGGACGAGGTCACGATCTCGCGGGAGGGCCGATGAGACATCTGCTGAGCGCGGCCGACCTGAGCCTCAACGATATCGGCAGCATCCTCGACCAGGCCGAGGCCATGCAGCAGGTGCAGACCCGCCCGGTGAAGAAGCTGCCGGCACTGCGCGGTCGCACCGTCGTCAACATGTTCTTCGAGGATTCCACCCGCACCCGCAGCTCGTTCGAGATCGCGGGCAAGTGGCTCTCCGCCGACACCATCAACGTCACCGGCAAGGGTTCCTCGACCTCGAAGGGCGAGTCGCTGCGCGACACGATGCTCACCCTCGACGCCATGGGCGTGGACGCCTTCGTGATCCGGCACTCGTCCTCGGGCGCGGTCGCGCAGGCCGCCGGCTGGGTGAAGGCGCATGTGATCAACGCCGGCGACGGCCAGCACGAGCATCCCACCCAGGCGCTACTGGACGCCTACGCGATGCGACGGCACTTCCGCGACCTCGGCGCCGAGGGCTGGGCGGGCAAGCGGATCGCGATCGTCGGCGACCTGCTGCACTCCCGGGTGGTGCGCAGCAACGTCCTGCTGCAGCGGACGCTCGGCTCGCAGGTGGTGCTCGTCGCTCCCCCGACGCTGCTGCCGACCGGGGTGGAGCACTGGGGCTGCGAGGTCACTTCCGACTTCGACGCGGTGCTCGGCGAATGCGACATCGTGATGATGCTGCGGGTGCAGCGCGAGCGGATGGCCGGCGGCTTCTTCCCCACCCCGCGGGAGTACGCCGAAGGCTACGGCCTCACCCTGGAACGGCTGGGTGGGCTGAAGGATGGCGCCGCGATCTGCCACCCCGGCCCGATGAACCGCGGTGTCGAGATCTCCTCGGAGGCCGCGGACGCGGTCAACTCGCTGATCCTGGAACAGGTGGCGGCCGGCGTGGCCGTCCGGATGAGCGTGCTCTACCACCTGCTGGGCGGATCGGACGAAGGAGGGCAGGCATGACCACCCCACAAAGTTCTTCTCCTCCGCTACGCTCCCCCGAACAACTCCGCGGGGACCCCGGCATGACCACCCCAGGCGTGAGCGTGCTGATCACCGGAGCAACCACGGCGGACGGGGCGCGCGGCGACCTGTTCATCTGCGGCGGCGTGTTCGCCGACCCGGCCGATGCCCCCGCCGGGGTCGAACGGATCGACGCCGACGGCCTGCTGGCACTGCCCGGCCTGGTCGATCTGCACACCCACCTGCGCGAACCCGGGCGCGAGGACGCCGAGACGGTCGCCAGCGGCACGCTGGCCGCCGCCAGCGGCGGCTTCACCTGCGTCCATGCGATGGCCAACACCGAACCGGTCACCGACACCGCCGAGGCCGCCGAGTACGTCGCCTCGCTGGGCGAGCGGGACGGCCACTGCCAGGTGGTCGCGGTGGGCGCGGTCACCAAGGGACTGGCCGGCGAGGAGCTCGCCGAACTCGGCCTGATGGCCACCTCGCGGGCGAACGTCCGGGTGTTCTCCGACGACGGCCGCTGTGTGAACGACTCGCTGCTGATGCGCCGGGCGCTCACCTACGTCAAGTCCTACGACGGCGTGATCGCCCAGCATTCCCAGGATCCACGGCTCGCCGGGCCGGGTGCCTGCTGTCACGAATCCGAGATCTCGGGACGGCTGGGGCTGCCGGGCTGGCCGGCGCAGGCCGAGTCGGTGATCGTGGCGCGGGACGTCCAGTTGGCCGAACTGGCAGGCTCCCGGCTGCACGTCTGCCACGTCTCCACCGCCGAGAGCGTCGAGGTGATCCGCTGGGCGAAGCGCCGTGGCATCCAGGTGACCGCCGAGGCCACCCCGCACCACCTGCTGCTGGACACTACCTATGTAGAGGGCTTCGACACGACCTTCAAGGTCAACCCGCCGCTGCGTACCTCCGAGCATCTGGAGGCGATCCGCGAGGCGCTGGCCGACGGCACGATCGACACCGTGGGCACCGACCACGCCCCGCATGCCCGGCAGGACAAGGATCACCCCTTCGACATCGCGCTGCCCGGCATGCTCGGCCTGGAGCAGGCGCTCGCGGTGGTGATGGAGGTGATGGTCAACACCGGCCGGATGGACTGGCCCACCCTGGTCGCCCGGATGTCCAGCACCCCGGCGAAGATCGGACGAGTGGCTGGTCAGGGCCGTCCGGTGGCGATCGGCGAGCCGGCGAACCTCGTCCTGGTCGACCCCGGCTCCCGCGCGGTGGTGGATCGCGACGCCTCCGCCTCCCGCTCACGCAACAACCCCTACCACGGCCAGAACCTGCCCGACCCGGTGATCGCCACCTTCTGGGCCGGACGCGCCACCTACCGGCGCGGCTGAGCATCGACCGCTGTGACGGGGGCGCAAGGTCACTGCTCGTTTTTGTGACGTTTCAGCGCTAGACTCCGGCCACCACCGGCAAGGAGGAGGCACCGTGTCGAAGGAACGGGCCAGCGTCAAGGACGTGGCTGAACTCGCCGGGGTCTCGGTCGGCACGGTGTCGAATGTGCTCAACCGACCTGAGACGGTCAGCGAACGTACCCGGGCCAAGGTCGAAGCCGCGATGGCCGACCTTCGCTTCCTGCGCAATGCCTCCGCCCGCCAGCTTCGCGCGGGGGTCTCCACCACGGTCGGTGCCGTGCTGCTCGACCTGGGCAACCCCTTCTACACCGAGATCGCCCGCGGCATCGAGGATCGGCTGGCGATCGACGGACTCACCCTGATGCTGTGCAGTTCCGACGAGGACGCGCAGCGCGAAGCCACCTTCCTGCGCCAGTTCGCGGAGCACAGCGTGCGCGGCATGCTGGTCACCCCGTTGGCCACCACCGCCCAGCGCCTGCGCGAACTGCGCGAGATGGGAATCGCCTCGGTGCTGATCGACGCCACCGACGACACCCTGCCCACGGTGCGGGTCGACCACGTCTCCGGCGGCCGCCAGGCGGTCCAGCACCTGCTGGGGCGTGGCCATCGGCGGATCCTCTTCCTGGGCGACGACGAGCACCTGCAACAGGCCCGGCACCGGTTGCGTGGTGCGATCGAGGCGGTCATCGCGGCCGGCCTGGCCCCTGCCGAGGTGCTGGCCACCCAGAGCCTGACCGGCCTGGACGCCACGGGCGGAGAGGAGGCGATCCTCGCCGCGCTGGAGGCCGATGGACCACGTCCGACCGCGGTCTTCTGCATCAACGACATGGTCGCCCTCGGGGTGCTGCGGGCCCTGCGCCGGCGCGGCATCGGAGTCCCCGACGAGATCGCGATCGTCGGCTACGACGACCTGTACTGGGCCGGCGAGCTGGCCACCCCGCTGAGTTCGGTGCGCCAGCCGATGCGCCAGCTGGGCTGGGCCGCCGCCGATCTGCTGCTCGGCGGGACGGAGGCGGGAGCCAGCAAGGTGTTCGAGCCCGAACTGGTGATCCGGGCCTCCTCCTGAGCTACCGCTGGACCGGAACCGCCGGCCAGCGCTCCAGACCCAGGTGGGCCTCCGCGGGGACCGGGATCGGACGACCGGTCGCGTCGCCGTGAACCAGGACGGTCACGGTGCGGGCGTGCACCCGGCCGGTGAGCGGATCCTCCACCTGGGCGACCAGCGTCATGGACGTCCGCCCGACCCCGGCATAGGCGGTGCGAACCCGGTACGGCTCGGAGCGGTGGTGGATCTCGTCGAGGTAGTGGACGTCCTGGCGGGCCACCAGCCAGGTGGTGCCGGTGGTGCTGGCCTGCTGCATCCGGGTGAGGTCGGCGCCCGCCGGATTCAGGTGGTTGCGCGCCTCGGCCACGTAGTCGAAGACCCGGACGTTGTTGACGTGCCCGTAGTGATCGAGGTCGGCCCAGCGGACGGTGAAGTCGAAGACGCAGGCCCGCTCACCCACCTGCCACTTTCCCAGGTCGCGCAGCGGCTCCAGTTCACCGGAGTGCGAGGCGAACCACGCCCGCTCGGCCGGGGTCATCCGCTCCGCGCGTCCGTCCCGGGCCTTGGCCAGCTGGCTGCGGGCACGGGCCACCGGGAGGCCGAGGTGACGCACCTGGTAACCGATCGACACGGTCGCCGCGCCGACCCGGCCGACGCTCAACTCGACCTCGACCGGTTCGACCGCATAGCCGATCGGACGCAGGAACTCGACCTGATGGCCGGCCACGATGCTCGATGTGCCGAGCATGTGGGCGTTGTCGCCGGACAGCAGGAAGGCCACGCGGGCCTCCTGCAGGTAGTCGGCCACGACCGCGTTGTTGACGTGCCCCTGGGTGTCCAGGTCGACCCAGCGCAGCGGCACCCGGACCAGGTAGGTCACTCCTCGATCTCGGCCTCGTACAACCCGGCGACCACGTCGGCGAACCGCTGGGTGACAGCGGCCCGGCGGATCTTCATGTTGGGCGTCACCCCGCCGTCGTCAACGCTGAACTCCTGCGGCAGGATGGCGAACTTCTTCACCGTCTCCCACCGCTCCAGCTTGGCATTGGCCTCGTCGATGTAGCGCTGGATGGTCTCGCGCAGTTCGGGCAGCTGGGTGAGCTCGCTGTACTCCATGCCCTCCTTGCCGTGCCGCGTCGCCCACTTGGCGAGGTTGTCGCGGTCCATGGTGAGCAGGGCCGAGATGTACTTGCGGCCATCGCCCACCGCCACCACCTGCGAGAGGTAGGGAATCGTCGCCGCGATCACGCTCTCGACCTTGGAGGGCGCCACGTACTTGCCGCCGGAGGTCTTCATCAGATCCTTCTTGCGGTCGGTGATGGTCAGGTAGCCGTCCGCGTCCAGCTTGCCGATGTCGCCGGTGTGGAACCATCCGTCCACGATCACCTCGGCGGTCTTCTCCGGGTCGTTGTGGTAGCCGCGCATCACGCCAGGCCCCTTCACCAGCACCTCGCCGTCCTCGGCGATGCGGATCTCGGTGCCGGGGACGGCCGGGCCGACCGTCCCGAAGCGCGGGGCGGTGGGCAGGTTGACGCAGGTGACGGCACTGGTCTCAGTGAGCCCGTAGCCCTCCACCACCAGCAGGCCGGCCGAGTAGAACCAGGCCTGCACCTGCGAGGAGAGCTTTGCCGAGCCGGAGATGAAGAACTCGATGTTGCCCCCCATCCGCTCCTTCAGCTTGCTGAACACCAGCTTGTCGGCCAGCCGGTAGGCCACCCCCATCGCTGGGGGCAGCGGCTTGCCGGCCAGCCGGTACTCGCGGCTGGCCCGTCCGACCGCGAACGCCCAGCGGGCGATCCTGCCCTTGATGCCATTGCTCGGGGACGAGAGCAGCACCGCGGAGCGGACCTTCTCGAAGATCCGCGGCGCACCGCACATGAACTCGGGCTTCACGTCGCCCAGGTTCGCCACGATCTT
Source organism: Propionicimonas sp. (assembly GCA_049841235.1). GTDB lineage: Bacteria > Actinomycetota > Actinomycetes > Propionibacteriales > Propionibacteriaceae > Propionicimonas. The sequence goes on along the minus strand of JASGEM010000059.1, from coordinate 4,686 downwards.
GTCGATCCGGCCGTCCACCGCCGAGGAGAAGCCGATCGCCAACTGGCAGGCCAGCAGCGCCTTGCCGAAGACGTGGGAGAGCGGGAGCCACAGATACTGGACGTGGCCAGGGGTGAGGATCCCGAGGGCGTCGACCGCGAACCCCTCGTAGATCCAGCTGCGGTGGACCAACTCGACGCCCTTGGGCAGCCCGGTCGTCCCCGAGGTGTAGATCAGGGTGGAGAGAGTGTCGGCGGTGACCTTCGCACCGGCCTGAGCGACGGCGTCCGGCTGCTCGGCGAGCAGGGCGTCGCCCTTGCGCTCGAGTTCGGCCAGCGAGATCACCCGTTCGCCGTCCCCGCTGCCGTCCAGCAGCACGACGTGATGCACCTGGTCGGCAAGATCGGCATCGACGATCTTCGCGGCCTGCTCGGCGTTCTCGGCGATCAGCACCACCGCGCCGGAATCACGCAGGATGTGCTGGAAGTCGTCGCTGGCGGTGTTCGGGTAGATCGTGGTCGTCGCCCCGCCCACCAGGTTGATCGCGAAGTCGGTGAGCACCCACTCGATCCGGGTGCCGGAGGCGATCGCCACCCGCTCTTCGTGGCCCAGGCCAGTGGCCAGCAGGCCAGCTCCGAGCCGCTTCACCCGCCGCTGGGTCTCCCGCCAGGTGATCGAGACCCAGTTCTCTGCGGCGTCCAGATAGCGGAAGGCCTCCTTGTCAGGGGTCTGGTCGACCCGCCAGTTGAACATCTCACCAACGCTGGCTGGCTTCCCGGCGAGAATCTGCTCGGCTGTGGTCATGGTGGCGTCCCCTTCACGTCGGCCTTGACTGTGCTGGGCAGTCTAGGTGTGGCCCGACCGCCAGTGGAAGCGCTGGGACGGAGGGTCGGCAGGATTTGGGATGCTAATTCATCGTTCCGCCACCGCCGCATGCTGACGACGCTCGCTGTAGACGGCCAGGCCGAGCAGCACGCCGCCCGCGCTCACCAGGGCGATCAGCCAGGGGACCGCGTCGATCGCGCCGCGCCGGGCGACGAAGACCAGCAGCACCGCCACGGCCAGATCGACGATCCCGGTCACCAGGCAGGGCCGCCACAGCTTCCGCGCTCCGATCAGCAGCGTGGCCAGGGCCATCACCAGCACCAGGATGGCCCGCCAGGTCTGCGGGTCGGTGCCGATCGCCAGCGTGGAAGGGCCGAGCGTGGCCAGCACCCCGGGCAGGATCGCCCAGGTCGGATCGGCCAGACCGATCGGCCAGGAACGGTCGGGCAGCGTGGTGCCGCGGCCGGCCGCCCGCCAGGCCAGGACGCCGCAGGCCAGCAGGGTCAACCCCAGTGGCAGGGCATGGAATTCGACCCGCAGCTCGCGTAGCGACCAGCCGGCGATGCCCACGCCCAGCGCCATCAGCCAGCAGAACCAGACCGGTGGCAGGATCATCCGTCCGCGCAGCCGCAGCAGCGTGCTCGCCACGGTGATCGCGAGGAACACCAGGCAGGCCAGCCACATCGCCGTGACCACCGCATCACCAGGGCGGACGGCGAGCACGGGGCCGGCCGCGGCGACCGTCAACGCGAGGGCGAACCGCCACGACGCAGCCACCCTCCGCCAGCGCCGGTTCAGCCCCACCGCCCAGCGCACCGCCTGACCGGCGAAGCCCAGCAGGCCGGCGGAGACGGTGGCCGTGGCCACCACCCAGGCGAAGCCGAGCAGCGGATCCGGGTTGAGGTTGGCCAGCAGTCCGGCCAGTGCGGGGTCGGTCACCGGGACGTGCCCGCTGGAGCGGATCGCGACCCACAACGGCGCGGTACCCGCCACCGCCAGTCCGCCGGCGAGCACCCATAGCGCGGCAGCGGCGTTCCGGCTGCGGCGAGCCACCAGGGCGAGGACAGCCAGGACGACCGCGACGCCGGTCAGGCTGGCGGAACGCACCAGCAGATCCCGTCCCAGCGCCGCCAGAAGCCAACTGGGCAGCAGGGCGAGTTGCAGGCCCGCGGCGACCAGCACCCACCACCGCCGCCGGCGTCGGACGAGGATCAGGCCCATGGCGATCGCGACGACGCCGATCGGCAGCGTGTAGGCCTCGATCAGGCCGACCTCCAGGAGCACCAGCGCGCTCCACAGCGCACCGGAGGCCGCCAGGGCAGCGAGCCACACCACCCATCGCCGGTCGGGCTGGGTGGCGACCACCGAGGCACCCGCGGCCAGGATCGCACAGACCACCAGAGCGGTGCTGGCGCCGGCGGCGGGCAGGACGATGGCCAGCAGGACGGCCGCCACGGCGGTGAGCATCGCTCCCCACTCCAGCGACTGGCGGATCGGAGCGGCCGCCCGGGCATCGATGCCAGCGACGCGCGCAGCCCAGTAGCCCGCGGTGATCGCAGTACCGGCGGCCAGCACCGCGACGATCGGCAGCAGGATCGGCGAGCCGGAGCTGGGGATCAGCATCGCGCCGGCATTGATCAGCAGGATCCCCGCGGTGGGCAGCAGGCTGCTCGCCGCCAGCACCCGTAGCCAGGTCGGCTGCGGACGGGTCCGGGCGGTCGCTGCGATCCCCACCGCGAGCATGCTGGCCGCGGCGGCGGCCGCCCACCAGGTCCGGTCCTCCAGAACGCTGAGGGTCGTGAGCAGCCAGGGCACCAGCCCGAGCCCCAGCAGGGTGTAGCCGGTCGCGGGCGCGAGACCGCGGGCCACCGGCGCCGGGGTTGGTGCGGGAGCCGGTGACGGGGTCGGTGCACCGGCCCGCGACGACGGCGGCAGGAGCAGGGTCGGGGTCAGGGCCAGCACGCCCAGCGAGACCAGGCTGGCGGCGACCGCCAGCAGCCCGGCCACCGGCGCCCACTCCCCCGGCTCCCAGCCGAGCGGATACCAGTGCAGCGCGAAGCCCAGCAGGGTGAGCGCGTAGCCATAGCCCACACCGGTCAGTACCGGGCGAGCCGGCCCGGGGACGAGTCGGGTCCAGGCGATCACCAGGGCTACCACGGCCGCGCCGGCGGCCAGCGCGAGCAACTGCGAATCCCAGCTGGCCACGGCGGCACCGAGGATCACCAGGCCTCCACCGACCCGTCCGGCGGCCAGCACCGGCGCAAGCGCATCGCCGACCCGCCAGGCGACCAGACCGCAGCCGAGCGCCAGTGCCAGCAGCAGCCCTACCGAACCCTCCAGCCGCACCACCGGAAGCGCGGCGAGACCGGCGGACCCGGCGAGCACCAGCCATGGCCACAGCCAGCGGCTCACGCGCACCACCGTCGAGTCGGCGGACGGGGGTTCGCCCGGCGGCGATGGAGCAGGGCCGGGCCGATCCGCCGGATTCGCGATCTCCAGCAGCTCGGCCGGCGTCTGCCGTGGTCTGTCCACCGGCGCGTTGGAGGGTGCCCCGCCCGGAGCACCTGCGCCGGCCCCGTATCTCGCCCGCGGCAGCATCGCGGCCACTGCACACTGTCCGGCTGCCAGGAGCAGGCCGGCCACGGCGTACCCGGAGTCGGGGAGCTCCCAGCCCAGCATCAGCACCGTGACCGCCGTCGGATCGTCCAGCCTTGCACCAGAGCCCACCAGCATGCCCGCCACCAGGTGACGGACGGCCGGCAGCGTGAGCAACAGGGCGGCCAGCCAACCGCCCTTGAGCGGACCGCCGATCGCGCCCTCTCGCAGCGGAGCCAGTCCGCTGAGCGCGGCCAACAGCATCCAGCCCAGGCCGGCCGCAGCCAGGGCAAGCAACACGTCACCGCGCAGCCCCAGCACCAGCGCCACCGGCGCCAGCACCGCGACCGCGCCGGCGACACGGCGCCAGCCGGCGTCGGGCGACACCCCGTGCGACCAGGCGGCGGCTGCTGCGGCCAGCATCAGCACCGCGGACAGCGGAGCCGGGCCGACGCTTCCGGTCGCGATCGCCAGGGTGACCAGGACCGCGACCAGCAACGCAGCGCCGGCTCCCAGCCCGAGCACCGCTCGCTCGACGGGGAACGGCAGCGGTTCGGGCCGATCGCCCTGCCAGCGCCGCGCGCTCCACCGTCCGAGAGCGGCCAGAGCCACGCCGACAACCAGCGCGACGCCCGTCCCCCACAGATCCTCGCGACCCAGGAAGTCGACGGTGGCGGTGGCTGCGGCGAACGGTGCGAGCAGGATGCCGGCGGACACCCAGGGGCGCAGCCGCAACCTGAAACCGGCCACTCCCAAGCCCACGGCCAGACCGGCGATCGCCGCCGCCGCGGTGAGCAGCAGGCGGCCAGGCGGCAACCATCGGACGAACAGCACGATCACCAGCAGGCAGAGCAACGCCGTCCCTGTCGCGATGGCCGCCGCCGAGACCGGTCGACGGCGGCGCAGCACCAGCGTGGCCACGGCCGAGGCGATCGTCACCCCCAGCAGGACGAGGCGGACCAGGCCAGGGTCGGCCGGCACCAGGAAGGCCAGCACCAGCGCCGCCGCCACCAGCGCGCCCACACCGACCGCGGAGAAGACGGCCACCGGATTGACCTCGGGCCGAGCCGGACGCGCCGCGGGCTGGGGCAGGATCGGCCGCCGTTGCGGGGTCGGCCCGCCGGGCGACCCGGATCCCGGGAAGGGCCGGCCAGCGGGTCTGCCGGGTCCGGACGGCTGACCGGCAGGAACGGGCTGGGAACGAGCGGTCCGGGCGGCCGGGGCGAGCGGACCCGCCGATCCGAGCGGCACCGAACCCGGCGGTCGCGCCGCCGCCAGCTGCGCCAG
>JASGEM010000058.1:0-20490 GCA_049841235.1 Propionicimonas sp. | reverse complement strand
GTGCTGGGTGGGGGTGGGCCGGCAGCGGTTCGGACGCCGGTGATCGCGGTGCTGGGCGGTGCCGGTGGAGCGGGTGCGTCCACGCTCGCCGGTGCGCTGGCCTGCTTGGCGGCCCGGGGGATGGGTTCGGCCGCGCTGGTGGACGCCGATCTGGTGGGCGGCGGCATCGACCTGCTGCTGGGCGCCGAGCGGGCCGAGGGCTGGCGCTGGCCGCGGTTGAGCGGGGCCGAGGGCCATGTCGGCGATCTGCGCTCCTACCTGCCGGTGGTCGATGGCGTCTCCCTGGTCTCAATGGCCCGTGGCCCGACGGTCGATCTGTCCCGCGATCCGCTCGCGGCGATCCTCGGGTCGCTGCGGCGCAGTCACGATCTGGTGGTGCTCGATCCCGGACGCTCGCTGGCCGGCGCGGCGCGGGAGGCGATCGGCCAGGCCACCCGCGTGCTGCTCGTCGTCCCCGGTGGCGTGCGTGCGGTCGCGGCTGCCCGCGAGTTGGTGCGCGTGCTGCAGTTGGAGGATGCCGAGGTTGTGCTGCGACGCGGTGTCCAAGGGCTGGGGCCATCCGCGGTCTCCGAGACGCTGGAACTGCCGGTGGTCGCGGAGTTGCCGGACGACCGCCGCCTGCCGCTCGCCGCCGAACGGGGATTGTCTCCCTTGCGCGCCGGTCGGCGTTACCGAGCGGTCTGCGAACGGTTGCTGAAGGACGCGCCGAGCGGTGCTCAGCCACGCTGGCTGAGCTTGCCGAGCCCGATCGGTCGTCACGATGAGTGAGCTCCTGCCGGCCGTTGTCACCGCGCCTCAGCTTGGTACCGCCGCGCCCTCCGTGATTCCTGCGAAGGTGGGGATCTCACCCCTGCGCGGCGACGCCGGTCCGCCGATCGAGGCGGTGCGCACGTACCTGGGTCGTCGGGGGCTACCCGCCGGCCCGGTCGAAGTCGGGCTGGCGCTGCGTGATCTGGGGCATCTGGTCAGCGACCAGGCGGTGCGCGTGACCGTCGGCGCACTGCGTCGCGAGAGTGTCGGAGCCGGTCCGTTGGAGGAGTTGCTGACCTTGCCCGGAGTCACCGACGTTCTGGTCAACGGCCCGGCCGAGGTGTTCGTCGATCGGGGCAGCGGGCTGGAACCGGTACCGTCCCCCTTCGCCGACGAGGCTGATGTCCGCCGCCTGGCGGTGCGGCTGGCGGCATCGGTGGGCAGGCGGCTGGACGAGGGTTCACCCTTCGTCGACGCCCGGCTGGCCAGCGGGGTCCGGGTTCACGCGGTCCTCGGCGCGGTCGCCGATCGAGGCACCTGCCTGTCGTTGCGGGTGCCGCGCTCCAGCACACTGAGCCTCGACGAGTGGGTGGCCGGTGGTGCGCTCGCCCCGGCTGCGGCGCGGGTGTTACGAAAGGTGGTGGCTCGGCGCTGCGCCTTCCTGATCGGCGGCGGCACCGGCTCGGGCAAGACCACCCTGCTCGCGAGCCTGCTCTCCCTGGTTCCGGCGGACGAGCGGATCGTGATCGCCGAGGATTCCCGCGAACTCAACCCGACCCATCCGCACTGCGTGCGGCTGGAAGGCAGACCGGCGAACGTCGAAGGGGTCGGCGCGGTCACGTTGACCGACCTGGTGCGTCAGGCACTGCGCATGCGGCCGGATCGGCTGGTGGTGGGCGAGGTGCGCGGTGCCGAACTCGTCGATCTGCTCACCGCGCTCAACACCGGTCACGAGGGTGGCTGTGGCACCCTGCATGCCAATTCCGCAGGCGATGTGCCGGCCAGGCTGGAGGCGCTGGCGGCGCTGGGAGGGTTGGGACGGGCGGCGCTGCATGCCCAGGTCGCCGCGGCATTGGATCTGGTGGTGCAGATCCGCCGCTTCCCGGATGGCCGGCGCTGGGTGGAGGAGATCCGGGTGATCCAGGCCGACCCGGCCTCGGGAGTGTGCCGGGCTGTTCCCGCCCTGCGGTTCGAACGGGACGGCGCGGTGGCTCGGCTCGAGGCCGTCGAAGCGCTGCTGCGGCTGGTGGGCACGTGATCGCGCTGGCCGTGCTGGCTGCGGCAGGAGCGTGCTGGCTCTGGCTGGTCCCGACACCGGGTCTTGCCCGCCTGGCCGTTCGCCCCGAGCGGTCTCGCCGGTCTTCCGAGCGATACCTGAGCTGGCTGCCCGCAGCATCGATCGGGCTTGGTGCCGGCTGGGCCACTGGGTGGGCGGTGGGCGTGGCGGGCGGCTGCGTGGCGGCCACCGTGACCTGGGTGCTGCGTCGAAACCAGCGCCGAAGAACGGTGACCAAGCAGCGGGCAGAGGTGGTACGGGCCTGTCAGCTGGTCGGCGGCATGCTCGGGCTGGGGCAGGTGCCCGCCGAGGCGTTGCGGACGGCCGCAGCGCGGGCGCCGGTGCTGGGGGAGGCGGCCGCTGTCCAGTCACTGGGTGGCGAGGTGTCCTCGGTGCTGCGCCGGGCGGCTGCTGATCCGGGCCGTGAGGGCCTGCGTCAACTCGCCAACGCCTGGCAGGTCGCCGAGCAGACCGGCGCGTCGATGGCAACCACGCTGGCGGCGCTCGCCGAGCGGCTGGCTGCCGAGCTGGCGTTGCGCGCGACCGTCGAGGCCGAACTCTCGGCGCCACGGGCGACCGGACGATTGCTGGCCGCGTTGCCGATCGCCGGGATGGGGCTGGGCTATCTGCTCGGCGGTGACCCGGTCGTCTTCCTGACCTCGTCGGTGCTCGGGCAGATCTGCCTGGCGGCCGGTGCCGCGCTGGGCTGCGTCGGTCTGGTGTGGACCGAATGGCTGGCCGACCGGCACGGGGGCTGAGGTGGGCAGTTCGGCGTTGGCCGCTCTTCTGGTGGCGGGGGCGATCTGGCTGATGGCGCCGCCGGCGGCCGAGCGACGCCTCGCCCTTCCGGTGCGGCGGAGCCTGCCCAGCTGGCTGACTCCAGTGCCAGATGCGCTGGGCGCCCGGCCGCGGGGGCTGGCCGCTGCCGGCCTGGCCGTGACGGTGGCGTTGTGGAGCTCGGCACTGGGCTGGGCGGCGCTGGTGCCGGCGGCGGTCGTCGGGCCGGTGGCCTATCTTCTGCTGGGGCGGGTGACCCCGGCCGGCAGAGCCCGGCGCACCGCAGAACTGGTGAGCACGCTGCCGCAGGTCTGCGACCTGCTCGCGGTCGCGGTCGCCGCTGGGTTGCCGCTACGCCGGGCCGTCGAGGTGGTCGCGGCGGCGGTCGGCGGCGCCGCCGGGCAGGAGCTGGAGGGGATCGCCGCCAGGGTGCGGCTGGGGGAGCCCGAGTCGCAGGCCTGGGCAGAACTCGAGAAGGAGCCGGCACTGCGGACCGTTGCACGCGAGGTCTCGCGCACGGTGTCGTCCGGACTCGGTCTGGCCCCCCTGCTGCGCGACCTGGCGGTGGAAGCCCGGCGGGCGGCCGCCGCGGCGGCTCTGGTGAAGGCTCGTCAGGTGGGGGTGCGCAGCGTCCTGCCGCTGATGGTGGCCTTCCTGCCTTCCTTCGTCCTGCTGGGCGTCGTCCCGGTCGTCGGCGGCATCATCTCGACGGTAGTGCCATGAGTTCTCTGGAACAGCCGCCCGGCCATGTTCCGCAGGGGCGCTCATGCTGATCGATGCCATGAACCCCGTCTCGCTCACGATGCGAACCAGCGTTCTTTCTCGCGGGTCACTCGCCTGGTCGACGAGTGCGGCGCGGCCGTGATTCCGCGTGACAACCTTTCTCGTTACGTCGCCTCGACCACGAGGCATTTGCTGACGTCGCAGCAGGGTTGATGATAGAGCGATGACAACCTATTCCGGCACGAAGGAGTTCGAAGGCGCGACCTTCGTCAAAGCGAGCTTCAAGGGCGCCACCATGCGATTCTCCGATGTGAGCGGTGTGACGATGCGCAGCGTCGATGTGAATGGACTCGACATCGACAGCCACGACCTCTTCTTCGGCAGCCTCTTCGTCAATGGGGTCGACGTGGTGCCGCTGGTGGATGCCGAGCTCAACCGGCAGTTTCCGGGCCGTGAGCTGCAGAAGGCCGAGACGCCCGAAGGCCTGCGCGAGGGATGGGTCGCCGTGCAGTCCGCGTGGCAGACGACGGTGGCGGGCACGCCGCGGGATCTGGTGCACGCCCACGTCGAGGATGAGTGGTCGTTGGCGCAGACCCTGCGGCACCTCATCCTGGCGACCGATGCCTGGCTCCGCGGCGGGATCCTGCGGATCCGGCAGCCGTTCCACGAGATCGGTCAGATCTTCACCGGTGCCGACGAGATGGGCTTCGACATGTCGATCTTCCGCGCGGAGCCGCCAACCTACGAGGAGATTCTCGCGGTGCGTGCCGAGCGACAGCGGATGGTGACCGACTTCCTGGCCACGGCCACCGCGGAACTGCTCGCGGAGGAACGCGAGGACCCGTGGGGCGGTGATTGGCGTCCCAGCACCGGTGACTGCGTTCGGGTGATCCTGGAGGAGGAGTGGGCGCACCTGCGCTACATCCGACGGGATCTCGCCCGATTGCGTTGAGTCCGGGGAGTCAGCCCGGAGGGCAGCGTCCTGCTCCTGCCCGCGCCATGAGGGGATGAGTTCGCTGGCGGTCGTAGTCGCCGCCGGGTGAGCGGCGAGTCCCAGAAAGAGCTCTCCCGGACCATGCTGACCGGACGGTTCTCCCGCAGCGCTGCCGGGCGGGCCCTTGATACTCGGCTGTGCCGCAATGGATCGGTTCTCACGGCAGAATCGATGCATGAGCAACGATCAGGGTCTGGAGTCCTGGTGGGCGGGTCTCACCTCCGACCAGCGAGAACGAGCCATCGCTATCGCTGCGGGTCCGGCGCCGCGCGGGATGGCGATTGACGACCTCACGGCCACGATGATCCTGGCCGGGCTGCCCATCGCCCGTCAGGTGTGGACCGGCCAGCCCGAGCACTTGGCCGAGATGCTGGACGAGGTGGCCGAGTTCGTGACTGGAGAGGCGTCGTGAGCGGTCTGCACGCTCTCCGCGTTCATCGCTGACGCAGCCTCGGGGGTCTGTCTTGCCGCGAGCAGGCGTCCTAGACTCAGCGTATGGGGAGAAGCCTGGCGAACCGGCGACCCAGGCTCGTCGGCGCCGTGTGCGCCCTGATGATCGCGCTGTTCCAGTCCGGCTGCGCCGCTGCCATCCCCCGTGAGGACGTGCCCGCCGGCTGGTCACTCGATGTTCACCAGGAGGGTGCGTGGTGGACTGAGCCACTGATCCCTCATGCGGTGGTCGTCCAGCGCTGCTCGCCGCCGTCTGGCTGGTCCTCCAACCCTGACCTGACCCAGCTGACCGGGCTACCCCCGGGTAGCTCAGTCGAGTTCTCGTTCTGGATCGACGACTTCCACTGCCCGATCGGGTGGTCCGAGCCGGTGAGCGAGGTGGCCTTCTCGCCCGATGAGCTGGGATCCGAGGCGGACCTGCGCCGGATCTGTTCCAGCAGCGGCCTGTCGCTGGACGAGTCGTGGCGGTTCCTCGGACACAAGCCGACCGAACGAGTGGGTGATCTGCCCAGCGCCGAAGACGTCGGGGTGGACGCGTGGGAGCTGACCACCGCCGCGTTCATGGATGACTTCGGCACAGTGGTGGGCTGTCTGGTGGAGTACATGGGCGACGGCAGCGGCGGCGCGTTCGTCGAGCTGTCGGTCGGGGCCGACACGGTTTCCGCAGATGGTTCGGTCTGCCCGGTCATTCCACGCCACATGAGCAGGGACGACGACGGCACCCTTCTGGATTACCAACTGAGGGGGGCCGGTGCCGTCCGTGACGAGATGGGACGGATCCTGGCCGGAGCGAGTTCGCTCGAGATCGGTCTGGCCGGCGATGGCGTGACGACCCGCCACCCTGTGGTGGACGGCGTCGCGATCGTCGACGCCTGGGTTGTGCCGGCGGCCGCGATCGACTTCGATTGGGACCAGCCCCCACCGGTCGAGGGGCGCATCTACGCCCCGGACGGAAGCCTCCTGGCCACCTGTCGTCGCTAGCGATCGTCCGCTCGCCCGGCAGTGCGCTCTCGCGCTCGGAGCGGTTGCCGGGCCCCGGACTCGAAGGACCGGCTGCGGCCGCGGTCCTGAAGACAGGATTCCTCGCCCGCGCGGGCTCCTCGACCAGCCTGGAAGGCTCTCCACACGCCTCACCGCGAAGGCCTGCCTCCGTCCACAGGTTTTCGGTGGCTTTGAGCGTCGTCCACAGTCCTCGGATTCGGGTGGCACATTCGGGCGCCGCGTCGCCAGAGTGCCGGGCGTCCACCCGCTGGGGGTGGCAGGGCAGGAGGAAGCAGTGATGCAGAAGCTGGCGAAGCGACGGGACGAGAAGGGCATGACCACGGCCGAGTACGCGGTCGGGACGGTGGCGACGGTGAGCATCGTGGGGGTGCTGCTCTCGATCATCAACAATCCGGAGTTCAGGGCTTTCCTCTCCAATCTGGTGGAGGCCCTCCTCAACCTGATCATCAGGATGATCACCGGTGGCTGACAGCTGAGCGATGGGTGACCGGACGGCGGGACGGCCACCCATCGGCACGGCTCCCGGCCTGCGTCCTGGGCGAGGGCCGTCCTGCAGACCTACGCAGGTCAGGGGACTGGGCTCCCGGAGGCTCGCCGTGCCATCCAGCTTGAAGAGAGGCGGACGATGATACGTACCCGAACGACCTTGAGCCGGCGCTCGGCCGCGGGCGACGAGCGAGGCATGGTCACGGCAGAGTTGGGGATGGCGAGTCTGCTGCTGGCGGTGGTGATTGTGGTGGTCGCCTGGCTGGTGGCGGTGCTGGGGCTGCTGGTCCGTTGTCAGAACACCGCCTGGGAGGTTGCCCGCCAGCAGGCCCGGGGCGACCAGAAGGCCGCGCAACAGGCCACCTCGCAGGCTCCTCCCGGTGCCCGGGTGGGCGTGCACCGATCCTCCGGCAAGGTGACCGTTCAGGTGGAACTGGGCGCCCAGCCCTGGGCGGGCTGGCTGCCGGTCGTCCCGCTGAGCGCACGGGCGGTGGTGCTCCTCGAACCAGGCGTGACATGACCGGGGAGGAACGTGGTTCAGGCACGCTGCTGGTGGCGGTGGCGGTGGTGCTCCTGGCCGTCGTAGCAGCGGTTCTGCTGCTGGTCGGTGCCGCGCTGACGGGGATTCGTCAGGTGCGCTCAGCGTCGGATCTGGTGGCTGTCTCGGCTGCCTCGGCGCAGGCGAACGGCGAACCACCGTGCGTGGCAGCGGCTCGGATGGCGGAGGCGAATCACGTCGAGTTGCGCGACTGCCAGGCGGCCGGTGATCTGATCGACTTCGGGGTGACCGTGACGATCGCCGCTCCGGCCGATTCACTGCCAGGAAGGTTCGGTTTCACCACCCGTTCCCATGCAGGCTGGGTCAGTTCATGACGTCGGCACGGCTATCGATGCCCGGCCGCCCAGATCTCCTCCCAGATTGCTCACAGCCCGAGCAGTTGCTCAGACCGCTCGCGCGGGAACCGGGATCGCTGCTCGATCGGAGACGCCCGCGCCGTCACCGAGGACGGACTGCAGCAGCGCGATCGCCGCCGCCTTGTCGAGCGGATGATTGCCGTTGCCGCACTTCGGGGAGACGACGCAGCGTGGGCAGCCAGCCTCACAGGGGCACTCCCGCAAGAGATCGAGGGTGGCCGCCAACCAGGCGGGCAGCACCTGATAGGCCCGATCGGCGAAGCCGGCTCCGCCGGCGTGGCCGTCGTGGACGAAGACGGTCAACAGCCCGGTGTCAGGATGGCAGACGGTGGAGAGACCGCCGATGTCCCAGCGGTCGCAGGGTGCGAACACCGGTAACAGGCCGATGGCGGCGTGCTCGGCGGCGTGGGCCGCGCCGGCCAGTGCCGTCGGGGCGATCCCGCTGGCTGCGAGGACATCCGTCCCCACCGTCCACCAGGTGGCCCGGGTGATGAACCGGCGTGCTGGAAGGTCGAGGGGGTTACTGTCCCAGACCGTGCCGGTCACCTCGTCGCGGCGCAGGTAGCCGGTCACCTGCGAGCCGAGTTCGACGCTTCCCAGGGCGGCCAGGGCGCCGGGCAGAGGCCGGCTCGCCTCGGTGGCGAGGATCCGCAGATCGGAGGTGCCGACCGCCTGGGTGTACCAGTTGCCGGTGTTGGGCTTGGCCAGCGCCGTGCGGGCGTGTGGGTCGTACTCGACGATCTGCCACTGCTCGCCGAGGTGCAGGTAGACGGCACCGGCATGAACGGTCCGGTCGGCGGCGGCCGGGTCGACCTGGCCGATCACCCGCCCGGTGGCGGCCTCGACGATCTCCACCTGCTCGCCGGCGGCGCTGCGCAGGTCGATGCCGTCGACCGCCCGGTCCGACCGGGTCCAGAACCAGCCCGCGGGACGGCGCCGCAACACGCCTCTGCCGGCCAGCTCGCCGGCGAGCCGGACCATTGCCGGGCCGAAGAACTCGGTGTCCGCCTCGGTGAGCGGCTTCTCCTGGGCGGCCGCGGCCAGGTGCGGCCGGAGCACCGTGGGCAGATCCGGGTGCAGTACGGGAGTGTCGGCGCGTTGGCCGAAGATCGCTTCGGGATGTTCGCACAGGTAGGTGTCGAGTGGTTCGGGGCGAGCCACCAGGATCGCCAACGCATCGGCTCCCGCCCGTCCGGCGCGTCCGGCCTGCTGCCACAGCGAGGCCAGCGTCCCCGGGAAGCCGCAGCTGATCACGGCGTCCATCCCGGCGATGTCGACGCCCAGCTCGAGGGCGTTGGTGCAGGCCACGCCGCGCAGCTCGCCACTCTGCAGGCCGCGCTCGATGCTGCGCCGGTCATCGGCCAGATAGCCGGCCCGATAGGACGAGATGGATTCGGCCCTGCCCAGCCGCTGTTGGGCACGCAGTGCGACCAGTTCGGCCTGCACACGTGAGGTGGTGAAGGCCAGGGTCTGGCGTCCGTCCGCGACCAGCCGGCTCAGCAGCATGGCCGCCTCGGAGTGCGGATCCTCCTCGGGCTGCCAGAGGCAGAAATCCAGTGCCGGACGCCGGGAGGTGTCGGTATCGACGCAGGTGGCCGCCGTCACCCCCGACAGCGCGGCCAAGTGACCGTCCGCGCCCGCGACGGTGGCCGAGCACGAGATGAACACCGGGTCGGCGCCATAGTGCCGCGCGAGTCGTCGCAACCGGCGCAGTACAGCGGAGACCTGGGCGCCGAACACCCCGCGATAGCGGTGTGCCTCGTCGATCACCACATAGCGCAGGCTGCCCAGCAATCGGCTGAAGCGAGCGTGGCTGGGCAGCACCGAGCGGTGGATCATGTCGGGATTGCTCAGGATCAGCCCTGCGTAGTCACGGGCGAACCGGCGTTCCGCCTCGTCCGAGTCACCGTCCAGGGTGCTGAACCGCAGGCCGGGCAACTCGAGGTTGCGGCAGGTCCGCCACTGGTCGTGGGCCAGCGCCTTGGTCGGCGCCAGGTACAGCGCCGTGTGCCGGGGTGCGATCAAACCGTTCCCGGCCAGCGGACGGCCGAGCTCACCGTCGACCAGCGCCGCCAGCACCGGCATCAGGTACGCCAGTGTCTTGCCCGAGGCGGTGGGCGTCGACAGTGCGACGTGCCGTCCGGCGAAAGCGTGTTCGGCTGCCACCGCCTGGTGCTGCCAGGGGCGCTCAACGCCCAGTCGTGCGAAGGCCTCGCGGATCGGGGCACTCACCCAATCCGGGAACTCGGCAGTGGTACCGGGTGCCGCGGGCCGATGGTGGGCATGGCGCAGCCGCCCATCCGAGGTCATCCACTGCGGCAGCGTCACGCTCCCCAGCCTGCCACGCGACCCCGACGTCCTCGCCCCGACACCTGGGTTGCGGCGAGGCAAAGGAGATTCCGGCCAGGGCGGACGGGGCGGATGCGGACTGGACGGGGGAACTCGGGCCGGGCGTCCGCCTGAGAACGACAGTGGGCGTCAAGGCAGGCGTGGGAGGCTGGGAACATGCTCGGACAAGCGGCGATCGATCGGCTACGCGACGACCTGGTCGGTGCGGGCTACGGCCTGGACGCGGTCACGGAGCGGCTGGGCGAAGCGGGCCTGGCCGGGCTGGGTCGCAACTCCTCGGTCGCGGCGGGCCAGGCACTGGAGGGAGCGGACGATCCGCAGGCGGCGGCGATCCGGCTCTGGCTGCTGCAACAGCCGGTGCCGGCGGCCCGGCTGAACTGGCTGGATGTGCCGCCGCTGCGCGAAGCCGGCCTGCTCGAAGGTACCGACCACCTGCGAGCGACGGTGGAGGTGAAGCCTCACGGGTCGGAGCAGCGGCAGGGCTGGATCTGCTCCGACCAGACGCCGCTGGACACCCGGATCGTCCGGCCGCGCTCCGACTTCGTCCTCGGGGCCTCGCCCGCCTCCACGACCCTGGCTCAGCTGGTGCCAAGGCGCCGGGTGGGCTCAGCGCTCGATCTGGGGACGGGGTGCGGTATCCAGACCGTCCACCTGGCCGATCACACCGACCGGATCGTCGCCACGGACCTCAACCCGCGGGCCCTGGAACTCGCCCGGATCACCCTTGGCCTGAACCAGATCGATGCGGACCTGCGGCTGGGCTCGCTCTATGAGCCGGTGGCGGACGAGGGCTTTGACCTGGTGGTGACGAATCCGCCCTACGTGATGTCGCCGCCCGGCGGCGATCTGGTCTACCGCGAGGGCGGTTTCGAGACCGACCACCTGATGCGCGAAGTGGTGCGTTCGGCACCGCTCAACCCCGACGGATTGCTGGTGGTGCTGGGCAACTGGGCGGTGACCGAAGGCCAGACCTGGCAGGAGCGGGTGGCCGCATGGATTCCTCAAGGCCATGACGCCCTGGTGCTGCAACGAGAGGCGCTCGACCCGTTCGAGTACATCGAGATCTGGCTGGCCGACGCAGGCCTGGCCGGTAGCAGCGACTACCTACCCGGCTACCGCGAGTGGCTGGAGTACTTCCGACGCCAGCGGATCAACGGGGTCGGGATGGGCTGGGTCTTCGTCCGCAACACCGGCGCCGAGCCGGACATCCGGCTGGAGGAGTGGCCGCACGCCGTCCATCAGCCCGTGGCTGACGCAGTCCTTGCCCACTTCGCCGGCACCGGGCCCGCCCGCTGGCCGGACGAAGGCCTGCTGGCCGCCACCCTGCGCCGCTCGGACGATCTGGTGCAGGAGGCGATCGGGGCACCCGGCGCCGCCGACCCCGAGCACATCGTGCTGCGTCAGCAGGCCGGGTTTGGACGCGCGGTGGTCGCCGACACCGCACTGGCCGCGGTGGTGGGTGCCTGCGACGGCGATCTCCCGCTGGGGATGTTGGTGGACGCGGTGGCCGCGCTGCTCGAGGTGGACGGCGCCATGCTGGCGTCCGAGATCCTCGGCCAGGTCCGTCCGCTCCTGGCCGACGGACTGCTCACCATCCACCGGACGTAGCGGACGCGCTGAAGCACAGCGGTCCGGCTCACCTTCGGCGAACTCGGGGAACGTCCATTTGAGCCTGCCGAAGGCAGCCGGTATCGAATCGATCAGCCCCGGTGTCCGGAGCCCAGTACCCGGAGCACCAGGCTGGTGTCGCAGTTGCCGCCCGTCATGACCACCGCCGCGGTCGCACCGGTACGACGGTCGGGGTCGTTGAGCAGCCCGGCCAGTGCGATCGCCCCGGCCGGCTCGGGCATCTGGTGGGTGGTCTGCCACAGCACCCGCATGGCGCGCTCCGCCTCGTCCTCGGGAACTCGGACGAAGCGGGAGACGCCGGCCACCATGGCTGTCACGGCATCGGGCACCGGGGTGCGGGTCGCCACGCCGTCGACGAAGGTGTTCGCCTCCGGGGTGCTCACCGGGTGCCCAGCGGCGAAGGACAGCGCGTGGGCGGGAGCCCTGTCGGCGACCACCCCGACGATCTCGGTGTCCAGTCCGAGCAGGTCACGCACGGCGACGTGGGCACAGATGCCCGAGCCGAGCCCGACCGGTACGTAGACGACGTCCAGCCGGCCGGCCTGGGTGTGCAGTTCCGCCGCGCCGGTCGCCACTCCGGCGACCAGATCGGGATGGAAGGAGGGCACGAAGACCAGCCCCTGCGCCTCGGCCAGCGCACGGGCGTGCTCCAGCGACTCCTGGAAGTCGCGACCGTGCACCACCAGGTCGGCGCCGAAGGCCGCCATCGAGGCGTTCTTGTCGGGGCTGTTGCCTTCGGGGACGACGATCGTCACCGGCAGCCCCCGCTGCTGGCCCGCGTAGGCGACCGACTGGCCGTGGTTGCCGCGGGTGGCCGCGATCAACCCGGGAATCTGGGCGCCGTCACGGAGCAGCCGCTCGACGAAGACCAGACCGCCCCGCACCTTGAAGGCACCGGTGGGTGTCGCATTCTCGTGCTTGACCCAGGTGGGCGTGCCGGTCACCTGCTCGAGCAGGGGCCAGCGATAGGCCGGTGTCACCGGCAGGTGCGCGGCGACGATTCGGGCAGCGTCCTCAAGATCGTCCAGGGTCAGCATGGTTTGGAGACTATAGGGAAACGCTGACTGTCGGCGGTGACGGCCCGTGGCAGCGGGTTCGACAAGCTTTTGTCCGCACACCATTGTCGCGGTGGCGTCAGGGCTCCGGTGGGTTCACCCGTTGAGGCGACTGAAGCCCTGTCGTCGCCGACGCTGCGGTGCGTCGATCGGTGCTGCCTCAGCCGTCGGACCACAAGGACGGGCTCGCCGGGATGGTTTGCGGGCAGATCGGTGTTTACTCTGATGTCCATCGCGATTTCACAGCAATCGCATAGCCGCGGCTTTGGATCGCCCGCGACACTGGAGGGCGGAACGAGGAGCGTGGATGACTGAGCAGGACGAGACGCAGCGGATCGATCCGGTCGAGCCCACCCGGGTGCTCGATCCGGAGCCGACCGAGCGCCTCGATCTGCCGCCAGCGCCTCCGCAGCGATCCGCCGGCTATCCGAGCCTCCCGCCGGGATCGCAGCCCGGTGCCCCGCAGCCCACCCCTCTTCATGGATCGGCAACCCCGGCCGTGCAGCCGTGGGCAGCGCCGCCCGGCCGGCCCGTGCCCGGCCAGCCACCCGTCCCCGGATGGGGCACGCAGCAGCCGGCATGGCCGTTCCCGCAGACTCCGCCTGGTTACGGCCCGCCGCCGGCGACCGGGGCGATGTACGGTCCGTCAGGTTACTCACCACCCGGCTATCCACAGCCGGGCTATGCGCCCGGCTACCCGCAACCTGGTTACGCCCCGCCCGGCTATCCGCAGCCCGGGGTGACCCACCCGGGCTATCCGCAGTACGCGCAACCGTCCTACGGCAACTCCGCCGGCCCGTACGCCCGCTATGCCAACCCCGCTCAGGGTGGGCGGACGCCGCCGCCCTACAACCCCTATGGGCAGTACCACGCCGGTCAGCAGTGGCCTGCCCCCGCGCCGGCCAAACCGCCCCGCCGCGCCGGGCGGACGATCCTCGTGATCGCGCTCGCGGTCGCGATGGCGATCACGGGCTTCGCCTGGGCATTGCGTCCGATGCTCGAACAAGCGCAACCTCCGACCGCGCCCTCCGTGCAGCCGATCCCACCCGAAGAGCCCATCACCCAGCCGGGAACGGATCCGGATCCCAACCCCGGCCCGGGTGGTGGCGGCTCCGCCGGCGAGTCAGCCGGAGTCGTCTTCGTCGAGGGAGAGAGTTCCGGCGGCATCGCCTCCGGGACGGGGATGGTGCTGACCCCCGACGGCAAGGTGCTGACCAATTACCACGTGGTCGCCGGCACCCAGGGGCTGGAGGTGACCATCGCCGACAGTGGCGAGAGCTACGCGGCCACCGTCCTGGGCTTCGACCAGTCCAAGGACGTCGCGCTGTTGCAGCTCGCGGACGCCAGTGGGCTCGCCACGATCACCATCGATCGCGATGAGGTGAAGGTCGGCGATCCGGTGGCCGCGGTGGGCAACGCCGGCGGCAACAACGAGTTGGTGCGGGCGGCGGGCGAGGTCGTCCGGCTGAACCGCAGCTTGACGGTGAACTCGGATTCGCCATGGGGCTCGCAGGAGAACCTCACCGGCGCCATCGAGACCACCGCCGGTGCGGTCCCCGGGCACTCCGGTGGCCCGATGTTCGATGACGAGGCCGAGGTACTGGGGATGACCACGGCGGGCTCCACCCAGGCCGGACGCTCCTACGCGGTGCCGATCGCCGACGCGCTCGACGTGGTGAGCACCATCGAAGCCGGGAAGGACGCCGGCACCGTCCGGGTCGGGCCTGCCGGCTACCTGGGCATCGTCATCGGCAACGCCTCCCGCTTCGGGGTCACGATCACCGACGTCATGGCAGACTCGCCGGCCGACCGGGCCGGCATCGAGATCGGCAGCACACTCGTCCGGGTGGGCGACACGCGGGTCTCCGAGACCACCAACCTGGCCACCGTGATCCGGGCCCTCGAACCCGGGGACGAAGTCACCGTCGAGTGGCTCACCCCTGGTGGTGAGGAGCGCAGCGCGTCCATCATCCTGACCGCCAGCCCGGTGAACTGACGTACCGATCGGCGCTGCAACCCGGTGGACGACGAGGTTTCGGCCACCTCAGCAGGTGAGACCGCAGGAAGTCTTGACGCGTGCACGCTGGAGGGCGGTGGGCGGAACGAGCTTGCGAAACCCGTTGCCAGAGTGCTGTCGACACGGGTCCCGACAAGTTCGGCCGCCGGAGACATGTGCTCTCCCAGGCCGCTTCGGCCGACGCTTTCGTGGCTCCACAAGTTTCGTCCCGGGGCTGGAAAGGTTCGGCAGTGTGGCTACGATGCGGTCTGGCGCACCAATCGGTGCCCCTCCGTCCTGCAGCAGAAGGCAACCCCGTGGCTCAAGCGACCAAGCGCCGGCTCGTCATCGTCGAGTCGCCCACCAAGGCGACCAGCCTGGCCAGGTTCCTCGGCTCCGGGTACATCGTGGAATCCAGCCGCGGCCACGTCCGTGATCTGCCGGAGCGGGCCGCCGACATCCCGGCCAAGTACAAGGGCGAGAAGTGGGCGCGCACCGGCGTGAATGTTGAGGACAACTTCGCCCCGATCTACGTGGTGGATGCCGACAAGAAGGGCACGATCCGCGACCTGAAGGCCAAGCTGAAGGAAGCCGACGAGCTCTTCCTGGCCACCGATGAGGATCGTGAGGGCGAGGCGATCGCCTGGCACCTGCTGGACGAGCTGAAGCCGAAGATCCCGGTGCGGCGGATGGTCTTCCACGAGATCACTCCCGAGGCGATCCACGCCGCCGTCGACAACACCCGTGAGCTCGACACCGATCTGGTGGACGCCCAGGAGACCCGCCGCATCCTCGACCGGCTCTACGGCTACGAGGTTTCGCCCGTGCTGTGGAAGAAGGTCATGCCCCGGCTCTCGGCCGGCCGGGTGCAGTCGGTGGCGACCCGGCTGGTGGTCGACCGGGAATGGGAGCGGATCCGCTTCCACGTGGTGGACTATGCCGGCATCGAGGCGCTGCTGGACGCCGGCGAGGACGCCTCTCCACGCCGGTTCACCGCTTCGGTCACCCAGTTCGGCACCCGCCGGCTGGCTGCCGGACGCGACTTCGACGCCGCCGGGAAGCTGACCGGCAAGGAATTGCTGCACCTCTCCGCCGAGGCCGCCGATCCGCTGGCCGAGGCCCTGCGCGGTGCGAGCTACGCGGTGGCCGGCGTCGAGGCGAAGGCCTACCGCCGCAAGCCCTACGAGCCCTTCCGCACCACCACCCTGCAGCGGGAGGCGGGCACCAAGCTCGGCTTCACCGCGCAGCGGACCATGTCGGTGGCCCAGGAGCTCTACGAGCGCGGCTTCATCACCTATATGCGTACCGACTCGGTCAACCTCTCGCAGACCGCGGTCGCCGCGGCGCGGGCGCAGATCAAGCACCTCTACGGCGGGCAGTTCCTGCCCGACAAGCCGCGGATCTACGCGTCCAAGGTGAAGAGCGCGCAGGAGGCGCACGAGGCGATCCGCCCGGCTGGCGAGACCTTCCGCAGCCCGGCCGAGACCGGACTGCACGGCGATCAGTACCGGCTCTACGAGCTGATCTGGAAGCGGACCCTGGCCTCGCAGATGAAGGACGCCGAGGGCAACACCGTCACCGTCCGGATCGGCGCCACCCTGGCCGAACGGATCGGCGTCCCGGACGCCACCACCGGCGAGGTCGTCGAGGCTGGAAGGGCGACGCTGACCGCGTCCGGACGCACCATCACCTTCCCCGGCTTCCTGAAGGTGTATGTCGCCTCCGCCGATGACGACCAGGCCGCGGACGATGCCCAGGCGCCGCTGCCCGAACTCACCGCCGGGCAGCCGTTGGCCGCCGACGAGGTGACCCCCAAGCCGCACAGCACCACCCCGCCTGCCCGCTACACCGAGCCTTCGCTGGTGGCCGAACTGGAGCGCCGCGAGATCGGACGGCCCTCCACCTACGCCGCGATCATCCGGACGATCACCAGCCGCGACTACGTGTTCAAGAAGGGCTCGGCGCTGGTGCCGACCTGGTTGGCCTTCGCGGTCACCCGGCTGCTGGTCGAGCACTTCCCGCGGCTGATCGACTACGACTTCACCGCCCAGATGGAGGAGACCCTCGACGAGATCGCGAACGGCAACGCCGCCCGGGTGGCGGTGCTGCGCGACTTCTACTTCGGCCCCGACGGCGACAGCTACGAAGGCCTGCAGAAGCTGGTGAACGAGCTCGGCGAGATCGACGCCCGCGCGCTCTCGACCTTCCCCTTGGAGGATTCCGGGATCGACGTCCGGGTGGGCCGCTACGGCACCTACATCGAGGACGCCGAGGGCCGCCGCGCCAATGTCGACCCTGACCTGCCGCCGGCCGAGCTGACCGTCGAGGTCGCCCGCGAGCTGCTGGAGAAGCCCTCGGCCGAGGAGCGTGGGATCGGCACCGACCCCGACAGCGGACGCCAGATCGTCGCCAAGTCGGGTCGCTACGGACCCTACGTCACCGAGGTGCTGGAGGAGGGCGCGCCCAAGAGCGCCAAGCCGCGCACCGGCTCGCTGTTCGCGTCCATGTCGGTGGAGACGGTCACCCTGGAGCAGGCGCTGCAGTTGCTGTCGCTGCCACGGGTGGTCGGCAAGACCGCCGACGGCGAGGAGATCACCGCTCAGAACGGCCGCTACGGTCCCTACCTGAAGAAGGGGACGGATTCCCGCTCGCTGGCCTCGGAGGCGCAGATCTTCGACATCACGCTGGAGGAGGCCGAGGCGATCTACGCGCAGCCGAAGACCCGGGGCGGGCGCACCGCGTCCGGACCGCTGCGGGAGCTGGGCCCCGACCCGGCCAGCGGCAAGCCGATGGTGATCAAGGACGGCCGGTTCGGCCCCTACGTCACCGACGGCGAGGTCAATGCCACCCTGCGCCGCACCGACAGCGTCGAGGCGATGACCCTCGAGCGCGCCGCCGAGCTCCTGGCGGAGAAGCGCGCCAAGGGCCCCGCCCCCAAGCGCGCCGCCCGCAAGACGGCCACCGCCCGCAAGCCGGCCGCGAAGAAGCCGGCTGCCAGGAAGAAGGCCTGACCCCGCTGAGCCGGTTCCCGCCGACCTTCGACGAGGTGGACAGTTTCGCGACATAGTCGCGCGTCCCCGTCCGCCCTGCTGTGGATCCACCCTGTGGTGGACCGGAAACCGGCCCGTTCCACGCGAGGATGCCCACCTTGGCGGGGATCAGGGAGCCCGGATCGGACGGGGGCCGTAGGCTGTCCGACGAAGAAGGGAGAGCGGATGGCCGGAGTGTTCATCGTCTTCGAGGGTGGGGACGGCGTGGGCAAGTCGACCCAGGCGCGACTGCTCGCCGATTGGCTGCGGGAGCAGGGCCACGAGGTGGTGCTCACCTTCGAACCGGGGGACACCAGGGCCGGCGCGGTGATGCGCCAGATCGTGCTCGATCCGGCCACCGGCGACCTGTCGCCCCGCGCTGAGACCCTGCTCTATGCCGCTGACAAGGCCCATCACGTCTACGAGTTGGTGCGTCCGGCACTGGAGCGCGGTGCGGTCGTGGTCAGCGACCGCTACGTCGATTCCCTGCTGGCCTATCAGGGAGCCGGACGGCAACTGGGCTCGGAGCGGATCGAGGCGATCGCCCGCTGGGCCACCGGCGACCTGCTTCCCGACCTGACCGTGCTGCTCGACCTCGACCCCGAGCGAGGGGTGGGGGGCATCGAGCGTCCCGACCGGCTGGAAGGAGCCGGGCTGGAACTCCACGTCCGCGCGCGCAACGAGTTCCTCGCCCTGGCGGCCCGCGACCCCGACTACTACCTGGTGCTGCCGGCCCGGACGGACCGCGAGCAGATCGCTGCCGCCGTCCGCGAGCGGGTGGCGCCCCTGCTGTCGGACCTGTCTGGCACCCTGACCTGATGTCCTCCTCCGAAAATACGCTCGATAGGCCGACGCCTGGAACGGCGGTCGGCTGCGTTGTCGTCGGCCGACGATGCAACCACGCCTCCCTCCTCCGCCTTGCCAGCCCGGCCCCAGCCGCCGCGTTATTTGCCAGCGAGCTTCCGGAGGAGGCCAGTAGATGAGCACCGCGATCGTGGAACCAGGGGTTTGGGCCGAACTGATCGGCCAGGAGCGGGTCGTCGCCACGCTGCGGCGGGCAGTCGAGGGCGAGCGTCACGCGATGACCCATGCCTGGCTGTTCACCGGCCCTCCCGGTTCCGGGCGTTCCAACGCCGCGCGTGCCTTCGCCGCCGCGCTGCAGTGCGCCGACGGTGGTTGCGGCAGCTGCCAGGCCTGTGTCACCTCGCTCTCCGGTGCCCATCCCGATGTGACCGTGGTGCGCACCGAACGACTGTCGATCGGCGTGGACGAGGTGCGCGAACTGGTCCGCCGGGCCGCGATGGCCCCGACCCTGGGCCGGTACCAGGTGCTGATCGTCGAGGACGCAGACCGGGTGACCGAACGGGGGGCGGACGCGCTGCTGAAGGCGGTCGAGGAGCCCGCGGCCCGGACCGTCTGGCTGCTTTGCGCACCGACAGCGGACGATGTGATCGTCACGATCCGCTCGCGCTGCCGCCGGGTCGACCTGCGCACCCCGAGTGAGGCAGCGGTGGCGGAACTGCTGCAACGCCGCGACGGGGTGGAGCCGGAACTCGCCGCCTTCGCGGCGCGGGCGGCCCAGGGCCATGTGGGACGGGCGCGCGCCCTGGCCCGCAACGAGGCGGCCCGCCAGACCCGCACCGACATCCTGCGGCTGCCGCAGCAACTCGGATCACTGGGCCAGTGCCTGGAGGCCGCCGCGCAGGTGGTGAAGAGCACCGGCGACGAGGCCGCCCGGATCACCGCCGAACTGGACGCCCGCGAGCAGGCCGAACTCTCCGAGGCCCTCGGGATGGGTACCAAGGGTGCCCGCCCGCGCAGTGCCCAGGCCGCGCTGAGCGCGCTGGCGGACGAGCAGAAACTGCGTGCCAAACGGCTGCAGCGCGATGCCCTCGACCGGGTGCTCACCGAACTCACCTCCTACTACCGCGATGTGCTGGTGGTGCAGACGGAGGCCGGCTCCCCGGTGATCAATGCCGAGTTCAGCGAACCGATCCAGGCCCTGGCCGCCCGTTCGTCGCCGGCGCAGACCCTGCGCCGCCTGGACGCCCTGCTCGCCTGCCGCACGGCGCTGGAGACGAATGTCGCCCCCCTGCTGGCCATGGAGGCCCTGATGCTGGGCCTCGCCCAGCCCTGATCGGTATCGGCTTCGCCAGCCCCGAGGGTCACGCGCGATCTCCAGTTGGCCAGGCGGTGGCGGGACGTCCTCCTCGCCGTCCACACATCCCACTCCCGTCATCCTCGAACCCTGCCTTCGTCCCGCGCTCCACTGCATCCCGCGCTCCCACGCCCTCCGGCGAAAGCCGGGATCTCCCGTTCGCTGAGCCCGTGTTGGCGGGGATGGCAAGGGAGTGCCGGGTAACACGAGCGAGACATCGCGGTCGGCCGTTTGGGGGTGTCGCTGGAGGGGTATCGCCACCGGGGGTGTTTTGATTGGTGGGAGCGTGCAGGAAGGACTTCCCCCGTGAGCGAACAGCCAGTGAACGACCCCGGCGACGAGACCGCCGAGCCGACGCGCGCCTGGGCGCCCCCCGCCGACGAGGCGACCGGGCCGAAGCAGCCCAAGGACGCTACAGGACCCGAAGAGACAACCGACGTTGCCGAAGGTGAGACCTTGCTGATCTCCGAGGACGAGCCGGGCGCTCCCGCCGAGCCGGATCAGTCGTCCGCCGCCGAGCCGACGAGCGTGCTACCCGAGCCTTCCGCCGAGCCGACGG
Organism: Propionicimonas sp.; assembly: GCA_049841235.1. Taxonomy (GTDB): domain Bacteria; phylum Actinomycetota; class Actinomycetes; order Propionibacteriales; family Propionibacteriaceae; genus Propionicimonas. The sequence goes on along the minus strand of JASGEM010000058.1, from coordinate 342 downwards.
ATGCGCTGCCGGAGGCTGCCGCGGAGCCCGCTAGCGTCCTGCCAGAGACGTCCGTGCCCGAGCCGCTTCCCGCGGAGCCGGAGACCCCGGTTCCGGCGACTCCGGTTCCGGTGACTCCGGAGCCGACCGAACTCGAGGTCACCGCGCCCACCACTCCGATCGGCCTCTCCGAGACGGTGGCGGTGCCCACCGCGGCGGCCACTCCCGAGCCCACCCAGGCGATCTTCCGCGATTCGCCCCCCGAGGCGGTTGATCCGTACGCCGACCCGCTGTCGGAAGAGGCACAGAAGCTCGCGGCGGAGCGGGCGGCCCGCAAGGAGGCGCGCGACGCCGCGCTGGCGG
>JASGEM010000057.1:0-58292 GCA_049841235.1 Propionicimonas sp. | reverse complement strand
CGCGGGCGAGCGCTCGCCGGCCGCGGATGTGCTTGGCGCCGCGGCTGCCGCCTGCGCCGCGGCGGGGGTGAGCCAGGAGTCGGTCAGCGTGGTCGTGGCGGGCGTCCAGGCCGCCGTCCAGGCCGCCACCGACCGGCTGTCCTTTACCGACACGCTGCCCGGCTGGCCCGAGACCGGCGCACGGGCGCGGCTGGAGCAGGTCACCGGCATGACCGTGATCCTCGACAACGACGTGAACCTGGCGACCATGGCCGAGCGGGCCGCGGGCAGCCCGGGTGAGGCCGCCGACTTCGTCCATCTCTGGCTCGGGCAGGGCTTGGGCGCCGGGGTCGACATCGGTGGCGTGCTGCAGCGCGGGGCCAGCGGGTCGGCTGGTGAGATCGGCTACCTGGAGGTGCCCCGTTCAGCGGTTTCGATCGACCCTGAGGCGTCTGACTACACCGACCTGCTCGGCGAGCGGGCCGTGCTCGGGCTGCTGGGCGGCACCGACCTGACGGACGCGCTCACCCGGCTGCCGGGCAACGGACCGGTGCTCGCCGCGCTCGCTGAGCGGGTCGCCCTGCTGGTGCAGCCCCTGGCGGCGGTGCTCGATCCTGCCTGCGTGGTGCTGGGCGGGCCGACCGGCGTGGCCGGTGGGGAACGGCTGGTCGAACTGGTGCAGGAGCGGATCGGGGAGAGGCTCCCGGTGCTGCCCAGCCGGGCCGGTGACCAGGCAGTGCTGCTGGGCGCGCGACGGCTGCTGGTGGAGAGCATTCGCACCCGACTCGAAGACCAGATCAAGGAGAATTGATGAAGCTCGCCATCGTCGGCGGGGGATCGACCTACACCCCGGAACTGATCGACGGCTTCGCGCGTCACCCCGAGCTGGGACTGGCCGAAGTGGTGCTGATCGACCCCGACCCCCATCGGCTGGACCTGGTTGCCGGAATGGCCCGCCGGATGCTGGCCCGCGCGGGCAGCCCGGTGGCGGTGCGGGCGACCGGCGAGCTGGCCGCCGGCCTGGCGGATGCCGATGCCGTGCTGCTGCAGTTGCGGGTCGGCGGGCAGGCCACCCGCGGGGCGGACGAGAGCTGGCCCCACGAAGCCGGCTGCATCGGGCAGGAGACCACCGGCCCCGGCGGATTCGCGAAGGCGCTGCGGACCGTCCCGGTGGTACTGCGGATCGCCGAGGCGGTGCGAGCCCACGCCCGTCCGGACGCCTGGATCATCGACTTCACCAACCCGGTGGGTATCGTCACCCGGGCGCTGCTGCAGGCCGGGCACCGCGCGGTCGGACTGTGTAATGTCGCCATCGGCTTTCAGCGCCGCTTCGCCGCCGCCTTCGGTGTGGCGCCGGAGCGGGTCGAACTGGGGCACGTGGGGCTCAACCACCTCACCTGGGAACGCAGCGTCACGCTGGACGGCGTCGACCGGCTGCCCAGCATGCTGGCCGGCCGGCTCGGCGAACTCGCGGAGGAGATCGAGCTCCCGCCGGCGCTGCTGATCCAGCAGGCCGCGATCCCGTCCTACTACCTGCGCTACTACTACGCCCACGACGAGGTGCTGTCCGAGCAACTGCGGGAGCCCACTCGGGCAGCCGCCGTCTCGGCCATCGAGAACGAACTGCTCGCCCTCTACGCCGACCCGGCGGTGGACACCAAGCCGGAGGCGCTGGAACGCCGCGGCGGTGCCTTCTACTCCGAGGCCGCGGTGGAACTGCTGCTCGCGATCGGCGGATTGCCCGGCCCGGCGCGGGTGGTGAACCTGCGCAACGACGGGGTACTGGGCTTCCTGCCCGACGACCATGTGATCGAGGTGCCCGCCCGCTACCTCGGCGGACGGTTCGTGGCCGAGACGGTCGCGTCGCTGCCCGACGACATCGCGGGCCTGATCGCCGGGGTCGCCGGCTACGAGCGGCTCGCGATGGAGGCCGCCATCCACGGCGGACGCTCCCGGGTGGTGCAGGCGATGCGAGCCCATCCGCTGGTGCTACAGCACGATCGGGCCGAACGTCTCACCGATCTGCTGCTGGCCGCGAATGCCGGGTTCCTGTCATGGACGTGAATCCCGTCGTGGTGGCCGTCGACGGCGGAGGGACGAAGACGGACGCCGCCGCCCTGACCCTCGCCGGCGCTGTGGTGGCCCGCCGGCGAGGGCCGGGCAGCAGTCCCCACTATGACGGTCTGGGCGCCGCGGTGGCCCAGGTGGACCGGTTGGTGCAGGAGGTGGCGGGCGACGCGGAGGTACGGCATGCCGGGCTGTACCTCTCGGGGCTGGATCTGCCGCGGGAGATCGACGAGTTCCGGACGGCGATCGCCGGCCGCCCCTGGGCGCGGCGGAGCCTGGCCGTGGACAACGACCTGTTCGCCCTGCTGCGCGCGGGCACCGACCGGCCCGACGCGATCGCCGTGGTCTGTGGCACCGGCACCAACGCCATCGGGGTGCGCGCCGACGGAAGGACCGCCCGCTTCCACTCGCTGGGCAGCATCTCGGGCGACTGGGGTGGTGGGCACGGGCTGGGTCAGGAGGCGCTGTGGCACGCCGCCCGGGAGGCCGACGGGCGTGGCCCGAGCACCCTGCTCACCTCGGCCGTGACCGCTGAGTTCGGGATGCCCGTGCCGCTGGTCACCGAACGGCTGCACAGCGGCGAACTGGGGTACAACCAGCTTTCCCGCCTGGCCCCGGCGGTGTTCGCTGCCGCCGACGACGGCGACCCGGTGGCGGTGGCCATGGTGGACCGGCAGGCGGATGAGATCGTCGCCTACGTCCGTGCCTGTCTGCGGCGCCTCGGCCTGACCGGAGTCGTGCCGGTGGTGCTGGGCGGCGGCATCCTGCAGGCCGGCCATCCCCGGCTGCTGACCCGCATCGCCGAGGGCGTCCAGGAACTGAACCCACGGTCGTACCTGGTCCAGCTGGCCCAGCCCCCGCTGCTGGGCGCCGCCCTGCTCGCTCTCGCCGACGCCGGGGCATCCTCCTCCGCGTTGGCGGCGGCCGCCTCCGCGCTGGGCGACTGATCCTGCCGAGACCATCGCAGGCCCGACCGCCCGGGTGGCAGCGGCTCATCGGAACCGGGCCGACCCGGCGAGTCGTCCTCCGATCCGGGTCGGCCGGGGCGAGCATTGAGGGTGTGCTGAAGAGACGCCGGATGAGTTGTGGGCCGCTGTGGACGGATGGTCGGAGAGGGATGCTGCTCCGCCGCGCGCTGATCGCGGGTCTGGCCGGTGCGGTCGCCGGGCTGTCCGGCTGCGCCATCGTCCCGCCGGGGGGCGTGAGCTCCGCCTCGCCGTCCCCGACCGTCTCGGCCACCACCGCCGTCCCCAGTTCCCCCGGGGCCAGCGCGCCGGTGACGAGCCCGCCCCCCCAGTCCGCCACGGCCGTCCCCACGGCGACTCCGGACGCCCCCACTGCCAGCCCAACCGCCGCGCCGAGCGCGGTGCAGGCGACCGGTACCCTGCTGACCTACTCGAACATGGTCTCCGACCAGCTCACCGGCACCTGCCAGACCACCAAGGACGCACCGGGGTTCATGCTCTCGGACGCCCAGAACGATTTCTACGGCACGGTCGACGTGGCCGTGGTGCTGAAGGCCGGGCGCGAAGCGGTGACCTCGGTGCGGGCCGACTTCGGCGAGGACTTCGAGGGCACCACCCGCAAGCTGGCCCATCCTGAGACCAGGACCAGCGCGACGGTGTCGGCGAAGGGGTCGACCTACACCGTCAAGGGCAAGGTCCGGATGTACGAGGGTTCGTCGAAGAAGGGCACGCTGGTGCCGTTCACCGTCACCGTGACCTGCGCCGGTGACAACTGGTGATCCTGATCAGCTCTTGACCTTGGCGGTGCGCTTGGAGGTCTTGGTGACGGTGGTGTAGCCGGCCTTCTTGCCGGTCACCTTGACCGTGATGGTCGCCTTCTTGTCCTTCTTGACCAGCTTGTAGCTGGACTTGGTCGCCTTGGCGATCGGCTTGCCGTTGCGGTACCACTGATAGGTCAGCTTCACGCCGCCGGGAGCCCAGGAGCCGGCCTTGGCCTTGAGCGTGGCGCTCACCTTGACCTTGCCGCTGATGGTCGGGGTCGGCGTCTTGCTCAGCTTGCGCGCCGGTGCGACCTTGGCGGTGGCCTTGGAGGTCTTGGCGGTGGCGGTGTAGCCGGCCTTCTTGCCGGTCACCTTGACCTTGATGGTGGTGCCGGAATCCTTCTTGGCCAGCGTATAGCTCGATGCGGTGGCGCCGGAGATGGCCTTGCCGTTGCGGTACCACTGGTAGCTGAAGGAGACCCCGGACGGCTTCCAGGTTCCGGTGCCGGCCTTGAGCGTGAGACCCACCCTGGCGGTTCCGCTGATCTTGGGCGTGGCCACGGTGCTGAACGGCACGGTCGGGACGGCCTTGGTGGCGTCCGAGGTGGTGGTGGCGGGGGCGTAGCCCTGCTTGGTTCCGGTGACGGCGACGGCGAGGGTGCTGCCGCCATCGGCGTTCTGGATCTTGTAGGTGGGCTTGGTGGCCCCGTCGATCGGGTTGGCGCCGCGGTACCACTGGTAGGCGAGTTCGACCTTGTCGGGTTTCCAGGTGCCCGGCTTGGCGGTGAGGGTCTTGCCGACCGCTGCCGTGCCGGAGATCGTGGGCTTCGGGGTTGCCGTCAGCTTGCTGGCGGGGACGGCCTTGGTGGCCTCCGAGCTGGTGGTGGCGGGGGCGTAGCCCTGCTTGGTCCCGGTGACGGCGACGGCGAGGGTGCTGCCGCCATCGATCTCCTGGATCTTGTAGGTGGGCTTGGTGGCCCCGTCGATCGGGTTGGCGCCGCGGTACCACTGGTAGGCGAGCTCGACCTTGTCGGGTTTCCAGGTGCCCGGCTTGGCGGTGAGGGTCTTGCCGACCGCTGCCGTGCCGGAGACCGTCGGCTTGGGCGTGGCGTCCAGCGCCGGCAGCGGGGCGGCGGAGACCGCGGCGGAGCTCCGGGTGACACCGACATAGGGCAGCCGGATTCCGGTGACAGCGACGCTGAGCGAGGTCTTCGCGTCCGCCTCCGTCACCTGGTAGCTGGACGAGGTGGCCTTGCCGATCGGTTGGCCGTCGCGGTACCACTGGTAGCTCAGTTCGACCTTGCCCGGTCCCCAGGTACCGGCCTTGGCGGTCAGTTTGCCGCCGACGACCGGGTCGCCGCTGACGGTGGGCGCCGGCGTCGGGCCGAGCAGCATGAACAGCTTCGCCCAGGTGGTCGCGTCCACCGTCCCGTCGCCGTTCAGTCCGGCGTCGGCCTGGAACTGCTTGACCGAGGCCAGGGTGGTCTTGCCCAGTGACGAGCCGGTGTCGGTGGCGTAGCCGGCGCCCTGCAGGAGCGCGTGCAGCGCGGCCACCGGGTGCCCGCTGGCGCTCGACTTCAGGGCGAGTCCGCCGAACAGCGCGGTGAGCGTGAGCGGTCCGGCCTCACCGTCGGCCGCCAGCCCGTTCGCCTTCTGGTAGGCGGTGACAGCCTTCTTGGTGGCCGCATCGTAGGTCCCGTTGACGGTGACCTTCTGTCCGGCCTGATTCAGCAGCGCCTGCAGCGCGCTTACCTTCGAGCCCGTGCTGTTGCTGGAGGTGGTCATCACCAGGGTGAACGAGGTGGACGCCACATCGTAGGCGGACAGACCCCAGGCCTTGATCAGATCCTTCAACTGGGCCGCGTAGTCCGCCGGCTTGGCCGGGGAGTCGACGGCCGCGAGCGCGTCCGCGAAAGCGGAGACGTTGCGGGTGGCGGCACGGGCGGCCTGGTAGTCGGCCTCGGCCATGATCAGGTCGGCGCGATCCTTGAAGGTATTCGCCAGCGAGGAGTAGGTGCGGTACTTGACCGCCTTCGAGCCGGAACCGACGACGGTGCAGCCGTTGGAATAGTTGGCGGTCTGCGCGGTATAGCTGACACCGCTGACACCGACGAAGTTGAGGTTGGCGAAGCGCCGGACGCCGGTGTAGTACTTGCGCGTCTTCCAGTAGCTCAACGTGGTGTTGACCACGCCAGCGGAGCGGCCGCGTGCCTCGACGATCCGCCAGTCGCCGTTGGCGAGCTTGGCGGTGATCACCGCGACGTGTCCGATGCCGTTGGAGCGGGCGGGGTTGTTCTTCAGGAAGACCAGGTCGCCCACCGCCGGGGTACCGCTGACCGCCTTGGTGCGGTTGTAGAGCCCGGCGGCCGTGTCGTCTCCCATCGTGAAGGCCCGGGTCTGATTGTTCAGCCAGATCACCAGGCCGGAGCAGTCGAAGGTCTTCGGGTTGGCCGCATTGTGCGGCACCGGGGTGCCCAGGATGTAGGGCTTGCCGACCTGCTTGCCGGCCAGTTTGGCGTACTCCGCCGTGGTCGCGGCGGCCGAGCAGCGGGTGTTGAAGAGGTTCCTCGACGAACTCAGCCCGGAGGTGCCCCACTCGGACTCGACGATAGCCTGGGCGATCAGCGCGGAGGCGGGGATGCCGGTCGCCTTCTGCGCCTGCTGGGCCGGCGCCACCAGAGAGTTGACGAAGGCCTTCTTGCCGGAGTCGCTGACGGCCGGGGCCGCGACGGCGATGTCCGAGGTGATGCTCGCCTGGAGCAGGCCGAGCATCATGGCGATGGCCATGGCCGCGGGCAGGATCCGGGAGAGTCTCACGGGCTTGTTCCTAGCGAATCCGCTTGTCACGCCGCAATCGCGAGCTTGAGACTTGACTTCCGGGCAGCATTCGGAAAAGGCGGGCTGACTAGGGGTTATCCAGTTTCCTGCCAAGATCTCAACCTGAACATCAGAGTTGAGACTCTCGGAGCGTCCCGGCCTGATTGTGGAAGGGGAGGCGTCGGAGGCAGCGTGTCCTGGGTGGTTGTGCGTCCGGCCGCCGGGAGAGGGTGCCGGGGGATAGCCTGAGCATCGTGCCTACCACCATCTCGGCCCTCCCCGGGCTGACCCTGACCGACCTCACCCTCGAAGCTCCGCTGGATCATGCGGATCCCGGCTCACCGGCCATTGAGGTGTTTGCCCGGGTCGTGACGGGCGAGGGCGGCGCCGACAAGCCCTATCTGGTCTTCCTGCAGGGCGGGCCGGGTCACGAGGCGCCGCGGCCGTCGCTGAATCCGGCCAGCCCGCCGTGGCTGCCGCGGGCGCTGCAGGAGTACCAGGTGGTGATGCTCGACCAGCGTGGCACCGGACGCTCGACACCGGTCTCATCCCCCTCGGCCTCACCGCTGACCGGGCTGGATGTCGCAGGCCAGGCGGCCTGGCTCACCCACCTGCGTGCCGACGAGATCGTCCATGACGCCGAGCGGGTGCGGGAGGCGCTCGGCGTCTCGCAGTGGACGGTGCTGGGCCAGTCCTTCGGCGGCTTCACCACGTTGCACTACCTGTCGGTGCATCCGGAGTCGCTCGCCGGCGCCCTGATCACCGGCGGTCTGAGCGCCGTCCGGCGTCCGGTCGACGACATCTACGCCACCACCTGGCAGATCATGATCGCGAAGTCGGAGGCCTACTACCGTCACTTCCCGGCCGACCGAGCCCGGGTGCGTGAGCTCAGCAGCCTGTGCGCCCAGGGCCGGATCGGCCTGCCCAACGGCGATCTCGTCTCGGCCGACCGGTTCCGCACCGTCGGTCACCTGCTGGGGGTGCAGGGCGGCCCGGAGCGGCTGCACTACCTGCTCGACCTCGACCCAACCACGTCCGCCTTCGCCCACGACCTGGCCGCCGTCCTGCCGTTCGGCGGGCGCAACCCGCTCTACGCCGTCTTCCACGAGTCGAGCTATGCCGACGGGGTGGCCACCCGCTGGTCGGCCGATCGGACGATGCCCGACCGGGTGCGCGAGGACGTCACACTGCTCGGTGGCGAGCACCTGCACCGCAGCCTGTTCGCCGAAGACGCCGAGTTGCGTCCGTTCGCCGAGATCGCCGGCCTGCTGGCCGAGCACGAGTGGAACCAGCTCTACTTCCCCGACCGGCTCGCTCAGGCGGAGGTCCCGATCGCCGCCGCGGTGTACGCCGGCGACGCCTACGTCCCGCTCGACTACTCGCTGGAGACCGCCGCCCTGCTGCCCGACTGCCGCACCTGGGTGACCAGCGAGTACGAGCACAACGGACTACGGATGGACGATGCCGTGCTGGATCATCTGATCGGCCTGCTCAAGCGCCGCCGCTGGCTGTAGCAGGTCGTCAGCGACCCCGAGCCTGGCGAGGTCGTGGGCGCTTCCCACGCAGTGGCTGCCGTCCGCGCAGGTCAGGATCTAGGTCCATGGCATCCGGCCATCCTCGCGTGGTCGCCCCGGGGTTGACCGGTCCGTGCTGATGTCTGTGGATGACTCATCGGAGCCTTCCACAGACCAACGCTTCGACTGCCGAGGTGACGACCCTTCGCCAAGCTCAGGGATCGTTCCTCCCGCGGTACACCCGCGACGTTCTTGTCCCCCGCCCGCCGTGGCAGGAGGTGCTAGGAGCGGGAGCGGGTGATCTCGTACAGCGCGATCGCCGCCGCCACCGACGCGTTCAGCGACTCGACGGCCGAGCCGATCGGGATGGACGCCAGGACCTCGCAATTCTCGCGGACCAGCCGGGACAGCCCCTCGCCCTCGGAGCCGACCACCAGCAGCACCGGCCCGTCGATGCCCGGGAAGCCGGCGACGTCGGTCTCGGCCTCGCCGGCCAGGCCGACCACGGTGAAGCCGGCGTCGGCGTATTGCTTCAGCGTGCGGTTCAGGTTGGTCACCTGGGCGACCGGGACGCGGGCGGCGGCCCCGGCCGAGGTCTTCCAGGCGGCAGCGGTCATGTGCGCAGAGCGGCGTTCGGGGATGATCACGCCCTGCGCACCGAAGGCGGCGGCGGAGCGGACGATCGCGCCGAGGTTGCGTGGGTCGGTGATCGAATCGAGGGCCACCACCAGGCCCGCGGGATCGGCCTGGATGGCGTCCGCCAGCACGTCGGAAGCGTCGGCGTACTCGAACTCGGGCAGTTGGAGCGCGACTCCCTGGTGGACCCCGCCGCCGGTCAGCCGATCGAGTTCGGAGCGGGTGGCCGCCAGCAGCGGGATGCCGTGGTCGGCGGCGAAGGCGAAGATGTCACGCAGCCGGGCGTCCCGCTCGGAACCCTCGGCCACATAGGCGCGCCGCACCGGCAGTCCGGCCTGGAGCGCCTCCAGCACCGCGTTGCGCCCGATCACCCAGTCGGCGCCCGCCGTCGCGGTGCCGCTCTTGCGCGGACGGGAGGCTCCCTTGCCGGAGCCCTTCAGGCGATCCGGCGACTTGCCCGGCTCGTTCGGGCCGCGCCTGCGGTAGGCCTTGTGGTAGGGCCTGTCCTCGGCCTTCGGGGTCGGGCCCTTGCCTTCCAGGCCACGACGGACCCGGCCGCCGGAGCCCGCAGGGGTCGACTGCTTCTTGGTGGCGCCGCGGCGCTGGCTGTTGCCGGCCATCAATCCTCCAGGGCCCACTCGGGGCCGTTCGGGGTGTCGGTGATCTTCAGGCCGAGCTCGCTCAGCTGGTCGCGGATCGCGTCGGCGGCCGCCCAGTCCTTGCGGGCCCGCGCCTCCTGGCGTTGGGTGAGCATGGCCTTCACCAGGCCGTCCACGACCGGTGCCAGTTCGCCATTGTCCTCACTGCCGCCGCCGGCGGTCAGCCCGATCACGTCGAGCATCGCCAGTACGGCGGCGAGCGCCGTCTTGGTGGCCTCGACGTCCCCGGCGTCGATCGCCTGGTTGCCCTGCTTGACGGTGTTGAACAGCACCGCGATCGCGGCCGGCGTGCCCAGGTCGTCGTCCATCGCCGCGGCGAACTCCGCGGGCATGGCCTGGTGCGGCGTGTACGCGAACCAGCCTGTCGCCAGCTTGGCCGCGCGATGCAGGAAGCCGTCGATCCGGGCCAGCTGGGCGGTCGCCTCGTCCAGCGAGGTATCGCTGAACTCGACCGACGAACGGTAGTGCGGGGCGAGCAGGTAGAGCCGCACGGCCCGGGCCGGGTAGCGCTTCACGACCTCGCTGACCAGCGCGCCGTTGCCCAGCGACTTGCTCATCTTCTCCCCGGCCGCGGTGACCCAGCCGTTGTGCATCCAGAACCGGGCGAACGGACGTCCGGCGGCCCGCGATTGGGCCAGCTCGTTCTCGTGGTGCGGGAAGCGAAGGTCGAGCCCGCCGCCGTGGATGTCGAACTCGTCGCCGAGGTACTTGCCGGCCATCGCCGAGCATTCGATGTGCCAGCCCGGCCGTCCGCGTCCCCACGGCGAGGGCCAGGAGGCGGTCAGCGGCTCGGTGGGCTTGTGGCCCTTCCACAGCGCGAAGTCACGGGGGTCGCGCTTGCCGCGCGGGTCGGCGTCGGGGGCGGCCTCCATGTCGTCCACCTTCTGGCGCGACAGCTCGCCGTACGCCGGCCAGGAACGGACGTCGAAGTAGACGTCGCCCGAGCCGTCGGCGGCGACGTAGGCGTGCCCGCGTTCGAGCAGGGTCTGGATCAGCTCGATCATCTCGGGGATGTGGCCGGTGGCGCGCGGCTCGTAGGTGGGGGGGAGGCAGCCCAGCGCGGCGTACGCCTGGTGCAACTCACGTTCGAAGCGGTAGGCGTGGGCGTACCAGGGCACGCCAGCCTCGGCCGACTTCTCCAGGATCTTGTCGTCGATGTCGGTGACATTGGCCACCACCGTCACCTGGTACCCACGGAAGGCCAGCCAGCGACGCAGCACGTCGAAGACCACCTCCTTGCGGATGTGTCCCAGGTGGGGCGACGCCTGCACGGTGAGCCCACAGTGATAGATCGACACCTGTCCCGGTACGAGGGGCTCGAAGGGTCGCACAACGCGGGTGGCGCTGTCGTAAAGCTGCAGACTCACAGGCGGCAGTCTAGAACCCACGCCGCACCTGATGCGCATCGTCCTCGGACCAGGCTGCGCGACCGCCGGCGGCGTCGCCTCCAGGGCCGCCTCTCAGAGGCCCGTCGTGGGCCTACTCCTGACACCCGACCGGGAGAGCCCCGGTGCCGGCAACATGGTTCGGATTCGCGCATCGTCGCCGCATAGGACTGAGCTGTTGAGTGCTCCGGAACCGAACCGCGCATCTGTGCTGGGAATGACGGCGTTTCCCGACCGAATAGCCGGTCTCGATGCGCGGTTCGCGGACCGGGCCCCGGATCGGGCCACGATGTGCGGTGTGGATGCGCGGAACCGCGGGGGACGCGGTCTTCGGCGACGAGGTTCTCTTCGACGTCGCCCGATGGGAACGCCACCAGGTGGCCCGCGCCGAGTCGGCCGACCGCAGGTCGTAGCGGCAAGGGATTCCTGCGGGGCCGGAATCACCAAGGCCAGTCGCCCATCTCGGTGGCTCGGCTCAGCGGGACCTGGCGCGCAGTGCTTCGATGTCGAGGAAGCCGGGCTGGGCAAGGCCGTCGTCCATGCCGGTCTCCCAGGGATCCTCGGGCATGGGACCCTCGTCGTCCACGAAACCCTGGGAGGGATCGTAGGGGTTGGCGAGCTGGCGGTCCTCGGCGGGAACGGTCTCCGACATCACCTCGTCGGGGAGCGCCCGGAGGACGTCCTGGATGTAGCCCCAGGCCGCCTCGACCAGCGGCACTTCCCGGTTCTCCCGCTGCGAGGCGTACCAGCGGTAGTCGAGCACCTCGTGGAAGATCTGGGCGGCGTCCCGCTTGCCGCGCAACTCCGGCGGCACCGCCGAGACCACGGGCTGGAAGCACTCGGTGAGCCACTGGTGGGCGACCACCGCTTCGTCGATGTGCTGCTGGCCGGTGCGGGCCCGGAAGGTGTCCAGGTCGTTGAGCAGGCGGCGGGCCTGGTTCTCCTCGACATCCAGACCGGCCAGGCGCAGCAGCCGCCGGGTGTGGTGGCCCGCGTCCACCACCTTGGGCTGGATGCGGATCCGCGAGGCGTCGGGCGAGGTGACGATGTCGAGTTCGGCGACGTCGAAACCCAGAGCGTTCAGCCGGCGCACCCGGTTCTCGATCCGGAAGGTCTCGGTGCCCGGGAACTCCTCCACGCCGGTGAGTTCGGCCCACAGATCGCGGTAGCGCGCGATGATCGATTCCACCAGCGCGAGGGGATCCAGGGAGGGGTCGAGCATCCGGCCCGCTTCCAGGTCGCAGAATTCGCCGTAGAGGTTGGTGGTGGCGATCGTCAGATCGTGCTCGCGCTGGCCGTTGGTCAGGGTCTCGTGCATCTCGCCGGTCTCGGCGTCCACCAGGTAGGCGGCGAACTGGCCGGCGTCGCGGCGGAACAGCACGTTCGACAGCGAGACATCCCCCCACAGGAAGCCGATCAGGTGCAGTCGGACCAGCAGCACCACCAGGGCGTCGATCAGCCGCGAGACGGTGTCGGGCCGGACGCCGAAGTCGAACAGCGCGCGGTAGGGGAGCGAGAATTCCAGATGCCGGGTGATCAGGACGGGATCGAGCGGCTGGCCGTCGCGGTTCGCGCGTCCGGTCACCACCGCCAGGGGCTCCACCGCCGGGGTGTCGGTGCGGTGCAGGTCGGTGAGCAGCCGGTACTCGTGGATCGCCAGGTGCTCGATCACCTCCTTGGCCGCGTAGACCGAAGTGCCGACCTTGATGAACCGCACCACGTGACGTGAGATGCCTCGGGGCAGGGCCACCAGGTGGTCGGTGGGCCACTGCGCCAGAGGAACATCCCAGGGCAGCGGGATCAGCCGGGAGTCGGGCCGCGACGAGAGGAATCTGGGCACCGCACCTTCATACACCAAACCGCACCAGCGGCGCGTCCTGCTGCGGTCCTCCTCACCCACAAGGTGTACATCTTCGGCCGAACACGGCATGGAACCGTCCACTTCGTCGTGGGGTCGGCGCGAAGGTGGACAGGATCACGCGACTGCGTCGAGGAGATATCCGCTTTGGCTGGGAAGTGAGGTGTGGACGCGAAAATGCCGGCCGGGAGAGCCCGGCCGGCATTTCGTCGTGACGTCAGTTGAGGCGTGCCTCGGTCTTCGGGGAGAAGATGTGCAGCGACGAGGGGTCGCGCGGGGCCAGCTTCACGACGGAGCCGCGCTGCGGTGGCGTCCGGGCGGAGACGCGGGCGACCAACTGCTGCGCCGCCAGCTTCTCTTCGGTGGTCAGCCCGGCCAGGGTGCCGTAGACGTAACCGTCGGCGCCCAGTTCCTCGACCACATCGACGTCAAGGCTGAAGCCGGTCTCGCTGATCTGCAGATTCTCCGGGCGAACGCCGACCACGACGCTCTCCTCGCCCTCGGCCTTGGCGAGCACCTCGCGGGCGACCGGCAGGATGAAGTCGCCGACCTGGACGCCGCCCTCGACGACCTTGCCGGTGAGCAGGTTCATGGCCGGCGATCCGATGAAGCCCGCGACGAACAGGTTGTCCGGGTGGTCGTAGAGGTGCAGCGGGCTGTCGACCTGCTGCAGCAGGCCATCCTTGAGCACCGCGACCCGGTCGCCCATCGTCATGGCCTCGACCTGGTCGTGCGTGACGTAGACGGTGGTGACGCCGAGGCGGGTCTGCAGAGCGGCGATCTGGGTACGGGTGGAGACGCGCAGCTTGGCGTCCAGGTTCGACAGCGGCTCGTCCATCAGGAAGACCTGCGGCTGGCGGACGATGGCGCGACCCATCGCGACACGCTGGCGCTGACCGCCGGAGAGGGCCTTCGGCTTGCGGCTGAGGAAGCTCTCCAGGCCCAGCAGGTGGGCGGCCTCGAGGACACGCTTGTCGCGGTCGGCCTTCGGGACACCGGCCATCTTCAGGGCGAAGCCCATGTTGTCGGCGACGGTCATGTGCGGGTAGAGCGCGTAGTTCTGGAACACCATCGCGATGTCCCGGTCCTTCGGCGGCAGGTCGGTGACGTCCCGATCGCCGATCATGATCCGGCCCTGGTTGACCTCTTCGAGGCCGGCCAGCATCCGCAGCGAGGTGGACTTGCCACAACCGGAGGGGCCGACCAGCACCATGAACTCGCCGTCCCCGATCTCGAGGTTCAGCTTGTCAACAGCGGGATGGTCGGAGCCCGGGTAGAGCCGGGTGGCGTCCTGAAAACTGACTGTGGCCATGCCACACATCCTTTCCATGGGCAGGTACGTGCCCAACGATCCGTAGTGGAAACAGGTGGCCGCGACACCGCGACCTGACGGTCATTCTGACACAGGAATTCCCAGCTTTTCGGGGAACGGACGGATCACAGGAAACCGATACCGAGTCGTGATCTGGCCAGCTGATGAAAACCCGGACGTGGAGGGGGCACTCCCGCCGCGCATGCCTCAATCGGGTTTGTGAGCGCTCGGGTAGGCTCCCCCCGATGACCACGACACCGCAACCTGAGCAGGTTCCGCCGTCCCAGGAGGGGCCGACGGCCGAGCCGGCCGAGGGCTCCGCCGATTCCGAATGGTGGGACGACCCCTCGCTGCCGTGGCGCCGCAAGCCGACCCGGGCCGACTACCTCTGTCTGGGCTGGCTCACCGCGGCCGGGATCTACGGCATCGTGATCAGCATCCTGCGCCCGGGCCTGCTGGCCTCCGCCCCCCATCTGCTGGCCTCTCTGGGGTCGTGGACCGGGTCGGTGCTGATCGGCGCCAGGGCCGCGGTCGGGGACGGCTGGTGGCCGCTGATCTGGGTGCTGGGAACGCTGGGCCTGGTGAAGTTCGACTGGGTCTACTGGTGGGCCGGCAAGCTCTGGGGACGCGGTCTGATCGACACCTGGTCGGGTCGCTCAGCCCGGGCCAAGCGGATGAACGCCCGAGCCGAGCGGTTCGCCCGCAAGTACGACACCTGGGCGATCGTGGTCGCGATGCTGCCGATCCCGCTGCCGCGCGCCGTCGTGCTGGCCGTGCTCGGCGAGGCCGGCACCAGCCTGCGCAAGCTGATGGCGGTCTCGATCGCCTCCGCTTTCGTGATGATGGGCGTCTACCTGGGCATCGGCTACTGGATCGGTGAGCCGGCGGTCGCCCTGGTCGAGACCTACGGACGCTACCTGTGGTACGTCACCCTCGCGCTGCTGGTCGTGATCGTCGGCAACGCCTGGTGGAAGTCCCGCAAGGAGGCCTGAGCTACGGCCGGTCGCTGAGCTCCAGCCGATGGAAGCCCAGGTGTGAGCGGGAGGCGGTCGGCCCACGCTGGCCCTGGTAGCGGGAGCCACTGGCACCCGACCCGTAGGGATGCTCGGCCGGCGAGGAGAGCCGGAAGAAGCACAGCTGCCCGATCTTCATCCCCGGCCAGAGCTTGATCGGCAGCGTCGCGACGTTCGACAGTTCAAGCGTGACATGGCCGGTGAATCCCGGGTCGACGAACCCCGCGGTGGAATGGGTGAGCAGGCCGAGCCGGCCCAGCGAGCTCTTGCCCTCCAGCCGGGCGGCCAGATCGTCGGGCAGCCCCACGGACTCGTAGGTCGAGCCGAGCACGAACTCGCCGGGGTGCAGGATGAACGCCTCGTCGGCGGGGACCTCGATCAGCCGGGTCAGTTCGGGTTGGTTCTCGGCCGGGTCGATCGAGGGGTACTTGTGGTTGTCGAACAGCCGGAAGAACCGATCCAGCCGGACGTCCACCGAGGCGGGCTGGACCATCTGCGGATCCCACGGGTCCAGCTGCACGCGGCCGGTCTCGACTTCGGTGAGGATGTCGCGATCAGAGAGCAGCACGGGGTGCAGCCTACCGGCAACCCCTCGTCAGGCTCAGGCATCGCCCATCAGAGCCTCCGACGGGATTCGAACCCGTGACCCACCGCTTACAAGGCGGTAGCTCTGCCAACTGAGCTACAGAGGCGTGGAGATCATTGTGACGCGCCGGGGTCAGGCTTGGCCAACCGTGACCGTCAGATCGGCCAGCTCCCACGGGCGGTGCCGCCGCCAGTGCTCGGCCTCCTGGGCCTCCCATTCGTCCCAGTGGACGGCGAACAGCTCTCCGTCGCGGGCGATCGCGCGGCGATGCCGCTCGGCCTCGTCCAGTTCACACCAGACGCCGAGGTCGGCCAGGGCGCGATTGCACGGGGTGAGCGCGCCGCAGCCTTCGATCACCAAGGGAAGGGAGGGATCGATCGACACCCATTCCGCCGATGCCGAGCGTTCCCAATCCCAGCGGTGGTAGCCGGGATCGCAGAGACGCAGCACCTGCTCGGCAACGGCCTGCGAAGCGGCGGCCAGACCGCCCCAGCCGGGATAGAAGGAGTCCATCCCCACCACCTGCAGCGGACCCTGCCAAGCCTGCGCGAGCGCGGTGGCGAGGGTGGTCTTGCCCGAGCCGGCCCCGCCGTCGATCAGCACCACCGGACGCACGACGCCGGCCGGAACCGCTGCCAGGATCCGGGAGACCGGGGTCACCGGGTGCCGGAGGAGGAGAGGAATGCCAGGCCCTCGCCAGAGGTCGCCACTCCGCGCTCACCGGCGCCCAGGAAGACCGCTTCGCCGCGTTCCAGCGGACGGCTGACGCCGCCGGCATGCACCGTCAGGCAGCCGTCGGTCACGAACAGGATGCGAGCCGAGCCCTCGCCGGGCAGTGCGGCCGGCTCAGGAGTGCCGAGCACGCGCCAGACCTCGAACTCGGGGCAGGAAATCCGGTAGCCCTCCAGACCCGGGCGAATCGTGAACGGCGTCAGCACCCGAGGCTCGCGGGGCTCGAAGTCGACCACCGCCACGAGTTCCCGGACGTCGACGTGTTTGGGCGTCAGGCCGCCCCGGATCACGTTGTCGGAGTTGGCCATCACCTCGATGCCCGTGCCGCGCAGGTGGGCGTGCATCTGACCGGCGGGCACGTACATCGCCTCGCCGGGCCGCAGCGTCACCCGGTTCATCAGCAGGGCTGCCAGGATGCCCGGGTCGCCCGGGAACACCGCGTCCAGTTCCACGATCGTCCGCGCGAAGTCGCCGATCGGTCCCGGATCGCCGGCCCGGCGCAGCGCGGCGGCGCTCACCACGTCCGTCAGCCGGGCGCGCTCGCCGTCCAGGCTGAGCACCTCAAGGAAGACCTGCGCCAGCGCTGCCGCGCCCTTGCGCTCGGTGAGCGGGGAAATGAGCGACCCCAACTCGGCGGTGACCCCGAGCCCGGAGATCAGGGCGGCGGTCTCGACCGGATCCCGGAAGCCGCTGAGCGTCTCGAACAGATCCAGGGCGATCAGGATCTCCGGCTTCGGCCAGGGATCGGAATAGACCCGCTCGGGTGAATCCAGCGGGATGCCGGCCTCGTTCTCCCGGGCGAAGCCCTCCTGCGCCTGCTCCCGTGAAGGGTGGGCCTGAATCGACAACGCATGCCGGGCCGAGAGCACCTTCATCAGGAAGGGCAGCTCGTCGCCGAATGCCTGACGGACGGCGTTCCCGAGCAGTGCGGGATCATCGAGGAGCAGCCGGCTCAGGGTGGTGTCGCCGACGTACGCCGGACCTTGGGCGTGGGTGCCGAGCCAGTACTCGGCATGGGGCGTTCCGTCGGGCTGTCGCCTCAGCAGCTCGGGGATCGCCTCCATGGTGCCCCACGCGTAATGCTGGATGCTGCCTTGCAGGAAATGCATCAAATGCCCTTCATCAGGTGCCTTCGAAGGCCGGCCGGCGGCCCATCCTGAGCTTACTGGACCGCGCTCGTGGGTGGGCCGGTTCGTCGATGTGGTCGTCGTGGCGTTCTGTTCAAGGGGGAATGACATGGTTGTGATTTGCGCCTACCATGGACGCATGTCCGAAATCGCCGTCGCTCTGCCTACCGGCCTCACCGAGCAGCAGGCCGCGATCCTCGACTTCGAGAAGCTCTGGTGGTCGCTGCCGGGCTCCAAGGAAGCGGAGATTCGGGAGCGGTTCGGCATCTCCACCACGCGCTACTACCAGTTGATCAACGCGCTGATCGACACCGAGGCGGCACTTGCCTACGATCCGCTGCTGGTGAAGCGGCTGCGCCGGTTGCGCACCGCCCGCCAGAAGGAGCGCACCGCCCGGCGGCTGGGCGTCAGGATCGGGGTATAGCGCGTCAGCGCGCGAACCAGCGTCCGATCGTCCGCAAGCCGGCGTTGTTGGCCGGTCGCTCGATGTAGCCGCCGCGAACCAGTCCGGCGTGACGTTCGAGGAAGTTCTGTGAGGCCGGGTCCCCGGTGCGCAGCCATGACCACCCCGCGCTCACCAGATAGACCGGGAGGAACGGCAGCCCGAGCAGGGCGGCGTACTGCCAGGCATGGGCGTCCTCGTGGTCGAGCGTGCCCGGAACGCGGGCTTCCAGTTCATCCATGGTCCGACGGGTCACCACCACATTGCCCAGGGTGAACGCCCCCGCGCGGGGGAAGTCGTAGCGGTAGTGCTCGGCGAACACCAGGGCCCGTGGGCCCCAGTGGAGCCGCCCCCCGCCCACGGCAGCGACCAGCAGCCCCAGCGGGGTGGAGAGGTTCACCAGGTTCCAGCCGAACCTGGCCCGCTGGGCCACGGTGGGACGTGCGACGTCCGGAGGGCTGGGAGAGGCGGGCGCTGGCACCCACCCATTCTCCGGCTCACCAGCCTCCGCCGCCACCACCGCCCATCCCGCCGCCCGCGGAGCCGCCTCCGGAGGAGCCACTGGAACTGCTGGACGACCACGACGAGGACGAGCCGCCGGAGCTCCAGCTGCTGCCGCCGCGGTCGTCATCGCGGGAGGCGCGCCGCTCGTCCCAGGAACGCGCGATGGATTCGCCGGTGTTGGCGATCCAGCCCTCCCCCCAGACCGGGCGGGAATCCCACCAGCTGGAGGTGCGATCGTCGCGGCGGTCATAGAGCTGTGGCGGCGGAGTCTCGCCGGCGAGAACGGCCCAGGACGCAGCCCGGCGGGTCGCAGGGCCGGCGTCGGGAGCCTCGCCGAACCTCTCGAAGAGGGATCCCAGCAGCTGCTGCCAGGTCTGCTCCACGCCGAAGATGATCGCGTACGGCAGCAACGGCTCGTAGAGCTTCACCAGCGCCCGGGAATCGTCCGGCCCGGAGATCCGCGGGGCGTCCACCGCGTTCTGCAGCCAGCTGATTCGTCCGGCTTCGGCCATGGTGACGAACTCGTGCAATCCGGCGAGCTGGTCGCGGACGTCGCGGCCGTACTTCGTCAGCCGGCCGACCGTCGGGTAATAGTGGACGGCCGCCACCAGCAGCAGTACGCCGAGCACGCCGAGGCCCAGGAAGGGCCAGGCCAGCCCGGGGATGCCCAGCGCGAGCTGGGCCCAGCCCCAGGCCACCAGCGCGACCATCCCGAAAGTGAGCATCGGCCCGGGCATCACGACGGCCCCGCGGACGCCCAGCAGTTCCAGTAGATCCCGGCGGCGCCGGGTGGCGTCGATGACATCGCTGCGGCGAACCCGGTCCAGTGAGATCGGCTTGCCCTCTCCGAACAGGTCGGTGCAGATCGTCCGCAGGGTGCCGCTCTCGATCTCCCGGGGACGGTGTAGCGAGACGGTCAGCCGGGAGCGCAACTCGGCGGCCGAGCCGCGGCCGAGACGTCCGCGATCCTGGGCGGCGGTGGCGACCGGCTCGCCCTCGGAGGTGATCGTGGCCAGCCCGGAGACCGCCAGATCGGCCAGTTGTGCGGCAGCACCGGTCTCCGGACGGCCCAGGAAGTCCGCGGCGGCGATCGGCGGGATGCCCGCCGGAGGTTCGAACCGGGTGACTACCTCGCGGGTGCGTCCGATGCGACGGCGCAGCGCGCGCATCCCGAGTGCGAACGCCAGGAACAGCGCCCCGAACGCGGGCATGGCCAGCAGGCCGGTCCAGCCGAAGCCCGGCTGGCGGGGGAGTGGGACGGCTGCCGCCACCGTGCCAGGCTGGAAGCCGACCGCGATCGTCATGGTCTGGCGGGGCGAGAGGTTGGTCGCTTCGGCGTGGAACCGGCTGCCGCGCTGCTCGATCGCGCAGCGCGTGGTGGAGCCGGCTGTGCCGACGTAGCAGGCCTGTTCGCCCAGCAGGTGGTCGGCGAGGCGAGAGACGTCCAGGGTCGCGGTCACCCTGCCGAAGGGTTGCAACCAGCCGGTGCCGTTGATGTCGAGGTAGATCTCCTGGCGGTCGCCGGCGTCGACCATGGCGTGGCCGATCGTGTAGCTGATCAGGTAGGTCACCGAGCCGTACACGTACTGTCGGGGGTTGCCGATCCGCAGGATGATGTCGCCGTCCTCCGCCGTGCGGAGCTGGAACGGGGTCTCCCGGCCGTCGGCGTCGGTGACGGCGAAGCCGTGCAGATCGATCAGGGTGTCGCCGAACCTGGCGTCCAGCCGGCGTTCGATGCCGCGATTGGTGTTTCGCTTCGGGAAGTACGCGGTGATCCGTTCCTGCGCCTGGAGTTCGAGCCGGTCAGCTGCCGGGCGAGCCGTGTAGGTGCCGTCGAAGGACTCGATCCGGAACTGGTTGACGGCCGCGGTCGCCCCCGTCTGGTCGCTGATCAGCGACCAGAGCATGGGGACGAGCATCGCCATCAGCCAGACCAGGGGGTACGCGATCCAGCGCTTCAACTGTCTCAGCACAGACCCAGCGTAAGTAGTACGGGTCCGTCCACCTCGTCCGCCCGCCACGTGGTTCGTCCCGCCCGCCCACTGGTCGCTGCGGGAAGGCTGGCGGTCGGTGGCGGAATGGGGCGGTCGATGCCGGACGGGCCGCGAGCCGGGCGCGGAGAGTCATGATGCAGGTGGCATTCACAGCGCCGAGTGTTTGCACTCGATGGGGGAGAGTGCTAAACATGGTGTTAGCACTCTCAGGTTGAGAGTGCCACCGAATCTGACTCGATGAGATCGTCCAGATCGTCCGTCGCGGGCATCGAGCACAGTTGACAACCACGCGGGGCCCCGGCCCCCCGAGACGACAAGGATTGCCGAAAACATGGCAAAACTGATCGAATTCAACGTCGAGGCGCGCCGCGCGCTCGAGCGGGGGATGAACACCCTCGCCGACGCAGTGCGGGTCACGCTCGGCCCGAAGGGCCGCAATGTCGTGCTGGAGAAGAAGTGGGGCGCTCCCACGATCACCAACGACGGCGTGTCCATCGCCAAGGAGATCGAACTCGAAGACCCCTACGAGAAGATCGGCGCCGAGCTGGTCAAGGAGGTCGCCAAGAAGACCGATGACGTCGCGGGCGACGGCACCACCACCGCCACCGTGATCGCCCAGGCGATGGTGCGCGAGGGTCTGCGCAACGTCACCGCGGGCGCCAACCCGATGAGCCTGAAGAAGGGCATCGAGAAGGCTGTTGCCGCGATCGTCGACGAACTGGCCGCCCAGGCCATCGATGTCGAGACCAAGGAGCAGATCGCGGCCACCGCGTCCATCTCCGCCGCTGACACCACCGTGGGCGAGATCATCGCCGAGGCGATGGACAAGGTCGGCAAGGAAGGCGTCATCACCGTCGACGAGTCGAACACCTTCGGGCTGGAGCTGGAGCTCACCGAGGGCATGCGGTTCGACAAGGGTTTCATCTCGGCCTACTTCGTCACCGACCCGGAGCGCATGGAGACCGTGCTGGACGATCCGTACATCCTGATCGTCAACTCCAAGGTTTCTTCGCTGAAGGATCTGCTGCCGGTGCTCGAGCGGGTCATCCAGGCGGGCAAGCCGCTGCTGGTGATCGCCGAGGACACCGACGGGGAGGCGCTGGCCGGCCTGATCGTGAACAAGCTGAAGGGCACCTTCAAGTCGGTGGCCGTCAAGGCTCCGGGCTTCGGCGATCGCCGCAAGGCCATGCTGGGCGACATCGCCATCCTGACCGGTGGCCAGGTCGTCTCCGAGGAGGTCGGCCTGAAGCTGGACGCGGTGACCCTGGACCTGCTGGGCCAGGCCCGTCAGGTGATCGTCACCAAGGACGAGACCACCATCATCGACGGTGCCGGGGATGCCGAGCAGATCGCTGGCCGGATCGCGCAGATCCGTCGTGAGATCGACAACTCCGATTCCGACTACGACCGTGAGAAGCTGCAGGAGCGGCTGGCCAAGCTGGCCGGTGGCGTCGCGGTGATCAAGGTCGGCGCGGCCACCGAGGTCGAGTTGAAGGAGCGCAAGCACCGGGTCGAGGACGCCGTCCGCAACGCGAAGGCTGCGGTCGAGGAGGGCATCGTCGCCGGTGGCGGCGTGGCTCTGCTGCAGGCTGCCGCCAAGGCGAACGTCGAGGGTCTGGTCGGCGACGAGAAGACCGGCGCGAACATCGTGTTCACCGCCTGCTCGGCTCCGCTGAAGCAGATCGCGGTCAACGCCGGCCTCGAGGGCGGCGTCGTCGCGGAGAAGGTCTCGCACCTGGCCGCGGGCGAGGGCCTCAACGCGGCCACCGGCGACTACGTGAACATGGTCGAAGCCGGGATCATCGATCCGGCCAAGGTCACCCGTTCCGCGCTGCAGAACGCGGCCTCGATCGCCGCGCTCTTCCTCACCACCGAGGCGGTCATCGCCGACAAGCCGGAGAAGGCTCCGGCGATGCCGGCCGGCGACGGCGGCATGGGCGGTATGGATTTCTGATCCTCACCGGACCGCTGGTCGAGCTAGTCGAGACCCGGTCCACCAACGAGGGCGGTCCCGTCAGGGGCCGCCCTCGTCGCATCCGGATCCGGACCCACCGGTCTCCATGTCCTCGCCGGCCCGGCACTTGTCCCGCACAAACCGGGCAATCCAGGCCGTCTGCCGGCGTAGTGCAGGCGGCGGCTCGGAATCGCCCGGTTTCTGCGGAGCAGACCGGCCGAGTCGATCGGGCTGTCTCCCCTTCCATCTATTTCGCTCCAATCCCTCCTGCCCCGGCCCCGCCCCAAAATCCGCAGAAACCGGGCGAACTCGGCGGGATGGGTGGATATGACACGCAGAAGGGCAGAACTGCCCGGTTTGTGCGGCTCATGGCCCGCCAGCTCGACGAACTCGGCGTATGGTGAAAGTGGCGACGGGGTCGTCGGACGCCGTCTTCATCAGTCAAGGAGGGTGTCATGAAGGGCCAGCAAGTCGAGCACATGTGCAACGGCAGGGGCTTCATCGCCGCGCTCGACCAGAGCGGCGGAAGCACCCCGAAAGCACTGCGCCTCTATGGCATCGCCGAGGATTCCTACACCACCGAAGACGAGATGTTCGACCTGGTGCACGCCATGCGCGAACGCATCGTCACCAGTCCATCCTTCACCGGGCAGCACATCCTGGGCGCGATCCTCTTCGAGAAGACGATGGAGCGCAGCTTCGCCGGGATGCCCGCGGCCGACTACCTGTGGGAGGAGAAGCACGTCATCCCCTTCCTGAAGGTGGACAAGGGTCTGGAGGCCGAGGCCGACGGAGTGCGGCTGATGAAGCCGATCCCCGACCTGGACGCGCTGCTGGAACGGGCGAATAGCAAGCACATCTTCGGTACCAAGATGCGCTCGGTGATCTCTGCTGCCAACCGGGAGGGGATCGCCGCGATCGTCGCCCAGCAGTTCGAGATCGGACGCCGGATCGCGGCTGCCGGACTGGTGCCGATCCTGGAGCCGGAGATCGACATCAAGGCTCCGGACAAGGCCGAATGCGAGCACCTGCTGCTCGATGAGATCGGACGGCAGTTGGCTGGCGAGCCTTTCGAGACCCAGCTGATGTTCAAGCTGACCATCCCGGAGATCGACGGCTTCTACACCGTGCTGATCGAGCATCCCGCGGTGCTGCGGGTGGTCGCCCTGTCCGGTGGCTACAGCCGGGCCGAGGCCAACGAGCGGCTGGCCCGCAACCCGGCCCTGATCGCCAGCTTCTCGCGAGCGCTCACCGAAGGACTGCGGATAGACCAGAAGCCGGAGGAGTTCGACCGGCTGTTGGCCGACTCGATCGGCTCGATCTACGCCGCCTCGACGACCTGAGCCCCGGGCCGGCCGCGCTACGACGCGGCGGTCGGCTCTGGAGCCCGGTACGACGTGATGGCTTCCTGGAAGCGTTCCTGGTGTTCATCGCGGCGTGGAATGAGTACATCATCGCCATGGCGATGACCAACAAGCCCGAGGTGCAGACCGCGACGGTCGCGGTGTCCTTCTTCACCGGGACGACCGGCCACGACACGCCGTTCGGATCCCAGATGGCGGCCGGTGTGCTGCTGACCGTGCCGCTGCTGATCGCGGTGCTGATCTTCCAGCGCCGGATCGTCGCCGGTCTGACCGCCGGCAGCCTGAAGTGAATCCGGCGGCACCTGGTTGCGCCGCCGATTCGACGAATCGGACGGACAGCCGACTCGCGTGTCGCAGTGGGTGGATCCCTCGACAGGGCCATCATTGGGAGCATGAGCTGCCTGCTCGAAGTGATCGCCCTGCATCCGGCTGATGCCGAGCGTGCCGAGGCGGGCGGCGCCGACCGGGTGGAGCTGTGCGGCACCCTCGACGAGGGCGGGCTTTCGCCCGCTCCGCAACTGGTGGAGAAAGTGCGCGCCGCGACCTCCATCCATGTGCGGGTCATGGTGCGGCTGCGTCCCGGCTTCTCCACCGACGGCGGCGAGGCGATCCGGCTACGCGGACTGATCGCCAGCTACGCCAGCGCCGGGGCGGACGGGATGGTGCTCGGCTTTCTCAACGGACTGGGCGCGGTGGATGCCGGTGTGGTCACCGAGCTCATCCAGGACGGTTCCTGGCCGTGGACCTTCCACCGGGCGATCGATTCCTGCCTCTACCTCGACGACGGCTGGGAGACGTTGGAGACCCTGCCGCGACTCGACCAGGTGCTGACCGCCGGTTCGCCGCGCGGCGTCCCCCATGGGCTGGACGAACTGGTCTCGCGGGCGCGCGGGAACCCCTGGGCGGCGAGCGTCATGATGGCCGGCGGCGGTCTGCGGCCCGAGGACGTTCCCTGGCTGGCGCGGGCCGGCGTGCGGGCCTTCCACATCGGCTCGCCGGCTCGTCCGGGTGGAACCTACAAGGCGTATGTCGATGAGGGGCTGGTGCGCTCCTGGCGCAACCTGATCGACGACGAGATCCGGCACGCCCACTGATCTCAGGCGGTGAGCCGGTCGTCGTTGGGCTCGATGTGGACGAAGGTGGTGGCGCCGGGCAGGGCGGCGTCAACCGCGTCCTCGACGGCGTCCGCCAGGTCGTGGCTACGGCTGACCGTCCATTCCCCGGGGACGGTGACGGTGGCGTAGACGAAGCGCTGGCGTCCGGATTCGCGGGTGCGCAGCTGGGCGACGTGAACGCGGGGGTCGTGGGCCACCTCGTCCAGCACCTGCGAGACCTTCTCGATCTCGTGCTCGGGCAGGGTCCCGTCCAGCAGGCCGACCACCGATCGGCGGATCAGCTTGTAGCCGGTGAACAGGATGTTCGCCCCCACCACCAGAGCGATCACCGGGTCGAGCCAGTGCAGGTTCGTCAACGCGACGACGCCGATCGCCACCAGGACGCCCACCGACGTCCACACATCGGTGAGCAGGTGCTGGCCGTCGGCTTCCAGGGTGATCGAGCGGTATCGGCGTCCGGTCCGGATCAGCACCAGGCCAACCGCCAGGTTCGCCGCGGTGGCGACCGCGAGCAGCACCAGGCCGAGCCCGAGGTTCTCCAGCGGCTGGGGCGACAGCAGCCGCATCACCGCGCCGATGATGATCACGGCAGCGGCGACCAGGATCATCGACCCCTCGACCGCCGCGGAGAAGTACTCGGCCTTGCCGTGGCCGAAGTCATGGTTGTGGTCGGCCGGCTTGGCCGAGAGCCGCAGCGCCCAGAGGGCGACGCCGGCAGCCGCCACGTTGACCGTGGATTCCAGCGCGTCGGACCACATGCCGATCGAGCCGGTGAGCGCCGCGGCGCCCAGCTTGACGCCCAGAATGACCACGGCGGCGCCCAGGGAGAGCCACAGAAACCGTTCGAGCTGGGGAGTGGTGGGTTCGGGCTGCGTCCGGCTGGCCTGGATTTCTGGCACCCGATCAGCTTACTGGCACGGTCGATTCCTCGACCTCACCGAGCTCGATCGGCCACCTGCTGGACACCCCGGCGGCGGCGATCAATCCGGTGATGCCGGAAGGCCAGACCGGTGTGGACAGGTGATCGAGTTCCTGGATCGGATGCCAGGCATGGCCGGCCATGGTCAGCTGCTCGCCCTCGGTCTGGCCGGCGGTGTCGACCTCGAAGCGGGGGGTGAACAGCACGAAGAAGAACTCGTGCTGGTGCAGCACCTGATCGGAGTAGCCGTGGACCACGTCGCGGATCGCGACCGGACCCAGCAGCCGCTCGGCGTCCACCTGCAGCCCGGTCTCCTCGGCGAGTTCACGGACGGCGGCCTGCCGCGGCGTCTCGCCGGCATCGATGCCACCGCCGGGTGTGACCCACCACCGGCTGCTGGGGATGCCAGGATCTGTGTCGGCCATCAGCAGGACGTGGCGGCCGTCGGTCACCACGATCCGGGCCCCGCTGCGCGATCGGTGCGGGCGCTCTGCGGCCGGCACGGGCGCGTAGCGGCGGGTACGGAAGGGTTCGCTCATGGGCCGGGGATCTGGACGGATCCCAAGAGGACCCCGTCCGGGGTCAGGAACTCCAACTGCACCGGGCCGGCAGGCAGTTGGTAGCCGAGGTGGCCGGCATTGCTCTCGCCGGCCCGCAGCGTGCGGCTGGTCAGCAGGGGATCGAGGACGGGACCGTAGCTGATGCCGTGGCGCCGGCCGTCCGCCGCGACGACCGCGGTGAAGACCCCGCCGGTGGCGAGTTCGCCGGTCACCCCCTCGATCCGGACGTCGACGATCAGATACCTGGTGCCGGGCACGGGAGCGACCTCGCCCTCGGAACTCCAGCGCGCTCCGGTGACGGTCACCCGGCCGGTGCCGTCGGGTCCGGTGAGCTCCACCGGAGTGCCGATGCCGCCGCCGGTCACTTCGACGGTCGGCTGGTCGACATCGGTCGGAGCCGGGCTCCACTGCTGGGCCACCAGCGCCGCGATCGCACCGCCGACGATCAGCACGCCGACCACGATCGCCACCACCAGCCAGGCCGGACGGCGTGGCGCGGGGGCTGAGGGGTACCCCGACGGCGGCCCCGGCGGGGAGAACACCACCGGGCCGGGGTCTGGCAGCGGGTTCGCCTGGGGGGGTAGACCGGCCTGCGGCGGCCATCCCGGCGGTGCCCAGGTCGTGGGGCCGCCGCCCAGGGGCGGCGGCATCCAGCCCGGCGGCGGTGAGTGGGCCGGAGTGCCCTGGGGTGGCGGGTAACCCGGCGGCCACCCGGAGGGCGGACTCGTCACGGTCGGGCCTCGGGCTTCTCGCCCTTGCCCATCGCCATCGCCACCACCAGCCCGAGAGCGAACGGCAGCAGCCAGCAGAGCACCTGTGCGGCGCCGGAGGCGACCTCCCAGGCCCAATCGAGGTAGAACCCCTCGGTCACCAGGACGAAAGTGCCGGCCAGCCCGGCCAGGCCGGCAGCGGAGAGATAGAGGGTCCGGATCTGCTGGCGGCGATAGGGGATCCGCGTGGCGAGAGCGAAGGAGAGCCCGAGCATGACCAGCGACAGGCTGTTCAGCAGAGCCCCGATGATCAGCGTGATCAGCACCGCCGGGGTGAGCGCCCGCACCACCTGACCCAGGCTGACCTGCGGGGGCGCCTGGTAGCGCTGGCTGGCGTCCGGTGGGGAGAACCAGGCCGGGGTTCCGGGCTCGGGGAACGGTGGCGGATTGGCCGAGACGCGCGGCTGGGTGGGCACCGGAGCAGCGATCGAGCCGGTGACCGGGGTGGAGCCGGCGAAGGGCTGCTGGGGTGTCCAGGCCGGTGCTGCCGCCGGTGCACCGGCCGGTGCGGTGTGCGCGGCGCCCCAGGCGGTGGGACTCGCCACCGCCGCGGCGACCACCTCGAAGGCCAGGTGGGGATCGCGGCTGGGAACCGATGCGGGCGTGAGCATGGTCAGGTCGGGCGCCGATTGCTCCGGTGCGGCGAACACCGGCTGCTCGCTCGGCGCTCCCGCGCTCAGATCCGGCACGGTGGGCGGGGTCTCCAGTGGCTCGGCGACCGGCTCGACGAAGGCATCCGGTCGCACCACCGGTGCGTACTCGGGTCCGTCCCGCCAGGTCGCCATGAGCACATGCTAGACGCAACGACGAGAGGCCGAGGGAGCGTGTGCTCCCGATCGGACCGAGAGGCGGCGTCGTGGGAGACGACGACTTTGCCGCCGCTTCCGGCGTCGTGAGGCCAGCAGAGGTCTCTTCCGGCAGAAGCTGGGAAGGACCGGTAGGCTGGTCCGAAGCGGTGGGGGATTCCCTTTGCTGCGCGAGAGTGACCCAGGAGTGAGGATCATGCCGGTCGGCAAGGTGCGCTACTACGACGCCGAGAAGGGCTTCGGCTTCCTGTCGAAGGACGACGGGGGTGAGGACGTCTACGTCCGCGCCTCCGCGCTGCCGGCTGGAGTCACCACCTTGAAGCGCGGGCAGAAGGTCGAGTTCGGCGTCATCGAGGGCCGCAAGGGCGAGCAGGCGCTCTCGCTGCGGCTGCTGGACGCCCCGGTGTCGCTTTCCAAGGCCGGCCGTAAGTCGCCCGAGCAGATGGCGGTGATCGTGGAGGACCTGATCAAGATGCTGGACGGCATCGGGGCCGGGTACCGCCGTGGACGCCACCCGGACAGCAAGATCGCCGGCAAGGTGGCCTCGGTGCTGCGCGGCGTGGCCGACGAACTGGAGCTGTGATCTTGGCCGCCACCATCGAACTCGACCGCGCCTGCGCTGAGGCGATCGACCTGGCGCGAGCCGCGGCGGTGCGTCGTGCCGGGGTCTTCGAGGTGGGTGAGCATCGCGGCGTGGCCGCCGATGACACCCGAGTCGCTACCCACTACTTCGCCTGCGACCATCCGGCCTACCCCGGCTGGCAATGGGCGGTCACGGTGGTGCGGGCGTCGCGGGCGCGAGTGGTCACGGTCAGCGAGGTGACCATGGTGCCGGGTGACGGCTCGTTGCTGGCCGCCCCGTGGGTGCCGTGGTCGGAGCGGATCGGCGCCGGGGACATCACCCCGGGCGTGCTGTTGCCGTCATCGGCGGACGACATCCGTCTGGAGCCCGGTTTCACCGGTGGCGAGGCGGCCAAGGACGCGGATCCGGCCGAGTGGTCGCAGATCCGCGCGGTGGTCGCCGAATTGGGCCTTGGCCGGGAGCGGGTGCTCTCGCCGGTGGGTCGCGACCTGGCGGCCGAGCGCTGGTACGGCAGCGACAACGGCCCCGACAACGCGATGACCCAACAGGCACCGGCACTCTGCGAGACCTGTGGCTTCTTCGTGGCTCTGAGCGGCCGGTTCGGAGAGGTGTTCGGCGCCTGCGCCAACGAGTTCTCGCCCTCGGATGGTTCCGTGGTGAGCCGCGATCACGGCTGCGGTGGGCATTCCGACGCCCCCGAGCCTCGCCGCGGAGTCGAACTGAGCCAGCCGATCTGGGACACCATCAGCGTCGACGAGGCTCTCTTCGACTAGACCTCGGCCTCCGCTTCGGCTGCCGATTGCGCCTTGCGGCGGCGGTGTCGTGGCACGGTGATGGTCATGCCCACCAGGCCGACGGTGACCCCGACCAGGCAGACCCCCAGCCACCAGCCCTGACCGGCGGCGTCGAGCGCCGCGAGGTTGATCCAGCAGACGATGCTGGCGATTCCGAAGCTGATCGTGCCCAGCGTGATGATGCCGGCGCCGTCGGGATCCAGGGCCCGGACGGGGGCCTGGACCAGGAGCGGCCGATGGTCAGCTGGCTCGTGCACGGACACCACCTTAGGCGAGGGGGCAATGGCCCTACCATATGGGCCATGTCACAAGCCTCGGCTCCGCCCGAATCCTCTCCTGTATCGATCTCCTCCTTTGACTCCTGGTTCGAACTGACCAAGCGTGGCTCCACCCTCGCCCGCGAGATCCGTGGCGGCCTGGTGACCTTCTTCACCATGGCCTACATCATTGTCCTCAACCCGTTGATCATCGGCACCGCGCCCGACATCAACGGCAACCTGATCAACGGCATGTCGGCCAGCGCCGACGGCGCGGTCCCGGCGTCCATCGCCACCGTCGCCGCGGCCACCGCGCTGATCGCCGGCCTCCTCTCCATCTTCATGGGCGCCTACGGCCGCTTCCCGATCGCGATGGCGACCGGTCTCGGCCTCAACGCCATGGTGGCCTACGTGATCGCGCCGCAGATGACCTGGGTCCAGGCGATGGGCCTGGTCTTCTGGGAGGGCCTGGCGATCACCATCCTGGTGCTCACCGGCTTCCGCAAGGCCGTCTTCAACGCGGTGCCGCGGGTGCTGCGCGCGGCGATCTCGGTCGGCATCGGCCTCTTCATCGCGCTGATCGGGCTCGCCGACGCCGGCATCGTCCGGCCCGGTAACCCGCTGCTGCAACTGGGCGTCTTCGGCAGTCTGATCGGCTGGCCGATCGCGGTCTTCGTGATCGGCCTGGTGCTGCTGGTGGCGCTCTACGTCCGCAAGGTCAAGGGCGCGATGCTGATCGCCATCCTGGTCGCGACCGTGCTCGGCGTGATCGTCGAGGCCGCCTTCAAGATCGGCCCGGCCAAGGACGCCACCGGCGCGGTCGCGAACCCGACCGGGTGGATGCTGAACGTCCCGGCCGCCGGCCAGTGGTCGCTGCCCGATCTGAGCCTGCTCACGGTCGCCTTCCGCAACCCGGGCGAGTTCTTCTTCGGTGCCTTCACCGCGGCGAACGGGATGGGAGCGGTGCTCGGCGTCCTGCTGCTGATCTTCGCGCTCCTGCTCGCCGACTTCTTCGACACCATGGGCACGATCGTCGCCGTGGGTGCCGAGGGCAACCTGCTGGAGGCCGACGGCAATCCTCCGCACACTCAGGAGATCCTGATGGTCGACTCGGTCGGCGCCATGGTCGGTGGTCTGGGCTCGGTGTCTTCCAACACCTCCTACATCGAGTCGGCCGCGGGTGTCGGCGACGGTGCCCGCACGGGTATCGCCTCGCTGGTCACCGGTGCCGCCTTCCTGCTGAGCCTGGTGCTGGCTCCGCTGGTCAACATGGTTCCCTCCGAGGCCGCTGCTCCAGCGCTGGTCTTCGTGGGCTTCCTGATGATGTCGCAGGTGGTGCAGATCGACTGGACCGATCCGGTGGAGGGCATCCCCGCGTTCTTCGCGGTGATCCTGATGCCGTTCGCCTACTCGATCACCGCGGGCATCGGCGCCGGCTTCATCTTCTTCGTGCTGATCAAGGTGCTGCACGGCAAGGCGAAGCAGGTTCACGCGCTGCTCTACGTGGTGGCGGCGGCCTTCCTGATCTACTTCATCCAGGGCGCGCTCTTCGGCGCGCTCGGCTAGCAGCATTTCACGCCAGCGGGCGTCGCGTCGGTCTCCGGCGGCGCCCGTTCGGCGTCCATGGGCGCTCTCAGGCAGCGAGGATGGCGATCAGGTCCGGTGCCGGACGTTCCGCGGTCGCGGCTGCGGTCGTCCACTGCCCGAACCGGTCCAGCCAGTCGGCGACCTCCGTCACCCAGGTGGACGAGGGAGGCTCGAGTTCGGGTAGCGCCGTTCGCCAACTGGCGGCGAGCTGCCGGACGTGAGCACCGTCCCGGTAGCCCACGGCGAGCCCCGGAGCGGGCAGCAGTCCGATCTCGAGCGGGTGCTCCAGCAGGGCGGAGACGCCGTGGCGAGCAGCCACGCCCGCCCGGGCCAGATCGAAATCCAGGTTCTTCAGCGCGGCGTTGTCGAGGGGGCTGTGGTGGGTGCCCCATGCGGTCGCCTCGATCCAGCCCTGCATCAGTCGCCAACTCGCCGCCAGTCGCTGTGGCGGCACGTGCTGGCCGGCCAGCAGCCGATCGCAATCCTGGGCGAGCGGGGTGTCGGGACGGAGTACGGGGGCGTCCACCGGACGCCTCATGACCGGGCCCAGCTTGCCCAGCAGGCCGTGGGAGTTCCGGGTTCCTCGTCCGAAACGCTCCGTGGCGATGGCGCGCAGCCGACCGGCCTCGGCGTCGGTGGCGCCGATCATGCCGCGCACCTCGTCGAGGGCGACCGCGTGCAACCACAGTGTCCCCACGACTCCACGGTAGTCGACGTGGCTCGCTCGGGATCGGACTGAGGCCGAACGATCCGCGGGTAGATTGAGGGGGTGAACCCACGGACCCGCCGTCTGATCGTCACCGGAGCGCTGTTGGCGATGATCGCCCTGGTGGTGTGGGGTGCGCTGGCGATGCCCGGCGGACGGTGATCGTTCGGAGTTTCCTGGGCGGAGGATCATTGCTGGGCAATAGACTCCCCGCCATGGGAACGTGGGTGCGCCGGGTGCTGGCGCTGGGCGCGCTGCTCGCAGTGCTGGCTGTCTTTCCGTCGGCGGCCGCGCTGGCCGAGACCACGCCACCCACTCCGCCCACCGCTTCGGCGCCGGCCACGCCTGCTCCCTCCCCGACCTCGACCGATCAGGCGGAGGACGAGGACGCCGACCTGCCCGACGTTCCCCTGGACGATACCCGGACGATGCTCGCCCTGGTCGGCGCGGGTGTGCTGGCCGTGGTCGCAGGGGTCGTGGTGTTGCTGCGCCGCTGACCGGAGCGGATCACGCCAGTTCGTTGAGCTGGATCGGAACCATGCGGAAGGTCGTCCCGAATCCCTCAAGGACGCCGCGATTCGGATCCGGGACGGAGTAGACCGGATGCCGGCTGCTGTCGGCCAGGGCATGCAACGGCTCGAGCCCCGGGGTCTCCAGCACCGCGCGGACGGCCGCGCCGTCGCCGCCCAGCACCAGGGTGCCGAGTTCAGCCAGGTGCGGTAGCAGCAGGGACCGGGCATCCTCGGCCGCCTCGGCGAAGGCGCGGTCGGCCTGATTCGATCGCCGCCTGGCATAGCGCTGCTGCGACCAGCCTCCGGCCCTCGTCCGTCCCTGTACGTAGTGGGAATCGTGGCGACCCGCCCGCAACCGCGGCCCGTCGAAGATCCCCACCCCGTGAGCCTTGCGACGAACCAGGAGAGCGCCCACCGTCCGCTCCGATCCGAAGGCCGCGACAACCGATGCCAGGGGATCCTGGTTCCCGGGCAGAGGGCCCCATCTCAGCGCGATCTCGGCGATCGCGCCGTCGGCGGCGCTCAGGCGCAGGTGCTTGTCGTCAAGGTGCGGAGTCAGGCTGCCGTGGCGCTCGGAGAACCGGGCGATCCAGCCCTCGAGCCGGCCGGGCTCGATCCGGATCGCTCGTGGGGGTGAGGGGATCGCTGCCATGGCGCTAGTCTGGCCCTACTTGGGCTAGGAGGGTGAATGAGCGATCTCATCGACACCACGGAGATGTATCTGCGGACGATCTACGAACTCGGCGAAGAGGGTGTGACCCCGTTGCGGGCGCGGATCGCCGAGCGGCTCAAGCAGAGCGGTCCGACCGTGTCACAGACCGTGGCCCGAATGGAACGCGATGGGCTGGTGACCCTCCACGAGGACCGGCACCTGGTGCTGACGCCCGTCGGCAAGGATCTGGCCACGCGGGTGATGCGCCGCCACCGGCTTGCCGAACGGCTGCTCACCGATGTGATCGGGCTGGAATGGGAGCTGGTGCACGACGAGGCCTGCCGATGGGAACACGTGATCTCCACCGACGTCGAGCGTCGTCTGGTCGACATCCTCGGCCAGCCGGTCTCGTCGCCCTACGGAAACCCGATCCCGGCGCTGGAGGAGTTGGGTGCGCCCGCAGCCCAGGAGGATTTCCTGGACGGGGCCGAACTGCTTAGCGCGAGGCTGCTGATCGGGGGCTCCCAGGAGGTGACCATCGTCCGGATGAGCGAGGCCATTCAGGCCGACCTGGAGGCGCTGCGGCTGATCGGCGAGGCGGGCATACGCCCCGGCAGGCCGATCAGGGCGGCGCTGGTAGGCCCGGATCTGATCCTGGAGGCGGATCGGCGGTGCGTGCTGCCGGCGAGCGCTGCGGATCTGATCTTCGTCACCGTCGACTGAACCCGCCTGGCCGGCCGGCGAGACCGCGTCTGGAATATTCCGAGGGGTGGACGGCGTTGCCAGGGGCGTACCCGAGGAGAGGAACCCCATGGCAACCGTCGCGCTGGATCTGGAGTCGTTCGCGACCACGATCGAGAACAACGATGTGGTGCTGGTCGATTTCTGGGCCGACTGGTGCGGCCCGTGCCGGACGTTCGCGCCGACCTTCGAGGCCGCTTCCGAGGAGTTTCCCGACGTTGTGTTCGGCAAGGTGGACACCGATGACCAGCGGGATCTGGCCGGCGGCCTGGAGATCATGTCGATCCCGACGATCATGGCGTTCCGGGCCGGCTACCTGGTCTTCCGCGAGGCCGGCGTGCTCAACAAGAGCCAACTCAAGAGCGTGATCGAGCAGGTCAAGGGCCTCGATGTCGAGCAGTTGAAGGCGCAGGTCGCGGCCGGGGAGTGACCATGGCGTACCCGATCGGGTGAAGGCTCCACCATTGGTTCAGACATTTCGTCTTTTTCGGTGACGGCGTGAAGCGTTTCATGCCATACTCAACTTCGAGGTTCCTGTCCTATCCCCCCGGACAGGAACTTCGTGTTTCCACCCCGGAAAAGAGGCAGAGTGCGAGGTGCGCGCGTCCGGTGCCTGGTCACCGCGATGGTCGCAGCCCTCTCCGTCCTGTTGTCGGGGATGCCGGCCCACGCGGAGTCCTCGACGGATCCGATCCAGCCCGCCCAGCAGGTCATCTTCAACAATCCCTGGGGTAGGACAGCGGCCCAGCGCCGGATCGCCGATGAATACATCCGGCTGATCGGCACCGCTGCCGCCGGCACCCACGTGAGGATCGGGTTCTATTCGCTGTCGGACGAGAAGCTGACCGAAGCGATCATCGCGGCGAAGAAGCGTGGGGTCAGGATCCAGGTGATCGTGAACCGCCATGCGTGGAGCACGAAACAGGTCAAGCGGCTGCGCACGTCGCTGGGCACCAATCGCGCGAAGGCCGCATGGGTGATCAAACGCCCCAAGAATTGGACGCACAGCAAGTTCGTTGCGGTGGAGAGCGGCCAGATCGTTGCCATCTCCTCACAGAACGGGACGAAGAGCGGGATCTGGCAGCAGCAGAACGACGCGGTGATCACCTATGGCGACGCCATCCTCCACGACGCCGTCGTACGCCAGTTCGACCTGATGGGCCGGGGAACGACCTCGCGCACCAAGCTCGGCACGCAGGCGGTTTCCGGGCCGACCACGCTGCGGTTCTATCCCGCGCCCAGCGATGCCGGGCACGCGATCCTCGGGTTGCTGAACGACGTCACCTGCCAGGTGTCAGGCGTGCGGACCAAGGTCTGGGGCATCATGTGGATCTGGACGGCAGCGGGCAAGTCGGTCGCGAAGCGGCTGGCCGGCCTGGCGCGGGAAGGCTGCGACGTCCGCATGATCGTGTCACCGCTGCAGACCAGGAAGAGCATCCAGAAGATCCTGCTGAAGGGCGGCGTGGCGACCAAGGTGCCGAAGGGCGCGAAATGGCCGCACAGCAAGTACTTCGTCGTCGACGGCCACGACGCGAAGGGCGAGCCGTTGCGAGCGGTGTTCGCCGGCTCGCTCAACCTGACCGGCACGGCTCTCGAGCGCAACGACGAGATCGCACTGACCTCGGTGAGCCCCAAGGTGGTGACTTCCTATCAGGCGAAACACGCTCAGTTGTGGAAGTCACGCACCAAGAAGCTCAGGAAGTGACGTACTCGCTCTTCCGCCCGGTAGTCTGATTCCCGGCCCGTCGGCCATGGCCCCATAGCTCAGGGGATAGAGCAGAGGTTTCCTAAACCTTGTGTCGCAAGTTCGAATCTTGCTGGGGTCGCCACTCTTCGAAGCTCCGATTGGCTAGGTGAAACACCTGGCCAACCTCCATTTCAGGGTCTTCCCACCGCCAGACTCGGCCCTCACGAGCCTCCTGCTCGGACCGGCAGCACGGACCGTCGCGCCCACTTGCGCGACGAGCACCGTGTTCGTCGTTCTGTCGCCGACCAGCTGCGACGCCCGGGCGCTGCAGCTCCCGGGCCGGTGCGCCGCCCGAGGTTGCGACCGACGCCCTGCCCTTCGCCCGCTCGGACAGCCAATCAGCGACGCCACCTGAGCCTGCCACCGCGGCTCGCACCTGGCGTCGGTGTGCATTCGGGTGGCCGCTCCATGGGTCCCTGAACGACGGCGACTGAGCGCCGCGGTCGCCGCTTCCTGGTTGGTGGATACCTGCTACAGGGCGATCGCCGCCACGCCTGCCAGCGTCAGAGCGACTCCGCCAAGTTGCACACGCGTCAGCCGTTCGGCGTGGAACAGGAACGCGAGAACGGCGGTGACGACTGGGTACAGGGCGGACAGCACTGACACGATTGCGAGTTGGGCGGTGGAACTTGCCCAACCGAAGGCGAGGTAAGCGCCTGCGTCCAGAGTGCCGATGGCCAGAATTGGGACGATGCTGCGGCGGTCCACCGGTCGGAGCTGGCGGCTTGCGGCCACCACGACAACCGCAACGGTGGCGGCGGCAATCCTCATGACGACCGTGGTGACCAGGGGTGCTTCATCCGCGCCTTCTGCAAGGAAGGCGAGCGATGCGCCGAAGATGATCGCGGATGCAGCCGCCAGGGCGATCGGTCGAAGGTTGGCGCGTGCGTGGGACTGAGGAGCGCCGGCGATAGCAGCCTTCTCAGGCTCCCTGGAACCGCGGGTCACGATGAGGATTCCGATCAGGCAGGCACCCGTGCCAGCCGTCTGCCATGCTGTCAACCGGTCGCCTTGTACCACACCCCACAGGAGGGGGACGACAGCCGACGAACCGACGATGGGCGCGACCACCCCCATCGTCCCTGTGGCGAGGGCCCGGTACATGAGGGTGAGGCCGACGAAGGAGGAGACGCCTGCTGCGACGCCAGCGAGCAGGGTTGCGGCCTGGGGAATGGTTGGTCGTGTGATGATGGCGAGTGTGCCGAGGAGTAGTAGGCCGACTACCTGTGAGCCTGCTGCGACTGAAACCGCGGCCAGCCGGCGCGACTGTGCGCCTCCCAGGAAGTCCGCCACACCCCAGGCCAGGCTGGCGAACAGTGCTGCGAGCACGGTCATGGATGGTCCTCGTTTGTTGGTCGCCAGCCGCCGCTTCGATCAGCGTTGTGCGTGTCGTGTTGTGGTCAGCGATAGAGGTCGGCGTGGAAGCGGTAGGCATCGCCCCGGTACCGGTTGACACCGATCAGGATCGGCCTTCCATCAGCGGTGTATGCCGTTTCGGTTCCGACCAGCACTGGCGCCCCGGTCGCGATCTTCAGGAGAGCGGCGGTGTCATGGTCGGCGGCCTCTGCGTGAACCGTGTACGCGGAGCGATGGATGCGGTAGCCGCAGAGGGTCTCGAGGCGCTCATACAGTGATTGATCGGTCATGTCCGCAGTTGCGAGGGGCCGGGCCTTGTCCAGGGGCATCACCGTGTTGTCGACGCAGATGACCTGCCCGTCCATCGCTCGCAGCCTATTCAGCTCGACGACGTCTGAGCCGGGGGGGATCCGCAGCTCATCGGCTTCGCCGAAGGTGGCAGTGCGTATCCGGTGCACGAGGACCGTGGCGGTTGCCTTGAGGCCACGGGCGCGCGCCATGTCGGTGAACGACACCAGCACGGACGGCGGTTCGCTGACCACTTGGCTGGTGACGAACCAACCGCGCTGTGCGGATCTTTCGACCTTCCCCTCCGCCTCGAGTCGGGCGAGGGCGTGTCGGAGCGTGACCCGGCTGATCCCGAGCTGGGCGGCCAGGTCCCGCTCGCCTGGCAGGCGCGAAGCCGGGGGGTACTGTCCACGGCTCAGCGCCTGGAGCAGCTGGCCGTACGCGTCCTCGATAGCTTGTGCCACGGGTCACACCATACATAAATCTGGTCTATCTGGTCGAGAGGGGCTCTTCTCCGAACGGTGTCCAGCCAAACGAAGTCGGCCTGGACGGAGGCATGTGGGGTCGCTGGGCACCTGATCGGCGCGAGATCCCTCACGGATCCAACGAATCAGGACAGACCACTGGAACCAGACTGGTCTGAGTGGTATACATTGGTTCAGCAAGTCCCACCGAGGCGTGGGCGCAGGGTCATCGCCGATACGAAGGAGTCGAGGCTTGAACAGTCATTTCCGGAGGGCGTTCGTCGCTCTCGCGAGTGCCGCAGCGCTAACTGTG
Organism: Propionicimonas sp.; assembly: GCA_049841235.1. Taxonomy (GTDB): domain Bacteria; phylum Actinomycetota; class Actinomycetes; order Propionibacteriales; family Propionibacteriaceae; genus Propionicimonas. Next base: position 20,453 of record JASGEM010000057.1, on the reverse strand, counting down.
AGCGTTGCAGGCTGCACCCCGGGCGGCAACCAGCCGGCGCCGGACAACTCCCCCGCAAGCTCTGGCTCCCCGACTGCTGGGAAGCTCGATCCCGCCACGGCCGGCGATGTCACGCTTAAGCTGTGGGATTGGTGGGGCATGACAGAGGGCGAGTGGATCACCTCGATGATCGACCAGTTCGAGTCGAAGTACCCGAACATCCACATCGAGCGCACTCAGGTCGACTGGGGACAGTTGACGTCCACACTCAATCTCAAGATCACCGAGCCGGACGGTCCGGACATCGCGACGGCCAACCAGGGCTGGCAGTCCCTCGGCACGCTCGCCGCGGCAGGATCGATCGTCAATCTTGACCCTTATGCGACGGCCTACGGCTGGGAGACCCTCATCCCTTCCACGATCATCCAGCAGAACCAGTTCACGACTGACGGCAAGGGCATCGGGCAAGGATCCATGTTCGCCACTCCGGTGGCACGCACCCAGCCGATCGGCATCTACTTCAACGTCGCCAAGCTCCAGCAGCTTGGCATCCAGGCGCCCACGAACCTAGAGGAGTTCGAGGCGGCACTGGCAAAGGCGAAGGCGGCGGGCGAGATCCCGCTGGCGTACAACTCGCTCGACGGGCTGACCGCGCCGCTGCTTGCCATGCAGGCCGTTTACGGCACGGCAGCCTCAATCAACAGCTACGTGTGGAACGACACCTCCGTGAACGCGAGTCAGACCGGTCTGAGCGAGGCGGCCGCGAAGATCAAGGAGTGGAACGACAACGGCTACTTCACCCCGGACCACGAAGGGATCGACTACCAGACCGCTGTCGCGAACTTCGTCGGTGGGCAAGGTGTCTTCCGATTCGAGTACCAGGGTTCACTGGGGTTGAGTGAGGAACACCAGACGCAGTTCGGCTACATTCAGCTCCCCAACGTGTCCGGTGGTGTCGTGGGTGTGGGGGCGGCGCCGGCCGCGATGGTGATCTCGTCCAATTGCGAGCACCCGGACGTCGCTGCCGCCTTCCTCGACTTCCTGATGAGCAGGGAGGCTGCCCAGGCGGCTGTCGACAAGGGATTCATTCCATTGCTCCATGACGACGTGACCGTGCCTGCGGACCGGCCGCTGTTCCAGATGGAGGTAACCCAGATCGCTACCATCGGCGCCGGCAATGGCTACGTGCCGTACTTCGACTGGGCGTCGCCCACCATGCTGTCGACCCTCGAACAGCAGATGCAGCAGCTGTACGCCGGCAGGGTGACATCCGATGCTCTGGTGCAGGCAGTCGACGCCGATCGCGACGCATTCCTGGCCCAGAAGTGAGAGACCCGGCTTTGGTGGGCTGGCGCATTCCAGCCCACCAAAGCCGCGAGACATCCCAGCCGCGCCCCCCAGAGGCCCAGCTAGTCATCGACGAGGAGATTCCGGTGACAACGACTATCACGCGGGAAGCTGTGCCCCTCGCGCAGGCACAGCCACGCAGGAGGCGACGTTCACCCGCCCGCCGCACCCGACTGGCCGGGTTGGCGTTCGTGGCCCTGCCACTGCTGGCATACGCCATCGTCATGCTGGTTCCGATCGCCAACAGCTTCTGGTACTCGTTCTGGAAGTGGGACGGCCACACCCAGGCAACGTGGGTCGGCTTCGCCAACTATCTGGCCTTTGTGACGGACCCGGTCCTCGCGTCCACCCTCGGGCACGTCCTGGTCCTTGTGGTCTTCTTCGCGTTGCTCCCGATCGTGCTGGGGCTCGCCTCGGCTGCCCTCATCACGCGTCGCAGGCTGCCTGGCATGGCATTGTTCCGGTTCATCTACTTCCTGCCCCAGGTCTTGACCTCCGTAGTCGTCGCGCTCGTCTTCAAACGGCTCTACGGCCCGAACGGTCCGATCAACGAGTCGTTGCGCGCCGTTGGGCTTGGATCATGGGCCCGCCCGTGGCTGGGCGACTTCACATGGGCCCTGCCAGCTCTCGGCCTGATCGGGACATGGGCGGGATTCGGATTCTGCATGGTGCTGTTCATCTCGGGCATCTCATCGATTCCTGGCGAGCTGTACGAGGCTGCGCGGGTGGACGGCGCCGGACCGATCCGCGAGTTCTTCAGCGTCACGCTGCCGGGGCTTCGCGGCCAGTTGGCGGTTGCGCTCACCCTCACCGTCACTGGTGCGCTTCGGACCTTCGACCTGGTGTGGATAACCACCCACGGCGGTCCGGGCACATCCACGCTCACCCCGGCAGTCGCGCTGTACAAGGCGGCGTTCCAGAACCCGCAGGTGGGACTCGCGTCGGCCATCGGCATCGTGATGGCCGTGCTGTGCCTGCTCATCGCCCTGATAATCGGCCGCATTGAGGAAAGGGACTGAGCATCATGCGTACCTCGCTGCGCGAGACCGCCTTGCAGTATGCCGCGCTCATTGCCTTGGCGATTGTCGTGCTGATCCCGGTGTTTTCGTTCGTCACCTCCGCCCTGTCGCCGGAGCGGTCGGGATTGTTCGTCCCGGGTCAGCTGGCCTGGGAGAACTTCCAGACGGCGTGGGAAGGTGCGGGGCTCGCGCGGGCCATGACCGTGTCGCTGACCATCTGCGTGGTGGCAGTCTTCCTGCAGTTGGTGCTGGGGATACTCGGGGGGTATGGGTTCGGGGTCCTGAACGCGCTCGGCGCCAAGTGGCTGTATCCGATGGTGCTGCTTGGCCTGATGATCTCACTAGAGGCCATCATCGTTCCGCTCTACTACCAGATGCGTGACCTCGGACTGACCAACTCCCTCCCGGGCATCATTCTCATCCATGTGGGCATGGGCGTCCCGTTCGGGATCTTCTGGATGCGGGCCGCCTTCCGGACGCTGCCCAGGTCGCTGTTCGAAGCTGCCCGGATCGATGGTGCCGGTAGCATTCGGATGCTGTTCCAGGTCGCGTTGCCGCTGGTCATACCCGCGATCATCACCTACGCGCTGCTGGGCTTCATGTGGACGTGGAACGACTACTTCCTCTCACTCGTCTTCCTCACTGGCGACAACCAACCCGCCACAGTGGCGCTGGGCTCGTTCCAGGGCAAGTTCCTGACCGAGTTCAACCTGATGGCCGCAGGCGGGATCATCGTCGCTGCGCCCGTCCTCATCCTCTACATCATCTTCCAGCGCCGTTTTATCTCCGGCATGCTGGCCGGCGCTATCAAGGAGTAAGTAGCCAATGACCAACGACCCGATCATCGTCGCGTGCTCTGAGGACCTGGGGGAGGTCGTCGCCTCCCGCGTCCTCGGCGCAATCGAGCAGGCGGGCGAGCGCCAGTTCCTACTGGGCAGCCCAACCGGTCGCACCCCCGCTCCCGTGTTCGAACCACTCGCCCGCGGACTTGCCGAGCGGGGGCTCGATCCGCGGCGCCTGACCGTCGTTCTCATGGACGAGTACCTGACCGATGACCTGAGTCTGGTTGATCCGGCACTCGAGTACTCCTGTGTCGGATACGCCGACCGATACATCGTCGATCCGATACGCCAGGCCACGGGCCTGGTTCCTCAGGTGTGGCACGCCGACCCGGCCAGTCCCGCCGACTACGACCGGCGGATCGCCGAGGCCGGGGGGATTGACCTCTTCCTGCTGGCCTCCGGCGCGACAGACGGCCACATCGCGTTCAACCAGCCTGGAGCCGAGGCGGACTCCGTGACCCGGATCATCGAGCTCGGAGAGCGGACTCGGCAGGACAACGTCCACACCTGGCCGTCGATGACGAGCATCGACGAGGTTCCCCGCCATGGACTGGGCGTTGGGGTCGGAACGATCGTGGGACTGTCTCGGACCGCGATCATGATGCTGACTGGGGAAGACAAGCACACCGCGTATGAGCGCATCCTGAACGCAGCCGGCTACGAGCCTGACTGGCCGGCAACGGCGGTCCGGGAGATACCAGACCACCTCATCGTGGCCGACGTCGCAGCGACCCACCACATCAACGACTGCCTCGGGGCAGCGGAATCCATCACTCACTGAGGAGCAGTAGTTCCATGGCAGCAATCAAACTGGTCTACATCGGCGGCGGCTCGACGCGGGCCCCCGGGACGGTGGCAACGTTCCTTCTCAAGGCGAAGGAGTTCGCCGGATCCGAGCTTGTGCTGGTCGACCTAGCTCCAGAGCGCCTGGAGTTGGTGCGTCGGCTGGGCCAGCGGATCATCGACCACGACGGCCTCGACATCAGGCTCTCGGCAACCACTGACCGGAGGGCCGCCCTGACTGACGCCGACGCAGTGCTGTCGAGCTTCCGGCCAGGCGGCTTCGAGGCCCGCGCCAGGGACGAGCGGATCCCTCTCAAGTACGGCGTGATCGGACAGGAGACACAGGGACCCGGCGGGTTCTTCATGGCCCTGCGATCCATCGCCGAGTTGTCCCGCATCGTCGACGACATGCACGCCGTCTGCCCGAATGCCCGCATCTTCAACTACACCAACCCTGTGAACATCGTTTCGCAGGCGGTGTCCAGGTTCACCGACATCCCGATCTGGTCGATGTGCGAGGGCCCGATCTTCTTCCCCGGGCTGGTGCTGAAGGCCGCGGGGCTGGACGAGGCGAAGGCTCACGTCGTCATGGCCGGTGTGAACCACAACTGCTGGTCCCACACCCACACCTACGACGGGCAGGATCTGATCCCGTTGCTCGACGAGGCGTGGGAAGCCAAGAAGGACGATCCGACCGTGTCGGACTTCGACAAGAAGCTCCTGCACCTGGCGGTCGTGGGTCGATCCGTGCCGGCAGAGTACTTCCGCTACTACTACTACCGCGACGAAATGCTCCGCGACTACCAGCTGAGTCGGCAGACTCGCGCCGAGTTCCTGCTGACCCAGGTGCCGCACTACTGGCAGCACTACCGCGAGCAGGCCGAGGCAGACTATCCGACTCTTGACCCGGCCCTGTCCCGCGGCGGCATCAATGAACTTGAGCTGGCGATCGATGTGATGGACGCCTTCTACAACAACACCGGGGACCGGCTCCCGGTCAACCAGCCGAACAACGGCGCTCTCCCGGGCTTTGACGACGATGTGGTGACCGAACTCTGGTGCACCGTGGACGCGAACGGGGCGCATCCCGAGCCGCAGAAGGCGCTGCCCCACACGGTGCGAGGGATCGTTCAGTCACTGGCCGAGTACCAGTACGTAGCCGCCGAGGCGGCCTGGCGCGGCACACGCCGCGATGCGGTCGCCGCCCTGGTCGCGAATCCGATGGTGCCTTCGGTTGAGATCGCAGAGCACCTGTACGACGAGATGGCCGCTGCCCACCGCGACTACCTGCCCGAGCGGCTCCTCCGCTGAGGATCGACTGATGGGGTTCCACTTGGCCGTGGACGGCGGCAACTCCAAGACGGTTGCTGTCGTGGTGGACGGCAGCGGCGCCGTCGTCGGCCGCGGCCGATCCGGATGTTGCGACATCTACGCCACGGAGACCCCGGAGGAGGGCGCAGCCGCCGTGGTGGAAGCGGCCGAGCGGGCGCTGAGCGAGGCTGGTCAGTCGACGGTGGACGGCGCGGCGTTCCGGCTCGCATCCTGCGACTGGCCCGAAGACATCGAATGGTGGACTTCCCAGCTCCAGGCCCGACTGTCTTCTGTCGCAGCGCTGGCGCCCCAGCGACTGCAGGTTGGCAACGACTCGCTCTCGTCGCTCCGACTGGGTGACCTCGACGGGGTTGGCATCTCGGTCGTGGTCGGGACCGGTCCCGCCGTGGGTGCGCGGTCGTCCACCGGCCGCGAGGCCTGGTCAGGGGTGTGGATCTTCGACAGCCTGGGCGGCATAGGGATGTCCGATCTGGCGATGGCGGCTGTGGCGAAGGAGTGGCTCGGCATCGGGCCGAAGACCGCGCTCACCGGCGCGATGCTCGACCTGTTCGGCGAGCCGGACGTCTGGCGCCTCACCCACGGCTTCCGACGCCGTTTCGGAGCCCGCAACCCGACCGAGCTGCGCCGTGCGACCCGGACCGTCATGCAGGTGGCCGCCGAGGGGGATCCCGTGGCGCGGAGGCTGGTTGCCGAGCAGGGCGAGTTGTTCGCCGACTACGCCGAGGCGATCGCTGGGCAGGCCGGCATCGCCACTGCCGACGGCGCCCGCGTGGTCGTGAACGGGTCGATCGCCACCAGCAGCGTCGGTGTCGTCCGCGAGGCCCTGCTGCACTCCCTCAGCAGGCGATTCCCCAACAGCCAGGTGACAGTGGCCGACGGGCCACCGATCGCTGGCGTTGCACTGGACGCACTGGCTGCCGGAGGGGCGCCCCTCTCGGGCGCGCTTCGCGACACCTTGTGCACGGCAACTCACCCCGACTGGTTCCTCACCACCTAGGAGAGTTCAGATGACACCCAGGGCCACGGACCTTCCCCTGTCAGACAAGGCGAAGCTGCTTTCGGGCGACGGGCCCTGGCACACCCACGCCATTGCCGGACTTCCCCCTGCCGAAGTCTCAGACGGACCACACGGACTGCGCACCGAGACCGACGTGGACATGGTTTGGATCCCGTCCACCTGCTTTCCGACCGGGTCTGCCTTGGCGTCCACGTGGGACCCCGAGGTTGCCCGGGATGTCGGCCGCGCGATTGGGGAGGAAGCCCGCGCGATGGGAGTCCAGTGCGTGCTAGGTCTCGGCGTGAACATGAAGCGCAGCCCGCTGTGCGGCCGCAACTTCGAATACCTGTCGGAGGATCCCACCCTTGCCGCCGGCATCGGAGCAGCCTGGATCGAAGGTCTGCAGTCAACCGGAGTCGCGGCCTGCCTGAAGCACTTTGCAGCGAACAACCAGGAGACCCAACGCACCGAGATCTCGGTCGAGGTCGAGGAAGCGGTCCTGAGGGAGCTCTACCTCGAGGCCTTCCGCCGCATCGTGAGGGACGCCGATCCGTGGTCGATCATGTGCTCCTACAACCGCATCCACGGCGTGCACGCGTCACAGAATCGGTGGCTGCTCACCGAGGTTCTGCGCGACGAATGGGGCTTCGACGGGCTGGTCATCTCAGACTGGGACGCAGTGCACGATCCGGTCGCCGCCGTGCGGGCGGGCCTCGATCTGGAGATGCCGGGTACTCATGGACGAAGCGCCACCGCACTGGTCGCAGCCGTGGAGTCTGGCGCGTTGGCGAGTTCGGAGGTGGACCGGGCGGTCGAACGGGTCATGGACTTCGTGAAGCGGGTGCTCCCTGACCGACAGCGGCCAGCATCACCGGTCCGTGACCAGGGCATCAGCGCCGGTGCCCCGCTGACCCCCGAGCAACTCACCGCACTGGATGCCGATCGGCACCACGAGGTGGCGCGACGGGCAGCCAGTGCCGCGGCGGTTCTCCTCCGTAACCAGACACACACCCTTCCGCTCGACCTCATGGCCACGGCAAGAATCGCGGTGATCGGCGGGTACGCGGTGTCGCCACGCATTCAGGGTGGAGGGTCAGCTGGCGTCAATCCCACCCGAGTCGAAGCTCCCCTCGGTGCCATCCGCCGCTTGGCCGGTGCGGATCGGGTGACATGGGCGCAGGGCTACCCCGTCGGGTCCACCGACTACTACCAAGAGGCCGAGGCGACAGGCCAGAACGAGGCGGCGCTGCTCGCGGAGGCACTCGAAGTGGCAAGCAGCGCCGAGGCGGTCGTGGTGTTCGTGGGCCTGCCGCTGGTTGACGAGCGGGAGGCATTCGATCGTGACCACCTTGAACTGCCTGCGCCACAGACTGCACTCCTTGTCGAACTCGCCAAGCTGGGCAAGCCGCTGATCGTGGTGGTCGCTGCCGGATCAGCCGCGATCCTGGACCCAGCCTGGCGTGACCACAGCGACGCGATCCTGCTCACCCACTTGGGCGGACAAGCGGTCGGATCGGCAGCTGCCGACCTGCTGTTCGGCCTGAGGAATCCGTCCGGCAAGCTGTCTGAGTCCTGGCCGCTCGACCTCAACGACACCCCAGGCATCGACACCTTTCCAGATCAGGGCATCGCCCTCTACCCGGAGGGGCTCCTCATCGGGTACCGCTGGTACGAGCACAACGACCTTCCGGTTGCCTATCCGTTCGGACATGGGCTCTCGTACACGGAATTCGAGTACCGTGCCCTGTTGGTGAGTGAGGACGACGCGTCCATCGAGGTGCAGGTCACCGTCAGCAACACCGGTGCGATGGTGGGGCAGGAGGTCGTGCAGGTCTACGCCACGCCGCCCGTGGAGGCTGGGCGCCCTCGGATGCTCGCAGGCTTCAGCAAGCTTGCTCTCAAGCCGGGGGAGTCCGGCGAGGCGCAGATCAGGATCCTTCGCCGTGACCTGGCGTTCTGGGACGCTCGCGGGGGGTGGCATCAGCCGGCCGGTGGGTGGCTCATCGAAGCTGCGGCTTCCAGCCGAGACATTCGGCTCTCAGTCAGCGTCGAACTGCTCGGCCGGGCCTTCGCGGTGTAGCGGTCAGGGCCAAAAGTCGCGGGGCTGAGCGGTCCGTTCGGCGAACAGCGCAGCGCCGAGCAGCCCAGCATCCGCCCCCGTGCGCGCGGGCCGGACTGGGGGGAAGCTCGGCCTGATGTGGCCGCCGGACAGCTCATCGAGCAGCCCCGTCCAGCCCAGCTGGTCGGCACTGCCAAGGCCACCCCCGAGGACCACAACATGGGGGTCGAGAACGTGGACCAACTGCCGCACGGCGTGGCCGATCAACCGCCCTGCACGTTCGAAGGCCTCGAGCGCAGCCGCATCCCCACCGAGCGCCTTGACATGTACTGCAATACCGTCCAGAGACGCACCGGTCGCGGCCGCGTAGGCGCGCTCAATGCCGCGTCCCGACGCGGCATCCTCCAACTGTCGGCCATGCTCGTCGCGCCATTCGCCCAGTGCGATCGCCTCGCCGCGGGCACCTGGCCACGCGTGGCCGCCCGGCAGAACGAAGGTGCTGGACAGGCCGGTTCCCCAGGAGATGTAGAGGAGACTGGCGTGGTCGGGGTCGTCCAGCGCCGCGTGCTCGGCCAGTGCGCCGCATCGTACGTCAGACTCGATGATCACCGGCACATTCGGATGGTCGTTGCTGGCTGCGACCCGGGCGATCCTGGCTGCCGCGTCCGGGGGCCAGGAGACCACCTCATGGCTGGTCACCCGCCCCGCGTCGACGTACTCGGGCACCCCGACGCCAATCGCGTGTGGCGCCTGATCGGGATAGGTTCGCAGCAAGTCGGTGACCAGGCCCTCGACGGCCGGCCCCACCTCGGCGGAGTCGGTGGTCGCGCTCGCTCGACCGAGGATGGCGCCGTCGTAGACCAGCGCGGCGCGCAGGTTTGTGCCGCCGACATCCACGGCAAGGACCGTCACGGCGTCCAACCTTCGGGGACGTCGCCCCAGCCGCGCAGGTAGGTTGCCGGGCCGGCGGCCCGCACGAGCAGGCGTTCACTGACCCCAGCCGGAAGCCACATCGCATCACCGGGCTGCAGCGGAGAGGTGGCGCGATAGCCGACCTCGTCACTCCAGACATCCACCCAGAGTTCCCCGGAGAGGGCGAAGATCACCGAGTCGGTCTCGTTGCACACGAAGTCCTCAATGTGGCCGGACTGCACGGTGCCATGGGCGACCCGGAGAAACGAGGTGTCGACGATGGTCGACAGCAGGTGGGTAGCCCGGGTGTCTCGGAAGCTCAGCCGACCATCGTGAGGGTCGGCCAGCAGGAAGGACGTGACTCGGCGCGCTTCGTCACGAGCTTCCGGCCACTGGCCGTCCCACCGACCGTCGGCGTAGCTGACGGTCGGTGGCAGCGGCTGGCGGCGAGCGTAGTCGGAGGCTGTGCCGCGTGCGGGCGGCGGGGAGAAGAACTCGATCACTCGCACAGGGTTGTCGTGAGGATTGAACCCGTTGTGCCAGGTGTCGCGATGGAACAGCCGACCCGAGCCGGCCGACGCCCGCGCAACCTCGCCAGTCTGCGGGTTGGCGAGAATCAGCTCGCCCTCGAGTACGAAGTAGAGGACGTCCCCGGCGAACACAGTGGGGTTCATCGCACTGTGCCTGAACTCCCCACGCGGCGGCAGATCAAACTCGAGCACATGGAGGTTCGCGGTCGAGACCAGGACACGGTCCGTCACGAATCCCGCCTCTGCATCGCCCCACACGTGGTGGGCGACGTCGGCGCGCCGTATCAATGTGGGGGAGGTGAAGTCTGGGCGCGGGGTAGAGCGGCGTCCCGAAGGCTGTGTCGCGGTGGTCTGGCTCACAGGTGGCTCCCTTTCGTCTTGGTATGCCTGCCGCAATGGTAGCAACTGGTATAGATGCTTCGCTACTGGCCTAACTGGTATGCTTTCTGGTACGGTTTCCATGTCGTCGAACTCGAAGGAGAGAGTTACATGAACGGTCCGGTGTCCATCGGTGTCATCGGTTGTGGCAGTGTCGCGCAGAACGCGTACCTTCCGCTCATCGTCAATCTCATTGCGCATGGCCATGTGCGCCGCGTGGTTGCTTCGGACACCGACCAGGCTCGCCTGGACCAGGTGCAGGCGAAGTTCCCGGTTGACCGCGTCACCCTCGACGTGGGCGAGTTGCTGGCGGACGACGTGGACGTGGTCGCGATCCTGACGTCAATGCACTCCCACGCCGAACTCGCCACCAAGGCACTCAAGGCCGGCAAGCACGTCCTGGTCGAGAAGCCCATGGGGACGAGCCTTGACGAGGGCCGCGAGCTTCTAGAGACCGCGAAGGGCGCCGCCGGGTGGCTCATCTGTGCACCGCACGTCCAGCTGAGTCCGGACTACCAGGAGATGCTGCGTCGCGTGTCGGCGGGCGACATCGGCAAGCCGCTCCTGGCCCGCGCCCGGTACGGCTGGGACGGCCCGGACTGGGGCAAGTGGTTCTACGGCCCCGGCGGCGGCCCGCTGTTCGACCTGGGCGTCTACAACGTCACGTCGCTGACTGGTCTGCTCGGTCCCGCCCGCAAGGTCACCGCCATGTCGGCGCTGACCCGTCCCGAACGCGTCGTGGAGGGTGACCTGATCCAGGTCCAGACCGACGACACCTTCCAGATCGTCATCGAGCACGAGTCTGGCGCTCTTTCGACGGTGACCACCGCCTTCGGAATGCAGAAGTACCGCGGGCCGGCAGTCGAGGTCTACGGACTCGAGGGCACTCTGCAGATGATGGGGGACGACTGGGCGCCCGACGGTCTGGAGTACTGGGCGAACTCGGCCGGGGCGTGGCAGCTGATCGACAGCCGGTCTCGCTACTGGCCGTGGACCGATGGCCTGGCGCACCTGGTCAACGCGGTCCGCACCGGTGAGGCTCCGTACACCAAGCCCGAGCATGCGTATCACGTGCTGGAGATCATGCTGGCAGCGATGGAGGCCGCCCGAAGCGGTGTCACCCAACAGATCACCACGACGTTCACCCCGCAGGCCCCGATGCCTGCGCGTGAGCGTGGCGACGCACACCGGATCCACGACCGCGTCCACGAGGACGCCCAGCACTGACTCTACGGCGCAAGCAGAGAGGTGCCCATGACCGCGCGCCCTACTGATCTGGCCTCCAGGCTGGGGGAGGCTGTCCTCTACCAGATCTACCCGCAGAGCTTCGCCGACGGCAACGATGACGGTGTCGGCGACCTCAACGGCATCAGGCAGCGCCTGGACTACCTGGCGTGGCTTGGAGTCAACGTCCTGTGGCTGAACCCGTGCTTCGTGTCGCCGTTCGACGACGCCGGATACGACATCGCCGACTACCTCACGATCGCGCCCCGCTATGGCACGAACACCGACCTGGCCGCGCTCTGTGCCGAGGCCGCCGACAGAGGCATCGCGATCGTGCTGGATCTCGTGGCCGGCCATACGTCAGACCGGCACCCGTGGTTCGCGGCGGCCTGCCGTCCCGACGCGGATCCGGCGGTCCGCGACCGGTACATCTGGTCGAACGTCCAACGAGTCGGTTGGCATCGGCCCAGGGGAGCCCACGAGCCGGGACCGTACTACCTGCCGAACTTCTTCCCCATTCAGCCGGCGCTCAACTTCGGCTACGCCAGGATGAATCCCGACGAGCCCTGGCGGCAAGGCGTCGATGCTCCCGGCCCGCAGGCCAACCGTGCAGCGCTGCGAGAGATCATGGCTCACTGGTTCGACCTGGGCGTCTCCGGGTTCCGAGTCGACATGGCGGCGTCTTTGGTGAAGGACGACCCGGGGCTGGTCGAAACCGGACGGCTCTGGCGCGAGATGCGGACATGGCTGGAGACCGCGCACCCCGGGCGGATACTGGTGGCCGAGTGGGGAGATCCTGCCGTCTCAGTGCCCACCGGCTTCCACGCCGACTTCTTCCTCCACTTCGGGAGAGACGACTACGGCCTGGCCTGGCGGTCCCTGTTCAACAACAACGCGGGCACGGTCGACCCGGTGTGGCAGCAGGACGCCTGCTGGGCGGATGCCTCGGGGCGCGGGGATGCCGCGACCTTCGTCAAGGCCTGGGAGCAGGCCGCGTCGGCAATCGGGAGCAGCGGACAGGCGTACGGACGGCCCGGAGTCGTTGGCCTACCCACCGCAAACCACGATGTCACCCGCATGGTCGCCGGACCTCGTGACGCGACCCAGGTCGCTGTCGCGATGACACTCGTCCTGACCTGGCCAGCGCTGCCCTCGATCTACTACGGCGACGAGATCGGCATGCGGTACCTCCCCGACGCGCCAAGTATTGAGGGATCCCGCCTTGGAGCCACCTACGACCGCGCGGGCTCCAGAACGCCTATGCAGTGGGGGAACCTCGATGCAACGTACGGTCCGGGCACGCCTGCGCAGTCCCGCTACCTTGAACCTGACTCGGCCAGCGATGCGCCGACCGTCGCGGATGCGCTCACAGATCCCGGCTCCTTGCTTCACCTCACCCGCGAACTCATCGCCCTTCGGCGCACCGACCCGCGCCTGCACGCCTCCGCCCCGGTCGGCACCCTCATGACTGGCTACCCGCTCGCCTACACGCGTGGGGCGGACGCCTCGCTGCTGGTCGTCCTCAACCCGTCCGGGAACGCCGTGACGCTCACGGTGCCGGACCGAAGGCACGGCACGATCCGGATTGGGCGCAATGCTCACATCAGCGGCCGCGAGGTCTGCCTGGCCGGCTTCGGTCTCGCGATTCTCGACCTGACGGAGAGGGCCCAGCGTGGCGACTAGGTTTCCCGATGGCTTCCTGTGGGGCGCAGCCACCGCTGCCCACCAGGTCGAGGGGGGCAACATCGCAAGTGACTGGTGGGCTAAGGAGTGGCTGCCCGGAACTCCGATCGTCGAGCCGAGTGGCGACGCTGCTGACAGCTACCACCGTTACCGTGAGGAGATGTCTCTGCTCGCGGCAGCTGGCTTCAACAGCTACCGCTTCAGCATCGAATGGAGCCGCATCGAGCCGGAGCGGGGGTTCTTTTCGCGAGCCGCCATCGACCACTACCGCCGCATGGTGGATTGCTGCATCGAGACTGGACTGACTCCTGTCGTGACCCTGATGCACTTCACGATTCCCCAGTGGCTCTTCCTTGGAGGAGCTTGGCTTGCTCCGGACGCCATCGACCGCTTCGCGGACTTCGTCGATGCAGCCCTGCCGATCGTCTCGGACGGCGTGCGCTACGTCTGCACAATCAATGAACCGAACATCGCGGCGATGCTCGCAAACAGCCAAGACAAGACGACACTCGTTCCAGGCGCACTTCCCGCGCCGGACCAACGCGTAGGCGACGTGCTGCTGGAGTGCCACCGAGCCGCAGTCGAGCGACTGCACGCCCTACCAGGCGTCATGGCTGGGTGGACTGTCGCCACCCAGGCATTCGAAGCATCGCCGGAGCCCGGCAGCGCCGAGCGCCTGGCGGAGTACGGACCGCCGCGGGATGCCTGGTACCTAGAAGCGGTGCGCGGCGACGACTTCGTCGGGGTCCAGGCGTACACCCGCACAATCATCGGTCCGGATGGCCCGCTGCCACCCGATCCGGGCGTCGAACGGACTCTCACGGGCTGGGAGTACTTCCCTCCCGCCCTGGAACGGGGGGTCCGGGCAGCGAGCGCACTCGCGCCAGGCACCCCGATCATTGTCACGGAGAACGGCATCGCCACCAGCGACGACCAACGCCGAATCGCCTATACGGCCCAAGCGCTTGAGGGCCTCGCGGCCGCAATGGCCGACGGTGCAGACGTGCGCGGATACCTTCACTGGAGCGCGCTGGACAACTTCGAATGGGCGAGCGGCTACCGCCCGACCTTCGGCCTGATCGCTGTCGACCGCACCTCATTCGCTCGCACGCCGAAACCCAGTCTGGCCTGGCTGGGCAGCGTCGCGCGGACGCGCAGTCTGCCTGCGATCTGACCCAGGCGGTCCGGCACCAGGCGTGCAGACGCCACTGATCAACCCCCAGAGGGACGCCGCCGTAGACCGGAAAGCGGCTGTGCTCGCCGTAGTCGCGGTCGTTGAGGTTCCGCAGCGTCTGCTGTCGTCGTCCGAAATCTCGAAGTCAACCTGGGCGTTGGCGCGCAGGTGATCGGGGTTGGCGGTTTTGGGCAACTGCGGGTGCCGGCCGGCAAAGCGAGACAGTGGGGGCGGCACGCGTCGTTCCTTCACGGGTTCACTAATCGCCAACGTCAGAGGGCTTCCGTTGGGGCCAATCGCGCGATTTGATCTCTTGACGCACGCGTCGGAATCACCTAGGGTTTATTTAGTCCTGAACAAAGGGGTCAGTCAGATGGGTCAGTCCGCAACCGGTGCCGACTTCACCAGGTCCGCGATCCTGGCGTGTATCGGGTCGCTTGGTCCCACCTCGCGAGCTGGCCTGGCGCGCTATCTCGGAGTCTCTCCGGCGCTGATCACCCAGAAGACGAAGCAGTTGCTCGCTGACGGCCTGCTGGTCGAGCTCGAACACGCCCCGTCGGTGGGTGGACGGCCGGCCCAGCTTCTCGGTCTGGCCACCGACGCCGGTGGCGCGATCGGGGTGAAGCTCGTCGCGGATCATGTCACCCTGGTGGAGGTTGGCATCGGCGGCGCGATCCTGCGCTCACAGACCCAGCCGTTCGACGCGGCCGCTCCGACAGCGATCCCCGCCCTGGTCGGGGTGGTACGCCAGTTCGTCGAGTCCGCCACCAGCCAGCGGCTGCTGGGCATCGGGGTAGGCGTCCCCGGTGACGTTGACGAACAGGGGATAGGGACGGTCGACTCCACCCAGCTCGGCTGGCAGCACGTCCCGCTCGGCCAGGCACTGCGCACGGCGCTCGAGCTTCCGGTGCTGGTCGACAACAACGTCAACGCCATGGCGGTCGCCGAGCGCCTTTACGGCCAGGCGCGCGGCCAGGACCATGCCCTGGTGGTGACCATCGGGACCGGTGTCGGCGGCGGCCTGATCGCTGACGGCGCGGTCTACCGCGGCAGTTCCGGGGGTGCCGGCGAGATCGGCCATATCCCCGCCCTGGAGGACGGGCCGCTCTGCCAGTGCGGCGCCCGTGGTTGCCTGGAGGCCCTGGTCGGCCAGCAGGCACTGGTGGCCGAAGGTCAGCGACGCGGCGTGATCGGCCGAGACGCCGGAATCGAGGGCCTGAGGGCGCAGGCGGATCGCGGCGACCAGCGCGCCCAGGAGGTCTTCAGTGCTGCCGGGCATCTGCTCGGTCGGGCTCTCGCCGGACTGGTCAATGCCCTCGACCCCGAGGTGGTCATCATCAGCGGCGAGGGAGTCGACGCCTGGCGGCATTGGTCCTTCGGATTCGAGCCGGCCCTGCGTTCGGGCGTGGTGCCGCGCAAACGCGGCATTCCGGTCGCGGTCGAGGCGTGGCACGACGACCGATGGGCCCAGGGCGCGGCGAGTCTGATCCTGGCCACTCCGTTCGACTCCCAGGGGGTTTCCGGCGACCAGGGGGAGCGGGTGCGAGCCCGTCTGTCCGCGGTCCGGCGCGGCAAGGACGCGCGGTGACCCAGACCCAGGCCGGCCGGTCGTCCACGGCGGCGGCCAGGTCGCGACGGGCACCGGTTCGACGGCTTCGCTATGCACTGACCGTCCTGCTGTTCCTTGCCCCGAGCGCCATCCCGCTGATGCTGTTCACCTTCGTGCCGATGGTCCGCGCCTTCTGGACGTCGCTGCACCAGTGGAATCTGTTGTCGGCCATGAAGTGGGTCGGCCTCGACAACTACGTCCACCTGCTGCAAGACGCCGAGACCCACCGGGCCTTCTGGAACACCTTCTCCTACATCGTCGGCTACCTGCCGCTGGTCTACGTCGGCGGTCTGACGCTGGCACTCGCGCTGAATGCCGCCATCCCGCTGCGCAACTTCCTGCGCGGCGTCTACTTCCTGCCGGTGGTCACCAGTTGGATCGTGGTCGCGCTGATCTGGCGGTGGCTGCTCAACCCCGAGGTCGGCGTTGTCAACTACCTGCTCGGCCTGGTGGGCATCGACGGCCCGGGATGGTGGACCGACCCGGCCTGGGCGATGCCCTCGATCATCCTCGCCTCGGCCTGGAAGGACCTCGGCTTCGTGATGATCATCCTGCTCGCCGGGCTGCAGGCCATCCCGCAGGATCTCTACGAGGCAGCGCGGGTGGATGGCGCGGGCTGGTGGGCCCGGCTACGGCACATCACCCTGCCGATGCTCTCGCCCACCACCTTCTTTGTGGTCGTGATCTCGCTGATCAACGGCTTCCAGGTCTTCGACCAGGTGTACGCGATGACCGGCGGCGGCCCGGCCGGCGCCTCGACGGTCGTCGTCCAGCAGGTCTACGACCTGACCTTCCGCTACAGCCAGGCCGGCATGGCCTCGGCCCTGTCCTGGCTGTTGTTCCTGCTGGTGCTCGCGGTGACCATCCTCCAGATGATCGGCCAGCGCAGGTGGGTCAACTATGCGTAGGCCCGCTCGGATCGTCCTGCTCCTGGTCGTCGTGCTCGGCGCCCTGGTGATGTTCTTCCCCTTCCTGTGGACGTTCACCACCTCGATCTCCAGTGGTGCCGGACTGACCGCCACCCCGCAGCTGATCCCGGACAATCCCTCCTGGTCGGCCTACGTCGAGCTCTTCCAGCGGACGCCGTTCGCCCGCGTCATCGGCAACTCGCTGCTGCTGGCGGTCGCCACCACCGGACTCCAACTGCTCACCAGCGCGATGGCGGCCTACGTCTTCTCGCGGATGCCGTTCCCGGGGCGCGGGGTGGTCTTCGCCGCCTACCTTGCGACCATGATGATCCCGATGCAGGTGCTGATGGTGCCGCTCTTCGTCCAGATGAGGGAACTCGGCCTGGTCGACAGCTACCTGGGCGTTCTCCTGCCGGGCATGGCCAGTGCCTTCGGCGTCTTCCTGCTGCGCCAGGCGATGAACCAGGTGCCGCGCGAACTGGACGAAGCCGCCCGGATCGACGGCGCCGGCCACTTCCGGATCTTCGCCCGGATCGTGCTGCCGCTGATCGGACCGGCGCTGGCCACCCTCACCGTCTTCGCGTTCATGAGCAGCTGGAACGCCTTCCTCTGGCCGCTGGTGATCCTGCGGTCCGCCGACATGAAGACCCTGCCGCTGGCCCTGGCCGGTCTGCAGGGCCAGTACACGACGGATTGGGACGTGATGATGGCCGGCTCGGTCATCTCCATCCTCCCGATGCTCGCCATCTATCTCTTCGCCCAGAAGTACGTCATCCAAGGCGTAGCCAACACGGGCATCAAGTAGCCCGACCACGAAAGGAAACCACCATGTTCCGCGCAACGAAGCTGGCAGGCGCCGGCTTGGCCCTCGTTCTGGGGCTGGCCCTCGCAGCCTGCGGCGGTGCCCCGGCCCAGCCCACACCGCCGGCATCGGAGAGCCCGGCCGCCACCGCCGCCCCCGAACCGGTGACCATCACCTACAGCAACTTCATCTCCAACGGCGGCAATGAAGAGAACCTCGACAAGATCGTCAAGGCCTTCGAGGCGGACAATCCCGGGATCACCGTCGACGTGACCACCCTGCCGTACGCCGACTACTTCACCGCCCTGCAGACCGATCTGGCCGGCGGCACCGCGTCCGACGTCTTCGACATCGAGTTCGCCAACTACGCCGCCTACCAGGCCAACGGCGTCCTCGCCCCGCTACCGGGGGTCGACGCCAGCGTCTACCAGGCCAACCTGGCAGGCGCCTACGCCACCGACGGCACCCAGTACGCGCTGCCGAGCTCGTTCTCGACCGTCGTGCTGTTCTACAACAAGGACCTGTTCGACGCGGCCGGGGTCGACTACCCGGTGAACGGCTGGACCTGGGCCGATGCGGAAGCTGCCGCCAAGAAGATCACCGATGCCGGCAAGGGCATCTTCGGCGCTTACCAGCCGATCAGCTTCTACGAGTACTACAAGGCGCTGGCCCAGGCCGGTGGCACGTTCCTCAGTGACGATGGCAAGAGCGTCGCGTTCAACTCGCCGGAGGGCGTCGCCGCCGCGAACTGGCTGGTGGGCAAGTCGGGGACTACCATGCCGACTCCTGAGCAGGGCGCCGGCACCCCGGATTTCGACACCAAGCTGTTCTCCGAAGGCAAGCTGGGCATGTGGACGACCGGCATCTGGATGTTCGGCGCGTTGGCTGAGGCCGGCTTCAACTGGGACATCGCCGTCGAACCGGGTGACGCCCAGCAGGCTTCGGCGATGTTCTCCAACGCCGTCGCCGTCTCCGCCGGCAGCAAGAACGCCGAGGCCGCCCAGAAGTGGGCGCAGTACCTGACCAGCTCGACCACGATGGTGGACGTGCGTCTCGACGCCGGCTGGGAGCTGCCGCCCGTGGCCGACCAGAGCCTGCTCGCGCCCTACCTGGAGAAGGGCGACCCGGCCAACCGTCAGGCGGTGTTCGACTCGCTCAAGGGCGTCGCGCTGCCGCCGGTGATCGGCGAGAACCAGGCCCAGATGCAGGACATCGTCGGCGAGGAACTCACCGAAGCCGCCGCGGGCCGCAAGACCGTCGAGGAGGCCCTCGCCTCCGCGGAGAAGCGCGTCAATCCGCTGCTCGGCTGACCCCATCCCCTGGTGGGGACGGAGGCCGCTGCCGTCCCCGCCACCCCTCTTTCACCCGGAGTGACCTTGACTGCCATGACCCCCACCCGCCGCCGCGATCTGGCCTGGCTCGAGCAGCGATCCCACGATCTCATTCTCTCCCTTCAGGAACCGGGCGGCGCCTACCCGGCGAGTCCGGACTTCTCCGCCTACCGCGGTTACTGCTGGTTCCGGGACGGGTCGTTCATCGCCGACAGCGTCTCCGCCCTGGGGGAGGCCGACTCTGCGTCCGCCTTCTTCGACTGGTGCGCGCGGGTTGTCGAACGCCACGAGCCCACCATCCGGGCCGCCGTGGACGGCGCGGCGGCGGGGACGCCCCTGCCGGACGCCGAGATGCTGCCGGCCCGGTTCACCTTCGACGGGGGCCTTGGTGCCGACGACTGGACGGACTTCCAGCTCGACGGCTACGGCACCTGGCTGTGGGCGGTAGCCGAGCACGCAGGCCGGCACGGCCTGGACCTGGACCGGTGGCGCAACGCCGCCAGCCTTGTCGTCGACTACCTGCTGAGCTCCTGGCGACGTCCCTGCTTCGACTGGTGGGAGGAGCACGACGAACAGGTGCACGTCTCCACCCTGGGCTGCATCGAGGCCGGGCTCCGGCGCGCCGCCACCGACGGATTGGTGGACGGCGACCGCGCCACGCGGGCGCTTGCCGCAGCCGCCGAGATCCTCGTGCTGATCGAGACCGAGGGCGCAGTGGACGGACACCTCACCAAGTGGCTGGGCAGCGACGCGGTTGACGGCAGCCTGAGCGCGCTGATCGCTCCGCTCGGAGTGCTCCCGCCGGGCTCGCCACTGGCGTACGGAACCATCGCGGCCGTGGAGCGGCAGCTCTGCGTCGACGGTGGGGTCTACCGCTTCCTCGGTGACACCTACTTCGGCGGCGGGCAATGGCCACTCCTGAGCTGCTACCTCGGCCTGGCCAAGGCCGCCCAGGGCGATCGGGAGGGGGCTCGCGCCCTGCTGGCCTGGGCGGCCGAGACCGCGACAGCGGAGGGATACCTGCCTGAGCAGGCCGAGGGGCAATTGCTCGACCCCGACTTCCACCCGCATTGGGTCAACCGGTGGGGGCCGGTGGCGACGCCCCTGTTGTGGAGTCATGCCATGCTGCTGCGGCTGGCCGCCGAGCTTCGGGAGGATCCCGCGTGATTCGCCATCGTCCGGCCGGTTCCGGCCATCCCTATGTCCCCGACACCGAGCAACGCTGGCCGGTCCAGCCGGTGGCGGGGGAGCCGCTGCGGCTTGGCGTGCGTACCTCCGGTGAGATCGACCGGGTCATCCTGGAGCTGTCCGTCGACGGCGGCGAACTCCAGCCGTACCCACTCACTGCTGTGCCGCGTTCCTCCCGGGGCCAGGCGGTCGACGGCGGTCACCTGGCCTCCGCGCAGGCGCGCCAGGCAAGGCAGGCCGGCGGCTGGCAGCTGGACCTGCCGGCCGCCCCGGACGGGAGGCTGCGCTACCGCTTCGCCGCGGTCCGGCCGGACGGTGCCACCGAGCACACCCGCTGGTTCGAGGTGCGCGCCGCG
>JASGEM010000056.1:0-17308 GCA_049841235.1 Propionicimonas sp. | reverse complement strand
GTCGCCGTCCTCTCGGCCCTGCCCGCCCGGCTGTTGCGCCGGACCACCACACCCATCCCGGAACTGGAGGAGTCGTCGTGAGCACCCTGCTGACCCCCTGGGGCGAGACCCTCGACCCGGAGCGGATCCTGCCGGAGTACCCGCGTCCGCAGCTGGTGCGCGACTCGTATCTCAATCTCAACGGCTACTGGGAGTACGCGATCACCTCCGCCGCCCAGACCGCCCGGCCGAGGTTCGAGGACCGGATCCTGGTCCCCTTCTCTCCCGAGGCCGCTCTGTCGGGCGTGGGACGGACGCTGCAGCCGGACGAGGCGCTGTGGTACCGCCGCACCGCCACGCTGCCGCCCGGCTTCCGCCAGAGCCGGGTGCTGCTGCACTTCGGCGCGGTCGATCAGAACGCCGAGGTCTGGGTGAACGGGGTTCCGGTGGGCGACCACAGCGGTGGTTTCCTGCCGTTCACCTTCGACATCACCGACGCGCTGGCCGGCGACGCGGCCGAATTCCTGGTACGGGCGCGCGATGTCACCGACACCTCCCATCGCAGCCGTGGCAAGCAGCGGCTCAAGCCCGGCGGCATCTGGTACCCCGCCCAGTCCGGGATCTGGCAGACGGTCTGGCTGGAGTCGGTGCCCTCGTCCTGGGTCGATGGCCTGGACCTGACCCCGGATCTCTCCGGCGGCCAGCTCGGCATCCGCGTCCAGGCCGGCGGGCCGGACGCCGGGCGCGCCCGGATCCTCCTTTCCGCGGCCGGGGTGCCCGTGGCCGGCGCCGATGCGTCACCGGGCCAGCTGACCTGGCTGCTGGTCCCCCAGCCTCGTCCCTGGTCGCCGGAGGATCCCTTCTGCTACGACCTCCAGATCCGCTACGGCGATGACCGGGTCACCTCCTACGCCGCGTTGCGCTCGATCGCCCGCGGGCAGGATGCGGCCGGGCGCACCCGCCTGCTGCTGAACGGCGAGCCCTATCTGCACGCCGGGCTGCTCGATCAGGGCTACTGGCCGGACGGCCTGCTCACGCCGCCCAGTGACGAGGCGCTGGTCTTCGACATCGCCACCGCCAAGGACCTCGGCTTCACCATGCTGCGCAAGCACATCAAGGTGGAGCCGCTGCGCTGGTACCACCACTGCGACCGGCTGGGCATGCTGGTCTGGCAGGACATGGTGAACGGCGGCCGCAGCTACAACCCGCTGGTGATCGGCGCTCCCGCGGTCAGCCGGCTGCGGCTGGACGACCGCAACCACCGCCGGTTCGGACGTCAGGATGCCGCGGGACGGGCCGAGTTCCTCGCTGAGGCCGACCAGACCGTCGCGCTGCTGCGGAACTCGCCCAGCGTGGTCACCTGGGTGCCCTTCAACGAGGGCTGGGGGCAGTTCGACGCGGCCGAAGTCGCCGACCGCGTCCGCCGGCTCGACCCGACCCGGCTGATCGATCACGCCAGTGGCTGGCACGATCAGGGCGCCGGCGACCTGGTGAGCCGCCACCTCTACTTCCGTCCCTACCGGCTCTCGGCCGCGGACGAGCGTGATCCGCGAGCGGCCGTGCTGAGCGAGTACGGCGGATACTCCCACCGGGTGCCGGGCCACGTCGCCAGCGATGCGGAGTTCGGCTATCGACGGATCCCCGAGCGCGAGACCTTCGAGCGGGCCTTCCTCGACCTGCAGGACGACCAGATCCGTCCGGCGCTGGCGCGCGGGCTGTCCGCCTTCGTCTACACCCAGCTGGCCGATGTCGAGCAGGAGACCAACGGGCTGCTGACCTACGATCGCTGCGTGGTGAAGGTGGACGCCGAAGCCGTCCGTGCCTCCAACGCGAGGCTGCGGGAGACCTTCGCGAGCGCCGTCGGATCCGGATCGGTCCCGGTGCCAGTCTGCGAGCGGGAGATCACCACGCCGATCTCCCTGACCACACCGACCGGACATCTGAGTCGTGCCGCGGTCGGCTGGACCCGCACCCCGTTGATCACCACCGACGGCATCGCACACGGACGGGTCGGCGCGCTGCGCAACAAGCGCTGGGAGTACTGGGCGATCACCACGCCCAGCCACGTCCTCGCGGTGGTGGTCTCCGACATCGACTACGCCGGCGTGAACTCCCTTTGGCTGCTCGACCGGGCTACGGGAGCTCCGGTCGCGGTCGAGGTGATCACTCCCTTCGGCGCCGGAGTCGAGCTGCCCGGCACTCTCGGCGCCGGTCCGATCAGGCTCGACACCAAGCGGCTCCAGGTCACCATCGCCGAAGTGGACGGCGGCACCCGCATTCGAGCGTCCACCGACCGGGTGCGGGTCGACGCCATCGCGCACCGTCCGATCGGTCACGAGTGCCTGGGCGTGGTGGTGCCCTGGACCGACCGGCTCTTCCAGTACACCGTCAAGGACGTCGCCCGTCCCGCCACCGGAACCATCTGGCTGGACGGCATCGCCCATGCCCTGCCCGAGGACGACTCCTGGGCGACCCTCGACCATGGACGCGGCCGCTGGCCGCACCGCGTCCAGTGGAACTGGGGCGCCGGCTCGGGACGCACCGACGGCCGCGTCCTCGGGCTCCAGGTGGGCGGGAAGTGGACCGACGGCACCGGCAGCACCGAGAATTCCCTGCTGGTGGACGGCCGGCTGTACAAGATCGGCCAAGAGCTGGTCTGGCGCTACGACACCGACGACTGGCTGGCCCCTTGGCGGGTCACCGGCAAGGGCATCGACCTGGTCTTCGCCCCGGAGTACGACAAGGTCTCGTCCACTGACCTCAAGCTGATCTCCTCACGCACTCACCAGTGCTTCGGCACCTGGTCGGGCCAGATCGCGGTGGACGGCCTCACCGTACGGATCGCCGACCTCTTCGGCTGGGCCGAGGAGGTCCACCAGCGCTGGTAGGACTATGCGGGTGCCAGCAGGCGATCACGCAGGCGATCACGGGTCGCTCGATCGAGACCGATCTGGTCGACCTGCTGGTCCAGTTGCGTGACGAAACCGATCACCAGCGGACGAACCTCAGCCAGCCAGGAGGAGACCTTCGCCTCGCTCCACTCCGCCTGCCGATCGAAGGTCGGCGCGTTGGAGGCAACTCCTGCCATCGCTCGAACGGATTCCGCGTAATCGTCCGCGATCGCCTCCGCCGCTACGCCAGCGTTGGCCAGAAGGAGCGCGGTGATCATGCCGGTGCGGTCTCTACCCGCGCTGCAGTGGATCAACGTGCCGGGCGGTGCGGCGGCGATCGTCTCCAAACACGACCGGACCAGGCCTGGGAGGATCCGCAGACTGTGCTGCCAGTAGGCCGGGGAATCGAGGATCGGGAAGCAGACCCGGCGGAACTCGGCATCGCTGTGATCCTCCGTCGGGGCGGAGAACACGGTGATCCCGCTCAGGTCGTCCTCCCTCACGGCCGGGTCTCCCGGGCGACGGCCCACCTCGTCGGGGCACCGCAGATCAACGATCGCGCGCAGGCCCCAGGAACGCGCCGCCTGCCAACCCATCGAGGTCACCATCTCGCGGCGTGGACCGCGCGCGACTCGCCCCGGCTGCGTCTGGCCGCCGGGAACGGGTAACGCGCCGAGGTCACGACAGTTGACGTATCCGTCCCAGGCGAGCTCGCGCATCCACACACCGTAACTCAGCGCGCAGACGCAAAGAGACCCGCCGGAGCGGGTCTCTTCGGGTCTGGCCTCAGCGGGTGACCCGGCCGGCCTTCAGGCAGGAGGTGCACACGTTGAGGCGCTTGGGGGTTCCGTCCACGACGGCCCGGACGCGCTGGATGTTCGGGTTCCAGCGACGGTTGGTCTTCTTCTTCGACCAGGGCACGTTGTGGCCGAAGCCCGGGCCCTTGGCGCAGACGTCACACACGGCAGCCACTGGAGTTCTCCTCGTTATCTCTTGCCGAGCGCATGCTCGGCACGTTCATGCTCAAAGCTGGGGACCGCCTAACGATACCCGAGACCGCTGGCGGTCACCTAATCGGAGAACGAGGGACAACGCGAGCTCGCTCGTGATCGGGCCGAGCACCAACGATCCGCGCAGCGAGCATCGAGAAGGTTGTCCTGGCGTCGCATCAACTAGGTGGCCACCACGATGGGCAGGATCATCGGGCGACGGCGGTAGTTGTTGTTCACCCAGCGTCCGATGGTGCGACGGACCACCTGCTGCAGCTGGTAGGTGTCCTCCACTCCCTCGGCCATCGCCTTCACGATCACCTGCACCAGCTCGGTGCGGATGCCGTCGAACACCGAATCGTCCTCGGCGAAACCGCGGGCGTGGATGTCGGGACCGCTGACGATGGTGTCGTCGTGGAAGTTGACCACCACCACGATCGAGATGAAGCCCTCCTCACCCAGGATCCTGCGGTCGGTCAGCTCGGAGTCCCCGATGTCGCCGACGGTCGAGCCGTCCACGAAGATGTAGCCGCATTCCAGCTTGCCGACCACCTTGGCCTTGCCGCGAGCCAGGTCGACCACCGCGCCGTCCTCGACCACCAGCGTCCGTTCCGCCGGGACGCCGGTGCGCTGGGCCAGTTCGGCGTTGGCGATCAGGTGGCGGATCTCGCCGTGCACCGGCAGCACGTTGCGCGGCTTGAGCAGGTTGTAGCAATACAGCAACTCCCCCGCGCTGGCGTGGCCGGAGACGTGCACCATCGCGTTGCCCTTGTGGACGACGGTGACGCCGTTGCGCGCCAGTCCGTTGATCACCCGGTACACCGAATTCTCGTTGCCCGGGATCAGCGAACTCGCCAGCAGCACCACATCGCCGGGGCCGGCGGTGATCTCGGAGTGCTCGTGGTTGGAGATGCGCGAGAGGGCGCTGAGCGGCTCGCCCTGGGAACCGGTGGAGACGATCACCACCTCGTCGTCGCGGTAGTTGTCGAGCTGCTTGAGATCGATCAGGGTGTTCTCCGGCACCTTCAGATAGCCCAGTTCGCGGGCGACCGTCATGTTGCGCACCATCGAGCGACCCACGTAGACCACCTTGCGGCCGTGCCGGACGGCGGCGTCGAGCACCTGCTGCACCCGGTGCACATGGGAGGCGAAGCAGGCCACGATCAGCTTCTGCTTGGCGCTGGCGAAGACCCGCTCCATGGCGGGCTCGATGTCGATCTCGTGCGGGGTGAAGCCCGGCGTCTCGGCATTGGTCGAGTCGGGCATGAACAGATCCAGCCCTTCCTCGCCGAGCCGGGCGAAGCCGGGCAGGTCGGTGAGCCGGCCGTCCAGCGGCAGCTGATCCATCTTAAAGTCGCCGGTGTGCAGCACGGTGCCCGCCACCGTCCGGATCACCACCGCGAGCGCGTCCGGAATGGAGTGGTTGACCGCCAGGAACTCCAGGCTGAACCCTCCGGCGTGGACCTTCTCTCCCTCGGCGACCATCCGCAGGTCGACATCGCGCAGCCGGTGCTCGCGGAGCTTCGCACGCACCAGCGCGAGGGTGAGCCGGGAACCGTAGACCGGGATGTCCGGGCGTTGCCGCAGCAGGTAGGGCACGGCGCCGATGTGATCCTCGTGACCGTGGGTGAGCACCAGCGCGCGGACGTCCCTCAGCCGGTCGGTCACCAGGTGCAGGCCCGGCAGGATCAGATCCACACCGGGATGCTCCTCGCTGGGGAACAGCACCCCGCAGTCGACCAGCAGCAATTCCCCGTTGAGTTCGAAGGAGGCCATATTGCGCCCCACGTCGCCCAGGCCGCCGAGGGGGGTGATCCGCAGGGTATCCGGACGCAACGCAGGGGGTGTCTTCAACGTCTCTCGCACGCCCGACACCCTAACCCACCCCGCGGACATCGGAGGGATAGGCTGTCGCGGGTGACCGCCCAACCGTATTCCGTCCGGCTCGCGCTACCCTCCGAGGCCGCTGCCATCGCCGCCGTGCAGCGGCGGGCCTGGACGCAGCTGTACGCCGAGCCGGTGGCCGCCCAGCTGCTGGATTCGAGCGACCTGGCGGCCATGGCGCAGGCCTGGGAGGCGGCGATCCAGCGGCCTCCGCTGGCGACCCTGCGCGTGCTGGTCGCGGTCGATTCCAGCCAGGGCTCCCACCGGGTGGTCGGCTTCGCGGCAGTAGGCCCCAGCGACGATCCGGACGCCGATCCGTCTCAGGACGGGCTGGTGGCCGAGTTCGCGATCGATCCGCTGGGCCAGCGCCTGGGGCACGGGTCACGGCTGTTGCAGGCCTGCATGGACACCCTGCGGGCCGACGGCTTCTCCCGCGCCACCTGGTGGGTGCGCGCCACCGATGATCCACTGCGTGCCTTCCTCACCGGCGCCGGCTGGGCACCGGACGGCGCCCACACCGAGGTCGGCGCCGAGGAGGACACCAAGGGCGTGAAGTTCGTCCGGCTGCACACCGACATCTCGGCCTGAGCCTGGGCTCGGAGCCGAAGCGGTCCCCCGCTGTTCTACTCCGGCGGGATCAGGAAGTCGGTGGCCGTGACCGCCACCCGGATCCCGGAGGCATCCGCCGAGATCCCCTCGGGAACCAGCCCGTAGGGCAGGTCGAGGTCGATCGGAGTCACCAGTTCGTCGACGATCCACTGCGCGATCGCTTCGCTGAGGTCGAAGCCGGCCACCTGGATCTGCGGCTGATCGAGCAACAGCCGGTCGCGTTCGTCGTTCAGCGTCGGGACGGCCGAGACCCCCGCGACCAGTTCGCGGCCGAACAGCTCCGCGGTGTAGCTGACCTGGACCCGTCCGGTCTCGTCACCGGCTTCCACCGGAACACCGGCCAGCTGGGTGAGTGCCGGATAACCCACCAAGCCGTCCGCGCGACCGGAGCCGACGGTGATCCGGTCGCCGTCGACGATCAGATCCTGGGCCGCGATCTCGACGGCGTCGAGGATGATCTGCTGGCCGGAGACCTCCAGCGGCACCTCGGTGGCGCTCAGGTCGGCGGTGGGAATCCTTCGGGTGACGAAGACGGTGCTGAACGGAACCCCGCCGAGTTCGACGCTGGGCGGCTCGGCCAGGTTCAGCCCGGTCTGGATCTGCCTGGCGACCTGGTCCTCGACATAGGATCGGGCGATCCCGTCCCCCACCACCGCGCCGCCGCCGAGCACCGCCAGCGAGACGCCGGTGATCGCCAGTACCTTCAGCGCGCCCACTACAGCCCCAGCAGTTCGTCGATCCCCAGGGTGAGCCCCGGCCGGTCGCCGACCGCACGGACCGCGGCGAGCACGCCCGGCATGAAGGAAGCCCGGTCGAAGGAGTCGTGCCGGATCGTCAGGGTCTCCCCCGTCGCGCCGAACAGCACCTCCTGATGCGCCACCAGCCCGCGCAGCCGGACGCCGTGGACGTGGATGCCGTCCACCACCGCACCGCGGGCGCCGCCGTCGTCGGTGGTCGCGTCCGGTACCGCTCCCAGGCCGGCCTCGCGGCGCGCTGCCGCGATCTGCTCGGCCGTGGTGCGAGCGGTGCCCGAGGGCGCGTCCAGCTTGTTCGGGTGGTGGAGTTCGACGATCTCGGCGGATTCGAAGAAGGGGGCTGCGATCTGCGCGAACCTCATCATCAGCACCGCACCGATCGAGAAGTTGGAGGCGATCAGCACCCCGGTGGGGTTGGCCAGCGCCACCAGTTCGCGCACCCGGTCGAGCCGCTCGGGCGTGAATCCGCTGGTGCCGATGACCAGGTGGATGCCGCGTTCCAGGCACCAGGCGAGGTTGCCCATCACCGCCTCGGGCGTGGTGAAGTCGACCACCACCTGAGCGCGGGTCTCCACCTCCTCGCGCGGGTCGCCGTCGTCGACCGCGGCGACCAGTTCCAGATCGTCGGCGGACTCGACCGCCCGGCAGACCTCGGCCCCCATCCGTCCGTTCGCCCCGAACACCGCCACTGCCACCATTTGGTTCCTCCTCGTCGTCCAATCCTAGAGGCCGGCGTCATGGACACTATTGCCGACGTCATGGCCTGGGCACCGAACGCAGGCCGGACCGGAATCTGCCGGCGTCTTTTCGGTAACGGCTTGCCGGCCGACCGCGATCGATACCCTCTACACATGAGCATGCAGACGGGCGAGGCCGAGACCACAAGGACCATCGCACTGGCCGATCCCGGACCGCTCGGACTCGCCTGCTTCGCACTGACGACCTTCGTGCTGTCGGTCTTCAACGCCGGCCTCGTCGACAAGGAGGCCCAGCCGGTGGTCTTCGGCCTGGCGCTGTTCTATGGCGGCGCGGTGCAGGTGCTGGCCGGCCTGCTGGAGTTCTTCAAGAAGAACGTCTTCGGCGCGGTGGCCTTCTGCTCCTACGGCGCGTTCTGGATGGCCTTCTGGTATCTGTCGAGCCATCCCGAGTTCTTCCCGGCCGACAGCGCCCACCGGGTGACCGGCGTGGGCGTCTTCCTGCTCGCCTGGACGATCTTCACCGGCTACATGTGGGTGGTGGCGCTGCGCATCAACGGCGTGCTGGCGGCGACCTTCACCCTGCTGCTGATCACCTTCATCCTCTTGACCATCGCCGACCTGACCGGCAATCACATGCTTACCACCGTGGCCGGATTCTGCGGCCTCATCACAGCCTTCCTGGCGTGGTACGGCTCTTTCGCCGGGGTGCTCAACCAGACGAGCGGCAAGGCGCTCGTGCCCACCTGGCCGCGTCCCTGAACGGATCCCTGCGCCGGCGTCCAGGACTCCGCGGGCAGCGACACGTCAGTCGCCCGTGTCGTCGACGGCTCGGGCCGATTCTGCGAGTGCGGCGAGGCGCTGATCGAGATATCAGGCGACGATGCCGAGTACCGACAGACCGCCGATGATCAGACCCGCCGTTCGAACTCCGTCCTCGTCCGGAGCTCGCCACGTTCCGGTCACGAGATCCTGAGGCTGCATCAACGCCCACCCACCAACACAGCGAGGCCGGCCAGATGGCCACCGATCACAAGCCGTTCCCGTCGCAGCCATTCACCACCGTGATCAGCGCGATCAACCCAAGAGCGCAGAGCGCGGCCAGCGACCACTGCCGCAAGCTCGGAAGGCCGATCTGGCCAGCCCGAGACGCTCTATCACGAGCGCTCCCACGGCCAGGCCTTCAACGAACTCCTGGAAACCAAACTGGCCCACATGGCCCGGCGAGGCGGCTTCCTGGTGCTGGACGAGCCCCAGGCAAGGCTTTCCCTGCTCTCCCAGATCGCCCTGGCCACCAAGGTGACCGGGCGACGCCAGGAGGGAATCCGGGTGCTGATGGCCACCCACTCCCCCATCCTGGCGGCTGCACCGGGAGCCCGGATCATCGAGTTGGACGAGACCGGCCTGCACTCCCGTACATGGAACGAACTGATGACCGTCTCGCTGTGCCGCCGCTTTCTCGCCGATCCCGGCTACTTCGGCCTCGAGTAGCCCTGGACAAAGGAAAGGGCCAATCACGCTCCCTCATAACGTGGTCTTTGGTGATCACACCTAGAGCGCGAGTTGAACGACCGAGATCTTCGGGTAGTTCGATCTGGCGAACGTCCCCTCCGGAGCCACGGACACGGATGACCGATGGGGCAGCATCGGTCAGCAGGTCCGGCAGGTCGATCTCCCCTTCGCGACGTCGAGGCCGAACGCGAGGATCTCGGTCTCCAGGCTGAACTCAGCCACCACGCCGGGCTTGCTGCCACGTACATCCAGGCGGTGCCAGGCACTCCCCCGATGGACCGCGACCAGCCCACCACGGAGTCAGCCTAGGTGCGGGCACCGGTGAACGCGAAAGCGCCGCCCCGAAGGACGGCGCTTCACGATCCGACGATCAGGCTTCGGCGAGAGCCTCTTCCTTCTCCTCCTCGATGACCGGGACGAGGCTGAGCTTGCCCTTGTCGTCGATGTCGGAGATCTCGACGGTCAGCTTCTGGCCGACGCTCACCACGTCCTCCACGTTCTCGACGCGGCCACCGCCGGCCAGCGCGCGGAGCTTCGAGATGTGCAGCAGGCCGTCCTTGCCGGGCAGCAGCGAGACGAAGGCGCCGAACGGCATGATCTTCACGATCGTGCCCAGGTAGCGCTCGCCCTTCTCCGGCATGGTCGGGTTCGCGATCGCGTTGACCAACGCCCGTGCGGCCTCGGCGGATTCGCCGTTGTCGGCACCGATGTAGATGGTGCCGTCGTCCTCGATCGAGATGTTGGCGCCGGTGTCGTCCTGGATCTGGTTGATCATCTTGCCCTTCGGGCCGATCACCTCGCCGATCTTGTCGACCGGGATCTTCACGGTGATGATCCGCGGAGCGTAGGGGCTCATCTCGTCCGGACCCTCGATGGCCTCGGCCATCACGTCCAGCAGGGTGTGCCGGGCCTCACGGGCCTGCAGCAGCGCACCGGCCAGCACGTCGGCGGGGATGCCGTTGAGCTTGGTGTCCAGCTGCAGCGCGGTGACGAAGTCACGGGTGCCGGCGACCTTGAAGTCCATGTCGCCCAGCGCGTCCTCGGCGCCCAGGATGTCGGTCAGCGCGACGTACTTGGTCTCGCCGTCGATCTCCTCGCTCATCAGGCCCATCGCGATGCCCGCGACCGGTGCCTTCAGCGGCACGCCGGCGTTCAGCAGCGCCAGGGTGGAGGCGCACACCGAACCCATCGAGGTCGAGCCGTTGGAGCCCAGCGCCTCGGACACCTGGCGGATCGCGTAGGGGAACTCCTCACGCTTGGGCAGCACCGGCACCAGGGCCCGCTCGGCGAGCGCGCCGTGACCGATCTCGCGCCGCTTGGGCGAGCCCACCCGGCCGGTCTCGCCGGTGGAGTACGGCGGGAAGTTGTAGTTGTGCATGTAGCGCTTGGTGGTCTCCGGCGCCAGGGTGTCGAGCTTCTGCTCCATGTCGAGCATGTTCAGCGTGGAGATGCCCAGGATCTGGGTCTCACCGCGCTGGAACAGCGCCGAGCCGTGCACCCGCGGGATCACGCCTACCTCGGCCGACAGGGTCCGGATGTCGGCGACCCCACGGCCGTCGATCCGCACCTTCTCGGTCAGCGTCTTGTGACGGACGACCTTCTTGGTCAGCGCGCGGAAGGCGCCGGTGATCTCCTTGGCGCGCTCGGGCAGCCGCTCGGCCAGCTCGGCCTGAAGGGCGGCCAGCAGTTCCTCGGTGGAGGTCTCCCGCTCGGCCTTGCCGGCGATGCTCATCACGACCTTGAGCCGGTCGGTGGCCACCTCGGCGACGGCGTTGTAGACGTCCTCGGTGTAGTCGAGGAAGATCGGCAGCGCCTCGACCGGCTTGGAGAACTGCGCAGCCAACTCGGCCTGCGCGTCGCACAGCGCCTTGATGAACGGCTTGGCAGCCTCCAGGCCACCGGCGACGACCTCTTCGGTCGGTGCGGTGCGGCCGGAGCGGACCAGATCCCAGGTGGCTTCGGTGGACTCGGCCTCGACCATCATGATCGCGACGTCGCCGTCGGGCAGGACGCGGCCGGCCACGACCATGTCGAAGGTGGCGCCCTCGACCTGCTCCACGGTCGGGAAGCCCACCCACTGGTCCCCGATCAGGGCGACCCGGATACCGCCAACCGGGCCGCTGAACGGCAAGCCGGCCAGCGTGGTGGAAGCCGACGAGGCGTTGATCGCCAGCACGTCGTAGAGCACGTTCGGGTTCAGCGCCATCACGGTGACGACGACCTGCACCTCGTTGCGCAACCCCTTGACGAAGCAGGGACGCAGCGGACGGTCGCACAGCCGGGCGGCCAGGATGGCGCCCTCGGAGGGACGGCCCTCACGGCGGAAGAAGGAGCCGGGGATCCGGCCAGCGGCGTACATCCGCTCCTCCACATCCACGGTCAGCGGGAAGAAGTCGATGGCGTCGCGCGGGTTGTTGGCGGCGGTGGTGGCCGACAGCAGCATGGTGTCGCCGTCGAGGTAGACAGCGGCCGAACCGTTGGCCTGGCGGGCGAGCAGGCCGGATTCGAACCGGACCACATGCTTGCCGTAGGAGCCGTTGTCGATCACGGCTTCGGTGAAACGAAGGTCAGCGCCTTCCATGGGTTTCCTTTCGGTGATGCCACCTGCCAGTACCCGTCCCGGTCTTCGATCGAGGCCCGCGGGAGAATCCCCCGAAGGCCACTACCGAGGACCGAAGCCCAGTTGGCGATCCCGGTGGCGTTGGTTGAGTTGTGTGGACGGACGAACCGTCCAGGTATGGCGATAGGGAGTGGCCTCGAAGGCCACTCCCTATCCGTGGATTGCTGGTGTCACCGACGCAGGCCGAGGCGGGCGATCAGCGACCGGTAGTGCTCGACGTCCTGCTTGGCGACGTAGTTGAGCAGCCGGCGGCGCTGGCCGACCAGCAGCATCAGGCCACGGCGACTGTGATGATCGCCCTTGTGTACCTTGAGGTGCTCGGTCAGGTGGGCGATCCGCTTGGTGAGCAGCGCGATCTGGACGTCGGGCGAACCGGTGTCGCCAGGCTTGGTCGCGTACTCTTCGATGATCTTCTGCTTGGTCTCGGCATCCATGAAGGGCTGCTCCTCTCGGTTTCCCGTTGCGCGGCGCTCCTGTTGCCAGGTGGCACGATGTCGATGGTTCGGATCGTCAGGAGCTCTTGGGCATCCGCGGCCGACGTGACGGCGCAGCCATCCTACCGGCTGGGCCACCAGGAGAGCGAATCGACGAACGGCGCCGAGCGTTCAGCGAGGCGGATTCGGCTCCGAGCCTTCTGCGGGCTTCCCCAAATCGGCCAAGCGAGCCGGTCAGAACCACTAGGCTTCCGGCCATTGGCCGTGTGCGCCTGGAAGGACACTCACAAAGATGCGGATCGGGATTCCCCGGGAGCCTGGCGGCGAGACGCGTGTCGCCGCCACTCCGAAGACGGTAGCCCAGTTGATCAAACTCGGGTACGAGGTGGCAGTAGAGGCAGGTGCCGGCGCCACATCGTCCTACCCGGACGCCGACTACGAAGCTGCCGGCGCGACCCTGACCGACCGGGCTGGCGCCTGGGCGGGCCCAATCGTGGCCAAGATCAACGCGCCGACCGACGACGAGATCGCCCTGCTGCCGGACGGCGCGACGCTGATCTCGCTGGTCGCGCCCGCGCGCAGTCCGGAACTGGTGGAGAAGCTCAGCAAGCGGAACCTCACCGTCCTGGCGATGGACGCGGTACCTCGCATCTCCCGTGCCCAGGCACTCGACGTGCTGTCGTCCATGGCCAACATCGCCGGCTACCGGGCCGTGGTGGAGGCCGCCAACGAGTTCGGCTCCTTCTTCACCGGCCAGGTCACCGCGGCCGGCAAGGTCCCGCCGGCGAAGGTGCTGGTGGCCGGCGCAGGCGTCGCCGGGCTGGCCGCGATCGGTACCGCGAAATCGCTGGGCGCCATCGTCCGCGCCACCGATGCCCGGCCCGAGGTGGCCGAGCAGGTGCAGTCGATGGGCGGCGAGTTCCTGGCGGTCGAGGTGGAACAGCAGGTCTCCACCGACGGCTACGCCAAGGAGACCAGCGACGACTTCAACCGGGCCGCCGCCGAGCTCTATGCCGCCCAGGCCAAGGACGTCGACATCGTCATCACCACCGCGCTGATCCCCGGACGCCCGGCGCCCCGGCTGATCACCGAGGAGATGGTGGCCTCGATGAAGCCGGGCTCGGTGATCGTCGACATGGCCGCCTCCAACGGCGGCAACGTCGCCGGATCGAAGCCGGACGAGCTGGTCGTGACCGACAACGGCGTGAAGATCATCGGCTACACCGATCTGGCCGGCCGGCTCCCCACCCAGGCCTCTCAGCTGTACGGCACCAACGTGGTCAACCTGTTCAAGCTGCTCACGCCCGAGAAGGACGGCGAGCTGACACTCGACCTGGACGACGTGGTGCTGCGCGGCATGACCGTCGTCTCCCGCGGCGAGCTCATGTGGCCGCCGCCCCCGGTCCAGGTCTCGGCCGCCGCACCCCCAGCGGCGGTGATTCCGGTCGAGGATCCGGCGGCCAAGGCCGCCCGGGAGGCCGCCGAGGCGATCGCCCGCGGCAAGCGCCGGCTGGTGATGTCCGCGATCGCGGCGATCCTGGTGATCGCTGCCGTCACCTTCTCTCCGGCCAGCTTCGTCGGCGCCTTCACGGTGTTCGCACTGGCCGTGGTGGTCGGCTTCTACGTGATCAGCGGCGTCTCACACTCGCTGCACACCCCGCTGATGGCACAGACCAACGCCATCTCCGGCATCATCCTGGTCGGCGCGCTCCTGCAATTGGGCTCGACCAACATCGCGGTGCTGGTGATGTCGTTCATCGCGGCCACCATCGCAGCCATCAACATCTTCGGCGGGTTCCTGGTGTCGTACCGGATGCTCAGCATGTTCAAGAAGGAGGCATGAGCATGCTGGTGCACTTCGTCCAGGGGCTCTACATCGTTGCGGGAGTCCTGTTCATCCTGTCACTGGCAGGGCTCTCCAAGCAGACCACCGCGCGGATGGGCAATGTCGCCGGCATGGTCGGCATGGTGCTGGCGCTGGTCGCCACCATCATCCACTCGGTCAACATGTCGGCAACCGAACCCGACCGTCTCTCGCCGCTGATCACCCTGTTGCTGATCGCCGTGGTGCTCGCGCTGGGCGCGGCGATCGGCATCCCGATCGCCCGCAAGGTCGAGATGACCCAGATGCCCGAACTGATCGCGGCCTTCCACTCCTTCGTGGGCATGGCCGCGGTGCTCGTCGGCTTCAACTCCTTCGCCGTCGCCGAAGGCCACGGCGACGCAGTGCACATGGTCGAGGTCGCGCTGGGCGTCCTGATCGGCGCCTACACCTTCACCGGCTCGGTGGTGGCCTACCTGAAGCTGTCGGCCAAGATGAAGTCCGCGCCGCTGATGCTGCCCGGACGCAACCTGCTCAACATCGGCGCCTTCGCGCTCTTCTTCGGGCTGATGATCTGGTTCGTCCTGGCCGGCGAGCAGAACGCGGCGCTGGGCTGGGCGCTGATCATCGCGATCGCGCTGATCGGCTTCGCCCTCGGTTGGCACATGGTGGCCGCGATCGGCGGCGGCGATATGCCGGTCGTGGTGTCGATGCTCAACTCGTACTCAGGCTGGGCGGCGGCGGCAGCCGGCTTCATGCTGAACAACAACCTGCTGATCATCACCGGCTCGCTGGTCGGCTCCTCCGGTGCGATCCTCTCCTACATCATGTGCCGGGCGATGAACCGCTCCTTCGTCTCGGTGATCCTGGGCGGCTTCGGCTCCGAGGGCGGGAAGGTGGCCGCCAGCGACCAGGAGCAGGGCGAGCATCGTGAGATCGACGCGGCCGGCGCGGCCGATCTGCTGACGAATGCCCGGTCGGTGATCATCACCCCTGGCTACGGCATGGCGGTGGCCAAGGCCCAGTACCCGGTGGCCGATCTGACCGCCAAGCTGCGCGCGCAGGGCGTCGACGTGCGGTTCGGCGTCCATCCGGTGGCCGGACGGCTGCCCGGGCATATGAACGTCCTGCTGGCCGAGGCGCACGTCCCCTACGACATCGTGCTGGAGATGGACGAGATCAACGACGACTTCACCGGCACCGACGTGGTGCTGGTGATCGGCGCCAACGACACCGTCAACCCGGCCGCGCTGGACGACCCGAACTCCCCCATCGCTGGCATGCCGGTGCTGGAGGTCTGGAAGGCCGACAACGTGATCGTCTTCAAGCGGTCGATGGCCACCGGCTACGCCGGGGTTCAGAACCCGCTGTTCTTCAAGGAGAACACCCAGATGCTGTTCGGCGACGCCAAGCAGCGGGTGGACGACATCCTGAAGGCGCTGGGATAGGCCGGATCCGACCGCTGAGAAGGGGCTGCCACCGGAGACGGTGACAGCCCCTTCGGCGTTGGCCAGACAGTTCAGCTCGGCATCTCGACCCAGTCCTTGGGCGCCTCGATACTCACCGGCTGGTTGATGTTGTCCAGGGTGGCGGTCATGGCGATCGGGACGTCGCCCTTCATGTCCATCGCGAACTTGCGGGTGAACCCCTCGCCGTCGATCCAGACGTCGAAGACGACGTCGGTCGCCTCGATGCCGGCCTCCGACATGCCGAGGTCGCCCAGCGACTCGGGCTTCAGCGTGAGCCGGTACTGGGTGGTGGCGACACCGTTCGTCGTATCTTCGCCGATGAGTTCGACCTTCTCGACGTTCTTGGCGTAGTCCTTGGTCCACTGGCCGAGGTCGGGGCCGGAGCTACCGGCGATCTCTGCGGCATCCTTCGGATCCATCCTCATCCACTGGTCGCCGAGCATGGCCATCTTCAGATAGGCGTCGCCGTCCACGAGGATGATCTCCATCTCCATGCCGCCGAGATCCATCTTCATCTGGGAACTCGGGTTGGCCGGATCGCTGTTGTCGAAGCTGCCGCTCGTGGCGATCTCCATCGGGGTGCCTTCGACCGTGGTCGACACGCCCATCTCCATCGTGTAGGTCTTCATCTCCGCTGCGCTGACGCGCTGCAGGAAATCGTCGATCGAGACCTCGCCGGCGGGAGCGGTGGGGACGGTCTCGGAAGGAGCCGGGGC
Source organism: Propionicimonas sp. (assembly GCA_049841235.1). Lineage (GTDB taxonomy): Bacteria > Actinomycetota > Actinomycetes > Propionibacteriales > Propionibacteriaceae > Propionicimonas. The sequence goes on along the minus strand of JASGEM010000056.1, from coordinate 933 downwards.
CGGCTCACTGGCCGGTGGCGGCGTAACGGGGGCGGATGGGGCGGGGGCGGGCGAGCCGCAGCCGGCCAACAGGCCGATGCCAACGGTGGCCGCGGCGATGACGCCGATGATCCTCATGGGGTTTCCTCCTGACGATGGTGGGTTCAGCCTATTGGCAGCCGGTTCGCCACGCCGACGGATCCACCTCTCTGCTGCCGACGGACCGATGGGCAAGACGTTTTGCGCCGGAGTCGATCGACCGGGGAGACTGGGGTCTCACGTCGCCGACCATCGGAGAGCGTATGCCTGTCGACCCGATCACCATCCGACTCGCCGCTACCGACGATCTGGCCGTGCTGCATTCTCGGGAGGCCCATCCCGATGCCCACCTGGCACTGCGTCACTACGAGCGACAGGAGGCGGGCGACTACTTCTTCGCACTGGCGGAACAGGGCGGGGTGATCCTCGGGTTCTGCGTCCTGGACTGCGATCCCGAGAACGATCTCTGCCCGGAGGTGAAGAGCCTGTGGGTCTACCCCGAGGCTCGTCGCCTGGGAGCCGGCCGGGCGCTCACCCGCTACCTGGAGAATCTCGCCCGGGAGCGTGGCTTCGTCGAGATCTTCCTGCGGGTCGATCCGGAGAACGCCGCTGCCATCCCGATGTACATCGGGCTGGACTACACCCCGTCCGGTGATCACCGGCTGACCAGCTATGAGTCGGTCGATGCGACCGGCGCGGTCCAGGTCGTCGAGCGGCTGGAGGCCGTCTACCGCAAGTCTCTGCTGGCCCACTGAGCGCGGATCCACCGATGGCCGCCGTCGCGAGCGGCACCAGACGGGTGCGATGGCAAGACGGTCACGCGAAGGCAGACCGGGTCGTCTGGTGAGCGTGGCCGGCGCAGCCAGCGCGCCCGGAAGGGGTCGCGTAGCAGGCGGAAATCGGTGGATCCGGGCT
>JASGEM010000055.1:0-2788 GCA_049841235.1 Propionicimonas sp. | reverse complement strand
TGACCCCCCCCCGGCGCCGGTGACGAGCAGCCCGGGCTGGTCACCGGGGGCGCTCCGATCGCTTCGCCACCACCCCTCCCGCTTCCCTTGAGAGGACCTACTCAGCCATGACTGCCGTTTCCGCTCTGACCACCACCTGCGCGCCCGTCGCGATCGGTCCCTACTCCCAGGGAGTCGACTCCGGCAACCTGGTCTTCTGCTCGGGGCAACTGCCGATCGACCCGGCCACCGGAAGACTTGACGGCACGACGGTGGGCGAGCAGACCGCCCGGTCGATCTCCAATCTCGAAGCCGTGCTGGCCGCGGCGGGACTCACCCTGGCCGAGGTCGTCAAGACCACCGTCTACCTGGCGGACATCGACGACTTCGCCGGCATGAACGAGATCTATGCCAGCCGCTTCACCCAGGAGGTGTTGCCGGCCCGTTCGTCCTTCGAGGTGGCCGAACTCCCTCGCGGCGCCCTGGTGGAGATCGAGGCAATCGCCCACCGCCCGAGGAGGCCCGAGGTTCCCGCGCGGTAACCCACTCCGGATGGTCGCTTCTGCGTCCACGCCGCCCGCTGCCGGGCGTCGGGCGGCGGCGCCGCCGCTATGGTTCCAGGGTGGAAGACCCGCCCGATGCCGGAGAACTGTCCGCCCTGCAGCGGCGCACCATCGCGGTGCTCTCGGCAGGTCAGATCCTGGGTGGCATCAGCTTCGGCGCGACGGTCTCGCTGGGCGCGATCCTGGCGGCGAAGCTCTCCGGCGACGATGCGCTGTCGGGGCTGGCCACCGCCTCGATCACCCTGGGGACGGCGCTCACCGCAGTGCCGCTGGCCGCGCTTGCCCGGCGTCGCGGACGACGTCCCGCACTGGCCACCGGGATGCTGATCGCGCTGGCGGGCGTCGGGCTCGTCATCGCCGCGGTCACCGTCTCCAACTTCCCGCTGCTGCTCTCCGGCTTTGTGCTGATCGGCGCCGGCCAGGCCGCCAACCTGCAATCCCGCTTCGCCGCCGCCGACCTCGCCACCGACGCCTCCCGGGCCCGCGACCTCTCGCTGGTGGTCTGGGCCACCACCGTGGGTGCCGTGCTCGGACCGAATCTGGTCGGTCCGGGCGAGGCCCTCGGTGCACACCTGGGCATGCCGGAGTACACCGGCCCGTACCTGTTCACGATCGTGGCGCAGCTACTCGGCCTCACCCTATTGTGGACGGCGCTGCGTCCCGATCCCCTGCTCACCGCTCATCAGGTGATCGCCACCCGGCAGCCCGGCAGTACCGAGATCACCCACGCCGACCGTCCCCGGGCAGCAGCCTTCGCGACCGTGGCCATCGTCGGCGCGCACGCGGTGATGGTCTCGATCATGGCGATGACCCCGATTCACCTGGTGCACCACGGAGCCAGCCTGACCGTGGTCGGCCTGACCATCAGCCTGCACATCGCCGGGATGTACGCCCTCTCACCGGTCTTCGGCATCCTGGCCGACCGGTGGGGACGCGTGCCGACCATCCTGCTGGGCTACGCCATCCTCGCCGGGTGCGTGGCGGTGATCGCAGTCGACCAGCACAGCACGCCCGCTGTCACCGTCGCTCTGGTGCTGCTCGGCCTGGGCTGGAGCGCCGCGACCGTCGCCGGTGCGGCGCTGCTCACCGAGTCGTCGGCCGAGGCACTCCGCACCCGGCGGCAGGGACGCAACGACTTCTGGATGAGCATGGCGGGCGCGCTGGGCGCGATCGGGGCCGGCGGCGCGCTCAGCTGGGCCGGCTTCGACGGCCTGGCCCTGCTGGCCCTGCCCGTCCTCGCCGCGGTGATGCTGCTCTCGCCGCTGGGACGACGCTGAACAGCTCCGTCCCAGCGAACTGACACGACGGTCGAGGCTCCTTCGTCGGCACCGGCCACCGCCAGCTCCCCGGCCGGTTCACCCTCGGTGGGGCACGTCGATCCGGATCTCCTAAGCTTGGCCGCTGACGTCGATACTGGCCATCCACGAGATGCCGAACCGGTCGGTCAGCTGGCCGTAGAGATCTCCCCAGGGCGCAAGCTCCAGTGGCATCTCGACATCGGCTCCCTCGCTCAGCCGATCCCAGTAGCCGCGCAGTTCGTCGACCTCGTTGCCGCTCAGCGCGATGGTCATTCCGGCAGCCGGGACATAGGGCATCGTCGACGGCGCGTCGGCACCCATCAGGACGAACCCACTCGGGTTGGTGAGCTGAGAATGCATGATCAGATCGGCCTCGTCCTCGCCGATCCCGGGCATCTGGAAGTCGCGGAAGGTGCTGATGTCCAGTTCGCCGCCGAACACCGACTGGTAGAACTCCATCGCCTCGCGGGCGTTGCCGCGAAAGTTGAGGTAGGGGTTGAGCAGGGCCATCGGATCCTCCTGACGAAAGGCTGGTGCCAGTCTCGGTCAGCGACGCCCGGATGAACAGGGGCGGAAACCCAGATAAGTACTGGTTCTCACCAGCTCTTTCGTTCCCGGGCTGCTTCCCGGGAACCCTCCGGATCGCCCAGTCGCCAGCGCAGGCTCACCAGCGCTTCCAGCGTGGCCAGGAGTTCGTCGCGGTATCCATCGGGATCGGCGGTCGCGAGCGGACGCAGCAACGCGGCCAGCCGTTCCTGGGCCGCGGCGAGCGCCGGCTCACCGCCGGCCTCGATGACCTGCTGCCGGGCGGACGGGAGTTCGGCGGCCGATGCCTGGAGCAGTTCCGGCTGAACGGCCCGGGCATCTTCCCGGGCCGCGGCGCGTTCCCTACGGCGTTCGGCGGCGGCGGCCTGCTCGGCGAGCTCCTGGGCCGCGCGGCGTTCGGCC
>JASGEM010000054.1:0-18160 GCA_049841235.1 Propionicimonas sp. | reverse complement strand
GAGCAGATCCTGGCCGAGGCCGAGGCCGCCATCCTGCCGATCACCGACGTGGCGTCCGCCAAGTCCGCCTTCCGCACCTTCCTGGACAGGTTCAATGCCGTCGGCAAGGTGCCGCGGGAGCAGATCCGTTCCCTGGATTCGCGGGTGAAGGCGCTCGAATCGGCCGTGCGCAATGCCGAAGAGGACGAGTGGCGCCGCACCGACCCCGAGGCCAAGGCCCGTGCCGAGGAGACGGTGGCCATGCTGAGCGCCGAGATCGCCAAGCTCACCGAGAAGATCACCAAGGCCGAGGCCCGGGGCGACAACGCCGCCGCGGCCAAGGCTCGTGACTCGATCGCGACCTACCAGACCTGGCTCGACCAGGCCCGGGAGACGCTGGCGGACTTCAACCGGTAGCGGTGGCTCCTAGAGACGGTAGACGTCGTAGACCCCGGACACCTTGCGGATGGCGCTGATCAGGTGATCCAGGTGCTTGGGGTCGGTGGTCTCGAAGGTGAGCCGGAACCGGAAGGTGCGGTCCTTGGCCGTGGTCATGTTGGCCGACAGGATCGAGATGTGGTGATCGCTGATCGCCTTGGTCACCTCTGAGAGCACCCCGGTACGGTCCAGGCCCTCCACGTGCAGCGCGACCCGGAAGGACGAATCGGCGGTCGGCGCCCAGGAGACGTCGACCAGGCGGTCGGGCTTGGAGAGCAGATCCTGGGCATTGGTGCAGTCCACCCGGTGCACCGACACCCCGTTCTCGCGGGTGACGAAGCCGAGGATCTCGTCCCCCGGCACCGGCATACAGCACTTGGCCAGCTTCACCCAGACGCTCGGGTCGCCCTGCACCACCACGCCCGCCTCGCTGCCGCTGTGCCGCGAACGGCGGCGGCTGCCCACCACCGGGATGTCCTCGACGCCGAGTTCGGCGATCTCCTCGGCTCCCCCGCCGGCCGTCACCAGCCGCTGGACGACGGCCTGGGCGCTGACCGTCCCCTCACCGATGGCCGCGTAGAGCGCGCCGGCGTCCGCCACCCGGAAGTGCTCGATCAGGCCTGACATCTGCTCGAGGGTGAGCATCCGCTGCAGCGGCAGCCCGGCCCGGCGCATCTGCTTGGTCAGCAGATCCTTGCCGGTCTCGATCGATTCCTCGCGCCGCTCGCGCTGGAAGTACTGCCGGATCTTGCCCCGTGCCCGCGGGCTCGCGACGAAGCCCAGCCAATCCCGGCTCGGCCCGGCACTGGCCGCCTTCGAGGTGAGCACCTCGACCACATCCCCGCTGGCCAGCGTGGATTCCAGCGGTACCAGCCGTCCGTTCACCCGGGCGCCGATGCAGCGGTGGCCGACCTCGGTGTGCACCGAATAGGCGAAGTCCACCGGGGTGGCGCCCTGCGGCAGGTTGATCACATCGCCCTTGGGGGTGAAGACGAAGACCTCGTCGGTGGCGATCTCGAAGCGCAGGGTGTCGAGGAACTCGGTCGGGTCCTCGGTCTCCTTCTGCCACTGGCTGATCTGGTGCACCCAGTTCAGCTCGCTGCCGTCGGCCTTGCCCTCCTTGTACTTCCAGTGCGCCGCGACGCCGTACTCGGCCTGCCGGTGCATCTCGTGGGTGCGGATCTGCAGTTCCACGGCCTTGCCGCCGGGTCCCAGTACGGTGGTGTGCAGCGACTGGTAGAGGTTGAACTTCGGCATCGCGATGTAGTCCTTGAACCGCCCGGGCAGCGGCGACCAGCGGGCGTGCATCACGCCGAGGGCCTCGTAGCACTCACGCTGGCTGTCCACCAGGATCCGTAACCCGACCAGGTCGTAGATGTCGGCGAAGTCGCGGCCGCGCACCACCATCTTCTGGTAGATCGAGTAGTAGTGCTTCGGACGGCCGTACACCGTCGCCTTGATCCCTGCCTCGCTGAGATCGGCGCGCACCTGATCGGTGACCAGCCGGAGATAGTCCTCACGCAGCGGGGCACGGGCCGCCACCAGTTTCACGATCTCGTCGTAGATCTTGGGTTCCAGGGTGGCGAAGGAGAGATCCTCCAGCTCCCACTTGATCGCGTTCATACCCAGCCGGTGGGCCAGCGGTGCGAAGATCTCCAGGGTGTCGTGAGCGATCCTGGCCTGCTTGTCCTGCCGCAGGTGGCCCAGGGTGCGCATGTTGTGCAGCCGGTCGGCGAGCTTGATCACCAGCACCCGGATGTCCTTGCTCATCGCCAGCACCATCTTGCGGATGGTCTCGGCCTTCGCGGATTCGCCGTACTGGATCTTGTCCAGCTTGGTGACGCCGTCCACCATGGCGGCGATCTCCGGACCGAAGTCTGCCTTCAGCTGCTCGACGGTGTACGAGGTGTCCTCCACCGTGTCGTGCAGCAGCGCCGCGCACAGCGTCGGCTCGTTCATCCCCAGCTCGGCGAGGATGGTGGCCACCGCGAGCGGATGGGTGATGTACTCGTCCCCGCTCTTGCGTTTCTGGCCAGTGTGGTAGTGCTCGGCCGTGCGGTAGGCGCGCTCGATCAGCGCGACATCAGCCTTGGGGTGGTGTGCCCGGAGCACCCGCAACAGCGGATCCAGGACGAGCGCCTGCTGCGGTTTGGGGGCACCCAGGCGAGAGAGCAGTTGCCGCATCCGCAGCCGGGGCTGGTCGTTGGCGCCAGGTGTCCGGGGTATCTGGCGCGGCTCGCCGGGCAGGCCGTCGGAAGCCCCATAGGGGCCGTGGACTCCCTGCGCCGTCACCGCACCTCCCGGTTTGTCGTGGCGCCCAGCATATGCCCTACGGCCCTGACGTCATGGACGTGCCGATCAGCGGCTTCCCTCGACTCCGTCAGGGCGTGGCGACGGCGCTTTCGCCGAGCGCCGCACCACCACGATCTCGTCGCCGGTGTGCAGTGTGTCGGCGGTGCCCTCGTAGAACCGGCGCATGGTCTTGTTGCGGATCACCGCGAGCACGCGTTCACCGGGCAGGTCGTTCGAACTCTTGCCGTCCTCGTCGCGGGTGACCATCCGCTGGATGATCTCCAGCCCGTCCCCGCTGGTCAGCAGATCCTCGATCACCGTCCCCAGGTGCGGGCTGATCGACGACAGGCCCATCAGCCGGCCCACCGAATCGGCTGAGGTCACCACCGAATCGGCGCCGGACTGGCGCACCAGCGGAAGGTTCTGCGAGTCGCGGACGGCCGCCACCAGATGTGCCGTCCGGTTCAGCTGCCGGACGGTCAGCGTGGTCAGGATGGTGGTGTCGTCGCGGTTGACCGTCACGATCACCTCCCGCGCCTTGGCCAGTTCCGCCCGGTGCAGCAGCTCACGGGAGGTCGCGTCCCCTTCGAAGGCGGCCAGCCCGTGCCGGTTGGCGGCGGCCACGGCCTGAGCGTCCCGGTCGATCACCACGATCCGCTCCAGTTGCACGCCGTTGCGCAACAGGGTGGAGACGGCGCTGGCGCCCATGGTTCCGTAGCCGATCACCACGGTGTGGTTGCGCAGGGTCTTGCGCCACTGGGAATCCATCAGAGCCCTTCTTCCTTCGTTGGCGAGCACCTCGACGGTGGTGCTGACCAGCAGCACCAGGAAGGCGATCCGGATCGGCGTGATCACGATCGCGTTCAGCAGCCGGGCATGCTCGGTCACCGGGGTGATGTCGCCGTAGCCGGTGGTGGTCATGGTCACCGTGGCGTAGTAGAGCGCGTCGATCAGGGTGATCCCGCCACCGGCGACGTTGTCGGCGTAGGAATCCCGGTCCAGCCAGACCACCAGCGTGATGATCAGCAGCAGGATCAGGCCGATCACCAGCCGCCGGAGCAGTTCGCCGGCGGGCGTGGAGGCGCGGGAGGGCAGGTGCACCTGAGCCTGCCCGCGTGGAAGGCTGGAGGATCCCAGGCGCAGCTTCGGGGCCATCAGACGGTCAGCACCGCCGAACAGTCAGTCACCCCGAGCCCCGCGAGATGCTCGCGTCCGCCCAGGAAACTGAGTTCCATCAGCACCGAGACATGAACCAGCTCGGCGCCCAGCCGTTGGATCAGCTTCGCGGTGGCGCCCACCGTCCCGCCGGTGGCCAGGACGTCGTCGATCACCAGCACCCGCGCTCCCGGCAGCACCGCATCGGTGTGGACCGCGAGGGACTCGGTGCCGTACTCCAGCGCGAAGGTCTCGGTGTACACCTGACCGGGCAGCTTGCCCGGCTTGCGGACCGGGACGAAGCCCGCACCCAGGGCCAGCGCGACCGGGCCCGCGAAGATGAACCCGCGGGCCTCCATGCCCACCACCACGTCGATCCGTGGCGGCGCGCCGGCCGCCAGCTCCTCGATCGCCGCCCGGTAGCCGGCGGCGGAGGCGAGCAGCGGCGTGATGTCCTTGAAGACCACCCCCGGCTTGGGGAAGTCCGGCACGTCGCGGATCAGGCTGGCGACCAGTTGCTGGTTGGCGTTCATTTGCGTCGGTCGCTGCGCGTGTTCCGTACCGGCTGCACCCGTTGGCGGTCAGCCAGCTTCTCCGCGCTCACCAGACCCAGGTTCTCGGGTTCGACCGAGGGTTCGGCGTCCGCCACCAGCAACGGCACGCTGGACACCTCCTGCGGTGTCGCCGCAGCGGCGCGGGGATTCGAGCGGGACGCCCTGCGCTCCAGCCGGGCGCGGTGCTCCTTCATCTCGGGCTCGGCTTCACGCATGTCGGCCAGCAGCGGCGAGGCGATGAACAAAGAGGAGTAGGCGCCGGCCAGCATGCCGACGAACAGCGCCAGGCCGAGATCCTTCAGCGGGCCGGTCTGCAGGATGAACGCGCCGGTGAACAGCAGCGCCGCCACCGGCAGCACGCCGATGATGGTGGTGTTGATGGAACGGATCAGCACCTGGTTGACCGCCAGGTTGGCCTGCTCGGAATAGGTGTGGTTGGTCTTGGTGAGATCCACCACGTTCTCGCGGATCTTGTCGAACACCACCACCGTGTCGTACAGCGAATAGCCCAGGATGGTCAGCACGCCGATCATCGTGGTCGGGGTGACCGCGAAGCCGACCAGCGCGTAGATGCCCACCGTGATCAGCAGGTCGTGGAAGAGCGCCAGGATCGCCGCCACCGACATCTTGAAGTCGCGGAAGTAGAACCCGATCAGCAGCATCACCAGGACCACGAAGATCAGCAGCGCGATCAATGCCTGCTGGGTGACCTGAGCACCCCAGGAGGCGCCGATCAACGAGTAGGCGACGTCGTCGACGCTGATGCCCAACTGGTCGGCGATGGCCTGCTTCACCACCGCGACTTCATCGGTCGTCAGCGCACGGGTCTGCACCCGGACATTGCCGTCACCGATGGTGGTGACGGTCAATTCGTCGTTCCTGGGCAGCCCGATCTGCTCGATCGTGTTCCGGACATCGTCCACGGTGGTGGCGGTGACCGCGGTCGGTGCCTGGAAGTCGGCGCCACCGCGGAACTCGATGCCGAGGTTGAGCCCACGGATCGCGATGGCGAGAATGCAGACGAGCAACAGGCCGATCGTGATCCGGTACCAGGTCTTGCGCCGGCCGACGATGTCGAAGGACAGGTCACCGGTGTAGAGCCGGTGTGCGAAACTGCCGCCGATTGCCATCAGGCTGCCCCCCCTGCGGTCGCCGGACGCCGTTTGCCACCGTGCAGTGGTGGGTTGGCGGCGCCCAGGTGCTCGGCCTCGAAGCCGGAGAACTTCCGCCCCTCACCGAAGTACTTGGTCCGGCCCAGCACCGACATCAAGGGCTTGGTGAACCAGAAGACGATGGCGATGTCGATGATCGTGGTCAGGCCCAGGGTGAAGGCGAAGCCCTTCACCGAGCCGATCGCCAGGACGAAGAGCACCACGGCGCTGAGCAGCGACACGGAGTCCGCGACCAGGATCGTCTTGCGGGAACGCACCCAGCCGGTCTCGATCGCCGTCCGGAGCCCGCGACCCTCGCGCACCTCGTCCCGGATCCGTTCGAAGTAGATGATGAACGAGTCGGCGGTGACGCCGATCGCGAGAATCGCGCCGGCGATGCCCGGCAGGTTGAGCGCGTAGCCCATCCCCTGGCCCAGCAGCACCATCATCACGTAGGTGAGCGCCGCGGCGATCGCCAGCGAAGCGACCACCACGATCGCCAGCCCCCGGTAGTACAGCAGGCTGTAGCCGACCACCAGGATCAGGCCGATCAGGCCCGCGATCAGGCCCGCCTGCAGCTGTTCGCCGCCCAGCTTGGCCGAGACATTGTCGACGCTGGAGACCTCGAAGGAGAGCGGCAGCGCGCCGTAGGTCAGGACGTTGGCCAGCGCGGTGGCGGTGGTCTGGGTGAAGTTGCCGCTGATCGATGCCCGTCCGCCCGCGATCGGGTTGTCCACCGACGGTGCGGAGATCACCTGGTCGTCCAGCACGATGGCGAACTGGTTCAGCGGCGAGGTCTGGGTGGAGAGGTGAGTGGTCACCGCCAGGAAGTCGGTGGCCCCGGCGTCGTTGAACTCCAGCCCGACCTCCCAGGAGACCGACGAAGGCGGCACATTGGCGTAGGCGCGGGTCACCTTGTCACCGCTGATCAGGGCGGGACCCAGCAGGTACTTGTAGGTCAGGGCATCGTCACAGGCGATCAGCGCCTGGTCGGTCACCGACGGGGTCGGCGAGACCTCTCCGCAGGTGTACGCCTCGAACTCCTCCAGGTCGCGGTCCGATGGCTGCCAGGCCAGCAGTTCGTCCAGGCTCGGAGCCGGGTCGGCCGGCAGGGTCGGACGCGGGCTCGGCACCGGGGTCGGCAGCTGCGGCAACGGACGCTGGTTGGTGGTCGGCGAAGCACTGGGGCTGGCCTCGGGGCCCTCCGACGGGGCGCCCTCCGTCGGCTGCGGCGTGGGCAGAGCCGCCGGTGCGGCCGCCACGTTGAACACCTTGCGGAAGTAGAGCTGGGCGGTCTGGCCGACCATCTCGACGAGTTCCTCAGCCTGGACGTTGGGCACCGACACCACGATCTGCCGATCGCCACTGGTGGTCACCTCGGTCTCGCCGACGCCCATCGAGTCGACCCGCTGCGCGATGATGCTGCGTGCCAGTTCCAGACTGTTGGGATCGACCGAGCCCTCGCCGGTGATGTTGGCGGCGGTGAGGGTGATCGTGGTGCCACCCCGCAGGTCCAGGCCGAGCTTGGGGGTGAACACCCCCGAGATCCCCATCAGCGCGTAGAGCGCCACCACCACGAGCCCGAACACCACCAGTGTCCGGACCGGATGGGCGTGTTTCCTGCTTGTCGTTGCCACAGTCGTGTCCTCGTTGCCAGCGTCGCCGGCGTGATCAGTTCTGTCGGGGTTCCTCGGTCGGCTCGGCCGGCGGGCTCGGCTCAGCCGACGGGGTCGGGTCGGCCGGCGGGGTCGGGTCGAAGACGGTGGGATCGAAGTTGGCGGGGTCGAATCCCAGGTCGTCGCTACTCGGCTCCGGGGCGTCCGCCTCGTCCGCCTCAGCCTCGTCGACGTACTCGAACTCGTCCTCGACCGGCTGGGTCGAGATCGCCCGCTTGTCGATGGTGAACTCCACTCCGGGGGCGACCTCGATGATGGCCTGCTTCTCGCCGAGGTGGCGGATCGTGCCGAAGATGCCCGAGATGGTCATCACGCGTGCGCCGGGCTCCAGCGAAGCCATCTTCGCCTTCTGCTCCTTGGTGCGCTTCTGTTGCGGCCGGATCATCAGAAAGTACAGAGCCGCGCCGATCACGACGATGAACAGGATGTTTTCCACGAGAAATCCTTACGTTTGCATAGCGATCAGGACGACCGCGGCCGCCACCGGCGATAGCGTACCTGCCGGATTCGCCAAATACCCATTCCGACACTGCCGATCGGGTCACTCCCCATCGCTGAACAGGTCAGGCGTGGATTGCGGCCGGGTCAGGCCCAGGTGCTGCCAGGCGCGGGGCGTCGCCACCCGGCCGCGGGGGGTGCGGGCGAGGAAGCCCTGGCGCACCAGGAAGGGCTCGGCGACCTCCTCCACGGTCTCGGTCTCCTCCGCGACCGCCATCGCCAAGGTGGTGATCCCCACCGGTCCGCCGCCGAACCGGCGGCACAGCGCGTCAAGCACCGCGCGGTCGAGCCGGTCGAGACCGAGCGGATCGACCTCGTAGAGCTCCAAGGCCGCCCGGGCGACCTCCCGGGTGAGGCGTCCGTCGGCACGCACCTGGGCGTAGTCGCGCACCCGGCGCAGCAGGCGGTTCGCGATCCGCGGGGTGCCGCGGGAGCGGGAGGCGATCTCGGCGCCGGCGTCCGCGTCCAGCTCGATGCCCAGCAGGCTGGCCGAGCGGACGATGATGCGTTCCAGCGATTCGGTGTCGTAGTAGTCCAACTGGGCGGTGAAGCCGAACCGGTCGCGCAGTGGTCCGGGCAGCAACCCGGCGCGGGTGGTGGCGCCGACCAGGGTGAACGGCGGGATCTCCAGCGGGATGGCGGTGGCGCCGGGGCCCTTCCCGACCACCACATCGACCCGGAAGTCCTCCATCGCCAGGTAGAGCATCTCCTCCGCGGGCCGGGACATCCGGTGGATCTCGTCGAGGAAGAAGACCTCTCCCTCGGACAGGCCGGAGAGGATCGCCGCCAGATCGCCGGCGTGCTGGATGGCCGGGCCGGAACTGATCCGCAGCGGAGCGGCGAGCTCCGCGGCGATGATCATCGCCAGGGTGGTCTTGCCCAGGCCGGGGGGCCCGGAGAGCAGCACATGTTCGGGGACGGCACCGCGGTGGCGGGCTGCGTCCAGCACCAGGCCGAGCTGATCGCTGACCCGCGGCTGGCCGCCGAACTCGGCCAGCTTGCCCGGGCGCAGCGCGGACTCAGCTGCCTGTTCGCCCAGATGGACGTACGGGTCGAGCGGATCGGTCTCGGTGTCGGGACGGGTCACGGGGTTCACTTTGCCAGGCTCTGCAGCGCGGCGCGCATCAGGATCGCCACCGAGGTCTCGGTCTCGGCGAGGGCGGCCACCCGGTCGCAGGCGCTCTCGGCGTCCCGGCTCGACCAGCCCAGGCCCTCCAGACCGGCCTTCACCTGCTCACGCCAGCCGCCGGCGAGGGTGCCCTGCCGGCCGGCGACCGACAGCTGGCCGATCTTGTCCTTCAGTTCCAGGATCAGCCGCTGGGCGCCCTTGGCACCGATCCCGGGGACGCGGGTGAGCGCCGCCACATTGCCGCCCGCGATCGCGGCGCGCAGGTCGTCGGGGCCGAGCGTTGAGACCACGGCGAGGGCGATCTTCGGGCCGATGCCGCTGGCGGTCTGCACCAGTTCGAAGCAGTCCCGTTCGTCGGCGCCGGCGAAGCTGTAGAGGGTCAGCGAGTCCTCCCGCACCACCAGCGAGGTGTACAGCGTGGTCTCGCTGCCCAGTCGCTGCGCGCCGGCGGTGGCCGGGGTGCACAGCGCCTTCAGGCCGAAGCCGCCGGCCTCCACCACCACCCAGGTGGCACCCACCGCGACCACGGTGCCACGGAGTTGCGCGATCATGCCGACGCTCGCTTCGCCCTGGCCAGGGCGGCCTCGATCCGGCTCTGGCCGGCGCCCCGCCACAGGTGGCAGATCGCCAGGGCGACCGCGTCGGCGGCATCGGCCGGCTTGGGTGGCGCTGGCAGCTTGAGGATCCGGGTGACCATGACGCCGACCTGTGCCTTGTCGGCCCGTCCGGAGCCGGTGATCGCCGCCTTCACCTCCGTGGGCGTGTGCAGATGGACGGGGATCCCGCGCCGTGCGCCGGCGACCATGGCCAGGCCGGCGGCCTGGGCGGTGCCCATCACGGACAGCACATTGGAATCGGCGAAGACCCGCTCGACCGCGATCGCGTCCGGGGAGTGCTCCGCCACCCAGGCGTCCAGCCCTTCGTCGATCCGCAGCAGCCGGCGGGCGTGGTCGAGCTCCGCCGGGGTCGTGATGACCCCTACCGCGACCAGCCGCGGTGGCCGTCCGGGTTCGCCCTCGATCACGCCGACCCCGCAACGGGTCAGCCCGGGATCCACCCCAAGGACACGCATCGCCACCTCACTCACCCGAACAACTGTTCGGATAGTAGGCAGACAGGCACCTCGGGCGCGACAAGCCACGCCGAGCGACGCCCGGAACGCGGCGCTCAGCCCTCGAGTTGCTCCAGGATCTCGTCCGGCACGTCCTCGTTGGAGTAGACGTTCTGGACGTCGTCCAGATCCTCGATGGCGTCGAGCAGCTTGAACAGCTTCTCGGCGGCGTCCTTGGCGTCCACCGACTGCGTGTACTGCGGGACGAACTGCACCTCCGCGGAGTCGTAGTCGAGCCCAGCGGCCTGGACGGCCTTGCGCACCTCGACCACCACGCTCGGGTCGCTGATCACCCTGTAGGTCTCGCCCTCGTCGGAGACATCCTCGGGGTCGGCGTCCAGCGTCGCCTCGAGGACGTCGTCCTCGGTGAGCTCCTTGCCGGACTGGGCCTTGGCGAGTTCGACGACACCCTTGCGGTCGAAGATCCGCGAGACGGAGCCGACGTCGGCCATCGTGCCGCCGTTACGGGTGACCGCCACCTTCACATCCGAGGCGGAACGGTTCCGGTTGTCGGTCAGGCACTCGATCAGGATGGCCACCCCGGCCGGGCCGTAGGCCTCGTAGGTGATCTCCAGGTAGTCCACCGCCTCGCCGCCGACACCGCTGCCGCGCTTCACCGCGCGATCGATGTTGTCGTTCGGGACCGAGTTCTTCTTGGCCTTCTGGATGGCGTCGTAGAGGGTCGGATTCCCGCCGGGGTCACCGCCACCCACGCGGGCCGCGACCTCGACGTTCTTGATCAGCTTGGCGAAGAGCTTGCCGCGCTTGGCGTCGATGACGGCCTTCTTGTGCTTGGTGGTGGCCCATTTGGAATGTCCGCTCATGGACGTCCTTTCCTGCCCGGTTGCGAAAAGTGCGGACCTTACTCTAGGCCAGCACCCAGCCCGCCGCCGAACCGAGCGGCTCCGACGACGACTCCCGCCTCAGCGCCGCCGCCCCCAGGCGTAGACCACGTTCACCAGCACGATCCCGATCCAGGCGACCAGCAACCCCGGCAGGCCGACATTGCCGCTGGCGATGGCCGAGATCGGGATGCCCATCACCATCGAGAGCAGGGCCAGGACGAAGGAGGTCCGATCGGCCGTGGGAGACGCGGTGGCCGGGGCCGCCGGGGTGGGCGCGGGCTGATGAGGCACCATGCCCTGCCCGGGCGCCGGAGAGCCCGGCATCGACGGACTCGTCGGCGGCTGAGGCCACAACTCGTCGTTGGTGGGCTCGCGATAGTCGGAGGAGCTCATGAGCTGAGCCTATCCCGGGCCCACTGGTCGGCCGCCCTGACCCGACCCGGATCCAACCCTGGACTCGGTTACCAGGTGTGGACGTGACCGTCCAGGATCGCGAAGCCCCGGCGTGCCTCGCCGTTCCAGACCGTGACCCCCTGCGCGGTGGCGAGGACGGCGATCTCCCCCACCACCAGGATGTCCCCCAGGGGAAGGGTCGGCGGGTCGGACATCTCCGAGATCAGCGGATCGTTGCGGCAGCCGCCCTGCCCGCTCGCCCATGCCTCGTCCACCGTGACGTAGAGCACGGCGACGTTGTTGTCCCAGTCACCGGCGTCGCACTGCTCGGCCGGCGGGGTGGGTGTCAGTTCGAATCCCGCCGCGCAGGCAGCCCAGGGATCGACGTCGCCCATCACGTCACAGCGGATCGGGCCATCGACCGCCAGGACATACAGGTCGTCGGAATCCGGCGCCGGCGGGATCGGCGGATCCCCGGCCACCGGGGCGCAGGCGCGCCGGTCGACCTCCGGGGGCAGGAAGCCGCAGGGGTCGGCGGACGCCGGGGAGGTCGTCGCCGGCGTCGGCGCAGGCACGGTGGGTGGCGCCGGAACCGGTGTGCACCCGGTGGAGAGCAGCAACACTGCCAACGAGGCAGTCAGGAGGATCCTCATCGGTTCCGCCTTTCGCAGGCCGAAACGCTACCGCCGGCGGGTCCGCTCGCCGGGGCGGTGGAGCTCACCGGATGCCGGCGACCTCCAGCGCTTCGGGGAGGGTGAAGTTGCCGACGTACAGCGCGGTGCCGATGATCGCACCCTCGACGCCGAGCGGGACGAGTTCGCGGAGCACCCGGAGGTCGTCGAGCCGGGCGATGCCGCCGGAGGCGATCACCGGCGCGTCGGTGTGCTCACAGACCCGGCGCAGCAGGTCGACGTTGGGGCCGGTCAGCATGCCGTCGCTGGCGACGTCGGTGACCACGTAGCGGGCGCAGCCGGCCGCATTGAGCCGTTCCAGGACCTCCCAGACATTGCCCCCCTCGCGCGTCCAGCCACGAGCGGCCAGCCGGTCGCCCCGGACGTCCAGGCCGATCGCGATCCGGTCCCCGAACTCGCCGATCACCCGGTCGCACCACTCGGGGTTCTCCAGCGCCGCGGTGCCGATGTTCACCCGGCGGCAGCCGGTGGCCAGGGCACGCCGCAGCGAGGCGTCGTCCCGAATCCCGCCGGAGAGCTCCACAGACACCTCCAGCCGGCCGATCATGGAGGCCAGCAGTCCGGCGTTGGAGCCGCGTCCGAAAGCGGCGTCCAGGTCGACCAGATGGATCCATTCGGCACCGGCCTCCTGCCAGCGCAGCGCGGCGGCCAGGGGGTCGCCGAAGACCTTCTCGCTACCCGCCACACCCTGGACGAGCTGTACCGCCTGCCCCCCCTGGACGTCGACGGCGGGCAGGAGTTCCAGGTGGCCCGCGGAGTCCCCGCGACGTTGTTCGGGGGAAGGCAGCAGAGGAGAAGACCGTCGGTGGGCGCTCATACGGGGTCCTTCGTGCTCAGGCCGGAGATCCAATTGCGCAGCAACCGCGCCCCGGAGATCCCGGATTTCTCCGGGTGGAATTGGGTGGTCCACAGCGGACCGGCCTCGACCGCGGCGACGAACCGGTCGCCACCGTGTTCGGTCCAGGCGACGTGCGTCGGCGCCTCGGAACAGCGCCGCACCCCGTAGGAGTGGACGAAGTAGAACCGCTCGCCGCCGATGCCGGCGAACATCCGGCTGTCGGACGACGCGACCACGGTGTTCCAGCCCATGTGCGGCAGCGGCAGCGCGTGCAGTTCCTCCACCACACCGGGCAGGACCCCAAGACCCTCCACCGGGATGTCGTGTTCGACGCCGAGGTTGAACATCACCTGGTGGCCGACGCAGATGCCGAAGACCGGACGCTCAGCGGCCAGTCGCGCCGCGATGATCGCCGGCCCGCCGACCTGGGTCAGCCCCTCCATGCAGGCGGCGAAGGCTCCCACGCCCGGCACCACCAGCCCGTCCGCCTCGACACAGACGTCGGCGTCGGCGGTCAGCACGACGTCGGCACCGGCCGCCGCGAGCGCCCGAGTGGCCGAATGCAGGTTGCCCGAGCCGTAGTCGAGCACCGCCACCCGGGGCTGCCCAGCGGTCACAGGGCTCCCTTGGTGGAAGGAATCTCACCGGCGATCCGGGGATCGTGCGCCACCGCATCGCGCAGGGCGCGGGCGAGCGCCTTGAACTGAGCCTCGACGATGTGGTGTGCATCGCGTCCGGCCAGCACCCGCATGTGCAGGCAGATCCGGGCGTTCAGCGCGAATGCCTCGAGCACGTGCTGGGTCATCGAGCCCAGGTAGGGAACCCCCGAGCCACCGATCGCGACGTACTGCTGGCCCTCGGGCTCGCCGCTGACCACCACATAGGCGCGGCCGGCCAGATCGACCACGCAGTGCGCCAGCGCCTCGTCCAGCGGCACGGTGGCATCGGCGTAGCGGCGGATGCCGGCCTTGTCGCCCAGCGCCTCGGCGAAGGCCTGGCCCAGCACGATCGCGGTGTCCTCGATGGAGTGGTGGCCGTCGATGTGCAGGTCACCGGTGGTGGTGATCTCCAGATCGATCAGCGAGTGCTTGGCCAGCGCGGTGAGCATGTGATCGTAGAACCCGACACCAGTCGATATCTTCGCCTGGCCGGTACCGTCCAGGTCGAGTGCGACGCGCACCGACGACTCGCTGGTCTGCCGCTCCAGGACGGCGGTACGGGGGCTGGTCATCGAATCTCCTCCATCACGGCGGCCAGCGCCGTATAGAACTGATCGGTCTGTTCGGGTGTCCCGACTGACACCCTAAGCCAGCCGGCCGGTCCGACCTCGCGCACCAGGATGCCGCGGTCGAGCAGCCGCTGCCAGACATCATGCCGGTCGTCGAACGGGCCGAACAAACAGAAGTTGGCGTCCGAGGGCACCACCTGGACGCCGAGCCGGGGCAGCCGGGCGACCAGCTCGTCGCGCACCTCACGCAGCCGGTCGACCTCGGCGAGCATCTCGGGCGCGTGCGCGAGTGCCACCCGGGCCAGCGCCTGCGTCTGCGCGGAAAGGTGGTAGGGCAGCCGGACGATCCGGCAGGCGTCCACGATCGCGGGGGCGGCGGCGAAGTAGCCGATCCGGCCCCCCGCCAGCGCGAAGGCCTTGCTCATGGTGCGCGCCACCACCAGGTTGCCGAACTCCGGCAGCAGGGTGAGCGCGGTCCGGGAAGGATCGCGCGCGAACTCCTGGTAGGCCTCGTCGACCACCACGATCGCGTCGGTGGCGGCCAGGATGCGGCGGGTGGTCTCCAGTGGCGTCGTCGTCCCGGTTGGATTGTTCGGCGTGGTGAGGATCACCACCGTCGGAGCGTGCTCGGCGATCGCCGCGATGGCGGCATCGGGGTCGATCGCGTAGTCGGCCGCCCGGGGCACCGTGACGTACTCGCTGTGGGTGTTGCGGGCGTACTCGGGATACATCGAATAGGTCGGCGTGAAGGCCAGCACGGTGCGTCCGGGGCCGGCGAAGGCTCCCAGCAGGTGGGTCATCACCTCGTTGGAGCCGTTGGCCGCCCATATCCGGCCGGCGTCCAGGCCATGGCCGAGATAGGCCGCCAGGTCGGCCCGCAGCGCGCTCGCCTCACGGTCCGGGTAGCGGTTCACGCCGGCCGCGGTCTCGGCGATCGCCGCCGCCATCTCGGCGATGATCGCCGGGCCGGGCGGGTACGGGTTCTCATTGGTGTTGAGCAGCACCACATCCGGGATCTGGGGGGCGCCGTAGGGCTCCTCTCCCACCAGTTCGGGACGCAGCGGCAGCTCGGCCAGGGTCGGGTCGGGCCTCATGCCGGCTCCCTCCGGATCGTGACAGCCGCACCATGGCCTGGCAGGTTCTCGGCGGCAGCGAAGGTCTCGACCGCGTCGGCGACCGCGAGCAGGGCCTCGCGGTTGTAGTCGATCACGTGGACGGCCTTGCGGAAGCTCTTCACGTTCAGCCCCGACGAGTGGCGCGCCGCACCGGCGGTGGGCAGCACGTGGGTGCTGCCGGCGGCGTAGTCGCCCAGTGAGACCGGCGACCACGGACCCAGGAAGATCGCACCGGCGTTGCGGATCCGGGCGGCGACCGCGGCCGGATCGGCGGTCTGGATCTCCAGGTGCTCAGCACCGTAGGCATCCGTCACCGCGATCGCGGCGTCGAGATCGTCGACCAGCACGATCGCCGACTGCTCCCCCGCCAGCGCGGCGCGGATCCGTTCGACGTGGCGGGTCGCGGCCACCTGCGGCCCGAGCGCTTCGCGCACCCGATCGGCCAGTTCCGGGCTGTCGGTGATCAGGACGGCCGCGGCCATCGGATCGTGCTCGGCCTGAGAGAGCAGGTCGGCGGCCACGTAACCAGGATTGGCGGTCGCGTCGGCCAGGATCGCGATCTCGGTCGGCCCCGCCTCGGAGTCGATTCCGATCCGGCCCTGCAGCAGCCGCTTGGCCGCCACCACGTAGATGTTCCCGGGCCCGGTCACCATGTCCACCGGCTCGCACAGCCCGGGCACGCCGTAGCCGAACATGGCGATCGCCTGCGCACCGCCGACGGCATAGACCTCGTCCACCCCGAGCAGGTGGCAGACCGCCAGGATGCTGGGGTGCGGCAGCCCGCCGAACTCGGCCTGTGGCGGCGAGGTCACCGCGATCGAGCCCACCCCCGCGGCCTGGGCGGGCACCACGTTCATCAGGACGCTGGAGGCCAGCGGCGCCAGCCCGCCCGGTACGTACAGCCCGACCCGGCCCACCGGGATCGAGCGCTGCGAGACGACCGCCCCCGGCGCCACCTCGACCCGCACCTCGTCCGCCTCGACCTCGGCAGCCGCCACCCGGCGGCGACGTTCGATCGCCTCGGTGAACGCCGCGCGGTCGGCGGGGGCGAGCGCCGCGACGGCATCCGCCAGCGCCCGGGCGGGCACCCGGAAGCTCTCCGGAACCACCCGATCGAAGCGCTCGGAGAATTCCCGCAGCGCAGCCTCGCCGCGCTCCGCCACCGCCTGGACGACCGGACGCACCACCTCGACCGCAGCGGCCACGTCGAAGTGGGCACGCGGCAGGTCGCCGGGCTCGAAGGGACGTCCGCGCAGGTCGAGGGTTCTCAGCACACGGGCGATTGTACGGGTGGCGCGGGTGGACCGCGCCGAGGTGATTGACTTGCGACCATGTTCATCGGCGCCGGCACGGTCATCAACATCGCCACGGTGATCGTCGGCACCCTGATCGGGCTCGCCGCCGGGCACCGGTTTCCGGCACGCACCCGCGACCTGGTCACCCAGATCCTCGGCCTGGTCACCCTGGTGATCGGAGGCCTGTCCGTCGCCGACGGGATGTCCGACGCCTTCGCCGCCGAGGTCGGCGCCGGCGCCCGGCTCCTGGTGGTGCTCGGCGCACTGCTGATCGGCGGCCTGATCGGCTCCGCGCTGCGGCTGGAGGAACGACTGGACGGCGCGGCCGACTGGCTGCGCGCCAAGGTCGCCCGCGAGGCGGACCAGGCCACCTTCATCGAAGCGGCGGTGACCGCCACCCTGATCTTCTGCGTCGGACCGCTGGCCATCATCGGCTCGATCTCGGACGGACTGGGCCATGGCGCCGAGCAGCTGATCGTCAAGGCCGTGATGGACGGCTTCGCCGCCATCGCCTTCGCCTCCACCCTCGGGATCGGCGTGATGGCGTCGGTCATCCCGCTGCTGCTCTATCAAGGGGCGATCACGGCGCTCGGCTGGTGGCTGGGCGACTTCATGCCGCCCGCCCACATCGACGCCCTCACCGCGACCGGAGGCGTGATCCTGCTCGGTCTGGGCTTCCGGCTGAGCGGCATCAAGCAGATCCAGATCGGCGACCTGCTGCCCGCTCTGATCGTGGCACCCCTGCTGACCGCGGTTGTCGCCGCGCTGGCCTGAGAAGCCGATGCGAATCCTGCTGGTGGCCTGGGGATCACGCGGTGACGTGGTGCCGCTGGTCACCCTCGGTCGCGGGCTGGCCGAGGCCGGCCATGAGGTCAGCGTGGCGGTCGCCCGCGACCTGGCCCACCTGGTCACCGATGCGGGCCTGGACTGCCGTCCCTTCGCGATCTCGCTGGAGCGGGAGCAGGATCCGGTGGTCGCCCGCTGGCTGGCCGGATCGCACCGGCCGTACCGGGAACTGCAACTGATGCGCGCCGCCCTGCGCCACTTCGCGCCGATCCTGGCCAACGGCCTGGCCGCCGTGGTGGAGGATGCGGAAGCCGTGGTCTCGGGTGTGATCAGCACCGCCGGGCTGGCACCCTGGGCTCGGCGCACCGGCCGCCCGCTGGTCGCCGCCACCCTGCTGCCGCAGTACCCCACTGCATCGGCCGATGCCTCGCTGTATCCGGCCCGACCGGGGCACAGCCGGCTGAACCGCCTCGCGGGAGGGCTCCAGCTCGCCCTGGGCCATTCGCTGTTCGGGCGGGCTGCCACCGCGACGCAGCGCGAGCTCGGCCAACCTCCGGCCGGGCTCCGTGGCTACCTGGACGCCGTTTCCGGCACCCCCACCGTGCTCGGGGTCAGCCCGACGCTGCTGCCCCCGCCGCCGGACTGGCCAGCCCACTTCCACGTCACCGGCGCCTGGCGTCCGCCGGTTCCCTCGGACTACCTGCCGCCGGGGCCGCTGGCCGCCTTCCTGGCCGAAGGGCCGCCGCCGGTCTATCTCGGCTTCGGCTCCATGCCGAGCCTCGACCCGGCTGCACTCCGCACCCTGGTGCTGGAAGCCGCCGGGCGGGCGGACGTCCGCGCCGTGCTGGGCGGCGCGCTGCACGGCAGTGGCAGGGCCGCCACCCGGCTGAGCCCGACCGCGATCAGTGTCGCTCCGGTTCCCTTCGGCTGGCTCCTGCCGCGCACCGCCGGCGTCGTGGCGCACGGCGGAGTGGGCACCACCGAT
>JASGEM010000053.1:0-6251 GCA_049841235.1 Propionicimonas sp. | reverse complement strand
GGCGTCGGCGTGCCGGGCGGCGGGCTCGTCGGAGTTGCGGTGGCCGGTGGCGGGCTCGGCGGTGTTGAGGTGGTGGCAGGCGGCGCAGGCCCGCTCGGCGCGCAACCCGCCAGCATCACCGCCCCGGTCAGCACCCCCGCCGCGAGTCGCCGGAACCCGTGCCCACGCCCGATCCGAGGTGCGGTCGTCCGGCCGGCGTCGGCAGGTGGGGCCGCAGGTCTTGGGCGGGGCATGTCACTCCAAGGGCAGATCGAGCAGGGCGTTCTCCACCACCTCGGCCAGCGCCGGGTGGATCCAGTACTGGCCGCGCGCCATCTCCCGGGCCGGCAGGCCGAGGGCCATCGCCTGGATCAGCGGCTGGACCAGGTTGGCCGCGTCCGGGCCGATCAGGTGGGCGCCCAGCAGCAGCCCGGTGGCCGGATCGGCGAGCAGCTTCACGAAGTGACCGGAGTCGGCCATCGCCCAGCCGTAGGCGACGCTGGCGTAGTCGCGGGTGGCGGTGACGTACGGCGTCCCAGCCGCCTGCAACGCCTGCTCGGTGGCGCCCACGCAGGCGACCTGAGGGTTGCTGAACACCGCCTGCGGGACGAACCGGTGATCGGTCTGGATCAGGTCGTCGGGATGCAGCAGGTTGTGCTGCACCACCCGCATCTCATGGTTGGCCACATGCTTGAGGTGGTAGGGCGAGGAGACGTCGCCGAGCGCCCAGACACCCTCGGCGGTGGTCCGCTGGAAGGCGTCCACGACCACCCGGCCACGGTCGTCCAGTTCGACGCCGGTGGCGGCAAGGTTGAGGGTGTCGCCGTTGGACGTCCGGCCGAGCGCGAGCAGCACGCGCTCGCCCTCGAAGAAGTACTCCACACCGTCGGCATCCACGGTTCCCACGATCACACCGCCGGGGATCGGCTCGAAGGAGGCGATGGTCTGGCCCAGCCGTAGGGTGACCCGTTCGCTGAGCAGTTCGGTGAAGCGCTCACCGATCGACTGGTCGGCCGCCCGCAGCAGCCGGGGACCGCGGTTGAGCAGCGTGACGGCCGTGCCGCAGGCGGCGAAGAGATGGGCGAACTCGGTGGCCACCGAGCCGCCACCGACGATCACCATGCTGCCGGGCAGTTCAGCCAGCCGCATCACATCGTCCGAAGTGTGGATCCGGGCGGCGACCGCCGGGTCGTCCAGCCCCGGAAGATCGGGGATCCAGGGGCGTGAGCCGGCCGCGAGGACGAACTGTTCGGCGGTGATCACCTCCTCCTCGCCGATCAGCAGTCGCTTGTGACCGACGAAGGTGGCGTTCTCGCGGTACACGGTGACGCCCTGGTGACGCGCGCGCTGCGCCTCGGCAACCTGCGCGGAGGCATCGATCCGGGTGAACACCCGGTCGCGCAGGTCGGCCCAGCGGATCGAGACCTCGCCGACGTCGACGCCCAGGGCCGAGGCATGCCGTGCCGACTCGGCGAGATCGGCGGGGTAGGAGAGCATCTTGCTGGGAATGCACCCGGCGTTCAGGCAGGTGCCGCCGAACCACGGCGCGCCGTCGACGATGGCCACCTTCTGGCCGCGGAAGGCCGAGTTCACCAGCGAGTTGCCGCTGCCGGAACCGATCACGCACAGGTCGAAGTGCTGCATGGCTCCGATTCTCCCATCCCGAGCCGACAACCGGCGGCACCGGCCTGGCCATGCTCAACTCGTGGCCACGTCGCTCCGCAGCAAGGCTCGGTCACCGTCTCGCGGCGCGCTCGATGCCTTTGGCGACGGACTCTCGGATAATGGGTCGATGATCTCCCTGGAACTCGCGCAGCGACTGGACCTGGCGGGGGTCCGGTGGCGACCGATCGGTGGCGATCGGTTCACCGTCCGATCGGACGAGATGATGGGCGAGGTGTTCACCATCGCCGAGATGGTCGTCGAAGCGCGGGAGCATCCGAACGCCACCCTGCTCTCGTTCAACGGCACCACCGAATGGGCGCTGGATTCGGTTCAGCTGGACGAGGCGCTGTGGCTGCCGCTGGAACACCAACTGCGGGAGCTGCTCGGCGCCAGCTTTCGCAGCCTCACCCGATCGGAGCACGGTTATCTGGTCGAGATCGAGCTGCCCGGACGAGGCGAGCAGCACTTCGCCGCTGCCGAACCCGAGAACGCCTATGCCCAGGCCGTGCTGGCACTGATCGAAGCCGCCCGCCTCTAGATCCAACCCCGCTCACGGGCGATTCGGACGGCCTCGTGGCGGGTCGACGCCTGCAGCTTGCCCATCGCGGAACTGAGGTAGTTGCGGACCGTTCCGGGTGAGAGCGACACCCGGCGGGCGATCTCCTCGACCGGGGAGCCGTCGTCGGCGGCATTCAGGACGTCCGCTTCCCGCGGGGTGAGTGGTGAGTCGCCGGCCGCGATGGCGTCGGCCGCGAGTTGTGGGTCGACATGGCGCCCGCCGGCGTGGACGGTGCGAATCACCTGGGCCAGCGCGGCGCCGGAGGTGGTCTTCGGCAGGAAACCCCGGACCCCTTGGGCCAGCGCCTGCTTGAGGTGACCGGGCAGGCCGTGGCTGGTGACGATGACGCAGGCGCAGCCGGGGATTTCGGTGCTGCAGGCGGCGGCGACCTCGACGCCGGAGAGGCCGGGCATCTGCAGATCGAGCACCGCCACATCCGGCTTCTGCCGGCGCAGCACGGCCAGTGCCTCGTCGCCGGAGCCGGCCTGGCCCACCACCTCGATGTCGCCGGCCAGCCCCAGCAGGGAGACCAGCGCTTCGCGGATCAGGTGTTCGTCCTCGGCGACCACGACGCGGATGACGGCCGATCCGCCGGCCGGCCCGGCCCCTGGGGTCGCGCCCTGAAGCCGTCGGTTCTCGTCGGTGCCGTGGCGGTCGTCCGGGGCGGCCGTGTCGCTCATGAGGACGATCCTGCCTCGTCCAGGCGCGTCAGCACAGCGGGGTCCACATGGGCGGCGAGCGTCCAGCGCCCGTCGGAGACGGCCGAGCACAGGGTGCCGCCCACCTCGTCGAGCCGCTCGGTCAGGCCCGCCAGACCCGATCCCACGTCGCCTGGGCCGTCGCCGGCTCCGTCGTTGGTGAGGGTGAGCGTGACGCCGGTAGTGTCCCGGGTCAACGCGAGCCGGACGGTGGTCGCGGTGGCGTGCCGGAGCACATTGGTGGTTCCTTCGCGGACCACCCACGCCAGGCACCGCGCCACCGTGGGCGGCAGGGTGCCCGCTTCGACGATCGTGGTGACCGTGATGCCGGCCGATTCCAGCAGCGAGCGGGCACCGGCCAGTTCGCCGGCCAGGTCGGTCTCGCGGTAGCCGCGGACCAGGCCGCGCAGTTCGTCCAGCGCGTCGGTGGCGATGGTCTGCACCTCACGCATGGTGGTGGCCGCTTCTGACCGGTCCCGGTCGGACTGCGCGGCGGCCAGTTCGGCCTTGAGCGCGACCGCCGACAGGGTCCGTCCGAACACGTCGTGCAGATCGCGGGCGAATCGGAGCCGCTCCTCGGAGACCGCCAGCCGGGCGCTGTCGCGGCGGGCGCGATCGAGCTCCTTGGTGGTGTGCAGCACGTTGAGCCACATGGAGGTCAGCAGCACCCACATCCCCGCCCAGAGCGCCGCGGGAAAGGCCAGGGCTACCCGGGGCGCCAGCGTATCGAGTTCGGCGGAAGCACCCAGGCAGACCAGCAGCAGGCCGAGCGCGACGGCATAGACGGGGAACCGCCGGCGCGTCAGACCGAACACCGGGTACGCGAGGGTCGCGGCCACCAGCGAGAGCGCCAGCGCGTCCAGGAACCGCCCGGGTTCGAAGGACGAAGGAACCAGGAAGGACGCGAACAGGCAGGTGACTAGCGCCGCGACCGCCCAGACCACGATGCAGACCCGCTGTCGCACGGGTGCGTAGAACAGCCGATCCCATGCTCCCGGGGCCAGGTCACCCGCCTGGCGCAGCCCGGTGTGCAGCACCACCAGGCCGGCACAGGCGGCAACCGCGCCGGCTGCCACAGCACCCGCCACAACCCACGGGTGCTGGATGTCGCTCCGCACCACGAGGAAATAGAAGACCAGGAGCAATGGCGTCATCGGCAGACCCCAGTGCAACGATTGATAGGTGTACCGCTCGGTGCGGGCGATCCCCGCTGTCGGGTTGGTCATCGTGCTCCCCAGGTCTGCTCCAGGCTAGGAGTTGTCAGCGCGGATGTCCCCGCGTCCTCCTTCGGGGATGACCAGGAGTCCGGGAAGGGGAACCGTCCGCTGTCCCAGGGCGGGGTCAGGAGCGGGGATCCCAGCGGAAGTTACGGACGCCGGCGACAAGTCCCAGCAGCGTCCACAGCACCAGCGGCAGCAGCATCCACCCGCCGGCCAGCAGCGCCGCGCCCAGGCCGTCGGCAGGCGATCCCGCGGGAGTCACTCCGGTGTGGGCGAAGACGAGCAGGTCGACCACGGGGGTCATGGGCAGCCAATGGGCCAGCCGCTCGACCGGATCGGGCAGTGCCGAGAGCGGGATGGAGAAGCCGGAGAGCAGCAGCGAGACCATCATCAGCGGCATGGTGGTGAGCTGGGCGGATTCGACGGTGCGGGTCCAGGTGGCGCTCCACACCGCCAGGGCGGTCCAGGCCGAGGCGCCACCGACGACCGCCAGCGCCAGTGCCCACGGATGCGCGAGCGGCGCGCCCAGCAGCAGTGCAGCGCCGATGCCGAGGACGGCCTGGATGATCAGCAGCGCCCAGAGCGGCACCGCCGGGGCCAGCAGGATCTCCCAGGAGGTCGGCTCGCCGGAGCGCAGTCGCTTCAGGACGAGCTGCTCGCGGCGTCCGACCAGGGAGGTCACCAGCGTGTAGTAGACGACGAACAGCAATCCACTGGCCACCAGGATGATGGCCAGGGTCACGCCGAGGAACCCCCGATCCATGGCCATGCCGCTGAACGCGACGGCCAGCAGCAGGGGCAGCACGACGGCGATGAACACCGCGGTCTTGTTGCGCAGCAGGATGGTCGTCTCGGCGCGGACCAGGGCGAGGAAGCGGCGCGAACCACTGCCGGTGGTACGGGCGGGGGCGGTCAGCGTGGTCATCGGAGCTCCTGGGTGTCGGCGATCGAGAGGAAGACCTGCTCCAGCGAGGCGGAGCGCGCGTCAAGGCCGGCGAGTTGGGTGTCGCCGGCCCAGTTCAGGACGCGGCGCAGCGTGTCCTGCAGGGTGCGGGTGGTGAGGGTGACGGTGTCGGACGCGATGACGCTCGCGCCGGGCACGTCCAGGTCGGTCAGGGAGAGCCCGGGCGGACGGACGAAGCTGATCCGGGCCGGAGCGTCCGCGACGATGTCTGCCAGCGTGCCCTCGGCCGCGACCACCCCCTCGTGCATGATGGCGATCCGGTCGGCGAGTTGCTCGGCCTCCTCCAGGTAGTGCGTGGTCAGCAGCACCGAGGTGCCCCCGGCCACCCGGGCCCTGATCAGCTCCCAGATCGCGCGGCGGCTCTCCGGGTCGAGGCCGGTGGTGGGCTCGTCCAGGACCAGCAGTTCCGGGTCGCCCATCAGCGCCAGCGCGATGTCAAGCCGGCGCCGCTCGCCGCCGGAGAGCTTGGCGACCTCGACGTCGGCCCGATCGGTGAGCACGACCGCGTCAAGCAGTTCCGCCCAGGGCAGCGGTCGGGTGAGGGTGGCGTGCCAGGTCCGGGCCATCTCGGCCACGGTCAGGCTGGGCGGGAAGCCGGAGCTCTGCAGCACCACGCCGGTCCGGTGGCGGACCAGCCGACGCTCGGTGACGGGGTCGTGCCCGAAGACCCGGATGGTGCCCGCGCTCGGCCGCCCCAGACCTTCCACGAGTTCCACGGTGGAGGTCTTGCCGGCGCCGTTGGTGCCGAGCAGCGCGAACAGCTCGCCGCGTCCCAGGCGCAGATCGACGCCGCGGACCGCCTCGAACCACTCGACCGGCACGCGCCGTCCGGTGAGCAGGTTGAAGCGCGTTCGGGTGGGATAGGCGCGCCGGACGCCGCTGAGGGTCAGTACGTCCGCACTGTCGCGGGCCTGGGCGACGGGGGTCATGGCGGTTGAGGTCATGTTCCAACCCTCGCTGACCAGCGGCATCACCCGTAGTGGGAGGGATCACCAATGCGCCGTGACAGATGTCACAGGTCGACGTCCAGGAGTGTGCCGAACAATGCTGTTCCGAGCGAGGAGGTGCCCGGCGGGATGAGCTGGGGTTAACGAGAACTGGTGGCCGGATGGGAGATCTGGCGCCAGGTCCAGGTGCCGCAGACCGCCCGTCCGGGCGCGCCGCAG
>JASGEM010000052.1:0-28473 GCA_049841235.1 Propionicimonas sp. | reverse complement strand
CTGGCTTGGGGTTTCGTCAATCACGACCGGGGCGGGCGGACCGGCCGGCCGGCTCGCGGCCCGCCTGCGGCGCGGCGCCGGGGGCGCCGATTCCAGGGTTGACTCAGTAGGGGTGGGGGTTTCGTCATCGAGCATGGTGCGCTCCTTCGACGGCGACCGGAGTAGCCGTCCACATCGACTGCCGTAGCAGTTAAGCCTGTCGGGGCGAGTACATTCCCCACCTCACCCCCGCGGTCGTTCGCCGTCGCGGTGTGGTGCTGTGGAGCGATCGAGCTGTCACCTCGGCCACTGCACTCGCGGGAGGATTTCCCAGTATCTGAAAGTCCTTGCCTGGGCCTCAGTATTCCACAGCGATGCCCGGAAAGACCCGCAACACCCCAACTTTCCGTTATCTGAGCGTTATCTTTGCGCCGGCACGGGATCGATCACCCGTTTGCCGTCGAAGCTGCCCTGCGCCAGCCGGGTGAAGATCGGGGGCTGGGTCGGCTTGAAGGCTGGGCTCACCGCTGCCAGGGCGGTCACGATGTCGTCGGGACGCACCAGTGGGGAGCCGATCTGCGACACCAGCTCGATCAGGCCCTCGCCCTCGACCCGAAGCCGCAGGATCGCCGACCGGACGTCGAAGGACCGCATTCCGGTCTTGGTCATCCGCTCCACCAGGTGCTCGTGCTTCCCCAGCAGCTCGGCGACCGCCTGCTCGGCGATCGGCGCCGTCACCCCCGGCAGGTCGAGCCGCCAGCAGGACGCGGTGAGCAGGTCGGCCAGCGTCCCCTGTCCCTCTGCCACGCCGACGATCTCCAGGCCGTCGGGCAGCGCCTGGTTGAGCAGATTCCGGACGTACTCCGGTTCCAGGCGAGTGGCCAGCCCGAGTTCCAGGTATTCCGACTCGCTGGCGGCACCGGTCGGACTGGCACCGGCATAGGAGATCCGCGGGTGCGGGGTGAAGCCGGACGAGTAGGCCATCGGGATCCCGGCCCGCCGCAGCGCGCGCTCGATGGCCCGGCCGATGTCGCGGTGGGAGGCGAATCGGGCTCGTCCCCGCTTGGCGTAGCGGACCCGCAGCCGCTGTTGCGGCGGGGCCTGCTGGGCGGGTTGGGTTCGGGCCATGGCCACCGATGCTAGCCGGATCGGCGCCCTAGCCCGCGACCGTCCCATCCCCCTGCGATCCGGATCCCGGCGGCGGGCCCGGATCCGAGCCCAGTTCTCGCTGGTGCCAGACACGATAGGCCGCCACCGCAGTCGGGAGGGTGGCGAACATCAACTCCGGCCCGATGCGGTCGAGCAGACCGGTCGCCTCCAGTTCGACCCGCACCTCACTCTTCACCCGAGCCAGGGCGAAAACGATGCCCCGGGTTTCCAGAGCCTGCCGCAACTCCTCCAGTACGTCCACCGCCGTCAGATCGACTTCGACGTTCGCCTCCGCGTTGAGCACGAACCACCGCACCGGCGAACTGGCTTCTTCCACCGCCGCGAGTGCCCGGGAGCGGAAGTCCTCCGCGTTGGCGAAGAACAGCGGCGAGTCGTAGCGGTAGACCAGCAGCCCCGGAATCAGCGTCGAGTGGGGATAGTCGTCGATGTCGTGCATGCCGGCCAGGCCGGGGATGAATCCGAGCACGCCGTCATGGGGGTGGACGATCCGGCGGATCAGATCCAGCAGCGACAGGGCGATCGCGATCCCCACTCCGACCAGCAGGCCGGTCGCCAGAACGGCGGCGAAGGTGACCAGCGCCAGGACGAGTTCACTGCGCCGGAACCGGGCGATCCGGCGCAACTCCGCCAGATCGACCAGCCGCAGCCCGGCGTACACCACCAGCCCGGCCAGCGCGGCCTGCGGGAAGGCGGCGAGAACCGGCGAGAAGACGAAGATGGCTCCGAGCATCAGGGCGGCCGCCACCAGCGAGTGCAGCTGGGTCCGGCTGCCGGCGGCGTCGCCGATCACGGTCCGGCTCGCCGAGGCGGACGAGGGCAGCCCGCAGACGAAGCCGTTGATCAGGTTGGCCGCGCCCATCGCCAGCAGTTCCGCGTCCGCGTCGATCCGCTGATTCCGGCGAGCGGCGAAGGACCGTCCGGTGAGGATCACATCGGAGTAGGCGACGACCGAGATCCCCACCGCGGCAACCAGCAGTTGCAGCACGTCGATGCCCTCAAGACTGGGGACGACCAGGGCAGGCAGGGCGCGAGGGATCTCGCCGATCACCTCGACGCCGGTCTCGGCCAGGCCGGTGGCCGCCACCAGGGCGGCAGCGGCCAGCATCACCAGCAGCGGGCCGGGCCAGCGCGGCGCCCAGCGGTACATCGCGAACAACGCCGCGGCGACACCCAGCGCGAGCGTCAAGGTGGGCACATGGATCTGCTGCCACTGGCTGATCAGCGACATCGTCTCCTGCCACGGATGGTCGCCGGCGATGGTGAGCTTGGTGAGGGTGGCGTACTGGCTGACCACCATCAGGATGCCGATCCCGGCCAGATAGCCCACCAGCACCGGCTTGGAGAGCAGGTTCGCCAGGAAGCCGAGCCGGGCCAGCCTGGCCACGCCGAAGACCACCCCGCAGGCCAGCGCCAGCACTGCCGCCACCTCGGCCCGGCGCTGCCCGTCCACCTCGCCGGCGAGGGCGACGATCGCCACCGCCGTCATCAGCGCAGTGGTGGATTCCGGCCCCACCGAGAGTTGACGTGAGGTGCCGAGCACCGCGTAGGTGAGCATCGGGGCAAGGGTGGCCCATAGCCCGACCACCGGTGGCAGGCCGACGATCTCGGCATAGGCCATCACCTGTGGCACCAGGTAGGCGGAGACGGTCAGCCCCGCGATGATGTCCGGACGCAGCCAGCCACGGTCGTAGCTGGTGAGCACGGCCAGCCCGGGCAGCCATCGCCGCCAGCCCCTGGCCACGCCGTCGTCCACGCTGAAACGCTACCGCGTCAAGGCTGGTTCAGTACTTGCCGAACCGTCGCCGCTCCTCCATCGCCTTGCGCACCTGCTCGGCCCGCTGCTCCTCGATGCGGATGATCTCCAGGTGTTCCCGGCTGCCGGGGACGACCTTGCCGTACTTCAGCCGGTGGACCAGCAGAGACCACCGCTGCCGCCAGCCGTCCGGTGCGTGGGCCATGGTCGAGCCGCCTCACCTGGCGGTGATCGACGTGATCCAGGGCGACTGCATCCCCAGCGCCCGCATCCAGGCGGTTCCGGTCTTGGTCAGGGGCCGCGTCCGGCCGTCCGCCAGGGTCGCGGTGATCGTCTTCACCAGGCCACCCGGATAGCGTTCGGTGACCGCGAGGTTCTTCACCGGCCCCCCGAACAGGCTGGTGGCCTTCGCCTGGCTGACGGTCGGCCACTTCGTCCAGGAGTTCACGCTGGCCGGGGCCGTCGTGGCGGAGTACGGGTCGGCGACCGAGGCCAGGTATGGCAGCGCGGTCGTCCCGAAGACGTCGGCGTTGTTGCCGGTGCCGAAGCCGGAGCCCTTGCCGGTGGCGGAGTAGAAGGTGGTCTCGGCGATCCCGGCGCCGGTGGCGGCCGACTCGCGCACGATCTCGACCGTTGTGGCGGTCATCGTCTCGTCGACTGCCCGCCGCCAGTACTCGTTGTCCTCACCACCGGCCTTCTTCCAGCCGGTGAAGTGAATGTTGTCGGTGCTCGCGACCACCTGGCAGTCACAGGCGGGATCGGCCGCTCCTGAGCCGAACTTCTCGTTCACCCTGCTGACCTGCACGATGGTGTAGGTGCGCGCAGCGACAGCCTGGGCCTTGAGCGCCTGCAGGCCGGCGGTCGTCCTGCCCCAGGAGGACGGCATCTCACTCACCCCGTAGAGGTACTCGGTGTTCATCCTCAACTCGTTGACCACATTGGGCAGTTTCTTCAGCACGGTCACCTGCAGGTTGCCGTAGCGGTAACTGCCATCCGCCCCGGCGACGGTCGCGGTCGCGCTCGAGCCCCAGGTGAGCACCAGCCGCGCCGCGGAAACGGTCTTCTTCCCGCCATCGGCAGTGGTGACCTTCGCGGTCACCTTCGAGCCGCTGACTCCGATGGTGATCGGCTTCTTCGACTTCGTCGTCGCCAGGGTCCTGCCGTTGCCGTCCTTGACGGTGAACCCGCCCGAGGTGATCGACAGGGTGGTGGTCTTGCGCGAGGGGGCCAGCACCTGCACCTTGATCGTGCGGGGGTTGTTGTTCGCAGTGCCGAGGGCGGCGGCGCTGTAGTAGTGCTTCAGCACGTCGACGTAGGTCGCGCCGCTGTTGGCGCGCAGCCAGCCCAGGGCGCCGTACTGGGGCATGCCGGCACCGTGGCCAAAGCCGGAACCCTTGACCGTGAAGGTCGCGGGTACGAACGAGACCTTGAAGCTGGCGCTGGTCGTCGAGCCCACCTTCACCCGGTAGATGCGGTCGGTCACCGAGGTGTGCTTGACCGAGACGCTGCCCTTGCCCTTCTTGACGGTGAACTTCTTGCCCTGGTTCACCCACTTGTTCTTCTTGCTGTCGAAGTACTGCAGCTGCGCGGTGGCCTTCTTGACCTTGGTCTTGCCCTTCTTGTACGTCACCGTGATCTTGCAGGCCTTCGCGGTGGTCGTGGTACCGCAGCCCTTGGCGGTCAGTGTGTACTTCGGCGCTGCCTGAGCGGTCCCGGCGGCGGCCGCCAAGCCCATGGTGGCGAGCAGGGCGATCACCAGCGCCCACACGACGACGCGGCGGAGAGTCAGCGAGGAGGTCTTCATCACTGTCCAGTGTGCCACCTGGACGCCCTCTGCAAACGACTCTTCGTCAAGCTTCAGAGATCATTGGCCCACTCTCAGGCGGAGCGCTGCACCACCGTCAGCGGCAGCAGGGAGCGGCCGGTGGGACCGATCTGGATGTCGGTGCCCATCCCCGGACAGACACCGCAGTCGTAGCAGCCGGTCCACCGGCAGTCCTCCACCTCGGCGCCGGCGACGGCGTCCTGGTAGTCCTGCCAGAGCCAGTCGCGATCCAGCCCCGAATCCAGGTGATCCCAGGGCAGCACCTCGCCGTGGGGTCGTTCGCGGGTGGTGTACCACGCCAGGTCAACGCCGTGACCGGCCAGTTCCCGTTCCGCGCAGCTGACCCAGCGCTCGAAGGAGAAGTGCTCGCTCCAGCCGTCGAAGTGACCGCCGTCGCGCCAGACCGCCTCGATCACGTCGCCGACCCGGCGATCGCCGCGGGAGAGGAGTCCCTCGATCATGCCCGGCTTGCCGTCGTGGTAGCGCATCCCGATCGCCCGGCCGTAGCGCTTGTCGGCGCGGATCCGGTCGCGTAGCGCGTGCAGCCGGCGGTCGATCGTCTCCGGATCGGCCTGCGCGGCCCATTGGAACGGGGTGTGCGGTTTGGGGACGAACCCGCCGATCGAGATCGTGCAGCGGATGTCGCGGGTGCCGGCGGCCTGGCGTCCGGTCTCGATCACCCGGGCGGCCATGTCGGCGATCGCCGTGACGTCTTCATCGGTCTCGGTCGGCAGGCCGCACATGAAGTACAGCTTCACCTGCCGCCAGCCCTGGCTGAACGCCGCGGCGACGGTGTCGATCAGGTCGTCCTCGCTGACCATCTTGTTGATCACCTTGCGCATCCGCTCGGTGCCGCCCTCGGGCGCGAAGGTGAGTCCGGAGCGACGTCCGTTGCGGGAGAGCTCGTTGGCCAGATCGATGTTGAACGCGTCCACCCGGGTGCTGGGCAGGGACAGCGACACCTGATCGGCCTCGTAGCGATCGGCCAACTGGTGGGTGATCTCGCCGATCTCGGAGTGGTCGGCGGATGAGAGGCTGAGCAGGCCCACCTCTTCCAGGCCGGTCGAGGCCAGACCGGCTTCCACCATCCGTCCCACCGTCTCGATGTTGCGCTCACGCACTGGGCGGGTGATCATCCCGGCCTGGCAGAACCGGCAACCCCGGGTGCAGCCGCGGAAGATCTCCACCGAGTAGCGCTCGTGGACCGTCTCGGCCAGCGGGACGATCGGACGCGACGGGTAGGGCCACTCGTCCAGTTCCATCAGGGTGTGCTTGGCTGGACGGTCCGGAACGCCCTCGCGGTTGGGCCGCACCGCCTCGATGGCGCCGTCCGCCCGGTAGGTCACGTCGTACAGGGCGGGCACGTAGGCGACGCCGCTGCGGGCCAGCCGGAGCAGGATCTCCTGCCGCCCACCGGGACGTCCCTCGGCCTTCCACTGCCGCAACAGCTCGGAGACCCGGACGGCGGCCTGCTCGCCGTCGCCCAGCACCGCGGCGTCGATGAAGGTGGCGATCGGTTCGGGGTTGAACGCCGCGTGCCCGCCGGCGATCACCAGCGGATCGTCGATCCCCCGATCGGCAGCGTGCAACGGGATGCCCGCCAGATCCAGCGACTCCAGCATGTTCGTGTAGCACAGTTCAGTGGAGAAGCTCAGCCCGAGGATGTCAAAGGCCGCCACCGGCAGGTGGTTCTCCAGGGTGAACTGCGGGATCCCCTCCGCACGCATCAGCCCGGCGAGATCCGGCCAGACGGTGTAGCTGCGCTCGGCACAGATCCAGTCGCGTTCGTTGAGCAGTTCGTAGAGGATCGCCAGACCCTGGTTGGGCTGACCGACCTCGTAGGCGTCGGGGTACATCAGCACCCACCTCACCTCGGTCTCCGCGAACGGCTTGGGCTGGGAATTCACCTCGCCGCCGATGTACTGCACCGGCTTGCCGACCCTGGCCAGCAACGGCTCAAGCCGGCTGAACAGGGACGCGGGGGCGTTCTGCTGGATGTCGACGCTCATGGTGAGGGACAGCGTAATGGCTTGTCCCGCTCAGATCGAGGCAGAAGAAACACCGATCCATGGCCGCACGCTGGGAGACGGCCGGATTTGGGACGCCGCAATCGTGGCGAACACCGCGAGCGCGGCGCGAGAAACAGAGCCTCGATGATCGGCGTTCCCTACAGGTCGTCGATCGAGGTGTGGGGCTGGACGTTCTCGATCACCAGGTCGGCCTTCTCCTCGGGCTGGCACTCACGCTGGTAGAGCAACTGGCCCTCGTAGTACCGGGCGTTGCTCGGATCGCGTGGATCGGCGCTGAAGCCCTCGTCCTCGTGCAACCGCCGGTAGGCCTCCTCGAACGGGACGTCCAGCCAGACGGAGTAGTCCCAGACCTTCCGGGTGCGGCTGGTGGCGAACTCCCTGCGGTGCAGGAACAACCCGTCGATGATCACCACCGCATCGTCCGGGGCGACCAGCCAGGGCGAACTCACCGGCGCCTCGGCGGCCAGGTCGTAGGCGGCCGTCCGGTAGCGTCCGGAGCCCTCCCGGCCGAGGGGTTCCAGCACCTCGTCGTGGAACTTCTGGTAGTCGTAGCTGTCCTCGTAGAAGCCGCGCGGCGAGGTGCGGCCCTGGGCATAGCGCACCGACTGCGGGTTGAGGTACTTGCGCAGCGAGATCCGGATCGTCGACACCCCGCATTCGGCGACCATCGCTGCGATGTCGTCGGCGAAGGTGGACTTGCCCGAGCCGTCCAGCCCGTCGATTCCCACCAGCGTGCGCCCAGTCCGGCTGCGCAGCTTGGCGCGCAGCCACTTCAGCCCGCCGTGGGCATCCAATCTGGTCGGGCTACCAGTCGGCTCGTCGCTCATGATTCGTCACTCTCAACGGGTGTCTGGCCCAACTGGCCGACCCGTCCCACGCTACCCCGACCTGGCCGGTGCCGCACTTCGGATGAGCTTTTTCCGTGCGGCCAGCCAGAGCATCCCGGCCGCCACGGCCCCCACGGCCGCCATCTGGATCAGGACCAGCGGGCTACCGGCCCCGGCCTCCCGGTCGAACAGTCCGTCCACCCCGGTGAACGGCAGCACCAGCATGCTGAGCAGGTTGTTCACCACGTGCAGGGCGATGGCGGCCTCCAGCCCGCCGGTCCGCCAGGTGAGGACGCAGGCCACCACTCCGAAGAAGAGGTAGAACGCGTTCAGCCACGGATCGCCCGCGCCGTGCAGCAGCATGAACACCACCGCGGTGACCAGGGTCGAGACCACCAGGCCGGTGCGGCTGCCGGAGAACCACGAGCCGATCGACCGGGCGCCGAGCCCGCGCAGAGCGACCTCCTCCCCGGCGGCCTGCAGCGGGGTGGTCAACAGCACCGACGCCAACAGGAACCAGGTCTCCGGGCGGACGGCGAGATCCTCCGGCCACCCGGTGATCGCGAGTTCGATCGCCGTCATCACCAGATAGCAGACCAGCACCAGCGCCAGGAAGCGACCGAAGAGACCCCAGCGGAACCGACCGGTGATCGAGGAGAGCCACCCGATCCGCTGGCCGAAGACCGCGCGGTGAGCCGCCCAGGCCAACGGGATCGCGGCGGCCAGCGCGACGTTGTTGGCCAGGAAGAGCATCGGGGTGACGGTCAGTTCGCCGGCCATCAGCGCGTCCAGATCGAGGCCTCCCACCGCCAGTTCGTAGCCCAGCGCCACGAGGGAGAATGCCATCGTGGCGAGGAACCAGGAGCCGGCGAACATGCCGAGCGCCAGCAGCGGTCGCCACCAGCGGAACCGGGGAGTCCGGTAGAACTCGTGGTACTCCCGGGGCACGATCGGCAGCGCCGGTGGCGGGGCCGGTGGCGCTATCGGCGGCGTCCAGCCGTAGGCCGGCGGCACCGCACCGGGCGGAACGGACTGCGGCGACCAGCCGGGCGGGGGTGGCGGGTAGGGCTCTGCCACAGGTCAGACCAGGCCCGGGAACCAGAGCGCGATCTCGCGCACGGCGGATTCCTCCGAATCGGAGGCGTGCACCAGATTCTCGCGGTTCGACAGCGCGAGGTCGCCACGGACGGTCCCGGGTGCGGCTTCGGCACTGTTGGTGGCGCCGTTCATCGACCGGACGACATCGACCGCGGCGGGGCCCTCCAGCACCAGCGCGACCAGCGGGCCCGAGGTGATGAACTCCCGCAGCCCCGGATACCAGGGCTTCTCCACGTGCTCGGCGTAGTGGCGGTCGGCCTGGGCTGAGTCCACCAGGCGCTGCTCCAAGGTGACCACGGTAAGGCCCTTGGCCTCGTACCGGGCCAGGATCGTCCCGATCAGGCCGCGGCGGACCGCGTCCGGCTTGATCAGAACCAGCGTGCGTTGCGTCATGGCCCGACCCTACCGGGTGCCGGTGGCCATGCCCTCCAGCCGGCGGCCCAGGACGAAGCTCACCACCCACAGCAGGGCGAAGACGCCGCCGACCCAGTACATCCACGGCGTGAGGATGCCCATCCCGACGGCGTAGACCTGGGTGAGCCAGCCCAGCGGGTAGCCGACCGGGGTGCGGAACAATGCCGACGCGGCGACGGCGAGTACGATGCCGATCGAGGCAGCGGTCACCGCCACCGGGACCGGGACGTTGTCCACCTGGATCATGCCGGCGATCGCGAGGCCGAAGACCACGGCCTCGAAGACCAGGATCGACAACAGCGGGTTCTTCATCGGGTTCTTGGGTCCCAGCCTCATGCGATCGCCTCCTCGGCGTGCGGACGCAGCAGGGTGCGGGCCTCACCGGCGG
This sequence comes from Propionicimonas sp., assembly GCA_049841235.1. GTDB lineage: Bacteria > Actinomycetota > Actinomycetes > Propionibacteriales > Propionibacteriaceae > Propionicimonas. The sequence goes on along the minus strand of JASGEM010000052.1, from coordinate 18,989 downwards.
CATAGACCGAGCCGGCGATCAGGATGCCGGCGGCCGGTCCCGCCTCGTCGGCCAGCCGCACCGCCTCGTCCAGCGCATCGGCCAGCTTGGGACGCATAACGACCCGATCCGCGCCGAAGGTCTCGGCGGCCAGTTCGGCGAGGGCCTCGGGGGTCATCGCACGGGTGGTGCCGGAGATGCCCGCGACGACGACGGTGGTCATCGCCTCGGCGAAGATCTCCAGCACCCCGCGGACGTCCTTGTCAGCCATCATGGCCACCACCCCGATCAGGGGGGTGAAGTCGAAGGCCTCGGTGAGCGCCTCGATCGTGGCGCGGGCGCCGTGCGGGTTGTGGCAGGTGTCCAGCACCATGGTGGGCGAACGCCGGACGATCTCCAGCCGGGCCGGCGCGACGACGGCCTCGAGCCCGTCGGCGATCACCTCGGCCGGCAGCGCCCGTCCGCCCAGGAAGGCCTCGCAGGCGGCTACCGCCAGCGCGGCATTGCGGGCCATGTGGCCGCCGAACAGCGGCAGCACCAGATCGCCCAGCGGGCCGTCCGCGGTCTCGATCCGCAGCACCTGGCCACCCACCGCCAGCTGGCGGTCGATCAGGCCGAACTCGACTCCCTCGCGGTAGACCTTCGCGCCCACCTCGGCGGCACGGGTGACCAGCACCGCGGCGGCCTCGGGAGCCTGGCCGGCCAGCACCGCGCTCGATCCGGGCTTGATGATGCCTGCCTTCTCGGTGGCGATCTCGGTGAGGGTGGAACCCAGCGTGGAGGTGTGGTCGAAGTCGATCGGGCAGACCACAGCGACCGTGGCGTCGGCGACGCTGGTGGCGTCCCAGCCGCCGCCCATGCCGACCTCCACCACTGCGACGTCGACGGGCGCCTGGGAGAAGGCGGTGTAGGCCAGCGCGACCATCACCTCGTAGAAGGTCATCGACACCCCGTCAATGGCCTCGGCATCCACCAGATCGACGTAGGGCTGGACCTCGGCGACCAGTTCGTCGAACCGCTCGGCACTGATCGGTTCGCCGTCGATCACGATCCGTTCGGTGATGTCCTGCAGGTGCGGGCTGGCGATCCGTCCCACCCGCAGCCCGAGCGAGCGCAGCAGGGTGTCGATCATGATCGCCGTGCTGCCCTTGCCGTTGGTGCCGGCGATCTGGATCACCGGGCAGGAATCCTGCGGAGACCCCAGCAGGTCGCAGAGGGCCGCTATCCGGCCCAGTCCGCGGGCGATCCGGTGCTCGGGCCAGCGGCTGGTGAGCGAGGCGACGATCTCTGCGTGCGAGGAAGGGCTCATGGTGCGCACAGCCTACCGTTCGCTCCCCGAACAGATCTGACTCCACATGCCAGCACCCCTTGCCCGCTCCGTTCCACGGGCCAGCGGTGGATCCGTTCGCGCGAATGGGCGATGTGACGCGGGTTCGGGCGGGTTCGTAAGATTCAGCCCATGACTGAGACGCCGCTGACCAACCCGACCGCCGCGACCACCGCCGGCGCGGGGGTACCGGAGCGCCCGGTGCTGGAAGGCCTGGAGGCAACCTGGTCCCGGCGCTGGCAGGCCGATGGCACCTACACCTTCGTGCGACCGGAATCGCGCGAGCAGGTGTTCAGCATCGACACTCCCCCGCCGACCGTCTCCGGCTCGCTGCATGTCGGCCACGTGTTCAGCTACACCCACACCGACCTGGTCGCCCGCTACCAGCGGATGCGCGGCAAGCACGTCTTCTACCCGATGGGCTGGGACGACAACGGCCTGCCCACCGAACGGCGGGTGCAGAACTTCTACGGCGTGCGGTGCGATCCGTCCATCCCCTACGACCCGGACTTCACCCCGCCGGAAAAGCCGGACCCGAAGCGGCAGGTCTCGATCAGCCGGAAGAACTTCATCGAGCTGTGCCATGAACTCACCTCCGTGGACGAGCAGGTCTTCGAGGATCTGTGGCGGAAGCTCGGGCTGAGCGTGGACTGGGACAACCACCTGTATGCGACCATCTCGGCCGAATCGATCCGGGTGTCCCAGCGCGCCTTCCTGCGCAACTGCGCCCGCAGCGAGGCCTACCTGGCCGAGGCCCCGACGGTGTGGGACGTGACCTTCCAGACCGCGGTCGCCCAGGCGGAGCAGGAGGCCCGCGACTACCCGGGCCACTACCACCGGGTGGCCTTCCACCGTCCGGACGGCGGACGCGTGTACATCGAGACCACCCGTCCCGAGTTGATCCCCTCGGTCTGCGCCCTGATCGCCCACCCGGACGACGAGCGCTACGCCGGTCTGTTCGGCAGCACGGTGACCTCGCCGATCTTCGGCGTGGAGATCCCGGTGCTGGCCCACGCCGCAGCCGAGCCCGACAAGGGTGCCGGCATCGCGATGTGCTGCACCTTCGGCGACGCCACCGACGTCCAGTGGTGGCGGGAACTACAGCTGCCCACCCGCACCGTGATCCAGCGGGACGGCCGGCTGACCGCCGAGACGCCCGCCTGGCTGGTGAACACCGAGCCCTACGCCGAACTCGCCGGCAAGACGCCGTTCTCGGCTCGCGCCGCGATGGTCGACCTGCTGCGTGCCAGCGGCGACCTTGACGGTGAGCCCACGCCGACCTCCCGGAAGGCGAACTTCTACGAAAAGGGCGACAAGCCCCTGGAGATCGTCTCCACCCGTCAGTGGTACATCCGCAACGGCGGCCGGGACGACGCGTTGAAGGCCGCCCTGCTGGCCCGCGGCGAAGAGCTCAACTGGGTGCCCGACCACATGCGGCACCGCTACGCGAACTGGGTGAACGGGCTGAACGGCGACTGGCTGATCAGCCGGCAGCGGTTCTTCGGCGTCCCCTTCCCGGTGTGGTACCCGGTGGACGCCGAGGGCGAGCCCGACCACAGCCGTCCGATCCTCGCGGCGGAGGACACCCTGCCGGTCGATCCGTCCTCCGATGTGCCGCCCGGCTACACCGCCGAGCAGCGCGGTGTGCCCGGCGGCTTCGTCGGCGACCCCGACATCATGGACACCTGGGCGACCTCGTCACTGACCCCGCAGATCGCCTGCCGCTGGGATTCCGACCCCGAGCTGTGGAACCTGACCTTCCCGATGGACTTCGCCCCCGAGGCGCACGACATCATCCGCACCTGGGTGTTCAGCCGGGTCGTCCGCGCCCACTTCGAGGAGAACCGGGTGCCCTGGAAGACCGCGGCCATCTCCGGCTTCGTGGTCGACCCGGATCGCAAGAAGATGAGCAAGTCCAAGGGCAATGTGATCGTGCCGACCGAGATCCTGGAGAAGTTCGGTTCGGACGCGGTGCGCTGGCGGGCTGCGATGGCCCGTCCGGGCATGGATTCGCCCTTCGACGAGACCAGCATGAAGGTCGGACGTCGCCTGGCGATGAAGGTGCTCAACGCGAGCAAGTTCATCCTCGGCAGCGGAAGCGCGACCTCAACGGTCCCCGAGTTTGTCGAAGGGTCCGCGATCACCGAACCGGCCGATCTCGCCATGCTGGCCGCCCTGCGGCAGGTGGTGGCCGAGGCGACCGCGGCCTTCGAGGTGTTCGACTACACCACCGCGCTGGAATCCACCGAGCGATTCTTCTGGCAGTTCTGCGACGACTACCTGGAACTGGTCAAGGAGCGGGCCTACGGGGCGGCCGGCGAGGCCGCCGCGGCATCCGCCCAGACCGCGCTCCGGCTCGCGCTCGACGTGCTGCTGCGACTCTTCGCGCCCTTCCTGCCCTTCGTCACCGAAGAGGTCTGGTCGTGGTGGCGGGAGGGATCCATCCACCGCAGCAGCTGGCCGTCGATCGAGGAGTTGCCGGACGCGGGCGACCCCGCCGTACTGGAGGCGATCGCCGCTGCGCTGGTCGGCATTCGCGGTGCGAAGTCGCAGGCCAAGGCCTCGATGAAGACCGAGGTCATCCGCGCCGACTTCAGCGGTCCGGCGTCGGCCGTCGCCGCCCTGCGGCAGGTCGAGTCGGATCTGCGAGCGGTGGGCAAGATCACCGGCCAGCTGCGGTGGGCGGAGTCGTCCGAGCCGCTGGCCGTGGACGTCGAGCTCGCGCCCGCAGAATGACCCGGATCGGATACCTCGGCGCAGCCCTGGTCGCCCTCGTGGCGCTGGGGCTGGCCGGGTGTTCGGCCGAAGGACCGCGGAACAGCGCGGGCCAGGTGACCGCCTCGGCGCCCACCGACGCTTTCTCGCTGCAGGTCGGCGACTGCACCGGGACGCTCACCAGCGGCACGGTCGGCCAGGTCACCCTGGTGCCCTGCGCGGAACCGCATGCCTGGGAGGTCTTCGCCGCCACCGAGCTGCAGGGCGAGGACTTCCCTGGCGCCGGCAAGGTGCAGGATCTCGCCGAGGAGTTCTGCCACGACCAGTTCAAGGCCTTCGTCGGCCTCGCGGTGAACAAGTCGAAGTACCACCTGACCGTGCTGCAGCCGACCAAGCAGACCTGGAACGACGCCGGCGACCGCCAGGTCACCTGCCTGGCCGGGGACGGTGAGGGCGAGGTCGAGGGATCGCTGCGCAACGCCGAGGAGTAGCCGACTCACTCAGCAGACCTCGTGGTGGCCACAGCCGCAGCCCGGCAAGGGCAGCGCGCCCCACCCGGAGGTGAGGCGCGCTGCGTAACCGACGATCAGCGGATCCGGCTACACCAGATCGAGCAGGATCGGATCGGCCATCTTCAGCACGGCTGCCCGCGCCGCCGCCGGCGAGGTGGACGCCCGCGCTGCCGCGGCCATCTGCTGGCACTGTTCCCGGGTGTGCAGGGCCAGCGAGGTCCGCACCGCCGGGATCTTGCCGGGAGCCATCGACAGGCTGGAGACACCCAGACCGGTCAGCACCAGGGCCAGTGCCGGATCGCCGCCCGCCTCGCCGCAGACGCCCACCGGCTTGCCCATCGCCTGCCCGCCCGCACAGGCGAGCGCGACGACGTCGAGCAGGGCCGGCTCGAACGGATCGAGCAGGGTCGCGAGCTCGCCCTGCATCCGGTCGGCGGCCATGGTGTACTGCGACAGGTCGTTGGTGCCGAGCGAGGCGAAGTCGACGTGGTAGAGGATCCCGCGGGAGCGGATCGCCGCCGCCGGAACCTCGATCATCACGCCCACCTTCGGCAGTCCGAGCGCCCGGACGCGTTCGGCGAACCAGATCGCCTCGGCCTCGGTGGCCACCATCGGAGCCATCACCCACACCTCGGCTCCGGTCGCCTTCTGGGCGGCCGCCAGGGCCTCCAGCTGGGCGTCCATCACGTCGGTCCGGATCATGCCGAGCCGCAGCCCACGGCGTCCCAGGGCAGGGTTCTCCTCTTCGCCCAGGTCGGCGAACTTCAGCGGCTTGTCGGCACCGGCGTCCAGGGTGCGGACGACCACCTTGCGGTCACCGAAGGCTTCGAACACCTCGGTGTAGGTCTTGGTCTGCTCTTCGACGGTCGGCATGACGTCGGCATCCAGGAAGAGGAACTCGGTGCGGAACAGGCCGACCCCTTCGGCAGAGGTCGCGGCCGCCTTGCGGGCGTCGTCGGCGGTGCCGATGTTGGCCAGCAGCTGCACCGGGAAGCCGTCCTTGGTGGAGCCCTTGCCGGTGCCCTGGGCGAGTGCGGCCTCACGGCGGCGCTTGCGCTCGGCCAGCAGTTGCTTCTCCTCCTCGGACGGGTCGACCGTCACCTCACCGACGCCACCGTCGATGGCGACGATGGTGCCGGCCGGGACATCGAGAATGCCGGCGGCCTGCACCACGGCCGGAATGCCCAACTGCGCGGCCAGGATCGCGGTGTGGCTGGTCGGCCCGCCGGCCGAGGTGACGATGCCCAGACAGGTCTCGGGGGTCAACGTGGCGGTCTCGGCCGGAGCCAGGTCGTAGGCGGCCAGGATGCTCGGCGTGGTGAGCGTGGGAACTCCCGGCTCGGCCTGGCCGAGCAACCGCGCCACCGCGCGGTCACGGACGTCGCGCAGATCCGTCACCCGTTCGGCCATGTAGCCGCCGAGCGAGAGGAACATCGCGGCGATCTCCTCGACGGCCGCGGTGACCGCGTTCGCCGGGCCCTTGCCGGCGTTGATCTGGCCTTCGATGCCCATGGCCAGTCCCGGGTCGCGGGCCATCAGGGCGCCCGCCTCCAGAATCGGCTTGGCATGGTCGCTGGCGATCAGCGCCTTGGCCTCCAGGCCGCTGGCGACATCGGCCAGCACGCCGTTGACCTGCGCGATCGCGGCGGCGGGATCGGCGGCAGGCGGTTCGTCGGCGGGCGCGGTCGGCGGTGGACTCACCACCACCAGCGGCCCGACCGCCGTCCCGGCACTGACCCCGATGCCGTGGAAGGTACGGTGTTCCATCTGCGGCACCTGCTACTCCGCGTCCAGATCCCGTGAGAGCAGTTCGACCAGGCTGTCGAGGGCGGCGTCGGCCCCGTCACCCTCGGCGGTCAGCGTCACGGTCTCACCGTGCTTGGCGCCGAGCGCCATGACCATCAGGATGCTCTTGGCGTCGACCGGGTTGCCGCCCTCCTTGGCGATGGTGACCGGCAGTCCGGTGGCCGCAGCGGCCTGGACGAAGAGCGAAGCGGGGCGAGCGTGCAGGCCGACCGAGGAGGCAATGGCGACTGAACGGCTTGGCATGGGGTACTCCTTTGTAGAGGTTCGGCAGAACACCGCTCAACATACCGTTCCCACCTACCCGCGCGGGAAGCCCTGCCCATACCCGGCCAGTCTCTGGACAGCGAACCGAGGACGAGGAACGACGCGAGCATGCTCGTGATCGGACCGAGGACGACGGTTCGTCGAGCACAGCGAGACAGCGGATCCCTGGAGCGCGACGCGCCCAGCGGCGGCGGGACGGCGGGGTGTCGCGAGTTGGCAGGGGTAATCTTCCTCAGTCAGGATAGGGTCGTACTTTTGCTGGGGAGGGAGACGCCGTGACTGCAGATCCCGCTTCGATGGTGCTCGACATGCTGGCCGACACGATCGATGCGCTGAACAAGGGCCACTCCGCCGATCAGACGGTCCTGGAACATCTGGTGCAGGCGGTGGCGGCCGACGCCGCGGTGAGTGTCTACTACGACGAGGACGACCTGGAGCCGGTGGCCCAGGTGCCCTCGCCCGAGGTCGCCGCACCGCTGCTCAGCCATGTCCTCTCGGTGGGGCCCGGCGGCATCGAGCATCACTTCCGGATCGACGAGGTCCCCGGGCTGGGCCATGTCGTGTACGTGCTGATCCAGCCGGTGGTCGACGACGAGCCGATGGAAGGCTTCGGACGGATCCTCGCGCTCTCGCGTCCGGTCCCCTACGACGAGGAGACCCAGCGACTGCTGCACCGGGCCTGCCGGCCGCTGACGGTGCTCTGGCCGCGCGCCGCCCAGGCCTACGCCCAGCAGCGGGCGACGAATGCCGACTTCAACATCACCGAGCGGGAGCGGCAGGTGCTCGAACTGCTGGCTCGCGGCCTGCTCGCCACCTCGATCGCCGCGCGGCTGAACCTCTCACCTCGGACGGTGCACAAGCATCTGGGCAACATCTATCGAAAGCTCGGCGTCCACGACCGGCTGGTCGCGGTCGGAGTGGCCCGCGCCAACGGGTTGCTTCCCGAGACACCCCACGCGCACCCGCGGGGCTAGCGGTGAGATCCTCGCTTTCGCGGGGATGACGGTGGTGTGCGTGCCGGAGGATTCCGCCGCTCAGGCGGACTTGCGGCTGCGGCTCAGGTCGGCGTGGGCTACCAGCGTCGGGGAAGCACCTTCGGTAACGACGTTCTCGTCCACCAGCACCTGAGCGATCTGCTCGTCGCTGGGCACCTGGTACATCACGTTGAGCAGGATCTCCTCCAGAATCGAGCGCAGTCCACGCGCTCCGATGCCGCGGCGGAGCGCCACCGCGGCAATCGCCTCGATGGCGCGATCGGTGAACTCCAACTCCACCCCATCGAGTTCGAAGAGCCGCTGGAACTGCTTGATCAGGGCGTTCTTGGGCTCGACCAGGATGCGCACCAGCGCACGCTCGTCCAGCGCCTCGACGGTGGAGATCATCGGAAGCCTCCCGATGAACTCGGGGATCAACCCGAACTTGTGCAGATCCTCCGGGCGCACCTCGGCGAACGGGTTGGTCGATTCCGGACGGCGCACCGCGGCGTCGTTGTTGAAGCCCAGCGGCCGCTTGCCGACCCGGGCGTTGATGATCTCCTCCAGCCCGGCGAAGGCACCGCCGACCACGAACAGGATGTTCGTGGTGTCGATCTGGATGAACTCCTGGTGCGGGTGCTTGCGTCCACCCTGCGGCGGCACGGACGCGGTGGTGCCCTCCAGGATCTTCAGCAGGGCCTGCTGCACGCCCTCGCCGGAGACGTCCCGGGTGATCGACGGATTCTCGCTCTTGCGGGCGACCTTGTCGATCTCGTCGATGTAGATGATGCCGGTCTCGGCCTTCTTGACGTCGTAGTCCGCGGCCTGGATCAGCTTCAGCAGGATGTTCTCCACGTCCTCGCCGACATAGCCGGCCTCGGTCAACGCGGTGGCGTCGGCCATCGCGAAGGGGACGTTCAGCATCCGGGCCAGGGTCTGGGCCAGATAGGTCTTGCCGCAGCCGGTCGGGCCGATCAGCAGGATGTTCGACTTGCCGAGCTCGACCAGTTCGTCGTCGGCCACCCGGCGCCCGGGAGCGGCGGCCTGGGCCTGCACCCGCTTGTAGTGGTTGTAGACGGCGACCGCGAGCGCCTTCTTCGCGGTCTCCTGCCCGATCACGTAGGAGTCGAGGAAGGAGCAGATCTCGCGGGGCTTTGGCAGGTCATCGAGCACTCCGGCGTCGGATGCCTCGGAGAACTCCTCCTCGATGATCTCGTTGCACAGGTCGATGCACTCATCGCAGATGTACACCCCTGGACCCGCGATCAGCTTCTTGACCTGCTTCTGGCTCTTGCCGCAGAAGGAACACTTCAGCAGGTCTGAGGTCTCACCTATCCGTGCCACCGAAACAACTCCCTTGTTCGTCGTCCACCCTAGTCGCAGCGGTGGCGGATCCCTAGGGACCCGCCACCGGAATGCGTCAGCGCGGAACGTCCTTCAGTGAGGTGAGAATGTCGTCCACGATGCCGTACTCGACCGCCTCCTCGGCGGTCAGGTACTTGTCGCGCTCGATGTCCTTGCTGATCTTCTCCACCGACTGCCCGGTGTCGCTGGCCAGCATCTCCTCCATCAGCGAGCGGATCCGCAGGATCTCTCGAGCCTGGATCTCCAGGTCGGAGGACTGGCCGTAGCCGCCCTCGGTGGCCGGCTGGTGGATCAGGATGCGGCTGTTCGGCAACGCCAGCCGCTTGCCCTTGGTGCCCGCGGCGAGCAGGACGGCGGCGGCCGAGGCGGCCTGCCCCAGGCAGACGGTCTGCACGTCCGGCTTGATGTAGCGCATCGTGTCGTAGATCGCGGTCAGCGCGGTGAACGAGCCACCGGGTGAGTTGATGTACATGCTGATCTGGCGCTCCGGGTCGAGCGACTGCAGGCACAGCAGCTGGGCCATCACCGCGTTGGCGATGTCGTCGCTGATCGGGGTGCCGAGGAAGATGATCCGATCCTCGAACAGCTTGGTGTACGGGTCGACGCGACGGACGCCATAGGACGTCCGCTCCTCCCACTGCGGGATGTAGTAATCCATCGAGGGGCCGGCCGGAGCCAGACCACCGGGAAGCATGGGCATGGTCATCGCAGCCTCTCTCACTGGTTCGGGGCGCCGGACGGAATCTGCGCCGCGCGTTCGAAGACGTGATCGATGAAGCCGTACTCCAGCGCCTGCTCGGCGGTGAACCACCGGTCGCGGTCGGAATCGGCCTCGATCTGCTCAACGGTCTGGCCGGTGTGCTCGGCGATCAGCGCGGACATCGTCTTCTTGATGTGCAGCGACTGCTCGGCCTGGATCCGGATGTCGGAGGCGGTGCCGCCCAGGCCGCCGGAGGGCTGGTGCATCATGATCCGGCTGTGCGGCAGCGCGAACCGCTTGCCCTTGGTGCCCGCACTGAGCAGGAACTGGCCCATCGAGGCGGCCAGGCCCATCGCCACGGTCGCCACGTCGTTGGAGATCCACTGCATGGTGTCGAAGATGGCCATGCCCGAATCGACCGAACCACCGGGCGAATTGATGTAGAGGTAGATGTCCTTGTGCGGATCCTCGGCGTTGAGCAATAGCATCTGGGCGCAGATGGCATTGGCGTTCTCATCACGCACCTCGGAGCCGAGGAAGATGATCCGATTGGCCAGCAAGGACTGGTAGACCGAGTCGGTCATACCAGCCGGGCTGACGCCTGCCGCCATGGACGGAGAGTTAGGGAAACCAGTCACGAGAGCGAACCTACCCGGTGGGCCGGACAAATCCGGGGTGTTCCGGCCCCTGTTCGCTGACGGCGCATCTCTCCTCCCACCCCACCTCGCCGAGGGCCAGCTTTACCCCCGAGAGCCAGCCATCGGCGCTGGCTCTCACCGCTCAAGGCTGGCCCTCAGTGAGCGGGGATGCGGCGATGCGGGCGGAGACGAAGACGACGCAGGGCCGCCCAGGGAAGGGGCGGCCCTGCGTGGCATTGGCTGGGTGGGCTACTCGGCGGCAGCTTCCTCATCCGCCTGGTCGACGCCGCCGGCCACGTCGACCGGGTTGCCGTCGGTGTCGGTCACCGTGGCCGCCGCCACGATGCTGGCCAGCGCCTTGTTGCGGCGGATCTCCTGCATCCAGGCACCGGCGTGGTTGTGCTCCATCATGTGCTGGGCCTCCTGCTCCGGCGTGGTACCGGCCTGGGCGGCCTTGCGCACCAGCAACTCGGAGAGATCGGCCTGGTCGATGCTCACCTGGACATCGTCGGCGACCTTGTCCAGTAGCAACTGCGCCTTCAGCCCACGCTCGGTGGAGGTCTCCAGCTCGGCCCAGAACTCCTCGGCGGTCTTGGCCTCCTCGTCAGCCTGCTCCAGGTAGCGATCGAGGGTGAGGCCGGCGCGATTCAGCTGCTCGTTGATCTGCGCCTTGCGGGCCTCGATCTCCGAGCTCAGCAGCTTCTCGGGCAGTTCCAGCTCGATCTGATCGACCAGCGCCTCCAGCACCTTGTCGCGTCCCTTCGCGGCCTGCTCCAGGCGGGCCATCTCGGCGACGGACGAGGTCAGGTCGGCCTTCATCTCCAGGACGGTGTCGAACTCCGACACCAGCTGCGCGAACTCGTCGTCCACCTCGGGCAGTTCCTGCTCGCTGACCTTGGTGACGGTCACCTCGATGTCGGCCGGCTCGCCCTCGAGATCGCCACCCACCAGGGTGGAGGAGAAGGTGGCCGACTCGCCGGCGGAAAGGCCGGTCACCGCCTCGTCCAGCCCATCGAGCATGCCGCCGGAGCCGATCTGGTAGGTGATGCCCTCGGCGGTGGCGTCCTGCAGCGGCTCGCCGTCACGGGTGCCGACCAGGTTGATCGTCACCACATCGCCCTCGCCCGCGGCACGCTCCACCTCGGTGGTGGTCGCGAACCGGCCGCGCAGCAGTTCGATCCGCCGCTCGACCTCGGCGTCGGTGTCCTCCAGCGCCTCGACGGTCACCGAGACACCGGCAGCGTCCGGCACATCGAAATCGGGACGGATGTCCAGCTCGGCGGTGAACTCGACCGTTTCGCCGTCCTCAAGCTTGGTGACGTCCACCTCCGGGTCGCCCAGCGGGATGATCCCGGCCTCGGAGACCGCCGCCTCGTAGGCCGACGGCAACGCGGCGTTGATCGCCTCCTGCAGCACGGCTCCGCGGCCGAACCGCTGGTCGATGACCATCGGCGGCACCTTGCCCTTGCGGAAGCCTGGGATGGTGACCTGCGCGGCGATCTCCCGGTACGCCTTGTCGAGGTGCGGCTTCAGATCGTTCCACGGGATTTCGACGGTGAGCTTCGCCCGCGACGGGCCGAGCTTCTCCACAGTGCTGGGCAATGCAGGACTCCTGATTGGGATTCGGACAACCTGACCCAGCTTACGCGAACCGGCCCGCTCCCGCGCAAAGCAGACCAGATCATCCCCTGTCCCCCACCCAGCAAGGTGGACCCATACCGGCCACTACCTCCGGGAACGGTCCGCCTTGGTGGCCGTCCGCCACAAGGTGGACCCCGACGTGGCGAGCAGGGGGTGAAATTGTCCGCCTTGTCGGGGTGGTCAGGGGGGATGTGGCGTGGCAGGATCACGGGGGCCCATCGGACGCGGGCCATCGGACGAGGAGCAGGGATGAACCAGGACCAGCCACACCCAGCGGACAGCCATGACCGGATCCGCGTCCAGGGGGCGCGGGAGAACAACCTCAAGGATGTCAGCCTCGACCTGCCCAAACGCCGGCTCAGCGTGTTCACCGGGGTCTCCGGCTCGGGCAAGAGCTCGCTGGTCTTCGACACCATCGCCGCCGAGTCGCAGCGGCTGATCAACGAGACCTACAGCGCCTTCGTGCAGGGGTTCATGCCCAGCCTTGCCCGTCCGGACGTGGACCTGCTGGACGGGCTGACCACTGCGATCATCGTCGACCAGGAGCGGATGGGAGCCAACATCCGCTCCACCCTCGGCACGGCCACGGACGCCAATGCGCTGCTGCGCATCCTGTTCAGCCGGCTCGGCCAACCGCGCGTCGGCACCTCACAGGCGTTCTCGTTCAACGTCGCCTCGGTCAGCGGTCAGGGCTCGGTGAGGATGGAGAAGGGCCATGGCAGGGTCGCCGAGATCCGCAGCTTCCACATCACCGGCGGGATGTGCCCCCGCTGTGAGGGCACCGGCTCGGTGACCGACTTCGACCGCACCGCGCTGTACGACGAGACCAGGACGATCCGGGAGGGAGCGCTGCGCATCCCGAACTACTCCATGGATGGCTGGTACGGCCGGATCTTCACCGGCTGCGGCTTCTTCGACCCGGACAAGCCGATCGCGCAGTTCACCGAGAAGGAACTGAACGCGCTGCTGTACAAGGAGCCGACCCGGATCAAGATCGAGGGCATCAACGTCACCTACGAAGGCCTGATCCCGCGCATCCAGAAGTCCTTCCTCACCAAGGACGTGGATGCCATGCAGCCACACATCCGCGCCTTCGTGGAACGGGCGGTGACCTTCGCCACCTGCCCCGACTGCGGCGGAACGCGGCTGAACGAGGGCGCGCGGTCGTCCAAGATCGGGGGGATCAGCATCGCCGACGCCTGCGCCATGCAGATCAGCGACCTGGCGGAGTGGATCCGGAAGCTGGACGAGCCCTCGGTCGCTCCCCTGCTGGCCAAGCTGCGCCAGCTGATGGAGTCGTTCGTGCAGGTCGGGCTCGGCTATCTCTCGCTGGATCGGCCCTCGGGGACGCTCTCGGGCGGAGAGGCACAGCGGACGAAGCTGGTCAGCCACCTTGGTTCCTCGCTGACCGATGTCACCTATGTCTTCGACGAGCCGAGCATCGGCCTGCACCCGCACGACATCGCGCGGATGAACACGCTGCTGCAGCAACTGCGCGACAAGGGCAACACCGTGCTGGTGGTCGAGCACAAGCCGGAGGTGATCGCGATCGCCGACCATGTGGTCGATCTCGGCCCCGGCGCCGGCTCGGCCGGTGGCAAGGTGGTATTCGAGGGGACGGCGGACGAACTGCGCCGCTCGGACACCCTGACCGGGCGTCACCTCGACGACCGCGCGCACCTGAAGCCGTCCGTCCGTACGCCGTCCGGGAAGCTGGAAGTGCGGGGCGCCAACAGCCACAACCTGCGGGACGTGGACGTCGACATTCCGCTCGGCGTGCTGGTGGTGCTGACCGGGGTCGCCGGTTCGGGAAAGAGCTCGCTGATCCACGGCTCGGTCGAAGGCCGCGACGGCGTGGTGGTGATCGACCAGGGTGCGATCCGCGGCTCGCGGCGCAGCAACCCGGCCACCTACACCGGGCTGCTGGAACCGATCCGGAAGGCCTTCGCCAAGGCCAACGGAGTGAAGCCGGCGCTGTTCAGCGCGAACTCCGAGGGGGCCTGCCCCACCTGCAACGGCAATGGCGTGATCTACACCGATCTGGTGATGCTCGCCGGGGTCGCGACCACCTGCGAGGAATGCGGCGGGAAGCGGTTCCAGGCGCAGGTGCTGGAATACCGGCTCGGCGGACGGAACATCGCCGAGGTGCTGGCGATGCCGGTGAGCGAGGCGGTGGAGTTCTTCGCCGCCGGCGAGGCCCGGACGCCCGCCGCCCACGCCATCCTGAAGCGGCTGTTCGACGTCGGGCTGGGCTACATCAGCCTCGGCCAGCCGCTCACCACGCTCTCCGGCGGCGAGCGTCAGCGACTGAAGCTGGCCACCCGGATGGGCGAGAACGGCGGCGTCTACGTGCTGGACGAGCCCACCACCGGCCTGCACCTGGCCGACGTGGAGCAACTGCTCGGCCTGCTCGACCGCTTGGTGGACGCCGGCACCTCGGTGATCGTGATCGAGCACCACCAGGCGGTGATGGCCCACGCCGACTGGATCATCGACCTCGGCCCCGGCGCCGGCCACGACGGCGGCCGGGTGGTCTTCGAGGGCACCCCCGCCGACCTGGTGGCCGCCGGTTCGACCCTCACCGGCCAGCACCTGGCCGAGTACGTCACCAACTGATCAGGCGAAGTAGGCACCGCCGTTGATGTCGATGATCGATCCGGTGACGAACGAGAACTGCTCCGAGCACAATGCCAGGACGGGCCCGGCGACGTCGTCCGGCGTACCCGGTCGCTTCAGGGCGATGGACGCGATGGTTGCGGCCTGGGCCTCGGGTGACGTGAACGTCTCATGGAACGGGGTGTCCAGGATGAGGCCGGGTGCCACCGCATTCACCGTGATGCCGCGTGGCGCGAGCTCCTTCGCGAGGCCGCGGGTGAAACCGAACGCACCGGCCTTCGCGGTGGCGTAGGCCACGGCCCCGGGCCTGGCACCGTTGTGTCCGGCCACGGAGGCGATGTTGACGATCCGGCCACCATCGGCGATCAGGCGGAGAGCATGCCGCGTCATCAGGAACATGGTGTCCAGGTTGGTGCCCAGAACAGCGCTCCACAGGTCGTAGCCCATCTCGGCGATCGGGGAGATCCCCACCATGCCTCCGGCATTGTTGATCAGGATGTCGAGCTTGCCGAACCGGCTGGCGAGAAGATCGACCACAGCCACCACGGCAGCCTCGTCAGTGGCATCGAGCTGGACGGCGATCGGCTCACCTCCACGCGCCAACCGGCTCAGCAACTCCGGATCAGGTTCGTGGGTTCGGTAGGTGATCGCCACGCGCGCGCCGGCGTCCGCCAGCGCTACGGCGACGGCGCGGCCGATTCCAACCCCACCACCGGTGACCAGCGCCAGCTTGCCTTCGAACTCACCTGACATTCTTCGTAATCCTTGTTTCTTCGGCACTAACTCTCGGTAACCAGCACCTCGATGGCCCGGGCGATGGCGACCGAGCCAGGGTCCTTCAGCCCGATGCTGCGCTCCTGGTGCCAGGCGGCACGCCCTTTGGCGGACCGGAGCTCGGCGACCTCCTCCACCCGCTCTGCCAGGTAGCTCAACAGCTCCTCGGTGCTCGCGCCGGCATCAAGTCGGTCCAACACCGGTACGAGCACATCGAGCATGGTCTTGTCTCCGAGCCGCGCGCCGCCCTTCGCCGCGACCGCCGCCGCAATCGCGCGGCCGATCGCGATCACGGCCGCACGATCCAGCTGGCGGGTGTCGTCCACCACGGCCGATGCGCCGAGCAGGCCGCCGCCGATCAGTGCGGCGAAGGTGGAAGGATTGGCCGACGCGAAGGCCGTGCCGGCCTCCCGAAGCAGCCCGCTGGTCGCGGCCGTTCGCGGGAGTTGGGTCACCCGCGCGACGACCGCCGCGACCCCGGCCGACACGGTGAGCCCGAGATCGCCGTCGCCGAGCGCGGCGTCCAGGTCGCGAAGCTCATCCTCATAGCTCGGCAACCGGTCGGCAAGATGGAGCAGCGCCCCGCGTAGCGCGGACTCGAAGGGCATGATCTCGACCGACACATCGATCGGCCCAGCAGCACTCGCCTCCCGTTCGCGCGGCACTGGCTCGGGGATCGTCGTTCCCGGCCGATAGAAGGGCGAC
The DNA here is from genome assembly GCA_049841235.1 of Propionicimonas sp. Classification (GTDB taxonomy): domain Bacteria; phylum Actinomycetota; class Actinomycetes; order Propionibacteriales; family Propionibacteriaceae; genus Propionicimonas. The sequence goes on along the minus strand of JASGEM010000052.1, from coordinate 2,973 downwards.
GACGCCGGGGCGTTGAGCAGCTCTTCGAACTCGTCATCGAGCGGCATCACCGATATCGAAGCTCCAGCCATCTCCAGACTGGTCGCGTACTCACCGATGAGGTTGTAGGCGACATGCGCACCGTGCGCCTCGATGAGTCGGGCAACCTCGTTGTAGAGCAGATAGAGCTCCTCCAGCGGGGTTGCGCCGAGTCCGTTCACCAGCATCGCAACCCGAGAGCCCGCAGCCAGATCGAGTTCGGCATTGAGGTGCCCGAACAAGTTCTCGGCAATCGACCGCGCCGTCGTGATCGGCACCGTCTCAAGGCCACTCTCACCGTGAATCCCCACCCCGATCTCCATCTCCCCCTCGGCCAGGATGAAAGTGGGTTTGCCGACCGCCGGGAGGATCGTCGGGGCAAGCCCAACCCCCGCCGTCCGCACAGCGTCCGCTGCTCGCTGAGCGAGCCCGGCCACCCGGGCGAGCGAGTCCCCGCGCGCCGCCGAGGCGCCGGCGATCTTGTAAACCAGGATCAGCCCTGCGATACCGCGCCGATCCCTCGCCCGCTCGACCGGTGCCGACAGCACGTCATCAGCGCCCAGCACCGTCGCGGTCGCAATGCCGTCGAGCGCCGCTCGCTCCCCGGCCAGATCGAAGTTGTAGACATCACCGCCGTAGTTGCCGTACAGGTAGAGAACGCCGCTTCCGGAATCCACCGCCCGGGTGGCCGCGTAGATCTGCTCCGGTGAGGGTGACGAGAACACATTCCCTACCGCGACCCCGCTCGCCAGTCCCTGACCGACGTACCCCAGGAACAGCGGCAGGTGCCCGGAGCCGCCCCCGGTGACAATGCCCACCTGCCCAATCGGGACGCTGGCCACCACCGCGCGATGATCCGCGGAAGCGAATCGATACGAGTCCGGATGCGCCCGGACGATTCCCTCCAGCACCTCGTCGACGAACTGATGGGGGTCATTGATGATCTTGCGTAGGGTCACGTGGGTCCTCTCCTTCGCTTGGGAATTCACGGCCGACGACAGCCGATCAGCCCTTCTCCGCGCCGCTGGTCAGACCCGCCACAATGTACTTCTGCGCGAACACACCGATCAGGAACATGGGGATGACTGCCATCACCGATAGGGCCGACAAGGTGCCCCAACTCACACCGAACTCACCGAAAGCCAGCTCCGAGATGGCGACCGGGAAGGTCTTGGAGCGGGCTGTCTTGGCAAAGGTCAGCGGGATCAGGAAGGAGTTCCATACCGTCAGGAACGTGATGATCAGGGTGCTGGAGATGGACGGTCCGGAGATCGGCAGCACGATTCTGCGCAGGATGTCCCACGAGTTGCAGCCGTCCAGCTTCGCCGCCTCGTAGAGCGACTCGGGAATGTCGTCGAAGAACGACTTCATCAGCCAGGTGGCCAGGGGGTATGCCAGTGCAGCGATCACCAGGGCGATACCGGCCCTGGTGTCGTACAGGCCGGCCCACTGAAGGTAGAAGTACATCGGGATGACGATGGCGATCTCGGGTACCATGCGCGCCAGGATGATCACGATCATGATCGCGTTCTTCTCGGGGTAACGGAACATGCCGGAGAAGCTGTATCCCGACAGGATCGCGCAGACCATCACGATGCTCGTGGCAGCAAGGGTCACGACGAGGCTGTTCACGAAGTACAGGCCGTACTCCGACTTCAGCAGCACGTCGGTGTAGTTGGTCAGCGTCCAGGTGCTGGGCAGGAAGGTCCGTCCACCTTGCAGGATCTCGGCCTGCGACTTGAATGAGGTGCCGACCAACCAGGTGATCGGCAGGACCGAGTACAGGACAATGCCGACGGCGGCGAGATAGATCAGGATCTGCTTGCGGACGAGTCGTCTCTTCCTCATGTCGCACTACGCCCGCTTCAGGACTTTGCCCAGGAACCAGACGCTGACGAGCAGCGAAAGGACGAAGACGACGCTGGCCGCCGCCGACCCCATGCCAAGGTTGAAGCCAACCATGCCCTTCTTGTAGGCGTAGGTGCCGAGCAGTTCGGTTGTCCCCGCCGGTCCGCCCCTGGTGATGATCCACACCGAGTCGAAGGTCCGGATCGCCATCATCGACCGCATCAGGAAGGCGACGCTGGCCGCGGACTTCAGCATCGGGATTGTCACGTGCCAGGTGCGCTGCACCACGCCTGCACCGTCGATCGTGGCAGCCTCGTACAAATCCTGGGGAATGCCCTGGAGCCCGGCGTAGAGGACCAGCATGACGAAGGGGGTGAAGGTCCAGATGTCGATGAAGATCAGCACCCCGAGGGTGAGCCCGGGAGTGCTGAGCCATTCGATACTGCGCGAGATGAGGCCGAGTTCCAGCAGGATGCCGTTGACGACGCCCGAGGTGCCATTGAGGATCCAGGCCCACATGAAGGCCGTGACCGACTGCGGCATCATCCATGGCAACAGCGCCGCCCCGAGCACCAGGTACTTGCCCTTGAAGTCCTGGCGGAAGAGCAACGCGAAGAAGAATCCCAGCACGAACTCGAACGCCAGCGCGAACGTGACGAAGGCGACCGTCTGCCAGAAGGCCTGGACGAACTTCTCGTCGGCAAAGAGGCTGAGATAATTGTCGACTCCGATGAACCGCGGCGGGCTGGGCGATGCCAGGTTGTACTGCATCGCGCTGTAGATGAAGCCCTGAACGATAGGGATCGCCATGATGAGGACGATCAGGATCATTCCGGGCCCAAGGTAGGCCCAGGGAACCAGCCGCTGCTTCCACGGCCCCCTCCTAGCCGGCCGACTGCCCGATCTCGTCGGGGACAGCTCGGTGGAGCCGAGGTTGGGCCGCTTCATCCGCGGCCGCCAATCACGTGCGAAGCTTCCGTGCTCATGAGGCCACGCTCCTTTGCGTGCTCGCTGGATTTGAGTGGGGTTGCGCGGCCCCCCCCCCGGAACCCCCACGTGGCACAAAAACAAAAAAAAAGGTTTTTTGCTATTAAGCCGCGGCGAGGG
>JASGEM010000051.1:0-12871 GCA_049841235.1 Propionicimonas sp. | reverse complement strand
TTGATCACGACCATGCCGCGCTCAACCTCGTCCTTCTTGGTGCCACGCAGCAGCAGGCCGACGTTCTCGCCCGCGCGACCCTCGTCGAGGATCTTGCGGAACATCTCCACACCGGTGATGGTGGTGGACTGCTTCTTGTCGGCGATGCCGATGATGTCCACGGTCTCGCCGGTCCGGACGATGCCACGCTCGATACGGCCGGTCACCACGGTGCCACGACCGGTGATGGTGAACACATCCTCGATCGGCATCAGGAACGGCTTGTCGGTCTCGCGCTCCGGCTGCGGGATGTACTCGTCCACGGCATCCATGAGCTCGACGATGGCGTCGGACCACTTCTCGTCGCCGTTCATCGCCGGGAAGGCGGCAACGCGAACGATCGGGCAGTTGTCGCCATCGAACTCCTGGGCGGAGAGCAGCTCGCGTACCTCGAGCTCGACCAGCTCGATGAGTTCCTCGTCGTCGACCATGTCGCACTTGTTCAGCGCGACGACGATCGCCGGCACGCCGACCTGACGGGCGAGCAGCACGTGCTCGCGGGTCTGCGGCATCGGGCCGTCGGTAGCGGCCACAACCAGGATCGCGCCGTCCATCTGGGCGGCACCGGTGATCATGTTCTTGACGTAGTCGGCGTGACCCGGGCAGTCAACGTGAGCGTAGTGACGCTTCTCGGTCTGGTACTCGACGTGAGCGATCGAGATCGTGATACCACGCTGACGCTCTTCGGGCGCCTTGTCGATCTGGTCGAACGCCGAAACCGCGTTGAGGTCGGGGTAACGGTCGTGGAGCACCTTCGTAATCGCCGCGGTCAGAGTGGTCTTGCCGTGGTCGATGTGCCCGATGGTGCCGATGTTACAGTGCGGCTTAGTCCGCTCGAACTTGGCCTTTGCCACTTGGGCTCCTTCTCGGATGTTCGCCACGCGCTTGCCGCGAGGCGGTGTGTTGGTTGTCTGACTGCATGGTCACGATCCGCTTTCGGGCGGACCCGACCAAGTCTTGTCTACTGACGGGTGCGAGTCAACTTTGAGGCTTACGCCCCACCGCGACCCTTGGCGATGATCTCCTCCGCCACCGTCTTGGGGCATTCGCCGTAGGAGTGGAACTCCATCGCGTAGGACGCCTGCCCCGAGGTCTTGCTGCGCAGATCGCCGACATAGCCGAACATCTCCGACAGCGGGACCAGCGCCCGTACGACCTGGTTGCCGTGCGCCTCGTCCATCCCCTGCACCTGGCCACGACGGCTGTTGATATCGCCGATCACGGTGCCGAGGTACTCCTCCGGGGTGGTCACCTCGACCGCCATCAGCGGCTCCAGCAGCGCCGGATCGGCCTTGCGGGCAGCCTCCTTGAAGACCATCGAGCCGGCGATCTTGAAGGCCAGTTCGGAGGAGTCGACATCATGGTAGGCACCGTCAAGCAGGGTGACCTTGATGTCCTCCACCGGGTAGCCGGCCAGCGGCCCGAAGGCCATCGCCTCCTTGACGCCCTGGTCGACGGCCGGAATGTACTCCCGCGGGATCCGGCCACCGGTGACGGCGTTGACGAACTCGTAGCCCGCACCCGGCTCCAGCGGCTCCAGGGAGATGATCACCTTGCCGTACTGGCCCGAACCGCCCGACTGCTTCTTGTGGGTGTACTCGGCCTTCTCCACCGTCCGGCGCAGCGTCTCGCGGTAGGCCACCTGCGGCTTGCCGATGTTGGCCTCGACGCGGAACTCGCGCTTCATCCGGTCGATCAGGATCTCCAGGTGGAGTTCGCCCATGCCGGCGATGATGGTCTGACCGGTCTCCTCGTCGGTATGCACCTGGAAGGTCGGATCCTCCTCGGCGAGCCGCTGGATGGCGGTCGACAACCGCTCCTGGTCGGACTTCGTCTTCGGCTCGATCGCCTGCTCGATGACCGGGTTCGGGAAGTCCATCGACTCCAGCACGACCTGGTTCTGCGGGTCGCACAGCGTTTCACCTGTGGTGGTGTCCTTCAGGCCCATCACCGCCACGATCATGCCTGCGCCGATCGACTCGATCTCCTCGCGCTTGTTGGCGTGCATCTGGTAGATCTTGCCGATCCGCTCCTTGCGGCCCTTGGTGGAGTTGATCACCTGCGAGCCGGCCTTCAGCACGCCGGAGTAGACGCGGATGTAGGTCAGCTTGCCCAGGTGCGGGTCGGCCGCGATCTTGAAGGCGAGCATCGCCAGCGGGTCGTCGTTGGACGGATGCCGCTCGATGATCTCCTCCGGGTGACCGGGCTTGAAGCCCTCGATCGCGGGGATGTCGGTCGGCGCCGGCAGGTAGGCGACCATGGCGTCCAGCAGTGGCTGCACGCCCTTGTTCTTGAAGGAGGTGCCGCACACCACCGCGTTGCCCTTGCTGGCCAGCACCACCCGGCGGATGGCGGCCTGCAACTCGTTGACGGTGAAGTCGCGGCCCTCGTCCTCGACCTCGAGCCAGAGCTCGCCGAACTCATCGTCCAGCTCGGCCAGGGCGTGGACGAGCTCCTCGCGAGCCTCGGCGGCCCGATCGGCCAGGTCGGCCGGGATATCCTCGACCTCATAGTCCTCGCCGACCTTGGTCTCGCCGCGCCAGGTGAGCGCACGCATCCCGACCAGGTCGACCACACCGATGAAGCTGGCCTCGGCGCCGATCGGCAGCTGGATGATCAGCGGGGTGGCGTTCAGCCGCTCCCGGATGGTCTTCACGCAGTAGTCGAAGGAGGCACCGGTACGGTCCAGCTTGTTGATGTAGCAGATCCGCGGCACGCCGTACTTGTCGGCCTGGCGCCAGACCGTCTGCGACTGCGGCTCGACACCCGCCACACCGTCGAAGACGGCGACCGCGCCGTCGAGCACCCGCAGGTTGCGCTCCACCTCGACGGTGAAGTCGACGTGCCCGGGGGTGTCGATGATGTTGAGCTGGTAGCCCTTCCAGTAACAGGTGGTGGCGGCCGAGGTGATCGTGATGCCCCGTTCCTGCTCCTGCTCCATCCAGTCCATCGTCGCGGCGCCGTCGTGCACCTCGCCGATCTTGTAGTTGATGCCGGTGTAGAACAGGATGCGCTCGGTGGTGGTGGTCTTGCCCGCGTCGATGTGGGCCATGATGCCGAGATTACGGACCTTGGCGAGATCCGTGGTGATGTCGATGGCCACGAGGGGTCAGCCTTCCAGTCGATTGCAAGTCTTGTCAGGGGTCAGGGCACGGCGTCACACCGTGCCCTGAGGAAAAGTCAGAAAGAAGCCGGAGTCACCAGCGGTAGTGAGCGAAGGCGCGGTTGGCCTCGGCCATCTTGTGGGTGTCCTCGCGCCGTTTCACGGAGGCGCCGAGGCCGTTGGAGGCGTCCAGCAACTCGTTCATCAGCCGCTCGGTCATGGTCTTCTCACGGCGCTGCCGCGAGAAGGTGACCAGCCAGCGCAGAGCCAGGGTGTTGGCGCGGCCGGGCTTGACCTCCACCGGCACCTGATAGGTGGCGCCACCGACACGACGGCTCTTGACCTCCAGGGCGGGGCGGATGTTGTCCAACGCCTTCTTCAGGGTCTGGACGGGATCGACGCCGGTCTTGGCACGGGTGCCTTCCAGCGCGTCGTAGACGATGCTCTGCGCCACGGTCTTCTTGCCGTCGAGCAGGATCTTGCTCACCAGCTGGGAGACGATCGGCGAACCATAGACCGGGTCGACGACCACGGGACGCTTCGGGGCGGGGCCCTTACGAGGCATTACTTCTCCTTCTTCGCACCGTAGCGGCTGCGGGCCTGCTTGCGGTTCTTCACGCCCTGGGTGTCCAGGGAGCCGCGGATGATCTTGTAGCGCACGCCCGGCAGGTCCTTCACGCGGCCGCCGCGCACCAGCACCATCGAGTGCTCCTGCAGGTTGTGACCCACACCGGGGATGTAGGCGGTCACCTCGACCTGCGAGGAGAGCCGGACGCGAGCGACCTTGCGCAGCGCGGAGTTCGGCTTCTTCGGCGTGGTGGTGTAGACGCGGGTGCACACCCCGCGACGCTGGGGCGAGCCCTTGAGCGCGGGCGTCTTGGACTTGCTGACCTTGTCAGCACGGCCCTTGCGGACCAACTGCTGGATAGTGGGCACCGGCTGGTATCTCTTTCCGTTGACGTTTTGGCGGCGCGCGCCGAGCGCCACCAGCAATAGCAAGCCGGGAGCGGCGCACGCACGCATGGTTCGGTCACCCGAACACGACGGTCAAGATTACTTGATCGCCCAGCCGAGCGTCAAAACCCCGCCGCGCCGCAGCCACCGACCTCGGCGGCGCTGCGACGGAAGCAACCGTACCGCCCCATTCACGAACCCGCACCTCGCGCCGAACCGGGGCAAACTCGCCCTCCAAAACCCTTGCGCAACACGTGGCCAACCTATTAGATATCCATAGATGTTCACTTACTGGACCAAAGGGAGTCACATGAGCGGGACGGCGCTTCGCATCAACCAGTTGCTCAACCCCACACACGGCACCTCCATCGTGGTGGCCTTCGATCACGGCTACAACGGCGAGGTACCGGGCGGGGAGAACGCGCCCGACATCATTGCCCGGATGGCCAAGGCTCAGATCGATGGAATCCTGATCGGCCCGGGCCTGCTACGACAGCTCGCTCCCCTGCTCGCACATCCCGGCGCTCCCCGGATCATCGCCACCCTGGACGGCGGCACCTGGGGGCCGCTGCCGGGCGCCGAGGGCTTCCTCACCCACCACCGCCGGGCGATCAGCCCGGCCACCGCCCTGCGCTACGGCGCGGTGGCGGCCAAGATGATCCTGCCGCTGGGGATGGGCGACAGCAAGAAGCTGGCCGATGCCACCTCGCTGCTGGGCTCCACCGCCGAGGAATGCGATGCGCTGGGGCTGCCCTTCGTCATCGAACCGGCCTTCTGGGGTGAATACCTGGAGGGCGGGGTCACCGATCAGATGATCCGCCACGCGGCCCGTCAGTCGATCGAACTGGGCGCCACCATCTTGAAGCTCCCGGCCCCCAGCCACCCCGATGTCCTGGCTGAGATCGTCGCCAACGCCGGTGTCCCGGTACTGGTGCTGGGCGGCGCGCAGCAGGCCGGCGGCGATATCGGTGAGACGATCGTGGCGTGGATGAACGCCGGTGCCGCCGGCGTCGCCATCGGGCGCAATGTGTGGGGTCGTCCCGATATGGATACCGCGATCGCCGGATTGCGCGCGGCGGTCTATGACCGCGACGCGGCCCAAGCCAAGGAACTGTTCCGTCAAGCCGACCAGAGCTGATCCGCCCTGGCCCCCATCCCACGTCAACCATTCACCAGACACAGGAGTCTTCGATGTCCTCAGATACCAGCCCCTTGGACGCCATCTCGTCGTACGTGACCGGCCGCCGCAATCTGCTTCGCGGTGCCCTCGCCCTGGGTGGCGCAGCTGCCCTGGGCCCCACACTGGCCAGTTGCGCCTCCCCTTCTTCTCCCACAGCGGGCGGCAAGACCACGATCACCATCGCGAACGTGGCCAATCCACTGACCACCACCTTGGAGAAGCACACCAAGAGCGTCTTCGAGAAGGCCAACCCCGATCTGTCGATCACCTTCTTGACGCTGCCGGAGACCGAGCTGCGGCAGCGGGTGACCCGCGACGTCTCCACCGGGGCTGGCGAGTTCGACGCGGTCGTCATCGGGCCCTACGAGATCGCGGTGTGGACGCAGAACGGCTGGCTGGAACCCCTGGAGCAGATGGCGGCCGCCGACTCTGCCTACCAATTGGACGATCTGATGCCGATGACCAGGTCGTACCTGTCGGCCGACAACAAACTGTACGGCGCTCCGATCTACGCCGAATCGGCCTGCCTGATGTACCGCCAGGATGTGCTGTCGAAGCTGGGCATCACGGTGCCGGAGGCCCCGGCCTGGCCGGACATGCTGAACCTGGCCCGCGAGGTGCATGGCACCCAGTTCGAGGGCAAGACCCTCACCGGCACGACGATGCGCGGCATCGCGGGCGAGATCCTGACGCCGCTGCTGCCGATGGTCTCCACCTATGGCGGACGCATCGTCGCCCCGGACTGGGCTCCGACGCTGCTGGAGGAGCCGACTCTGCAGGCGATCACCGACTACGTCTCGTTGTTGCAGGAGACCGGGCAGCCCAGCGTGGCCACCGCCGGCTACACCGAGTCGCTGGCTTCGATGGGTCAGGGCCAGTCGGTGTTCTGGATCGACTCCACCGTGGCCGGCGCGACGTTGGAGGATCCCAGCCAGAGCACCGTCGCCGGCAAGCTCGGCTACGCCCTGGCACCGCACAAGCAGACCGACTTCGGCGGCAACTTCTGGTCCTGGGCGCTGTCCATCCTCTCCTCGTCGAAGAAGAAGGAGGCAACCTGGCGGTTCCTGTCGTGGGCCACCTCACTGGACTACCTGAAGGTGGTCGCGGAGGATTCCGGCTGGGCGACCGTTCCGCCGGGCACCCGTCAGTCTTTGTACGACATCCCGGAGTACCTCAAGGCGACGCCGAACGCGAAGGTCACGCTGAAGTCCTTCGAGCTGGGTAGCGCGCCGGATTCGGAGGTCATCCTGAAGCCGACGGCACCCGGGCGTCCGGTCTCCTACTTCGATCACCCCAACTGGTGGGACTTCAACCTTCAGATGACCGCTCCGCTCACCGCTGCGGTCGCCAACAAGACCTCTGCGGCCGAGGCGGCCAAGGCCGCCCAGGCGGCCGCCGAGGCCGCGATGCGCCAAAGCGGCATGTGGAAGGGATGATGTCGGCTCAGCCTGCCTCCGCGTTCCTCCCGACCCATCCCGGCCGGGAGGAACGCGGCCGACGCCGTCCCACCTCCGCGGCCACTGAGGAGAAGCGGATCCTCGATCACCCGCTGCGGGTCTTCATCGTGGTCACGCTGGGCCTGCTGATCCTGATCACCCAGGTGCCCTTCCTGGTCACGATCTGGTACAGCTTCCAGCGGTGGAATCTCACCCAGCCAGGGCAACGGGCATTCATCGGGCTGGAGAACTACTTCACCGTCTTCACCATCGGCGCCTTCTGGCCCGCGGTGGTGAACTCGATCCTGATCACCGTCATCGCGTTGACCATCGTGCTGGTCGGCGGCCTTGCGCTGGCCTCGCTGGTGAACGCCAAGCTGCCCAGCCGCGGGATCGCCCGCACCTTGGCGTTCATCCCCTTCCTGGTACCAGCAGCAGCATCGGCGCTGATGTGGAAGAACTCGATCCTGCACCCGACCTTCGGCTTGCTCAACGCGGTGCTGGGTCTGTTCGGCATTCCCCCGGTCGATTGGCTGACCCAACAGCCTCTGCTCTCGGTGATCCTGGTATCGGCCTGGCAGTGGGTACCGTTCGCGATGATCATCATCCTGGCCGGACTGCAGAGCCAGAACGCCTCGGTTCTGGAGGCAGCCAAACTGGATGGCGCGAATCGTTGGCAGAGCTTCCGCTACTGCGTCCTGCCGCATCTACGGCCGTACATCGAGATCGCGGGCCTGTTGAGCGCGATCTTCATCTCCCAGTTGATCGATCCGATCGTGCTGATGACCCAGGGTGGCCCGGGGACCGCGACCATGACGATTCCGTACCTGCTCTACAACACCGCCTTCCGCGGTTTCGACGTCGGGCTCTCCTCGGCGATGGGCGTGATCATCGTCGTGGTCACGATCCCGATCGCGATGGTGGCGCTGCGCACCGTCACCCGCTCGTTCCAGTCCGGAGGTGGTCGGTGATGATCCGATCACGGACGCTCGGCGCCCGGCTGAGGACCGCCTTTGCCGTGGCCGGGATGTGGCTGGTGGTGCTCATTCTGGTCGCACCGTTCGGATGGACCGTGCTCAACAGCTTCAAGACCGAGATGGACGCCGTCCGCAACCCACCCACGATCCAGTTCGTACCCACCCTGCAGAACTATCTCGATGTGATCGGCGACGATCTGATGCACTACCTGCTGAACTCGGTGGTGATCACCGTCATCACCACGGTCGCCGTGATCGCGATCGCCTTCCCGCTGGCCTACGCGCTCGCGGTGCGGCCGGCGTTGCGCTCCTGGCGGGACATCCTGTTCTTCCTGCTCACCAGCCGGCTGATGCCGGTGGGGGGCATCGTCGTCCCGCTCTTCATCATCGCGCTCAGCCTCGGGATCCTCGACACCCGGCTGCTGCTGATCGTGCTCTACACCGGCATGAACCTGCCGATCGCCGTCTGGTTGCTGCGCGCCTACCTGCTGGAGGTGTCACCTTCGGTGATCGAGGCGGCACGGCTGGACGGAGCCGGCAGCATCCGCGAGATGGTGAGCATTGCGCTGCCGCTGACCGCGCCCAGCGTGGCGGCGACCGCGGCACTGGTCTCCATCTTCACCTGGAACGAGTTCTTCCTGGGGGTCAGCCTGACCGCCACGGACGCCGCCACCCTGCCGGTCTACCTCTCCGGCTTCCAATCCAACCGCGGCCTGTTCCTGGCCAAGCTGGCCGCGATCACAGTGCTGGCCTCCGTGCCGACGATCATCGTCGGCTGGCTGGCCCAACGCCGCTTGATTCACGGGTTCGAACTCGGATCCGACCACTGACCGTCAGCCGGGGCACTCCCCGGCAGCAAAAGAAAGGCTCGCATGCTCAAGACCGTGTTCCCCAAGCCGCTGGAACTCGTGCTGCACCAGGTCGACATTCCTCAACCAGCCGAAGGCGAACTGGTACTGCGGGTTCGTGCTGTCACCCTGTGCGGCTCGGATGTGCGGGTCTGGAAGGGTGAGAAGACCGGCGGGGTGATCTGGCCGGCGACCATCGGCCACGAGGTGGCCGCCGAGGTGGCCGCGGTCGGCGAGGGTGTCTCCGGCTACCAGGTCGGCCAGCGGGTTTCCCTGGCCCCGTGGTTCCACTGCGGCGAGTGCGACTTCTGCCAGAACGGGCTGACCAATCTGTGTGACCGGATGGAGGTCTTCGGCTACGGCATCCCCGGAGCGTTGGCCGAGTATGTGGTGATCCCCGCGCCGGGGGTGTCGGCTGGACTGGTGGTCGCCAATGACCCCGCGATCGCTCCGGAGATCAGTGCACTGGCCGAACCGCTGGCCTGCGTCTACCACGGCCACGTCCGCTCCCGGATCGAGGCGGGCAGCATCGTGCTGATCATCGGCGGCGGGCCGATCGGCTTGCTGCACGCCGACCTGGCGCTGCTCACCGGCGCGAAGGTGATCATCTCCGAGCCGTCGGCATCACGGCGGGAGTTCGCGGCCTCCCGAGGGGTTCAGATCTGCGTCGATCCGGTCAACGAGTCGCTGGCCGAGGTGGTGGCTGCCCACACCGGTGGCCACGGCGTGGACGTGGCCTTGGTCTGCATCGGCTATGCCCCATTGGCCGACCTGGCCGTGGAGCTCACCCGCAAGGGCGGCGTGGTCAACCTGTTCGCCGGCTTCGGTGGCGACGGAGTCGGAAGCCTCGCGCTGAACACCATTCACTACCGCCAGCTCGACGTGATCGGCAACTCCGGCGCCACCCTGGCGGACTACCGCACCGCAGTGGAGCTGATCCAGTCGGGGAGGATAGCGCTGGACGACTACGTCACCGATAGGTTCGGCCTGGCGCAACTGGATCAGGCGCTGGCTCAAGCCTCCTCCGGAGATGCCATCAAGGTGGCTGTGATCTGCTGAGATGTCTGTCATGGCAAGCCCATCGTTGCTGGTCGGGATCGACATCGGAACCTCGGGCACCAAGGCCGTCCTCACTGATCGGGCCGGCCGGGTGCTCCGGGTGGCGACGCGGAGTCACCGCCCGTCTCACCCCGGCCCCGGGCTGGCGGAGCACGATCCGGAGGCGACCTGGTGGGAACCGACGGTCTCGCTGCTGCGGGAACTGTGCCGGGAGGATGCCGCGAACGTGGCCGGTATCGCCGTCAGCGGGCTGGGGCCCTGCGCTCTGGTGACCGATGCCGCCGGTCGCTCGCTACGTCCGGCGATCCTGTACGCCATCGATACCCGCAACCTGGCCCAGATCGAGCAGATGAGGCGGGCGCTGGACACCTCAGACCCCCGGGCAGCCCGGCTGACCACCCAGTCGGTGGGGCCGAAGTTGCTGTGGATCAGGGATGTCGAACCCGACCTGTGGCAACGGGCACGACGGGTCTTCACTTCGCACAGCTACGTCGCCTACCGGCTCAGTGGTGCCTACCAGCTCGACCGGGTCTCGGCGAGCTGGTGGGATCCGCTGGTCGATGACGCGGGTACCCGGTGGATCCCGGCCGAACAGCAGCGCTGGTTTCCCACTCTGGAGTGGCCCGATCTGGTCGAGCCCAGCGCCGTGGTGGGAGTGCTGCAGCCCCAGGCTGCCGACACCGTCGGGCTACCCGCCGGCACAGCCGTCCATGCCGGCACGATCGATTACGCCGCGCAGGTGCTGGGCACCGGTGCCACCGAACCCGGGGACACCGTCGTGGTCTTCGGTTCCACCTTGTCGGTGAACCTGGCCACGACCGGCGCGGTGAGCGTGCCTGGCCTGCAGAACTCGCCGGCCCCGCTGCCGGGACAGTGGTATCTGGGCGGTGTGACCGCCTCCGCCGGTTCCCTGCTGAACTGGGTGCGGCAACTCGCCGGAGACCTGGAGTTCGGTCAACTGGAGCAGGCCGCCACGCGGGTACCGGCCGGTAGCGACGGAGTACTGCTGCTGCCCTACTTCGCCGGTGAGCGGTCGCCGCTCGACGACCCCCGCCTGCGCGGGGTGATCAGTGGCCTGGATCTCTCCCACGGAGTCGGGCACCTCTACCGCGCTGCCCTGGAGGCCATCGGGTACAGCCTGCGCCACATCCTGGATCAGCTCGGCGATCGCCGCCCGGCCTCCATCCTGGCGACGGGAGGCGGCACCGCGAGCGCGCTGCTGATGCAGGTGGTGGCAGACATCGCGGCGGTTGAGATCCGGGTGGACACCAACCCGCACGCCGCCGCCGTCGGTACCGCCATGCTCGCCGGCGCGGTACCGACCGGGGTGGCGGGTCAGGCCAGGATCTTCACTCCCGACCCGCGCCGCACCAAATGCTATGCCGAGCTATTCCAGCTCTATCGGGAACTGGGCGACGCCACCACTCCCATTTCCCATCAACTATCGAAACTTCCGGTGACGAACTAGAACACTTCGTCCGGATGAGATGACACTCGCTGCCCGCGTTCCAGCGCAGTAATCGCAGCCATTTCCGATGTCGTCAACTCGAAATCGAAAATACCGAGGTTCTCCCGCATGCGTTCGGGCCTGGTAGATTTCGGGAAAACCACGAAACCCTGCTGGACATGCCAGCGCAGCACCACCTGGGCCGGCGACTTGCCATGGGCTGCCGCAGCAGCGACCACCGGAGGTTCGGTGAAGAGCGGATACTTGCCCTGGCCCAGCGGGCCCCAGGCCTGCACCACGATCCGGTGCGCTGCGGCGAACTCGACACAGGCCCGTTGCTGATAGGCGGGATGCAACTCGATCTGATCTGCCGCCGGGGCAACTCCAGTCGCCGCGATCAACGCCTCCAGGTGCTCCGGAAGGTGGTTCGAGACACCAACGCTCCTGGCCAACCCGGCCTCGCGCATCGTCAGCATGCGCTCCCAGGCGTTGACGTAGTGGCCATGCCGAGCCGCCGGCCAGTGATTGAGGTAGAGATCGACGTACTCCAGCCCGAGCTTGTCCAGGCTCTCTTCGATGGCCGTCAGCGGCTCGGCCCCCGCCTGCCGGTCGAACCACATCTTGGTGGTGACGAAGAGTTCCGACCTCGGGATCCCGCTGGCTGCGATCGCCCGGCCGACACCCGCTTCATTGTCGTAAAAAGCAGCGGTATCGATATGACGATAACCAGCCTCCAGCGCCTCGGTAACGATTCGTTCGGTTTCTTCCGGCCCGACCAGAAAAACTCCGAAGCCTAGTTGCGGAATCAGGTGTCCATCATTCAACTCGATCTGCGGCAGCGTCATACCCAAAGCCTATCGCCAACGGCATTGGAAGGGAATGGATATCGCGATCCGAGCAGGATTACCGACTGCCGTCATCATGCATCACAACCGCGTATTTGTGACGATCGGTACGCACCCGCGACTGAGAGTATTCGATACAGTCTCGTGCTGCGGTGAAGTTGAAATCCTCGTGCCCCAACAGCGCCGTGCCCTCCGGGACGTCCAGCAGCCCGGCCACATCCGCAGAGGCGGTCTCGGCACTGAAGAAACGCTCGGTACGGCTGAAGTCGACCCCGAACCGCGTCCTGAGCAGCGCGTGGAGCGAACCTGTCGCGAACTCGTCGTCCGCCACCTGATCCAGCCCAGGCAGCAGATCCAGGCTGAGGAGTGTCTCGGTCACGCTGGCGGGGCCGTCGAAGAGCACTCGCAGCCGCCGGATGTACAACGCCCGCGCAGCCTGGAACGGACCGATCGGCGGCGACTGTTCGACGATCTTGCGCTCCAACAGCACGTTGTCGAAGCTGATCCCGGCATCCTGCAGCCGTTCGCCGGTCGAGCGCAGCGGCCCCAGACCGCTGTCGCCGGGCAATTGCCGATCCGAGATCGACACGAAGGTCCCCACGCCGTGAGCCCGTTTGATCAGCCCTCGGTGGATCAGTTCCTCCACGGCCCGACGCACTGTGCCGCGGGCGACGCCCAGTCGCTCTGCCAACTCGCCTTCGGACGGTAGCCGGCAGCCGTTGGGCAGCATCCCGGTACCGATCAAGGACGAGATGTGCTCCGCGATCTGCTCGTACAGCGGCATCGGGCGGGCCCGGGAGAACGCATCCGGCGGCGCCGGCGGCACGGTGGGGGCGGGTTTGGCTTTGCTCATACCTGCTCTCCCTTGCCTGATGCCCTGCGGCCGCTGACCGTTGTGGTTTCAGCGTAGGGCACGTCGACCACGCCACCCGGCGCTACACCCGGAAAGACTCGGGCCGGCGGGGTCCCAAGTAGCCGCCCGC